>CAMCBV010000006.1 GCA_945873125.1 Prosthecobacter debontii
CCAGCTGTGGCCGAGCACCAACAAGCCCTGTCTCAGGCTCTTGGAGGGGGCGGCGACCGGCACTAAGGCCGATTCCGCTACGCTCCATCGGTCTTAGTGCCGGTTTGCTAGTGCTTTGCACTTTTACAGACACAATGTTGCACGCGCGGGTGTGGGCAGAGGGTGGCGGAGGGGAAAAGATATTGCCATGGCCATTCTCTGCTGGCGTTCGGCCATTTGCGCAGAAGTGCTTCGGGCATGTGGACATCACCTGCACCAACAACGAGGTCTTGCAGATGTTTTTCCCGATTTGCTGCTAGATGTTCGGTTAGACGGTTTTCAAGTGCTTTAGGCAAAGGAACCACCCGATGCCTTCCACCTTTACCATCGTGAATGGTGATGGTGCCTTGTCCGAAATCGATGTCTTTGACACGTAGTCGGAGCGTTTCCATGACACGGAGCCCTGAGCCGTACATGAGTTGGGCTGCAAGTTTCCAAGGATTCTCAAGATGTGCGATGAGAGAGCGGACTTCTCCACGAGTCATGACTACCGGAGGGCGGCGCTGGCCTCTGGCGGGAGTGATATGGTCGAGGGTGAATTCCTGGTGACCGAGGATATTTTTTGTTAGAAACGCGAGGGCGTTGAGCGCTTGCTTTTGAGTCGCCGGTGCGACGTGGCGTTCAAGGGCGAGGTAATCGAGGTAGTGGGTGATGGCAGCGGGAACAGCGGTTTGAGGCGGGTTTTTGAGTTTGATCAGGCAGAAGCGAGTGAAGCGGGCGCACCAGTGGACATAGGTTTCTTCGGTGGCCATCGCCATGTTTTTGAGGCGTATGGCACGGCGGAGGGCATCGGTGATACGCGCAACTTCTTCATGGGTGTCCGGCAGGCTTGCGGGGTCGCATTGAGGAGGGAGATCGGCACGGACGGTGATGGTTTCACGAGCGCGGGTTCGGTGCTCGGGCTCAAGGGATTTCGCTTGGTCTGATAGAGCCTGCCAATTGAAGGATGCAGCCCAATCGATTTTCATGATGTCGCAAGCGAGAATGCGGGCGGAGTCGATGGCTTGGCGGAGTTGCCAATCGGCAACCGAAGTGGAGCGGTCGAGGGCATCGAACCATTCTTGGGTGCGTTGGGTGGAATGGTGACCACGAGCTTTGGTCCATGATTCTGCCCAGCGGATGTAGTAGTTGTGAGTGGCGGGTTTGATATGAATCGCTGTAAGGCGCTCGATGAATTGTTGCCGTGCCGGAGAAGTATGCGGTTCATGTGGGGAAGACATGATTTATGCGTAATGTGTTCTTATGAACAGTTCAAGAGGGAAAATTAGAATCCTGGGCTGAAGGGGTATCACGAAATGAAACCACGTGTGATGAGAGCCGTTGTTTCCGGGATCACACGACGGCAAGAGTGATCCTGCTTTGGGGGTTTTGGAAATGGGTCGACTGAAACCACGTGACCGAAGGTTTTACGTGGTGAGGCCATGCGACCCTTTTTTAGGGGGACACGGCGACCGATGATCGCCGCTACGGCTGGAGAAAATATTTTACAGAAGGCAACGAAGAGAACGAAGGGATGGAACAACTCAGTTATCACATCCTATTATCCAAAAATTCAAAATCGAAGAATGCGTGCGTAGCTCCTTCGTTCCCTTTGTTACCTTCTGTGAAAAATCTTTTTGGTCATGGATAAGTAAAGGCGTGGGTGATCCTGCTTTGGGGGTTTTGGAAATGGGTCGACTGAAACCACGTGACCCTACCTTTTTAGGGGGAAACGGCGACCGATGTTCGCCGCTACGGAGGGTTTTCGGCGAGGTGCCATGGCCACGATATGATGACTGACAAGATGCCGACATCTATGAAAATTGAAGGAAATGGCTATCAACAGACAGAAGAAGGATGCAGCGGCTCCTTGAGTGATGAGCAAAAGGCATTGCAATGAGATGCGACTCGCATCAAGTTTCTTGAAGCATGACAGAAACCGTCCCAGCTGTAGAGATCTGCCATTTGGTGAAAGACTTCAAAACGTCGTTCAAGCGTTTGCCGTTGCGGGCGGTGGATGATGTATCGATCCGTATCATGCCGGGTGAAGTGTATGGGCTGATCGGGCCGAACGGTTCCGGGAAGTCCACGACCATGAAAGCGCTGCTGGGATTGGTGGCCCCGACAGCGGGTCAGTGTTCGATTTTTGGAAAAGACTCCTTGCAGGTGGATTCGCGGGATGAGGTGGGATTCCTGCCGGAGAATCCGTATTTTTACAAACACCTGAGTGGTGAGGAGACTTTGGGTTTTTATGGAAAGCTTTGCGGAATACGGGGTGCGAAGTTGAAAAGCAGGGTGGAGGAGTTGTTAGAATTGGTGGATTTGACCGATGCGAGGAACCGGAGGATTGGAGGGTATTCGAAAGGCATGTTGCAGCGGATCGGTTTGGCACAGGCGTTGATTCAGGAGCCGCGACTGGTGATTTTGGATGAGCCGACGGCGGGGGTGGATCCGTTGGGCTCGCGGCAGATTCGGGATTTGATTTTCAAACTCAAAGAGCGGGGGATCACCGTGTTTTTGTGTTCGCACTTGTTAGAGCAGGTGCAGGAAGTGTGTGATCATGTGGGGATTATTTTCCGTGGAAAAATGGTGAAGGAAGGGAAATTGGATGATTTGATCGCGATCGAGGATCAGACCGAGTTGGTCTTGAAGGACGCGAGTCCGGAACTGATCGCGGAGATTGAGGCATTGATCAAGCGGACTGGCGGGGTTGAGTTGGTTCGCAAAGGCAGGCCGCGGACGACGTTGGAGCGCTTGTTCCTGCATGAAACCCGCAAACAGGAGGAAACCCATTGATCATTTTAGCGATGAACATCATTTCAAACATACAAAGAATCCCCGCGCATTTCGGCCGCATAGGAGTCATTGCGCATCATGCATTCACGCAATTGGTGAGGATGAAAGTGTTTTACTTCCTCGCGTTTTTTGCCGTGATTTTGATTGCGAGTAATTTTTTCAATCTTCCCCAACACGAGGGGCCGGATGCCACTGGGACGCATGTGTTGACCTTGATCAAAAGTTGGTCGCTTGGTGCGATGACTTTGTTTTCGGTCGTGCTTTCGATTGTGGCGACAGCTTTGCTTTTGCCGAAAGACGTCGAGGACAGGACGCTCTATACCATTTTGGCGAAGCCTGTTCCCCGTATTGATTATCTCGCAGGCAAGTTATTGGGCGTGTTGTTGTTGGTGTTCGTTTCATTGCTGATCATGGATTTGCTGATGACGGGGATTTTGCAATTACGCACGAACATGGTTCTGGAACAGCAAGTGGCCGCGGCGGTGGAGCGCGGTTGGCCGGCAGGGGATGTGGCGGCACTGAGAACGGAAATTCTCAATCAAGGGCCGACGCTATCACTGCAGGGCGCGGTGCTAGCCGTTTTTCTGCGTGCAACGGTGATCGCCTCAATGGCGATGTTGATCTCTACCTTTTCAAGCAGCACCTTGTTCACCACGATCATCAGTTTCCTGATTTACTTCATCGGACATTTTCAAGCGGATGCGCGTGAGATTTATCTGAGCCAGGGAGTGGGAACGAGCGATGGTTGGTTGGCCCATGCCATATCACTGGTCGTCGCTTTGGTATTGCCGGATTTCCAGCTCTTCAATGTGATTGATGAAGTGATTCAGGGGCATGTCATGCCACTCCTGATTTTGTGCAAGCTGTCATTGATTGGGTTGTTCTACTTTATTTTTTACCTGTTTGCCTCGTGGTTTATTTTTGCTGAAAAAGAATTTTGACCGGATGACTCAGAAGAAAAAATACTGGGTATTGGGGGGTGTGATTTTGGTGGCGGGAGCCGTGCGTCTTCCCTTGGAGGCGAGTCTTACCTCCGAGCTGCAGCGTGAAAACCTTCTGCCACCGCGCCTGGAAATCGGCACTGGTGAGAGGCTTGGACAGACCTTTTCGGCGGTTTCATTGGGCGGGCTTCGTACGCTGGTTGCGACCTTCTTGAACCTCAGGGCATACTCATATTTTGAAATACAGAAATGGGCGGATGTTGCGGATACTTTCAATCTCATCGTCGATCTGGCGCCGCGAACGAAGTATTATTGGGATGCCGGCAGCTGGCATTTGGCATATAATGCGGCGTCCCATTATTTGTATGAGTCGCAATTGCCACCCTTGCGTCGGAAACTTTTATGGAAGAGCTACATCCTGGCAGGGCGGGATTTTTTGGAACGCGGGGTAAGAAACAATCCTGATCATCCGATGCTGCATGAGCGTTTGGGATATCTTCTGGCGGATTCAAACAAAGTCATGGCATTTGGCGATCCGGGAACCGCCTACGAAGCTTCTTATGAGGCATACAAGGCGGCGGCCGACACGGGTCTTGCGCGGAGTTTTACCAAGCGTGCCGCGTTGTATTCTTTGGTTCGCGTTCCGGGACGGGAAAAGGATGCGTTGGATCTTTTGTTGGAAATCAAAAGCGAACAAAACAAATTGCAGCCCACCGCCATGGCGATGCTTTATGTCCTGGAATATCAACGTGATCCTGAGCAGACGGTCATCGGGCTGGTGGACAAAGTTTTCCCATCTCACAAACAGGCCTACGAAATTCTTGGGAGGCTGTGGATGAACGGGCGCGATCGTTTTCCCATGCACGGAGTCGCTCGGGCGATTAGTCACCTTGAGTTGGAGTTCGGGATCCAAGAGGAAAAAAGCATCTTGAATCGGCCCCTGCCGCCCATGGTGGATCCGGATGATTATTTCAGATAATGAGAATCACGGTCAACTCCCTCCCTTTGGAAAAAAGCGTGAAACACGGGTGGCTCTGCTTTTTCTCCTCATTTCATGCGGCGCCCGACCTGCAGAATCCGCGGTTTTAGGGTCCAAATCCTTAAGATTTCCTGATTTTCATGGTATGAAAACAATCTTGCCCTTTTGAGGAGGGGAGGGAATGCTGTGCTTGTCATCAATCCATGGCCAATCGAGAAAACAAGAAACGTGGGCAGATCGAGGAGCCCAAGCAGTGGTCCAGCGAAGTTGCCGGGGTCTGTTGGATCGCTGGTGGCGTGGTGTTGCTGTTATCTCAGCTTTCCTACAGCCCTGCGGATCTTCCGGATCTGGGATTTTTAGGTAGTTTTGCGGACAAGAGCGGAAAGGTCGGGGAGAACTGGCTGGGACCGGTGGGTGGTGTTTTGGGTTTTATACAAATCCTTTTGATTGGTGCGGCGGGTTGGTTGCTTTCGTTGGGATTTATTTGGTTCGGCGTGACGAAGCTGGCGTTTCGTTGGTTGCTCTGGCCGAGAATTTCGCTGGGTCTGATCACCATCCTGATTTCCGGTGCGGTGTGGTTGCATGCATCCGATTGGTTTTTTCAAGATTGGGCGGCAAGATGCCGGATGCCCAGTCCGGGTGGTGTGATTGGAAACGGAATCGGTGGGCACTTGCTCGTGCCCTTCATCGGCAAGCCCGGAACCATCGGCTTGGCTAGTATAGGCTACCTCGTTGGACTGGTTTGGCTAACCGGTCAAACGCCCATGGCTTTTGTGAAAGCTTGCTTCATGGTTTTCAGACGCAAGTTCGACGCATGGCGAATGAGTCGAACCGAGGCGGGACGCGCTGACGCCCGTGAGAAAGAACTCTTGCATGAGCGTGAGCGTCAACGTGAACAACGCCGTCTTGAGCGAGAGATCGCAAAGCTTAAAGATGCTGAAACTGACACGCCGGGTCAGAAGGAACTGCCGATCCGTGAAACTCCGCTACCGCAGATCATTGATGCATCGCAGCGTCGATCTATGGAACAAATGGAGTTCGGCTCCAAGCCCTTCGAGCGGAAAAAACCGGGTCATCAATCGCTTTCTGTGACAGGTTTTGAGGACTACGAATTGCCGGGATTTGATTTGTTGGATGCGGTTGAGGAAGAGGCCGAGGCGGCGGATCATGATGAGTTGATTTCCATCCAGAGCACGATTGTCGATACGCTCAAAGCGTTTGGAATTGATGTGACTCCCGGAGACATCACCCGAGGGCCGACGATCACGCGCTATGAGATTTATCCTTCCACAGGTCTCCGGGTTTCTCGTATTTCCCAGCTTGAGGCTGACCTTGCGCGAGCGACTCGTGCGGAGCGGATCAATATTTTGGCACCCATTCCCGGCAAGGATACGGTGGGCATCGAGATAGCGAATTCTAACAAAGTCGCCGTGCCGTTGCATGAGTTGTTGCACGACCCGGACTTCCGTTCGGCGAAAAAGAAAATACCGCTCGCGCTTGGTAAAGATGTTTATGGCAAGACCGTGATCGGCGATCTTGCTGCCATGCCGCACCTGCTCGTGGCGGGTGCGACGGGTTCTGGAAAATCGGTTTGTATCAACTCGATCATCGCTTCCATTCTCTTCAAGTTCGGGCCCGATGAGCTGCGTTTCATCATGGTTGACCCGAAAGTTGTGGAGATGCAGATGTATAACAAGCTCCCACATATGGTGGTGCCCGTGGTGACCGATCCGAAGAAGACCGTTGCCGCGCTGAAATGGGTGGTGAATGAAATGGAAAAACGCTACCGGATTTTCGCAAAAGAAGGGGTGAGAAACTTCGACGGTTTCAATAATCGTCCCCGTGCCGACAAAGATCCTGTGGCAGAGACTGAGCCAGAGCCGGAGGAAGAGGAAGAAGTGGATCAAGATGAGATCGAGGCCATTGCGTCAGCGCTTGAAGATGGCGATCTCGGACCGGAAGCGGATTTCGAAGAGCTGGAAATCGAGGAGGATGATATCCCAGATCGCTTTCCATACATTGTGGTGTTGATTGATGAGCTTGCGGATTTGATGCAGACGGCTCCGGCGGATGTGGAAATGTGCATTGCAAGGATCGCGCAGAAAGCCCGTGCGGCCGGGATTCATCTGATCATCGCGACGCAGACACCGCGTGCGGATGTGGTGACAGGTATCATTAAAGCGAACATTCCAAGCCGGATCGCCTTCCAAGTTTCATCGGCTTTGGACTCTCGTGTGATCCTGGATACCAAAGGGGCGGATAAACTCGTGGGTAAGGGTGACATGCTGTATTTGCCACCGGGTTCCGCGAAGTTGGAGCGTGCACAGGGTGCGTTTGTTTCCGATGCGGAAGTTGAGCGTATTGTCGATCACTGCGCGAAGCAGGCGAAGCCGCGCTATGAAAAAGATATCCGCGAAACCATCGACAGCGCCGGAATGGATGATGAGGAGGATGTTTCGGATGCGGATGAGGAATTGATCATCAAATGCATCGAGGTCTGCAGGCAGGAGCAAAAAGCAAGCACCTCGCTTTTGCAGCGGCGCTTGCGTTTGGGCTATACCCGTGCGGCACGCATGATGGATATTCTTGAGCAACGCGGCATCATCGGTCCCGGCGATGGAGCCAAGGCTCGTGAGGTTTTTGTGAAGTGAAAATTCAAGTTTCAAAATCCAAATCTCAAAAAAGAGTTGTGGCTATTATGTTCTATTTCATTTTTGAAACTTGGAATTTGAATTTTTAAGATGAAAGACGACGTCGCATATTTCCTGGAGTTTCAGGAGACCGAAAAAGACGCCTCGCCGTTGACGATACGAAATTATGCAGCGGCGCTCAAAGAGTATGTCGGCTGGCGGGGTGGTAGTTTTGATGGTTGGCGAAATGAGCGGGCAAATCATTTTCGCGATTATCTGTTTTTCCTGATGAAAGAAGACATGAAGCGCTCGACGATTCGTTTGCGTTTTGCGGCACTTCGTTCGTTTTACAAATATCTCGTGCTGCGTCGCGGTTTGGAGAAGAGCCCGGTGGCGGAGATTCAGATGCCGAAGCTGGAGCGCAACTTGCCGGTGGTGTTGAGCTTGAAGCAAATGGTGGCTTTGTTAGAAGCACCCCTGAAAGTCGAAGCCAGCGGCAAATTCCACACGTGGTTGAAATATCGGGATGTGGCGATACTCGAGCTGTTTTATTCATCTGGCCTGCGTATTTCCGAGTTGCTTGGCCTGGATGTGAAGGATGTCGATTTCGTGGAGGATATCGTCAAAGTCACCGGTAAGGGCCGGAAGCAACGGATCGTGCCGATCGGTGGTGAAGCGATCCGTGCGATACAGAAATACCGGCAAGAGGCGGCAGTGACCAACGGCCCATTGTTCCGCAGCGTACGGGGAACCAGAATCACCCAGCAAGCGGTGGATCAAATGTTGAAAAAATATTTGCAGATCAGTGGGATCCCGTTTGGGGTCAGTCCTCACAAGCTCAGGCATAGTTTTGCGACGCACATGCTTGATGCTGGGGCCGATTTGCGTAGTGTTCAGGAGTTGTTAGGGCACGCTTCGTTGTCGACCACCCAAATTTACACGCACGTCACCCGCGAAAGAATGAAGCAAGTTTATGATGAAGCACATCCGAGAGCATGAAACCCTTTGCCGCAGTTTACTGATGCTTGCCAAAATATGGGCGTTTTTCGGTTTGACGGGCTGTACACCGTTTTTTCCAGACTCAGGTAAAAACGCTGTGAAAAACGATCATTTGCAAGTCCTGTTCATTGGCAACAGTTACAGCTTTGACGTGCCGAAAAGCTTTCAGGAAATTGCCAGCAAGAACGGCAAGCATGTCATGATCGCAAGCTCCACCTATGGTGGCTGGAATCTTGCCCAGCATCGGGAGCATGAGCCGACTTTGAAAAAATTACGCTCGAAAAAATGGGATCTCGTGGTGATTCAGGACTTCAGTCTGAATGCCGCGTATCCGGAGAGCCGTCGTGTGAAAGAGATGTATCCCGCCGTTTTGTTTTTCGCAAATGAAGCAAAAGCTATCGGTGCGCGCCCCATGCTCTACCAAACCTGGGGAAGGCGCGATGGTCAGCCGGGTTTGAGGGGTGATGATTTTTATCAGATGAATGCCCGCATCAGGGATGGATATTCCCGCGCTGCGGATTACGCGGGTGGTGTGGAAATCGCGCCAGTGGGAGACGCATGGGAGAGAGAGTTTCGCAAAGGTAATGGCAAAAAGCTTTTTATCGAAGACGGCAGCCATCCGAGCGACTATGGAAACCGAGTGAGCGCGCTGGTTTTCCACGAGAAGATTTTCGGATGTGAGGCTGAATTTACCAAATGAAAGGAATCGTCACGTTCCATGATAGGTTCGAAGCTTCCTCATCAGCTAATCACATGATCCAGAATCAAGGATTGAAGCTCGCAATAAAAGCGGCTTCTTAACAAGGCATCGCGCCGAACGGGTCTGAAGTTTTTGGCATCCAATTCGGGATTTTGACCGAAATGATGGATTTCCTCCAACTCAAGTCGCGCTTGGTTGAGTGCGCTATACCACTTCTGTGCGTCGGCGGGTGAAATCCAAATCGATATTTCATCATCCTTGGGAAATGCCGCAGCGGTTTCAATCGCAGCATAAACATGGTGAAGATCATCCGAAAAGGATTCGCGCAAATCTGGAACCACAATGTCCTGCCAGTCTTCGGAAATTTTCTCGTCGGATATCAGATCGCCAAGACGTGCTGCGAGATCGTGATCGGAAGCGTTTGCATCGAGTATGATGGAGCGAAGCAGATGCCAGTCGATATCGTTTTCGGGGTTGATTCTGAGACCGCCCTCAATAGTGGGAGCGACTTTCATTCAGAGGCTGCGAGTGAGGTTTTCAGTTGATGAAGTTGGAGTTGCTGGGCGTAAAACTCGGCTTTTTCAAGTTCTCCTGACCAGACAACTGAGAGTCCTTGTTCGTGAATTTCAAGCATGTGTCTTGTAGCGTGAGGCTCGTTATAGCCGAAAATTTTCATCAGAACGAAGGTGACGTAACCCATGAGATTCACGGGGTCATCATGCACAATCACGTTCCAAGGCACCTGTGTCTGCGTGACTTCCTTGGTTTGATGAATCGTTACGGTTTCGGCCATGGCTTAGTCAGAAGAGATTGCAACAGTAGGTGGGTCTATCCACTTGTCATGTTCCTTGATGAGATCCATCAAGCGCGCGACGGCTTCGTCTTCAGGTATGTTGAACTTTACCGCGGTTTTGCCGACGTAAAGATTGATTTTTCCGGGAGCGCCTCCGACGTAGCCGAAATCAGCGTCCGCCATTTCACCTGGGCCATTGACGATACAGCCCATGACCGCGATGCGAACGCCTTTGAGGTGACCTGTGGCTGCGCGAATTTTTTGGGTGGTGGATTGGAGGTTGAACAAGGTTCTTCCGCATGAAGGGCAGGCAACGTAATCGGTTTTGAAAATCCGGGTGCCGGCGGCTTGGAGGATGTTGTAGGCGATGCGTAACGATTGTCCCGGTGCGGTTTCTCCACGGATGAGGATCGCATCGCCAATGCCATCGCAAAGGAGAGAGCCGATGTTTTGAGAGGCGTTGATTAGGGAAGTTAGAAAATCGGATTCCTCGTTGGGTGGCTGTAAGGTGTCTTTAAGCAAGATGGGGTGACGTGGATCAGTTTGGAACGCGAGCATGCGGAAGGCATGGATGGGATGCATTTCGATATGATCGGCCACAGTGATCAAAGCGGGTTCGGTGCGATCGTTAAGTGCGGAAATCGCCGAAGCATCGTGCGGATCGATTTCGAGAACTTCCGCTTTCTCATAAATGATTTCCGGACGAAAATCTCCCATCGAAGCGATCTTGTGAGCGAGTGCGTTCCAGTTCGATTGTGTGGTGAAAACCCTGACTGTTTTTTCTCCTCCGAGTTCATGACCTTGGATGGTCAAAACAGAGCTACGACGGCGCTCGTAGGAAAAAGGATCGTAGGAGGGGGTTAAGGTAATTGTAGCTGGAACTTGTAGTTCCAGTCCGTCGTCGGGACATTCTGTCCCGATTCCAAAAACGCTACCTGTCCATGCTGGAGATGCATTTCCATTTACAGGATTTTTCAATATATACCGCACCTGATTTTTTAGATCATGACCATCTCTAACGATGTGATCGTAATATTCTTCCTGCCAGAACGTGCCGGACTTTCCAAGAATCTGGTTCGCTTGTTTGGCGGTGTGAGTTTTCCATGACTTGAGAATGCCTTCTAGTGAAAATGTTTCGTGTGGGGTAAGCAGAACATGAACGTGGTTTGGCATCACGGACCACGCGAGTAAGTTATAACGTTCGCCATCGAAAAATTTCAGAGCTTTACAAACCCTATCGGCAATCTGTGGATCCGAGAGAGGTTGAGGTCCTTTGGTTGCGTGTAGCGCAGGCTCGATGATGGTCTGAGTGAGTGATTGTAGCTCTGCGCGTAAAGGAAGTAATTCATCGGTGGCGTCACGAGATCCGGCGGTTTGCCGAACTTTTTCAATGCGATCTAACAGGATTTGATGCCTTTGTTTGAAGTCTTCGAGAACAGATTTCGGGAGGGAGTCCTTCGTGCGGAATGTAATGGCGTAGGTGGCTCCATGGATTCGCCAGTGAGGGAGGAAGGTTGAGGTGTGTCTTTCGAGTTTCGACCAATCGGGACGTATTGTGTGGGATAGGGCTTGGAGGCTGGAAATGTTGGAATTACTGGGACTGTTGGAATTACTTGGATTGTTGGAATTACTTGGATTGTTGGAATTACTGGGATTGTTGGAATTACTGGGACTGCAAGTCCCAGCTACAGACTGGGACTGCAAGTCCCAGCTACTATTTAAGACCAATGCCTTCGCTACGGGAATCTCATGAATCGCGTCTTCGGTGAGTGAGACGCGGATGGTGTCGCCGATGCCATCGGCTAGAAGTGAACCGATGCCGATGGCGGATTTGATGCGACCGTCTTCGCCATCTCCGGCTTCGGTGACGCCGAGGTGGATGGGGTAGTTCCAGTCTGGGCCTTCGGCTTCAAGTCTTGCGACGAGCAAGCGATACGCCTCGATCATCACCTTCGGGTTCGAGGCTTTCATCGAGAAAACGAAATTATGGTAATTGTGATCGCGGGCGATGCGTGCGAATTCGAGTGCGCTTTCGCACATGCCGAGCGGGGTGTCTCCGTATCGATTCATGATGCGATCCGACAGAGAGCCATGGTTGGTGCCGATGCGCATGGCTCTGCCGAGATCTTTGCAGAGGTGAACGAGCGGAATGAACTGCTCTCGAATGCGCTCAAGTTCGGCTTCGTATTGGCTGTCGGAATATTCGCGGATTTCGAATTTCTTCTTATCGACATAGTTGCCGGGATTGACGCGGACTTTCTCCACCCATTTCGCGGCTTCCATGGCGGCGTCGGGTTTGAAATGGATATCCGCAACAAGAGGAACCGTGCAACCGGCGGCACGAACTTCGCGGGCGATGTTTTCGAGGTTCGCGGCGTAGATTTTTGTCTGGGCGGTGATGCGGACGATTTCACACCCAGCATCGGCGAGCGCCAAGACCTCTGCGACACATGCGGGGGTATCGCGTGTATCGGAAGTGATCATCGACTGCACACGGATCGGGTTGTTTCCGCCAATACCAATATTTCCGACCCTGACCTCGCGGGTGATTCTTCGCGAGAAGTTCAATAGATCGGGGCAGTAGTGGAGTGCGGCGTGGTCGCTCATGAATGGATTAACTTAGACTGGAAAATTTCCATGGGCAATGCTGGGATGCGATACAAGATTCAGGGGATGAAATTCAAGACTTCAACGGCTGGTTCTGCGGCTGGAGTCGCGCGGTCCAGTTTGGCTGATGGGCTTACTTTTCAGACAATAGCTCATCCAGCATCCCCAGCGTTACGCCGATGGAAATGTTCAGGGAATCGGCTGAAATGATGTCCGCGTTGTCGCCGGGGGTGTGCCACCATCTGGTTCTCGAGAAGTCGCCGATGATATCGAGCGTTGGTATCCCGATGAGGTTGAGCGGGACGTGATCATCCATGATCGTGCCCGCGGCGATGCCGTAATGGGAACCGACCTTTTGTTTTTCCGCGATGGAGAACATGAGATCGGCGAGGTGTTTCGGTGAGTCGGTGGGGATACGGATTTTGAGATTCTTGTGGCCGATCATGTCTAACAAAATACCGAACTTTGGCTTGTCATTGCGCGTTCTCCAAGTGTTTGCGTAATGTCGACTTCCATAAAGGCCATCGAGTGTGGTCATGTTTTCCGCGAAAGCTTCTTCGCCATCGAAAAATACGAGTTCCAGTTTTGCGGCTTGTTCGGGCTTATGGATGGCGAGGTGTTTGGCGATGACCACCAATGCGGCGCAGGCAGAGGCGGCATCATCTGCGCCATGGAAAACTTTGTCTTTGAAGAGTTTCGAATCCACATGGGCGCAGAGAAGACCATCGATCTTGCGTTGCCATGGGTCTTGATCCTTGACTTGAAAACGGGCGCGGAGGTTGGCGAATTTGATTTTTCCCACACTGGTATCGCGTTCGAATTCTTGAAGTTCGACCACCCAGCCGTTAGCTACAAGTTCTTTGCTTAATAGCGAACGGACCTGATTCAGTGCTACACTTCCTGGTGGGCGAGGTCCCAGAGCGAGAATTTCTGATGTGAGGGCATTAGCACTGTTACCCATTTGATTCGTGCTGATGGGTCTACCAAAGAACCAAAATGCCGTCACCGCAGCGGTGAGGAGCAGGGCTAGTAGGTAACGGTTGGATTTCACTAAACGGAGGTTGAATGGTTCATTGCGGTTGTGCGAGTGAAGAATTTTGAACCACGAATTTCACGAAGGACACGAATGAAGATCGAAAATTAGGCCGCAATGTGAGCGAAGCGGACATAGCCGGAGGCAAAGCGCACAGAATACACAGAATGGAAAATGCTTTGAATAACTACAAAACACTTATCCACTTTCGTGTGATTCGTGAAATTCGTGGTTAAATCTCTTAAGCCGTCACTGCCCCGCGGTCATCGCTTAGTCCGGATTTTTCGAGGAAGTAATCGTAGCCGCCGGTGTAGCGGGTGACGATGGCTCCGTTTTCGGGATCCTTTTCGTTGCGGGTGACGTGGAGGGTGGTTTCTGCGAGATTGCGGATGAAATGCACGTCGTGGGAAATGAAAACCAGTGTGCCTTCGTAGGCTTTGAGCGCGTTGACCAAGGAGTCGATCGAGAGGATATCGAGGTGAGTCGTCGGCTCGTCCATAAGGAGGAGGTTCGGAGGATCGACGAGAAACTTGACGAGATTGAGTCGGGATTTCTCGCCGCCGGAGAGAACACCGCACTTCTTCTCCACATCTGCGCGGCGGAAAAGGAAAGTTCCGAGAATGGCGCGGGCGTCTTCTTCGCGCAGGGTATCGCAGGCACCCATGACTTCATCGAGGACCGAGTTGAACTCGTTGAGGGCTTCCGCTCGGTGCTGGGAGTAGTAGCCAATTTTCGTCAGATAGCCGACATCCTTTTTGCCGGAATCGATTTCGAGTTCACCGGCGAGAAGTTTGAGCAAGGTGGTTTTACCAGCGCCGTTTGGGCCGACGAGGACGATTTTATCGCCGCGCTCAATGGTGAGATCGAGGTCTTTGTAGATGCGTTTGCCGGGATAAGATTGGCCGACTTTTTGGAACTCGATGACTTTTTGGTTGGAGCGCGGAGGCTGAGGGAAAGCGAATTTGAAAGGCTTGCGCGGCGCGCGGGGTTTTTCGATGCGTTCGATTTTATCGACAAACTTGATACGCGACTGGACTTGTGCGGCTTTTGAGCCGACCTGACGGAAGCGCTCAATGAACTCCATGTGGCCTTCGATTTCCTTGTTCTGGTTGCGATAGGCTTGGACTTGGAGCTCGTAGCGTTTTTCGCGTTGGTCAAGGAAAGCGGTGTAATTTCCCGTGTAGGAAATGAGTTGCATCGCATCGGGATCGATCTCGATGACCGTCTCGATCATCGTGTCCATGAAATCGCGATCGTGGGAAATCATGAGGATGGCGCCGGAGTAGTTGAGCAAGTAGCGCTGAAGCCAGAGAAGCGATATGAGGTCGAGGTGGTTGGTTGGCTCGTCCAGCATCAGCAAGTCTGGCTCCATGACGAGGAGTTGGGCGAGGTGGGCACGCATCACCCAGCCACCGGAATATTCACGCGCGGGCTTTTGAAAGTCCTCTTGTTTGAAACCCAGACCAGCTAGAATTTTTTTGGCCTTGGGTTCGAGTTGGTAGCCGTTGAGTGCGGTGAACTGGTCCTGGGCCTTGGCGAATTCCGGGGTGGATAGGTCACCGGATTTTTCTCCCTCACGAATGGTGCGTAGCAAGCCAATCATTTCTGGAGTCACGCCCATTGCGATTTCAAGAATAGTTTCATCCGTGGGCTCGCCAGCTTCCTGGGGGAGGTAGCCGACGATGGCGTATTCATCGCGATCGATCGTGCCTTCGTCCGGTTGGTCCTCATCAAGGATCATTCGGAACAAAGTGGATTTTCCGGCACCGTTCGGTCCGACGAGAGCCACGCGTTCACCCCAGTTGATGGACATTTCCGCCTCGCGTAAAAGCGTTCTTCCGCCGAGGGTTTTGGTCAGTTTTTTGATCGTTAGCACGTGGATGGGGTAATCCCAACTGGCGGCGAGATCAAGCATAAGGAATGGAGAAGATATCCGCCTTCAGGAGGAATAAGGATGATGGCTTAATCTAAAGTTGCGTTTCACGGGGGAAGGTTGTTCCTTGCGGTGTAACTTATGAAGGGCTCGACGGTATTTTTGGTGATGCTTGGACTGGTGATTGCCGGTGTCGGGGGATTATTTACGGTTTTGCTTGGAATGAGTTACATGCGGGCGGTTGATCAGCGCGCTTGGCCACAGGTGGAAGGAGTGGTGCTTTCCTCAGAGATGGAGGAATACAAGCATGATGAATTTTCGCCGATGGAATATCGGTTAAAAATTCTTTATGGTTATGTATGGAAGAACGAGAGCAAAACGGGTGAACGCTATGGTTTCCGTGGAAATCCGAATTACAACAAGCGGAATAAAATCGCAGAGTTGGTTGAGGCGTATCCTGTAGGAAAAAAAACCATGGTTTACGTCAATCCGGCGGATGTAAATTTCGCCATGCTCAAGCCCGATTCAAAAGCGGCGGGATATTCGATCTGGTTTCCGATGTTGTTTGTCATCGGTGGGCTTGGAATTGCAGTTAGAGCAATTCGCTCAGAGCTCAGAGGGAAGAGCTTAGAGGGAAGAGCTTAGAGGGAAGAGCTTAGAGCTAGGTAACCTAAGCAATTACACCTTTTACGACTTTCGTGCCGGGTTTGGTGATGTTGGTCAGGCGTTGGCCGACACCTTGGAAGGGGAAGGAGAGTTTTTCGTGATCGAAGCCGAGGAGGTGGAGCATCGTGGCGTGGAGATCGTGGACGGAAACCTTGTCTTTGATCGCCTCGTAGCCGATGGGATCGGTTTCGCCGTAGGATGTTCCCGCTTTTACGCCACCGCCTGCCATCCAGATGGTGAAGCCGCCGGGGTTGTGATCGCGCCCGACGAAGGACATTTCACCGCCACCGCGATTCTCGCGCATGGGAGTGCGTCCGAACTCACCGCCCCAAACAACAAGCGTGTCTTCGAGCATGCCGCGGCGCTTGAGATCCTGTAGAAGCGCGGTAATGGGTTTGTCGATACGGTTGCAAAGATCGGTGAAACCTATTTTAAGATCGGTATCTTTGCCTGTTCCATGGGAGTCCCAACCCCAATCGAATAGCTGGATGTAGCGGACGCCGCGTTCTGCGAGTCGGCGAGCAAGCAGGCAGTTGTTAGCAAATGATTCTTTGCCCGGCTGCGTGCCATACATCGCATGAGTGGCTTCGTTTTCTTGTTTGAGATCAAACGCATCGGTCGCGTGCATTTGCATCCGGTATGCCATCTCGTATTGGGCAATGCGCGTGACTGTTTCAGGATCGCCAGTTTCTTCTGCGATTTTTTGGTTGATGCGGTCGAGCGCATCAATCGAGCGGCGACGCATGTCTCGGCTTACACCATCTGGGTTTTTCAGATAAAGGACGGGTTCTCCTTCCGAGCGACATTGAACGCCTTGGTAAACTGAGGGAAGGTAACCCGAACCCCAAACGGACTTTCCGGCATCGGGATTTTTCCCGCCGGATGTCAGAACGATGAAACCCGGAAGATTTTGGTTTTCCGAGCCGAGGCCATATGTCGCCCATGACCCGATGGATGGTGCGCCAAGGTTTTGGGTGCCTGTGTGGACGAGAAGTTGTGCGGGACCGTGATTGAACTGATCCGTGTGCATGGATTTGATGAAACACATATCATCCGCCATGGTGGAAAGATGAGGAAGTCGGTCGGATATCCATGCGCCGCTTTGGCCATGCTGCTTGAAGGTGAATTGCGAGCCTAACATTTTCGGTACGCCCTGAATGAAGGCAAATTGTTTGCCATCCAAAAATTCTTTCGGACAATCTTGACCATTGAGTTTTTCGAGCTCGGGTTTGTAGTCGAAGAGTTCGAGCTGGGACGGAGCACCCGCCATGTGGAGGTAGATGACGCGTTTCGCTTTTCCGGGAAGCAACGGCATCGATGGAGCAAGAGGATTGGACGGATCTTTAACGAGTTTTTGAGATGCACCATAAAGTTGGTTTCCTAGCATCGTAGAAGCCCACATCGCACCCAAGCCAGTCGTGCATTTCGAGAGGAAATGCCGACGTGTGAGGTGGGAAAGTTCGGTTAGGCGGATTTCTTGTTCGAGTCGGTTCATTTGGTGAGTGCGGCGTCGAGGTTAAGGATCGTGTTGGCGGTGAGGGTGAGTGCGGGATCGGGTCCCATTGAACCTTTCGCCTCGGGTGTTTCCTTTTTCAAGTCCTGATAAAGAGCGACTAACTCCTTGATGATATGAGGACCCGCCTGATGTTGGGTGACGGTCAGATAGGCAAAGCTGATTTGTGCGTCGATCTCTCCTGAATGTTGGCGCATTTTTTCAGCTAGAGCGGCAGCGGCTTCGATGTGAGCGGGATCGTTCATTGTAACAAGCGCTTGCAGAGGCGTGTTGGAAACGATGCGTCGTGCCGAGCAAACATCGCGACTTGGTGCGTCGAATGTCAGGAATCCGGGGAAGCCACTGGTGCGTTTGACATAGGTATAAAGACCTCTGCGGTATTTATCCTCGCCTTTGGACTCATTCCAATTTGCGCCGCTATAAACGGAATTCCATACGCCTGCGGGTTGTGGAGGATAAACGGGTTGACCATACATTTTCTTAGAGAGCAAACCGGAAGTGGCAAGCGCTTGATCGCGGACCATCTCGGCGCTGAGGCGATTTCTCGGGCCGCGTGCGAGCAGTTGGTTTTTTGGATCTCTCTCAAGCAGCGCCGGCGTGGCTTTGGATGTTTGAAGGTAAGTTGAAGAGAGCGTGATTTCGCGAAGGGCTTTTTTGATAGACCACTTGTGCTCTCCTTGGAAGCGCAGAGCGAGGTGATCGAGCAGGGCGAGATTGGAAGGTAAAGTTCCGGAGGTGCCGAAGTCTTCCATGGTTTCGACAATGCCTATTCCGAACATTTCACCCCACAGGCGATTGACCATCACGCGGGCGGTCAAGGGGTTTTGGGTGCTTACCATCCAGCGTGCCATATCGAGACGATTGGCCTCTTCTTTTTTCGGGAAATTTCCACGAAGCAAATCGGGGACATCGGCTTTGACAACCTGTTCTTTGGTTAAGCGGTTGCCACGGGCGAACAATCGGGTTTCGCGTTTTCCTGCTGCAGGTCGATCCGCCATAACAGGAACCTCCGTGCCTTTCAGCGCGAGCATGCGGTCCAGATTATCGAAAACTTTTTGCCACGTTTCGAGTCGTTTTGGATTTGATCTAAGGGCGGCGTAGCGAGCGTCTTCTGTGACCTCTATTTTGAATTTGCGGACATAAGCGGTTTGGCTCTCGTTGGCATTGGCGCCTTGTTTGAGAGATATTTCAATGAACTCTCCGGGTTGAAGGGTGATTTGACTTTCGGGAAGAATCACAAATTTGCGCGGGTCGGCGATGCGTGGAAATTCACCTAGGCCAGAAGTTGCGCCGTCTCTACCGGTCGGATCTTTAAAACGTTGGAAACGTTCGCCGATGCCTTTCTGTGCGAACGCACTCATGGGATCTGTCGAACCGGAGAGATGATCTGCGATGACTTCACCCATCGGCACCGGGGTGCGTTTGCCATCGGTTGAAATTTTATCGATGTGAAACAAGGTGACGAAAGCACCGATCTCCGGCCAATTTTTCGGATTATCACTTTGCGGATAAATCGAGATTTTCAGTGCGTCGATTTTTGGAAGATGGCCGGAAATTTTGTGAGTGGTTCCTGAGCGCAGGTTTCCTTCACTGAAGATCATGCCATCTTGATCCATGCGCATCGTTCCGTGCTGGGGAGCGAACGAAATATTTTCCAGAATTTTCCAAGGGGTGTCGGAGATCTTACGACCTTCAGCATCAAGTGCTTCGCGCAGGGCGCGGGTTTCACGATGAAGCTTCACCCACTCGTCTCCAACAAGTTTGATTTTGGGATATTCGTTTTTGAGGTCGGAGTCTTCAGATTGGTTGAAGAAATCCATGAACTCATAAAATTCTTCGTGAGCGATGGGATCGTAGGGGTGGGAGTGGCATTGCACGCAACCGAATGTGGTGGCCTGCCATGTGGTCCAAACCGTGGAGATGCGATCAATCACAGCGGCGACGCGATATTCTTCATCATCCGTTCCACCTTCGGTGTTGGTTTGGGTGTTGCGGTGAAACGCGGTGGCGAGGATTTGATCGGCGGTCGCGTTGGGCAAAAGATCGCCAGCCATTTGTTCGATCGTGAATTGATCGTAAGGCATGTCTGCGTTGAGTGAGCGTATGACCCAATCCTTCCATGGCCAGATGTCGCGGTGGGGATCTTTTTCAAATCCAAAGGTATCGGCATAGCGGGCAAGATCTAACCAAACGGTTGCCCAGCGTTCACCATAGGCAGGGGATGCTAGCAGGTGATCCACGACTTTTTCACGCGCGGCTTTTCCATCCGCGTTCCATGCGGCTTCGAGTTCTTTGAGCTGATCAATGGTTGGCGGAAGACCTGTCAGATCAAAGCTGACTCGGCGTAGCCATTCAGCAGGACTGGCTTGGGGAGATGGGGTGAGCTTGTTTTGCTCGATCGAATGTAAAACGAAGCGATCGAGAGCTTGGGTTGTCCAAGATTCGTTTTTAAGCGCCGGAATCTTTTTTTCGATTGGCGGCATGAATGCCCAATGCTCTTCCCATTTTGCGCCCTCGGAAATCCATGTTTCGACAAGCTTGATATCGGCAGGCTTGAGCGGCGTACCGTGCTTGGGTTGTGGCATCATTTCATCCGGGTCCGTGCTGCGGATGCGTCGCATCATTTCGGAAGATTCAGGTTTTCCGGGGACGATGGCGTTCTTTCCCGATTCGCCCTCACGGAGCGCGCGTTCCCTGTAGATAAATGAGATTCCGCCCGCCTCTTTGACTCCACCGTGGCAGGCGGTGCAATTTTTGAGAAAAATAGGCCTGATGTCTCGATTGAAGCTAACCTCGCCAGCCATCAGAGGGTGGCCGACTGAGCTTAAGCCTGCGATCAGGCAATATAACTTAAAGGACTTTGTCAAAACGGTTCAAGTTTAACGTTATTTTGGGGGTGTTTCTTACAAAATCGGTGATTGAAACCTTTATTGAGGGTTGGCGTGATGGGTAAGAGTGTGCATCTTTCCGTCCACAATAACTCTATGAAAATTTTGTCTCACAAAGATGCCTGCTATCCCTCGTTCGTCAAGCGACTGAATCGGCGGGCTATTCCTGAGGATTCAGTGAGGGATCTGGTGACTGATATCATTGCGAAAGTTGCCATGGAAGGTGACGATGCTTTGATTGAACTGACGCATCGTTTTGATGGTGCAAAGCTGACGAAGAGTCAGTTGTTTATTGGCGAAAAAGAATTTGCGAACGCGGAAGCATCGGTATCAAGTGCAACGCGCGAAGCGATTCGCAGGAGCTTGAAAAACATCCATGCGTTTGCGCATAAAAGCATGCGCAAAGATTGGTCGTCGAAAAATGCGGAAGGCGCGGTGATTGGTGAGAGGTTCACGCCTTTTGATCGGGTTGGTGTTTATGTTCCTGGTGGGAAGGCGCCGCTAGTTTCCACCGCATTAATGACGGCTGGGTTTGCTCAAGCGGCAGGAGTTCCGGAAATTTTTGCGGCAACTCCCTGCGGTCCTGATGGATCGGTGAATCCTGCGTTGTTATATGCTTTGAAACAAGCGGGTGTGACCCAAGCCATCAAAGTCGGCGGTGCGCAAGCGATTGCCGCCATGGCGATTGGAACAAAAACGATAGCTCCGGTGGATCGTATTTTCGGACCTGGAAACCGTTTTGTGGTCGAGGCAAAACGCCAACTCGTGGGTGCGGTATCCATTGATCTTCTTCCGGGACCAAGTGAGATTTTAATTTTGGCAGACACCTCGGCGAAGGCCTCCTACATCGCTGCGGATATGCTCGCACAGGCCGAACACGGTGGAGATAGCGCAGTGGGTTTCCTCACGACTTCCTCCGCGTTGTTGGAAAAAGTCCGCTCGGAAATTGAAAAGCAAACCATGCAGTTGAGTCGTTCGAAAATCATTAAGGAAGTTTTGAAAAGCAGCACGTTCTTGCTCCATGTGAAATCGATGGATGAAGGTGTGGCGATCGTGAATGCGTTTGCGCCTGAGCACCTTTCCCTTATCGTGAAAGACGAAGACGAAGTGCTTGCGCAAATCCGCACGGCTGGCGCGATTTATCTGGGCGCGGATTCTCCGGTTGCCGTTGGTGATTTCCTCGCCGGACCCAGCCACACCTTGCCGACAGGTGGAGCAGGACGCTCGTTCTCCGGACTTCGCGCGGACCAGTTCCAACGCCGCACCAGTATTGTAAAAATGGACAAACGGGCGGTTGAGAAGTCGTTGTCGGTGATTGAGGAGTTCGCGCGACTGGAGGGACTGGATGCACACGGAAAATCGACATCGATAAGACTGAAGAGATAAGTTTAGTTTTCATGGAGGAACTTTTCAAATGGCCATGGTATCTGGAAGGGTTTGCAGAGGCAGCATTGCGTCAGGGGTTTTGTGAAGAGATTCTTTTGGATACGGAAGACGGCCCCATCGTTGTTTGGGAAAAGAGAGGCGAGGGTCCACTCGTTTACGCCTCGGCCGGGATTCATGGTGATGAACCAGCCGGACCGCTCGCTTTGTTGGAAATGATGCGAACGGGAAGCTTTTCGGAAAAATATCATTGGTTGATTTGTCCGGCACTCAATCCGGGAGGGCTTGCCATGGGGCGGCGGGAAAATCGTGAGGGAATCGATTTGAATCGTGATTATTTGAAAAAAGCCACACTCGAGATCGACGCACACACAAGGTGGTTTGAGCGAAATCGATTGCCGGATGTATTTGTGTCTCTGCATGAAGACTGGGAAACACAGGGGTTTTATTTTTACGAAATCAATTTGAAGGAGGATCAACCGCGCCGTGCGTTGGAGATACTAGAAGCGGTGGCTGAGAGCTTTGCTCCGGAGGCTGGTCCGCATATCGATGGTCATGAGGTTCGTGCTCCGGGCTGGATTTATCATGGTGCGGAGGCGGATTTGCCGGACGAATGGCCGGAGGCGATTTATCTTGCGAAACAAGGCTGCGCGCTGTCTTTCACTTTCGAGACTCCGAGTCAGGCGGATTTGCACAAGCGTGTCGCAGCGCATGTTTCTGCCTTTCAAACACTGCTGCGCCTGATTGGATAGGTGGGCATTCATTTCCTCTCACTATGAAAATTCTCATCACCGCAGGTCCAACCCGTGAAGCCATCGATCCGGTTCGTTTCCTGACCAATCGCTCATCAGGAAAAATGGGGTATGCGATTGCGGATGCCGCGGTGCATGCGGGACACCAAGTCTTGCTGGTTTCTGGGCCAACTTCGCTCGACGTTCCGGCCGGGGTAGATTTTATCCCTGTGGAAAGTGCGGCGGAAATGTATGAGGTCGTGGCAAGGTATTTGCCCAAAATGAGTGCCGCATTCTTTACTGCAGCGGTCGCCGACTTCACGCCAGCAGGGTTTTCCTCGCAAAAGATCAAAAAGAGCGGAGAGAAGATGATTTTGGAACTGATCAAAACCAGAGACATTCTGGGTTCCGCGCGTCAGATGATGGGCTTTGGGGGTTTTTTGGTTGGCTTCGCGGCGGAAACGGAAAACCTCGAGGCCAATGCCCGCATGAAGCTTGAGGCGAAAGGCTGTGACCTAATCGTTGCGAACGATGTTTCGAGAAGCGATATCGGCTTCGATTCGGAGGAAAACGAGGCTTTCCTCGTTTTCAAAGACCGCACCGAATTATTCAAAAAGGCCCCGAAGCACGACCTCGCGATGCATCTCGTATCCATGCTTGGTGAGTAAAAGGCGCTCAGGCTCTTTTTGCTTGATGTGCCTTGTCCATGGAATCGGGGGATGCTGGTAAAGCAAAGCAATAGATGGACTGAGACAGTTTTTTTGTAGAATCGGCGGATCGACTCTAAATTACCAAAAAATACAGCTAAATTCTTGCCACGGGGTGAATTTTTGCATTTATACATCCATCTATGAAAATCTATTTCGGTGCGGCAATCATCTTATTAGGAACTTTAACGGCGCATTCTGCGATCACCCTTAATGCGACAGAAAACTCCACTGCTGCTGCAAATATTACGAACGCCCCTAAGCTCGATCCATCCAGTCCAGCTGCTGATGCCTACGCTGCCTTTGAAAAAGGAGAGCATGCTAAAGCCGTTGAACTCGCCAAGCCTCTCGCAGAAAAAGGCGATAAAGATGCGATTTACCTGTTGGGCTTCGCCCATGAAAACGGACAGGGTATCGAAGCTTCACGTGATAAAGCGTTAGAATACTATCGCAAAGGGCAGGCAAAAAATCATGCCGATTCAATTTACCGCCTGGCTGGTATTTTATTATCATCAGGCCAAGGCGATCTCGCTCAGGAAGGAAGAGAAACCCTTGAAAAGCAGGCCGCAACCGATCCAACGATCGCTGGACGTATTCTTGGTGAGGCATTTTTGCTAGGCCGATTGACTCCTGAGCCTGCCCCTGAGACGGCTGTGAAATGGTGGTCAAAAGCTGCCAATGCAGGCGATGTGCCATCCATGGTGTTGCTTGCTCGTTTGTATGATGGGCAGTTGGGTCAGACCTCTCTCGCTAACTCAAAAACGGCTTATGAGTATTTCATGAAAGCCGCAGACAAAGGTGAATCCAGTGCAATGGTGGCTGTGGGTATTCGACTTTTGAAAAGCGACGCTGTTGCCCCCGATGAGAAAAAAGGCATGGCTTGGCTAAACAAGGCAATCGAAGCAGGAAATTTTGCTGGATGGCTCGCGCTGGGTGATTACCAAGCCAACATCAAAAATGATCCGAAAGCGGCTCTTGAATTATTCGATAAAGGCGCTCAGGCAGGAAACTCGGAATGCATGCTCAGAGCGGCATCTTTCTATATGGAAGGCAAGGGCACGAAAAAGAATGAGGAGCGTGCAGTGGATCTCTTAGGAAAATCAGCCGAGGCGGGAAATGCTCAAGCTCACTTGTTTTTAGCGTCGACCATTTTGGCAGTGGAAAAGCCTGACATTGGCAAAGCCTACGGGCATCTCTTAACAGCCGCCAACTCGGGTATGCCTCTCGCTCAGAACGAGCTCGGACTTTTCTATCTATCCGGAAAAATGGGTGTGGCTGATATATCCGCCGCTATTTCTTGGTTTGGTCGTGCCGCACAGGCAGGTCTGGCTGCGGCACAAAACAATCTCGGAGCTCTGCATGAGCGTGGTGCAGGTGTTCAACAGAGTTATGAAAACGCAGCTAAGCTTTATACTCTCGCTGCCCAACAAGGCAATCCGAGTGCGACTCTTGCTCTAGCTCGTTTCAATGCAGCGGGTGCGGCGATGCCTATGAATAAAACCGTCGGCTGGGCACTCGCGAACCTGGCCTCTGAGGCAGGCGAAAAAAGCGCGGATGCGGTTATCAAGGACATCGAGAAAAGCATGAGCAAAGAAGAGCTCGCGAAAGCCAAAGAAGAACTTGCCCGTATCAAAGCGGAACAAAAAAAGGCCAAGTAAGGTTGGCGCCCTCCCTCAAGGCAAGGCGATTGGCACGCCAATGATGGATTGTCTTGCCTCATGTTTCGCTCTACGGCCCCAAAACCAGCGGGCCGAGAGTTGAATCGCTATTTGATTGGGTTCAAATTTTTAAGCAGGTCCTCAATGATTTCAGCCGGATGTTCGGCTGAAACCGTAATCCTCAAACGCGCGGTATCTTTGGGAACCGTTGGAAATCGGATTGCTGGGATGAAATAGCCGCTTTGCTTGAGCTTCTCAGAAGCGGCTAAAGCAGACTGATTGCTCCCAAGAATCACAGGTATAATCGCGCTCGGGTGATTTGGCCGAAGCATGAATATATTTCGAAAAAGCTTATTTCTCAAATCTGTACCCTCTTCTGAACGGATCAGTTGGATCGCTGAAATCGCAGCGTGCGCGAGCGCAGGTGGCGGAGACGTCGTGTAGATGAAAGGTCTTGCTCGGTTGATGATGAGATCGATCCAATCACGTGATGCGGCAAGGTAACCTCCCGAAAGGCCGACGGCCTTACTGAGTGTTCCCATTTGAAAGTCGATACGATCCTGTAGCCCGAGTTCTTCAGCGAGCCCCATTCCCGATGGTCCTCGAACGCCGATCGCGTGTGCTTCATCTAATAATAAATGAGCATCATTTGCCTCGCACAGTTCGATGATTTCGCGCAGCGGACAGAGATCTCCATCCATGGAAAATATCGATTCCGTAACAACCAGAATCCGCGCCCCCGGATGTTTGCTGCGAATTTTTGATAATAAGGACTCGAGGCCGGCTACATCGTTATGCGGGAAAACGCGCAGTGTGGCTTGGGAATGACGGGAAGCATCGATCAATGACGCATGGGCGAGTCGGTCGAGGATCACGTAGTCGCCTTTTCCGACTATAATAGGAATTGTTGAAAGAGCCGTTGAGTATCCTGAACCGAAGGTCAACGCTGCTTCAGTATGCTTGGCCGATGCCAGAATTTTTTCCAATTCGGTATGTGCGCTGTATGTTCCGGTAATAAGCCGTGAGGCTGATGCGCCCGTTCCATAGAGCTTGATGCCATCGATAAAAGACTCCGAGATTTGCGGATGCCTGGATAGTCCAAGGTAATCGTTCGATGCGAAGTTCCAAAGTTCAGATCCATCACGAAGAATGCGGAAATCTTCGACAGTGTGCGCGATGGAATGAAGTGAGCGCAGGAGGTTTTCTTGCGCCAAATGCTCCAGTTGTTGGCGCGGTTTCATGTGTGATGATCTGAAAGGCAATGAAATTCAATTCCTACTGAGCCGCGGGTTGAATCAAGGCCCAACGCATGAGTTTCTCCGAGTCAGCCCAGATGTTTGCGGTATTGGATTTCAACACAACGCAGATGACGGAACGTCCATTAATCTCGCCGGTGGAAATCAGGCAACGTCCGGAGGCGTTCGTCGTGCCGGTTTTCATGCCATTGATGAAACTGACTTTTTTCAATAGCTTGTTCGTATTTTCGATTCTGCAAATACGACCATCACAGTATCGGAAATCATAGGATACGGTATTCATGTAAGAACGCAGTAGGGGGCTTTGATAAGCCATGCGAGCGGCAATGGCCATGTCGCGCGCAGTCGAGTATTGGCCTGGCTCGGTTAGACCGCTAGGATTAGTAAAGTGGGAATTCCTCATTCCAAGTTGCTGACACTTGCGATTCATCAGGGTGGCAAAGCCTTCAACGCTGCCGCCGACATCGCGTGCCAGAGCGCGACTTACATCGTTCGCGCTTTTAACCATGAGGACCTTGAGTAATTCGCGGCGGGTGTATTTCTCGCCCGGCTTGAGGTAAAGTTTGGTGGGTTCACAGTTACCGTCATAACTGGAGATCGTGACGGTCTTATCGAGATTGCCGGCATCTAGGATACACAATGCGGTGATAATTTTTTGGGTGGATGCGACGGCTCTCTTTTGATCGGCGTTCTTCGCATAGAGGTTACGGTTTGTAGCCAAATCTACCACTATTACGCTTTCCGCGGCAACCTGCGGAGGAGGCGTGCGCGGGGTAATGGCTGTTCGGGCTGCATCTGGCTGGAAGGCCCGACCACGCAACGGAGGCTGTGGATTGCCTCCGCATGAGCTAAAAAACACGGAGACCGACAAACTCAGCAAAAAGAAATATGAGATTCGGCACATGGATGGCATGCGGTTAAGATGCGTGAGGAGCGGTTTGTGGTCAATCTTGATTGAGCGCGGCTCGGGTTTGGATGCTTTTCCATTAATGATGTCGCTAAATCGAATGCAGGGAATCGCCAATAAATACCAAAAAAGATATGGAAATTCCTTCTTGCGCTTGGTCTGGATTACCGCCTATTTTTTAACACGTAAGCCGCTAAGTTACTTGCTTAGATGCCAGCTCATTTTTCAGTGATGACATTTTCGAAACGCCACCTTGCTTCAACTAACGCCACTTCCCTCTGTTGTGGTGTTATGGTCAAATTTTCATGACTCGTCGTTTCAGCCATTCACGTAAACTTTCTTCGTCCCGGTTAGCCGCGGTGCATATGCACAGTTGCATGTCGGAACGTCGCATCAACACATCTGGAGGATAAAGCCATATCTAAGCCACAAAATAACAGCAACAGGGGTCGTTTCCGTGATATGACACGGGTTAATGATCGGATCCGCGCACCCAAAGTCAGAGTCGTCAATGCAAATGGCGAACAACTTGGGGTGATGTCGTCACGTGAAGCCTTAGCCAAAGCTCAAGCCGTTGGCTTGGATTTGGTCGAAATCGCAGGGCAGGCAGATCCGCCGGTTTGCAAGATCATCGACTACGGGAAATACAAATACACCCAAGCCAAGCTCAAGAAGGGCAAGTCGAAGTCTGCGACAAAAATGAAGGAAGTGAAATTCCGTGTCGGTACGGGCGAGCACGATTACAATATCAAGCTTGGACGGGCAGAGACTTTCTTGGATACCAATCACAAGGTGCGATTCGTTTTGCAATTCAAAGGACGTGAAAACGCCCACAAAGAACTTGGATTTGTGGTTTTCAAAAGGATTATTGAAGATTTGAAAACGATGGCAGCTGTCGATCAATCGCCTCGCTTGGGCGGTAGATCCGTTGCGATGATTTTATCACCACTTCCAGCCCATCAGCGGAAGCGTCATTTCCACCTGTTCCATGGTGAACTGATTGAAGAGGACGACCACGATGAAGAGGATGATGAATTCGTCGACCGTGAGGATGATGCTGAAATTTCTGCCAACGAAGAACTTAGCGAAGAAAAAGCGCATCTGCCCAAAGATTCATGATTGGAGATATCGCCGGATTGCTGGCAGCCTTGAAATCGGGCGGAGATCCTTGGTTGCTGTTGTTCGATATCGACGGAACCTTGGTTGATACCGGTGGAAAGGGCATGTCCGCACTCAAGAAAACGGCGATCGAAGTCTTCGGTAACGACGGTCCACCGCTGGATCTGGCTGGTGCTACGGATTTGGGTATTCTCGCGAATCTCTATGTGCACTTTGAAATCGAGCCAACTGAGGAGCTTAGTCATCGATTTTTCGATATTTACCACCAACATCTGGAGGAGAGTCTGAAGTCCAATCCATCTGAGGGAAAAGTTCTGGAAGGGGTTTTTGATTTGCTGGAAAATCTGGTAAGCCATCAACAAGCCCGTCTCGGATTGCTCACCGGGAATACAGAGCTCGGTGCAGAGATCAAACTCCGCCACTACGGCCTGCATCAACATTTTAGTTTTGGAGCTTATGGTTCAGATCGGGCAGATCGCAATCTTCTCGGGCACATCGCCCTCGAACGTGCTTTAGCAGTGACTGGAAGCTCATTTACGCCGGATCGGACACTCATCATTGGCGATACTCCCAAAGACATCGCCTGCGCTCATGCGGTAGGTGCCAGATGCCTGGCCGTGGCGACCGGTCACTTTAGTGCCGAGGAACTCGAACAGGCCGGTGCTGATTGGGTGATTGGATCGCTTCGAGAGTTGATTCATTAAAATCACATTGGTGACTTCAGTTGATCTACTGATTTTATTCACCATTCGGCGATTTTGTATGTCCAGCCAGGTGATGTTTTGGTTTGCCGATTCAGATTTTCTGGCTGGAAAAACATATTGTTAAGGTTTGATGCGGGAGAGATTGGGCTGAGTAGTTGGCTCGACCGTTAGATCGGCGGCTTGTTTACCGACATGTGATTGAGCAACTTTTGGTTGAACTCATCTGCCATGTTGTAGCCGAGGCGGCGGAGTTGTTGGTCGAGAGCAGCGATGGCGACCATGCGGGCGGTGTCGCGGCCGGGGCCGACGGGGACTTCGACGTGGGCCACTTGCTGGCCGAGGAGTTCATAGGAGCGGGATTCCAAGCCGATGCGATCAACCTCGTTGAGATCGGATGCAGGTTTGAGGGTGACAACGAGATCAAGGCGTTTGTCAGGGCGGATGGAGGCAAGGCCATAGAGGTTAGCGACGTTGATGATGCCGATGCCACGGATTTCCATGTAGCCGCGGGAAAGGTCAGGAGAGGTTGCGATGAGTTCGCCACCCACGTGTTTGATGCGCACCATATCGTCTGCGACTAATGAACCTCCGCGCTCTAGGAGGCCGATGGCGGTTTCGGATTTGCCCGAGCCGCTTTTGCCGACGATGAGGACCCCGATGCCTCGCATATCAACCATGCAGCCGTGCATGGTGACGCTGGGCGCAAATTCATGCTCAAGGCTGATGGTTGCGGCATTGAGAAACTTCATGGTGATTTGCGAAGTGCCGAATACGGGAATGGAATGTTCTTTCGCCACGGCCATGAGCTCCGGACCGAGTATGGCTCCACGGGAGACAATCATGCAGGGGATGTCGCGTTCACACATGCGGCGGAAGCGATCGACCCGCATTTCTTCGGGTAATTTTCTGAGGTAAGCCATTTCGAGGTTACCGAGGACCTGCACTCGTTTCTTGGCAAAATAGGAAAAGAATCCGGCGAGCGCGAGACCGGGGCGGTTCACGGCGGGCTCGCTGATGATGCGATCAAAACCCACACGTTCACCGAGCAGGGTGAGCTTGAGGCTCTCCGAATACGAGCTAAAGAATTTCTCTACGGTGATCGAGGCAACGGTTTTTACTCGAGGTGACATAAGCAAGTCCTAGCAAGCGATGTTGCCGATATCACGATGAAAATCTAGATTTCTGAAACGACTGCTGTTGAGGGCAGCATGGCCATGGCTTCTTCGATCCTCGGATTGATCTTGTGCTCAACCGTTTCGACTGCGACTCGGATGGCATTTTGCACCGCGATGCCCGTGGAGGAACCATGGGCGATGATGACCACGCCATTGACGCCCAGAAGGGGGCTGCCGCCGTAGGTTTCGTAGCTGCTTTTTTCTTTCAGAGCTTTGAAAGCCCCTTGAGCGAGTATGGCTCCAGCCATGCGTAGGGGGGTTTCCTTGATTTCGGTTTTCAGCCACTTTGAAACGGCTTTTGCGGTGGCCTCGACACTTTTGAGGACGATGTTTCCGACGAAACCATCGCAGAGCACGATGTCGAGTTGGGTCTCGAAGAGATCGTGTCCCTCAACATTTCCGATAAAATGGATGCCGGGAGTTTCTTTGAGGCGTTTGAAGGTCTCTTTAGTGAAAGTGGTTCCTTTTTCGTCTTCCTCGCCGTTGGACATGAGTCCGACTTTAGGTTGTTCAACCCCGAGCACGTATTTGGCATAGGCTGAGCCCATGATGGCATAAGCGACGAGGTGCTCAGGCTTGGCTTCAGGGTTGGCGCCCGCATCGAGGATGTTACAGATTCCGTGTTCGTTGGGCAGGGGAGAGGCGATGCCGGCACGATCCACGCCTTTGAGGCAGCGGAGCTTCAAAGTGGCGGCTGCAACGGCTGCGCCGGTGTTGCCAGCAGATACGAAGGCATCTGCGATGCCGTCTTTGACGAGATCCATCGCAATGCTGATGGAGGAAAGTTTTTTGCGACGCACGGATTTCGCGCCGGGTTCGGCCATACCGATGACCTCGGGGGCGTGGACGATGCTGACGCGAGGGTCGTTGAGATCCAGTTGGTGTTTGGCTGCTTCTGTTTTGAGAATTCCCTCATCCCCCACGAGATAGAGGTGGCTGAGTTTTTTATAGTTCTTCAGAGCCTGAACGGCACCAACGATATTGATTTGCGGGGCGTGATCGCCACCCATGGCATCGAGTGCTACCTTCATTTGTGAACCTTGTTTAGCGGAGAATCTGGCTTATGGAAGTACGAAGAAAAAACCCTCGCCGGAGATCCAGCGTGGGTTTGTTGCGAGTATCCGAGTTTCAAATCAGAAACTCTCGACTTCGATCACCTTACGACCGCGATAAGTGCCGCAAGAAGGGCAAGCGATATGTGAAGGAATCGTTGCTCCACAGTCGGAGCATGCGCTGAAGATAGGAGCTTTCCAGCGGTTTGCGCCGCGACGCATTTTCTGGCGGCTTTTTGATTGACGGCGTTTTGGTACGGCCATGGTGGTAGTAAGTTAAGTTTGATCGTTGAGACCCGTTAGGTCGTTGAGGGCGGACCATGGGTCGCTACCCTCGTTGCGGGGCGCAGGTGATAAATCATTATCTAAGGATTTGTCCACTGCTAAATATCGCGAATCTATTTCGCAGGGTTCCGGAATATCTCCTTCGTCGCAGCGGGGATCCGTGGGAAATTCCAAAAGAATCTCTTCCCTTATGGCTTCTGCGACGTCCATTTGGCCGGAATGTCCCGTTTCTAGGGCAATCGCGGCGGATGGAATCCCTATGGTTTGGATGAATTTTTTGAGGGTGACGACACAAGTGAACTCAAAAGGGGCTGAAATTGAGCCGGTGAGGAGGAGTTCCGATTCGAATTTTTGGGCCCAGAGGTCATAAGTCAGCGGGCCGGTGGCGCGTGCATCGCCTTTCGGGAGGTCAAATATTGCGGCATTGAGCTCACCGGAAAGCTCCATACCTTCTTCGGGTAGGGTTGAGAAATCGATGATGAGAGAGGTTTTCATGGGCTGTAGCTAAATTTCAAAATTGCCTGAGAGCTATGAGAATAGACTTCGTGGGTAGGTTCGTTCCTATCGCTGACAGGTCATTTAAATTTCAAATTATAAAATCACTCGGCTCGTGAGAGGGTGTTGAGTCCGCGCTGGAGAAGTGCAGCATCGACCATGTTGGAGATGGATTCATCGAGATGAACGTTGAAATCCTCATCCAGAAACTCAATCGAGTGGAGGTTGTCTTTATTAGGTTTTTTGAAAGCTTCGGTGAGTGATTTCATGTCTTTGATTTCCACTCCGTTGACTTTCTTGACGATGAGGTTGCGTAGGGATTCGTAGCCGACGGTGGCGGGGGTGGGGATAGATCCGCTGAGAAAAATGATACGATCGTATGTGTCCTCGTATTTATCGGGATTTTCGTAAGCATCGAGCAAGTTCAGAGGGGCACGGCTGGTCCATTCTTTGCCATAAGCCTCGAGCAAGGGGCGATTGAGTTCTTGGAAGATTAGGCCTCCTTTGACGAGAAAGTTGGGAGCACGGTCAAATTGATATTGGGGAACCAGAACATCCTGTGGGTTGTCACGGGTGAGTGTGGCGGTGATTTCCTGTGTTTCTCCATTTCTTAGGATGGAAAGCTTGATGGTATCGCCAGCGGACTTTTCACCTTTGACGAGGTTTCCCCAGAATACCGATCCATAGTTCGGATGTTGGTAATAGCCAAGACGATCGATGGGGAATCCATCTGCTGCGAGGAGCACATCTCCTTTTTTTACTCCTGCTTGATCGGCAGAACCACCGCGACGCACTTTGCTGATAAAGATACCACCCTGCTCCGGAGCAAGTTTGAGAAAGTTTCTGAAAATCGGATCTTTCGTTGCGGCGATGGAAACGCCGAGAGAAGGGAAGCCCGCATAATCACCATCAGCGGCATCTGCCAAGAAGTGTTGGATGACGTCGATGGAAAGAACAGTTGAAATTTGGTCTTCGTTGTCGTAGCTCAGTAGGATGCCGGCGAGTTTACCATCACCGATAACAGGTAGGGAAAAACTGCTCGCCGCGCTTTGCATGGAGGCTTTGACAAGGTAACTGAGGAAGGACTGTCCTGTTAGAAAGCTTGCGCTGAGCTCGACGGATTGAAGTTTGCCATCTGTCATCAACGGAGTGCCATTGTCTTCGACTTGCAGGATATGGAGATTATCACCCATGGTTGGCGGTTTGGCCATGAGGATAGGGGTGGTATTGGCGAAGAAGGCTTCGGATTCCCCTTCGTTCTTCACAGATAGAAGGGCAAGGTTAGCCTCGTAATCGACCGCGATGGTTTTGGCCTCGATAGTCTTCGAGCTGTCAATGAGTTCGAACTCAAGATAGGTGGCATTTGCAACCATTTCAGCGCTGGTCAAAATCTGACCAGGTTTCACAATTACCCCAAGGGAGCGCAGGCTGCTTGGGGGATTTTTTTCCCATGGCTGGGCTGGGCTCCATGATTGGCTGGTGGAGTTCACGCGTACGGTAGAGCGTACGAGTTCGCTGTTCAGGGTAGATGTGGCTTCGGATGAGTCAGTGGATGTTGATGCGGGCTTACAGCAGCAAAGAAGGCTCCCAAGCAGGATGACTAAAAGTGGCTTCATGGAAAAACGATGGAATTACTTAAGATCAAGCACGTCCTGCATGTCATAGAGGCCAGCGGGTTTGTCTTGCAACCAGAGAGCGGCGCGAACGGCACCGGAGGCAAAGGTCATGCGGGATGAAGCCTTGTGGGTGAGTTCCACGCGTTCACCATCGGCGGCGAACATGACCGTATGATCTCCGACCACATCACCGCCGCGTAGGGTGTGCATGCCAATTTCGCGGCGCTTGCGAGGTCCGATATTTCCGAAGCGGCCATGTGCGATATCGTCTTGGTAGGAAGTGCCGGTTTCTTCGTTGAGAATTTCCAAAAGCCGCCGCGCGGTCCCGGATGGTGCATCGATTTTATGACGGTGATGCATTTCCGTGACTTCGATATCGAAGGTGTCTTGTTTCAAAATGCGTGCGGCCCGGCTGGTGAGCCAGAACAGAGTATTGACGCCGACAGAGAAGTTCGGCGCGTGAACAATGGGAATGACTTTTGCGGCGGCGTGGATGGTCGCGAGTTCGGCATCGGTGTGGCCGGTAGTTCCCATGACCAAGGCGACTTGATGGCGCACTGCGGTTTCGACCAGGGTTGTGGAAAACGAGTGCACCGTGAAATCAATGATACACTTCGCGGCTTTTACGGCGGCATCCAGATCTTCACCGGCATCGTGAGTTGCGGCAATGACGGTTCCGGGATTAGCCATGGTGGCTTCGGCGACGGCCAGACCCATTCGTCCGGACTTTCCTGTGATGAGAATCGGTAGCATGTGCGGGGATGATGGTCGTGGTTTGGGAAAATGGAAATGAAATTTGCAGCTATTGCCTTGCCTTAAGGGCTGGGATGATGAACCAGAGAGTATGTTCAGAAGTTTGATCTGGTTGGTGGTATTTGGGGTTTCTGCCTATGGAGCGAAGCCGAATATACTCTTGATCTGCGTGGATGATTTGAGGCCGGAGCTGAAATCGTTTGGGGTCGAACACATTCATTCCCCGGCAATCGATTCGCTGGTGGCGAGCGGGCGGGGGTTTAACCGGCATTATGTCCAAGCACCAACCTGTGGGGCTTCGCGGTATTCGCTTTTGACGGGAAAATACGGATCATCTGGAAAACTCAGAAGTAACGATGCCCTGATGTCGGTCTCTGCTCAGCCGGAAACAGCGCCGTTTTCTATGCCAAAACAATTTCGGACACAGGGATATAGAACCGTGGCGGTAGGGAAAATCTCGCATTATCCGGGCGGATTGGGTGGCAAGGACTGGGCGGAGCCAGAAAAAGTGGAGATGCCGGGTTCCTGGGATTTGAATTTGATGCCGACCGGGCCGTGGAAAACCCCGCAGAAAGCGATGCATGGTTTGGCGGACGGAGTCCCGCGGGTATCCGGCGCGTGTCCGGTCAACGAGCACAAAGAAGGAGATGATTTCCGTTATCACGATGGTTGGATCGCCCGCGATGCGGTGGCGCAACTGAGTGAGTTGGCAGGTAAACAAGAGCCGTTTTTTTTGGCAGTGGGTTTGATCAAGCCTCACCTTCCGTTTGCGTGCCCGAAATCTTATTTGGATATTTATAAGGACGTAAAACTCCCGCCCATCCGACATCCTGACAAGCCCGTTGGTCTCAGTACGTGGCACGCAAGCGGTGAATTTTTCGGAAACTACGTTAGCAGCGATCCGCGCACCGATTCCGCTTGCGCGGATGAAATGAGAAAATCTTATGCAGCCTGCGTGTCGTATGCCGATGCGCAAGTGGCGAAATTGTTAGAAAAACTCGATGAATTGAAGCTCACGCAAAACACCATCGTGGTGCTATGGGGCGATCACGGTTGGCATCTCGGTGAACACGGGGTTTGGGGGAAACACACCCTGTTTGAGGAATCTCTGCGTTCGCCGTTGGTAATCCGTTATCCAGGAATAGAAAAATCTGGGATGATGAGTGATGCGGTGGTGGAGACAGTCGATATTTACCCGACCCTTTGTGAACTTGCGGGGATTCCTGTTCCACAAGGGCTTTCGGGGAAATCTCTCAAGTCCCAACTTTCTAATCCCGATGCAGCGGGCGATATCGCGATGGCGTTTTCACCCCAAGCGGAAACCATCCGTACCACACAATACCGTTTGATCCGTCATTCAAAGAAAGACGCCGAGCCAACATACGAGCTTTACGATCACATAACTCCAGAAGGTGAGACGAAAAATCTAGCAAAAGCGAAACCGGAAGTTGTCAAAGAGTTGAGTGCGCTTATGGAGGAGAGGATGGAGTGAATGATTGTGGTCGGGTGCCATCGCCGAGGGCACCGCGCGAAGTGAGGAGAATAAAATCCGTATTTGATTCATGCATAGTCCCTTCGCCACGCGCGGCGCTCTACGGCGAGAGCGCCCTACCAATACAATGACCTACCGCCTCTGGCATTTCCCACACCAATACGTCGCCCTCTGTCCCAGAACTTTATGGGAAATGGGCGTTTTACAAACACGGCATGGCTCGCCTTTCCTGTCATAGACAAACAAACACTGCTTGAAATAACCCGGTTCGCCATCGGATTTGAGGAAGTCACGAAGCGTAGTGCCGCCCTGGGAGATTGATTCGGTTAGCACTTCACGAATCGCGCTAACGAGCTTTTGGGCACGGGGTTTGGTGAGTTTGTTAGACTCAATCAGCGGATGAATACCGGATCGGAACAAACTCTCGGATGCGTAAATGTTGCCGACGCCGACGACAATTTTCGCATCCATGATCGCAACTTTGACCGGGATCGATTTATTCCGAAGCGCCGCATACAAATGGGCTGCGGTGAAATCGGATTCAAGCGGCTCAGGGCCCAGATTAGTGAGAAGTGAATGCGTTCGGATCTCAGAAGCTGCCATCCGCATGACCGAGCCGAACCTTCTTGGATCGTGGTAGCGGAGCTGCAAGTTGTTTCCCACCGTGATCCCGATGTGATCGTGTTTTTTCCAATCCTCTCCGGGATGGATCATGCGGAGGCTTCCCGACATGCCAAGGTGGATCAAAATCACATCTTGGGTATCGGTTTCCAATAAGAGGTATTTGGATCTTCTTTTGACTGAAACAAAAGTTGTGCCTTCAAGTTCGGTGAGATTTTGAGGCACCGGCCAGCGCAAATCACGGCGCCGAAGAATGATTTCACGGATTTGATGGCCGATGAGATGCGGAGAAATGCCCAAGCGCGTGGTTTCGACTTCAGGTAGCTCCGGCATGTTTGCAAAAAACTTAAAGTATCTCCTTGGTAAATCTGACAACCACCTGATAGCGGCCGTCCATTTTGGCACTACCCAGCAAAATGCTGCCGCCTTGATCCAGTCTCCACGAGTGACTTGTAAGCATTTGATCCTCCTGTAGGTCGCTGGCCTTAGGCATTTTAGTGAAACGCTTGGGTTTGCCGTAGATGGAAATCAATATCTTCTCAAACTCTTGCCAGCTGTTTTCTAGATCGGACGAATAATCCCCGATATTTCTGTCTTCGGTTTGTAGCGTGCATTCAATGAGTTTGCCTTCCGGGCTCCAATTGAAGGTCAGGGAGCAGTTGAGCCCCCCGATTTTCTCACGGGTGACGAAAACGTTATTGAGTCCTGTCCGTCCAATGAAAGTTGGTTCCACGGTCGCCGTGACGAGTTTGCTTTCGTAGAGCTTTTTGGTGACCGTATCACGATTGTCACCAAAAACGACGGTATCAAAAATCGCATCCTCATCGATCTTTTTGATATGGGTATGAGCCACTCCATCATTTTCAGTGGGATGGTTTTGTTGGATCCAGGCTTGATCATCGATATGGAGCTTGTTCATCTCCATGGTAATGATCTTCAGGTTTTTGAGGCGCATCGTGACACGATCATCCTTGTTGCCAACATACTCAGCCTCGAAAGTTTTGGTTTTATCCGTATTGGACCAGATTCGGAATTCTGTAGCACCCGCCAGCGAGGAGATGATAAGGTAGATGGAAATGACAAATCGGAGCATCGTATCGTTGGCGGATCTTGGGATTGATATTGAATTTGATGCAAGATAGAAAATGTTCCTCAAACCCCGATTCAATCCATTGTTTTTGTTCTCATACAACCCATTGACCGTACAAAATCTTGGTCTTTTTTTGTGCTTTTTTCTCGTGGATTTCGGATTTGCCCAAAATTCCGATCAAGGATCAAAAGGGCCACGTATTTTGATCCCGACACAAAATAGCCAACGGAATCAATCTCGCATGGTGCCATCCGCAGCGACGACTAAATATCCTTGGAAAAATCATGTGACCGCGACGATTTTTTGGTGCGGAGAGCAGCCGACGGATCGCAATCCGACTCCGAATTGCAAATCTTCTTGGGATACCAAGTGGATGGAGAATTTTGGAGGTTACGATGATCCGGATCCGCAGAAACGAATTGCGAATCATGCCACGGGTGAGTTCCGACCCAAGGATTTCATTCCGAATTTGAACCCTTTCTACATCGCGCTGCCTTACAATGATCTTGTTTCCTGGTCTGCCCACAAGCCGGAGGCAGCGAAGGTTGTCCCCTGGTTTTCGCGAATCAACCCACAGGCGGGGAAATCGGTTTTGAAGGGACGTTGGATACAAATTTTTGCTAACAAGCGCAGTTGCTTTGCCCAGTGGGAAGATTGCGGGCCATGGGTGACGGATGACTGGGCTTATGTGTTTGGAAAGAAGTCACCCAAGGCAACGGAAAACGGCGCTGCGGGAATTGATGTTTCCCCATCGATTCGTGATTATCTAGCCATCAAATCGGGGACAAAGGTTCATTGGCGCTTTGTTGAGGCATGCCAAGTGCCTGACGGACCGTGGAAGAAGTATGGCAATCTTTTGGCAAATACTGGATCAACCGCTCCGGTTGCCAACACCCAGGATTCCGGAGCTGCTCAGAGAGAATATGAGGCCTATCTCCAGGAATTGCGTGAGCGAGAACTCAGGAGACAGCAACAAAGGATGCGCTAGTCGGTTTTCAAAGCAGATCGTAGCTTCGACCACCGACACCTTCGAACCAGCGGACGTAGGCTTGGTTGACCATGTAGTATCCGCCTGGAGTCGGGTAATTGCCGGTGAAATACCAGTCGCCACAAGGACCTTTGATGGATGCGCGAAGGTTTTCGATGGTCTGATAGATGACTTCGACCTCGCCGTGCCAGTCGATGTCTTCAGGATAAACCATGCGGCTGATTTCCTCGGAGATTTCCTCGGCAGTGAAAGCTTCGTAAACCCCTTGCACGCGGTTAACGCGGTCTACTGGAGCTTTTTTGAGCTCTTTTTTGCATTGCTCGTAAATATCATCGAGCAGGTGCTGGCGACCCGCGCGGCGGTGTAGGGCGACGGCGGCATTGAAAGCGATAAACTTGCCGAGTTCCGACATGTCGATGCCGTAGCAATCCGGATAGCGGATTTGTGGGGCGGTCGAACAAATGACGATTTTGGAAGGTTCCGTGCGCGCCAGAATTTTGAGAATGGATTTTTTCAGGGTTGTGCCGCGGACGATGGAGTCATCGATAACGACCAGATTGTCTCCGGCCCTCACGGCTCCGTAAGTGATGTCGTAGACATGCGAGACGAGTTGATCGCGACCCTTTTCCTGAGATATGAAGGTGCGCATCTTGATGTCCTTGTGGGCGATCTTTTCGCCGCGTGGCCAGTTACGCATGATGAGCTCATCCACTTTTTCCGGGGTGAGTGTGCCCTTTTCGACCGATTCGATGATTTCCATCCGAACTTGTTGGCGGCGATACAAACGAAGGCCATCCATCATGCCGTGGTATGCGGTCTCTGCAGTGTTAGGAATGAAAGAGAAAACGGTTTTGTCAAAAGACTCGCCGATTGATCGCATCACCTGATCCACCAAAGCGGAGCCCATGGCTTTGCGCTCGCGATAAATTTGCGGGTCATTGCCACGGGAGAAATAGATTTTTTCGAACGAACAAGGTGTGAATTTCTGGGGCGTGTGGAACTGGACGTCGGAGATCGAGCCATCGGCCTTGATCGTGATGACCGAACCTGGATCGATGGCTTTGACCTGATCGGCACTAGCTTCAAAAACGGTCATCAAAGGCACGCGCTCGGAAGCGAAGGCGATGACTTCATCGGTGATGAGCATGTGACACGGACGGATGCCGCGTGGATCGCGCATGACGAACATATCGCCGTTTCCGATCGCGCCGCAAATGGCGTAGCCGCCGTCCCATGGCTCGGCGGACTGGGCAATGAGATCCGGAACATCGAGTGCGGCAGAAATATGATCGGGGATTTCCGCACCGGGCATGCCCTGATCGCGGAGTTTATGATAGAGATTGGTATGTGCCTCGTCGAGGTGGTAGCCGATTTCTTCGAGGACTGTCTGGGTATCGGTTCCGAAAACCGGATGCTGGCCGCGCGCGATGAGGGTTTTGTTCAACTCCATCGCGTTGGTCATGTTGAAATTGCCCATGACCATGAGCGTGCGGGTAGGCCAGTTGCTGCGGCGCAGGTAAGGATGGCATGAGCCTTCGTCGAATTCACCACTGGTCCCGTAACGAAGGTGACCCATGAGGATTTCCCCACCGAAATCGAAGTGGGTTTTCACGCTGTCCGGATTGTTCTTATCGAGCTTGCCCTTGCGGTGCATTTTGAAAAATGACTTCACTTCCTTTCGGAAAATTTGGGCGAGCGCATCGGACTCGATCCCGCGGCGACGATGCACGTAGGGTTTTCCGATGGGCATATCGAGCTTCACGCAGCCGATGCCGGTGCCGTCTTGGCCGCGGTTGTGCTGCTTTTCCATCAGGAGGAAAAGCTTGTTCATGCCCCACAAACAAGTGCCGTAGCGATCGTAATAGTAGGCCAAGGGCTTCCGCAACCGCACGGCTGCGATCCCACATTCATGCTTCAGAAAATCGCTCATGCTTTAATTTTATGTGCTGAAAAACCGAACAGGATTTCGCTCATGGCTTTACTTTCACCCTCACGCCTTCTTGTGCAACCATATTCCCGAGAACATATCCTCCCGGACCGGCTTTGAGTGCTTGTCCGACTTGATCTTCGCTGACAATGGCGACCCAGCCTATGCCCATGTTGAAGGTGTGGAAACGATCTTCCGCATCGACCTGAGCGAGAAGTTTTTCGATTCCCGGAAGATCCCATTGCGGGATTTCAAGATCCGCGCCCATACCGACGAACAGGCGCTCGAGGTTTTCAGGGAGGCCGCCGCCGGTAATGTGCGACATGGCTTTGGGTTTCACACCGTATTTCTTGAGATCATTGACCACATCGTCATAAAGGCGAGTTGGCTGGAGCCATGCGGTGAGTTCCTCATCGGTGACCGTGCCGGGTGTCATTTCGGCAAGCGCGCGGCGGACGAGCGACCAACCGTTGGCGTGGATGCTGTTGGATTTGTAACCGATCAGGACATCGCCGATGGCGAGGGTGGTGGGATCGATGAGATTTTCCTTCTCGGCGCAGCCGATGCAAAAGCCGGAAAGTTCGAGCACGTCAACGGGCACGATACCGGGCATTTCCGCGGTTTCTCCACCGGCTAGGATGCAGTTGCAGGCTTCGAGGTAATCCGCCATCCCGCTGATCACGCGAGTGATTTTTTCTTCATCGAGTGCGGCGATGCCGATGTAGTCGAGGAAGAGCAGGGGATCGCCGCCGGTGGTGAGGATGTCGTTGACAGACATCGCGACGAGATCCTTGCCTGCGATTTCGAGAAGATTTTTTTCGAGGAGGATTTCCAGTTTGGTTCCGACTCCGTCACAACCGGTGACGATGACCGGATGTTTGTAATCTGAAAGATCGTAACATGCGGCGAAAAGACCGAATGCACCGAGTAATTTCCGCTGTTGTTGGGTTCGTTTGACGTGAGTTTTAATGTCACCGACGAGTGCCGCGGCTTTACGCGTATCGACTCCTGCTTGCTGGTATGTGAGCTTTCCTGCCATGGCTGTGAAGCGGTTTTAGGTGGGTGGGGCGCAGTGGTCACGCAGAAAAGATTTTTTGCTGCATTCTCTTTTGAAATCAGGGGTTTTGGATGTATGGAGCCAAGATAGGTGCGAGCGTTTGGCGGGTTTTCTCTGGCCAATCGGGTTTGGGCGTCAGAATCGCCATGGCAAGCGAGTAGTGCTCGGGCCAAGTTGCTTCCATCGGAATTTTCGGGACAATGCTTGAGATAATGGCTTTTGCGAGTGATGCATTCGCATGCAGGTTGGCGATCACGGATGCGACGTCGACAGCGGCTTCGTCGGCTTTCCAAGCATCGTAATCCGTCACGAGGCACATCGTTGCGAGAGCGATTTCGGCCTCACGGCATAGCCGAGCTTCGGGGGCATTGGTCATGCCGATGAGATCGAAACCCATGTTGCGGTGCATGTTGGATTCCGCACGAGTGGAGAAAGCGGGGCCGTTCATCGAAACGTAGGTTCCGCTGTTGTGAAGTCGCGCGGTGTGGTGGGAAGCTGCTTCGATAAGAAGCTTGCGCATGGAGTGGCTGTAAGGATCTCCAAAAGAAACGTGGGCCGCGATGCCATTTCCAAAAAATGAAAACTCGCGCGAACGGCCTGTGCGATCCACGAGTTGGTCAGGGACGACGACATCACGGGGTTTCATGTTTTCACGAAGGGAGCCCACGGCGGTAACGGAAACGATCCAACGCACATTCAATGAACGCAGTGCCCAGATGTTCGCGCGGTGATTAATTTCATGAGCTGGTAGGCGATGGCCGCGACCATGACGGGGGAGAAAGAACACGCTCCGACCAGCGAGCTTGCCTTCGATGATTTCATCGGAGGGAGAACCAAAGGGAGTTTCAATGGCATGGGTGCGAACGACTTCCAGGGAGTCGATCTCGTAGAGGCCGGAGCCGCCGATGATGGCGAGAGAGGTTGCTTGCATGGTTGGATGGTGTGAAATGACGATGGGGATTTAGAGGGGCATGATCCATGTGAAAATTCCGCGACTTGAAATTTGATTTTGCGGAAGAACAAAAAAGCGCGGTGCGGTTGTCATCTTGTGGATTTCCGTCTTGGAAAGAATGGGAATCGCGATTCAGTATCTTTTTGTAATGGATGAATACGATCGCCGTGAGTTTCTCAGTCTGAGCCTGCCTTCTTTCCTTGGGGTATTGACGGCATTGCCTTCGCTTTGTGCGTTTGCGACGCGCGCGAATGCGGCGGAGGGGCGGCTTCCCGAAGATGGCGCGATGCATTGGGAGGCATTTCTTGAAGCGGTGAGCAAAGAGGCCGGTAAACAACATCTGGATGCATGGAATCAGGATTCGTATGTGCAAAACATTTCCCGACTCGCGGGGCGGTTGCATCTTGAGGACCCCGTGCTGCTTGATGCGCTTGCCCAGATTCAAGCGCGACTTGTGAACGGAAAGGTGGATTTCAAATACCTTGAGCAACGCGTCGATTTCTCTCTTTGTCTCGTCCAGTTTGACGAAGGCGAGATCATCCGTCCGCATGATCATCCGGGAATGACAGGAATGATTCTGTGTGCTTCCGGTGAAATTGAGACATCAAACTATGATCTAACTGAAATACCCGACGTGCAGGTGAGTGAGGGGCATCAACTGCTTAAAAGAGTGGGAACTGCAGTTCTTAAAAAGAACGATATTTCCACGCTCACGGCGAAGGCCCGAAACATCCACACCTTGAAAGCGCACAAGGTCACCCAATTGGTGGATATTTTCACCCCACCGTATGACAAGGAGCGGATCGAGCAAAGTCACTGGTATAGCCTCTCGCCGGATCCGGTCGCCGGGTTGGCCAATGTTTTTGAGGCCAAGGCAGAGTGAGGAATGACTCAACGAAATTCATCTATCTCCATCGCTTCACTTATAACGATCTTCGCATGGGCTCCCTCTCGCACCATTTCCAATGAAATTTTTTCTTCGATTCCTTAAACTCGCAGCTCTTTTGGTCTGCATCTGGCTCATCATTCCCCGCATCTTGGGGAAAGATAAAGCAGAGGATCCTCCTGAAGCTGGAGACAAGGTCGGCGATGACATAGTAGAAAATGCCCCCGAAGAGTCCGCCAAAGCCGGCGATATCGTCACAACCTACCGCACCATTCCAGTTTACTCAAATGGTGACAATTATACCATGAGTTACGGTAAGCACTTCTCCGCAAATCAATACTATTACGGCCAAAAGTGGCAGTGTGTTGAGTTTGTGAAAAGATTCTATCACGACGCCTTCAACCACCAGATGCCCAATGCTTGGGGGCATGCCATAGGCTACTACGATCCGACCGTCCTTCACGGAAAATTGAATAAAGATCGAGGCATGTTTCAGTTTAAAAATGGCGGAGTTACTTGTCCACAACCCGATGATCTTCTCGTCTTTGACTTCGCTCCCTATGGTCACGTCTCGGTGATTTCCTCAGTTCGGGAAAACGAAATCGAAGTCGTGCAACAGAATATCAAAGGCAGACCCCGACAGACCTATCATCTCGAAAAAAAGGACGGCCTTTTTACCATTCTTGCAAAAAAGAAGCCCGTAGGCTGGCTCCGTCTCCCTCCCGCAAAACTGAGGAATCCTGTTTTCCCTGTGGACGCAAATCCTACGCTGGGAACTGCACCAGCACCTTGAGCCCTTAAGCCAAATGCCCAGGTTTGGATTTTATCTTTCTTACTTCGCGGTAAGCAGCGAATCGACGCGAGCATGGCGGACGAGGAATTCATCGGCGAGTTTGCCATAGGACAGGGCGCCAATGCCTGATGGATCGTGCTCGAAAATGGTTTTACCGTGTGAAGGTGCCTCGCCGATGCGGATCGTTCTCGGGATGACTTGCTTGTAGATTTCCTCTGGGAAGTAGTTCGTGACTTCCTCGACAACTTGACGGCACAGCAGGGTGCGACTGTCATACATCGTCATGATAATACCTTCCAAGGTGAGATCGGGATTGGCTCCTGAATTGCGAATTTCATCGAGGATGCCGACAATTTTCGCAAGGCCTTCGAGGCCGAACCATTCGCATTGGAGGGGGATGAGGACCTCGTCCGCAGCAGCGAGGGCGGCGGTCATTAGGACGCCCAAGGATGGAGGGGTATCGAGGATGCAATACTCAAAAAGATCGTTTGGCTTGAGGCCTTGGAGAATGCCACGCAGGCGGGTGAGGTGGTCATCGGAACGAGCGAGTTCAATTTCGATACCTGCGAGATCCATCTCGGAGGGAAGGAAGGTGAGATTCTCGCGGCCGGAATCGATGAATTTATCGCGTATGTCCGCGTTGCCGAGAAGCACGGGATAGATGGAAGATAAGGGCGGGGCCTCGATTCCTAGGCCTGAAGTGCAGTTCGCCTGTGAGTCCAGATCCATGAGCAGAACGCGTTGGCCCCGTAGAGCGAGGGCGTGCGAGAGGTTCATGGCAGTGGTGGTTTTCCCGACTCCTCCCTTTTGGTTTCCGATGGCGATGACTTTCACGAATCGGGAGAATGGCGGGAAACTTTAAGTTTTAAACCCTAAACTTCGATTTTCTGGAGATGGCGCGAGAAATGTTTTAATCGATCGTTTGGTAACGTGGCGCTTTTAGCGGTTTGGGCATTTTCAATCAGGGAGAAACAAGATTTAGGAGGAGAGGAGGGTAGAACTCTAAACTTCAAAGTTCACCCCTCCGTGTCCTCCGTATTGTCTCTTCCCTCCGTGGTAAAAAATGTAGGAACCTTTCATACAAGCCCTATGATCAAATGCTCGATTGGTATCATCCAACTCTCCACCCCAGAAAATGGGAGTTTAGAGTTTGGAGATTGAAATTTGAAATTTGAAACTTGAAGCTCCCCTCGTGAGGAAAGACCGGCTGGATGCTTTAATATTTAATCGTGGGATGTGTGATTCCCGTGAGCAGGCAAAGCGTTTGGTGTTGGCGGGTGAGGTGAGGGTGGATGGGCGGATGGTGGACAAGCCGGCGGAGAAATTTGGTGAGGATGTGGTCGTGGAAATCAAGGAAAAGCCCAAGTTTGTTGGGCGCGGGGGCCTGAAATTGGAGGGTGCGCTGGAGGCCTTTGGGATCGATGTCACGGGTTGGGTCTGCTTGGACGTCGGGGCATCGACTGGGGGATTTACGGATTGTTTGCTGCAGCGCGGGGCGGCGCGGGTGCACGCGGTTGACGTGGGCACGAACCAGCTGGTCTGGAAGCTGAGAAACGATCCTCGGGTGATTTCGAAAGAAAAATTCAACGCCAGGCATATGGGGCCGGAGGACATTGGGGAAAAAATCCGCCTCGCGGTCATGGATTTGTCGTTTATTTCTCTGACTAAAGTTCTGCCGGCGGTTTTCGGGGTCTTGGGAGAGGGATGCGAGGTGGTTTGCCTGATTAAACCCCAGTTTGAGTTAGAGAGGGAAGATATTGGCAAAGGCGGGATCGTGAGGGAAGAAGAGCTCAGGGAGCGCGCGGTGGAGAAAATCCGCAAGTTTGTGACCGAAGAGCATGGTAGAACCTGGAAAGGTATCATACCAGCCAGTATTGCGGGAATGGATGGGAATCAGGAATTTCTCGCTTGGATTGGCTGAGAATTTTTTTTTGAATAAAATTCGCTAGAATTTATCTAGTAATGGAATACCCTGTTCGGGGTTTGATCAAACCAATAACTAAACGAAAAAACGACTATGAAATTACTATTAATCACGTTCTGTGCAGCTATCTTTGTCACTCCTCTCGCTTTTGCTGAGAGCAAGTGTGAGAAAAAATGTGATAAGGAAGCCAAAAAAGAAGAAACCCTTGCCCATTGCGGTAAGTGTGCAAAAGGCGAAAAGCACGATGGCGAGAAAAAAGAAGAAGCCAAAAAAGAAGGTGCTTTGACTGCCGAAGCTGGTGGCAAGAAGTGCGACAAGAAGTGCGACAAAGAGGCTAAAGAAGAAACCCTCGCAGATTGCAAAAAGTGCGACAAAGATAAGAAAAAAGAGGGAGAAGCCAAAAAAGAAGGTACTTTGATTGCTGAAGCTGGTGGCAAGAAGTGCGACAAGAAGTGCGACAAAGAGGCTAAAGAAGAGACCCTCGCTTAATTGTTAGATATTTATTAATTTAAAAAGCCACTGGAGTGATCCAGTGGCTTTTTTTTATTGGGCAGAACGAGTCAGTCTAATTGCTTTGGACTACTGAGGTGTTTCGAAGCACTTCGTGAAACGTGGAAGTCGCGAATTGACTGTTTTGAGGGAGCGCTGAGAGAAAGGGGAGGCTCCCTCTTTTTTATTTCTTAACATCCCAACGGAGGATGCGGCCCCATTTGTTCCACTCGGTGGTGACGACGTTGCCGTCTTTATCGAAGGTGACGCCGTGCGGAGAGGTCGTGATGCCTTCGCGCCAAGCTTCGGGTTTCACTCCGTTGGTGTTGAATTCTTTCGGGTTGTCGTTCGGGCCGAGGACTTTGAGGACCTTTCCTTCCTTATCGAGAATGCTCACGCCGCTGGCGAGTTGAGCGACTGCGACAAGGTCGCCATGGAAATCCACGGTGCAAGGATGAGGGATGTTTTCAGCAAAGACGCCGATGACAGTGCCGTCGAGATTCAGGTGGATAAGGCGGTTGTTGGCGCGATCGCAGATCAGGACGCGGGCTGGCTCGTAGCGGTAATCGAAAGCAAATTTGTGAGCGGTTTTGAAATTCCATGGCTCTGCTTTGCCTGCGGTGGTGCTTTTGAATTTTCCGTCTTTATCGAAGATGAGGATACGATCAGAGGCGTAGCCATCGATCAACCAGATGTCGCCGTTGGGCGCGCGGTCGGCATGTGTGAGGGCAAATTTTTTGCCTACGGATTCGGGGATCGCGGTCATCGGAATATCCATGAGGATTTCGCCCTCCGTGGAAAGTTTGAGGAAGGCGGATTTTTCATCTTTCAAGCAAGCGGCATAGATGACGTCTTTGCCCTCTTCTTGAACCATCGTGAAACCATGGTGGTTGTTGCGGGCGTTGGGCAGGTTGCGGAGGTATTTGCCTTCCGGGGAGTAAATTTGGATACCGCTTTTCTCGCCGCCGACAATCGAGACGTAGAAATTACCTTTGGAATCGACATCGATTTCACCATGTGAATCGCCGATGTGGGCAATGCCTTCGGGAGTTTTCAGCCAGTCTTTTTTGTGATCGAATTCATGGGCGCTGGCAACGGTTAGGAGGGCGGCGAGGAGTAGGATTGGTTTCATGTTTCTTGGTTTGTAGTTCTTGGTTGGGGATCTGGGATTGAGATTTGGCAATTAAGCGCAGCGGGGGCAGGTTCCGAAAAATTCAAGCTCATGATACAGGCCTTGATAGCCGGTTTTTTCGCGAATTTCGTTTTCGAGCTCGTGAACGGGACAAGGAGCCTGGATCGATTCGATTTTTCCGCATCCGGTGCAAATCAGGTAATCGCTGTGTATTCCGGGTTGAAGCAGGGTGAAATAGGCGGCGCGTTCATGGAGGCCGAGGCGGCGGATTATTCCGTGTTCGGTGAGGCGTTGCAGTAGGCGATAGACCGTGGCCTTGTCGCAAAGATCGGTGAGGCGTTTCGAGCCGGTGAGCTCGGCCAGAGTCATGGGCCGGGGGTTTTCCATGAGTGTCAGAAGCAATTCCTCCAATGCTTTCGTGCGGCGCAGGCCGAGATCGCGGCAGCGAGCGATGACTTGTTTGAGAGGTGTTTCCATGGATGCGGGATAGGGGTGAGATGCGGGCAGGATGTCCTGCGCTCCCTCAGAAGAGTCTTGACTGGGGATCCTCAGGTTTCAAGGGCGGAAAAGGTGCGCCTATTTTTTCATAGGCGGCAGGCATGGCGGTTCGTCCGCGCGGCGTGCGCTGAATGAAGCCCTGCATAATGAGGAAAGGCTCATGGACTTCCTCGAGCGTGGCTGCGTCTTCGCCGACGGCAACGGCGAGGGAGTTAAGCCCGACTGGACCACCTCCGAATTTGTAGATCATGGCTTCCAATAAACGCTTGTCCATTTCATCAAGGCCATCGGAATCGATTTCGATCATGGCGAGTGCCGAGGCGGCGCTGGTTGGGTCGATGATTCCGGTGCCGCGCACTTGGGCAAAATCCCTTACCCAACGTAAAAGGGCATTGGCAACGCGGGGAGTGCCGCGGGAACGAGATGCGATTTCAAGGGCACCTGCCCGATGGATTTCCGTGTCAAGCAGGCCGGCGGAACGTTCGATGATATCAGCGAGTTCTTCACGGTTGTAATAATCGAGGCGATTGATCAGGCCAAAGCGTGAGCGCAGCGGAGCGGTGAGCATGCCGGAGCGGGTGGTTGCACCAACGAGAGTGAAGCGCGGAAGATTGATTTGGATGGAGCGGGCAGAGGGACCGGAGTCGATGATGATATCGAGTCGGTAATCTTCCATGGCTGGGTAGAGGTATTCCTCGATCGCGGGATGCAGCCGATGGATTTCGTCGATAAAAAGGATATCACCTTTTTGGATATTGGTGAGGATGCCGGCGAGGTCGCCCGCTTTTTCGATTTGTGGACCAGAAGTGGTATGCATTTGGGTCCCCGCAGCTTTGGCAACAAGGTTGGCGAGCGTGGTTTTTCCGAGGCCAGGAGGTCCCGAGAGAAGAATGTGATCAAGGACATCACCCCGTTGTTTCGCTGCTTCCAGCATGAGCAAGATGCGGTCTTTGACTTTTTCCTGTCCGATGAATTCGGAAAATGCAGGAGGGCGCAGTGAAACATCGAAGGGAGTCGGCGGGACTCCGGTAGTTTGTTGGTAGAAGTTTTCGGCCATGGACTGGGTAGGGATGCTGAAATACTGAAAGTGCAATGAGCTTTAGCGAATCGTTATGGAATGCAAAGCCTAATGGTTTGGATTGAGCGAGGCGGAGTCCAAGACTCGAGGAAGAAAGTGAGGGATAGGAGGTGGTTCAGCCTTAAATGAAGTATTTTTGGCTCGCCTTTGAGGGTTGTAACGACCCCATCATCAAGAGTCGAAATCAAGCGGCCATGGATGATTTTCCAGTTATGCATGCGACCGACACGGCGAAAGACGAAGAAGGAAATATCATCCTCAACCTGAAATACAAAAAACTTAGCTTATGAAACAACTGCGCATTCTTTTCCCTGTCGTCTGCCTGATGGGATTGGCGCTTGTTTTTTTTAACAGACCGGCAGGTGAAGCAAAAAAAGCAACGGTAGAAAAGAGTGATCTGATCCGGAATGATCAAGAAGCCGAGATAAGTCCGCCGATTGATGAAAAAATGCACATCTACCTCGTCATGGGTGAGGGTAAGGCGGGTGAGATTTCTACGGATTCCAAAGAGGCTGGAAGCATGGATCGCTGTGTGCGGTTGAATGAAAACAAGGAATGGGTGCCCATGGTCGATGGAAGCGATCCGGAGCATGCTTTTGTCAGGAAAGTTCTAGGTAAGAATAAATCGCTCAAAATCGGCTTGGTTACTAGCAAGAGAGAGAATGCCAAGATTGATATATGGATGGATAGGAATTTGCCTGAGACTCGTGAAATGCGACAGCTTGTGAAACATGCGATGCAGGGTGGGGAGTTCAAAGGTGTGTTGTGGTTATATGGAAATGAGGTGGTTGAGGGTGATATGGATAAAATGAAGTCATTTGTCGCTGATCTGCGCAGTCATATTGGCGATCCCAATCTTCCATTCATCATCGGTATGGTTCAAGGATCAGCATCGGCACAAGCGCAGTTGGCAAAAATTCCAGAGAACATTCATTTAACGGCTTTGGCCGGTGCTGAAAGCGCTGAATTGCTGGGTGAGCTATACGCTGAAAAGATGTTGGAATTGCGACGGCTCCATGAAAAGGTCACGCCCAAAGCGCCGTCCGATCTCAATTTGATCGATCCACATGTGCATGCGATGTCGGTGACCCCGCTTGGTTTGCGAGCGGTTGCAAACTGGATGGACGAGCGAAATGTCGAGCGCTGCATCGTGAGTCCGCTCATGCACAAAGGTTCGCATCCGCAGAATGAGGAGGAATATCAGACGATGTTGGAAAATTTTCGCCCGTACAAAGGGAAAATCGACCGTATGTGCATCATCAATGCGGGAGAAGTCGGATCTACTGAAGAAGCCGTCACCCTTTTAAAACGCGAGATTGGAGATGGTGCGATTGCTTTTGGAGAACATTACGGAGTGGGGCTGATGTTTGATGATCCGAAAAATCTCATGTTGTATGAAGCATGTGAGAAAGTCGGATTGCCGGTCATGTTTCATATCGATCAGAACAAAAATATGGTCGAGCAGGGCATGGAGCGGGTGGATCATGTTTTGAGAAAATACCCCAAATGCAATCTCGTGGCACATGCGTATTGGTGGCGGCAGTTGGCGAATGGAACCTGCGATCGTCAGCTACAAGAGCATCCGAATTTATATGCGGATATGTCAGGCCGAGTTGTGATTGATGTGCTCAATCGGGATCGGGCTTATGCGCGGGAGTTTTTGATACGGAATCAGGATAAAATTCTCTGGGCGACGGATGAAGGTTGGTGGTCGTTCGGTGGCAGAGACAAACAAATGAATCAGCACTATACATTTCTGGAGGGATTGGATTTGCCAGATGAGGTAAGAAGAAAAATTTATCGAGAGAACTCGGAGAAGGTATATAGGTTGAACAATAAGAAATAAGAATTTTCAACGCAGATCCGCAAAGTTCGCAGAGGTAACGCAAAGCTGGGTTTACTATGATATTTTATGACTCAGGCTGGTTCCGCATGAAGTCGGCGACTTGGGCAAAAAGCGCATCGAGGAATGAACGGGCGAAAGGGGGGACTTGGGTTTCGTCCATGGCCTCGCCCATGAGTTTGAGCCAGCGGTCTCGCTCGGCGATACCGATACGAAATGGGACATGGCGCATACGCAGGCGTGGGTGACCGCGTTTTTCCATGTATGCGGTGGATGCGCCAAGGCGGAACAACATGAAATCGGCGAGGCGTTCTTCCGAGCCCTCCCAGTCATCGTCCGGATACATCGGGCCGATGAGGTCGTCGGTGCGCACGCGTCGATAGAAAGCGGAAACCATGGCGCGGATGCCGGATTCGCCACAGGCTTTCATAACGTCTTGTTCGGTGGGAGTTAGCATTTTGGTAATAGGATGTTTCAACGCAAAGCCGCAGAGGTCGCAGAGGGAACGCAAAGCAGAGCGAGCGGTCGCTAATTCATATGTGAGCGCAGCGAGTTGGTTTGGACGTAACGAGGTGGAGTCAAAGCTTGGATTGATGAAAATATGCGGGTTATTTTTGTCATTTGATTTTTAGGCATGGCGGATGCAATCCGCCGCCACGTCACATCCCTGCCTCTGCGAGGCGCTCGGCCATTTCGGATTTCATGAGCTGGCCGGTCATTTCTGTTAGATCTCCGGACATGATCGCATCGAGGTTATGAGATGTGAACCCGATACGGTGATCCGTGCAACGGCTTTGCGGAAAATTGTAAGTACGGATTTTTTCGGAGCGATCCCCCGAGCCAATGAGAGAGCGTCGGTTTTCCGAATAGGCGGCTTGTTGCTCTTGGAGTTTTTTCTCATAGAGGCGGGAGCGCATGATATCGAGGGCCATCTCTCTGTTTTTGATTTGGGAGCGACCATGTTCGCAACGGACGTAGAGGCCGGTGGGGATGTGGAAAATTTGGACGGCAGAGTCGGTGGTGTTGACGTGTTGTCCGCCCGCACCGCCAGAGCGGCAGACTTCGATGCGGAGGTCTTCTTGTTTCATTTCCACATCAACCTCTTCGGCTTCCGGTAGAACCGCAACGGTGATGGTGGAGGTGTGAATACGGCCTTGGGTTTCGGTGGCGGGAACGCGTTGAACCCGATGCACGCCGGATTCGTATTTCAGGTGGCGGAACACTTCTTCGCCTGTGACTTTGAGAATGACTTCTTTGAAACCTCCGACCTCGGAAGGGGAGCTTTCGAGGTGTTCGGTTTTCCAGCCTTTGACATCGGCGTAACGCTGGTAGGCACGCATCATTTCTCCGGCGAAGAGCGAGGCTTCGTCGCCACCGGCGCCAGCACGGATTTCGACGAGGGCGTCGCGGTCTTCATTGGGATCGGCAGGGAGCAAGGCGTATTGCATGTCCTCGCGGAGTTTCGCCAGTGATTTCTCGAGTTCAGGGATTTCATCTGCTGCCATTGCCGAGAGTTCCTTATCATCGGAACGAGCGAGCTCTTGGTTGTCTGCGAGCTGGATTTCGGTGCTTTTGAGTGTATCCCAGATTTTCAGGGTTTGTTGAAGCTTGCGATGCTCGCGAAGAATTTCGGTGGCGCGTTTCGGGTCGTCGAAAAGATTCGGATCGCCGATGGCTTCTTCGAGTTCACGGAAGCGATCTTTGCGTTTGGCGATGAGTTGGGAGTAGTCCACAGGTGAGAGTTCTAACTTTTAAGCGCTAAATTTCCATAAGGAATTTTTTCAGATTCAGCTCAACGGGTGGCGATGACTTGAGAGGTAAAACCTTTTAAATACGAAGTTTCCGGCAGAGAAATCAAGACCGGGTGGTCGGCGCGTTGGTTGTGCTCGGCAACGAGGCGCAGCGATTTCTTTGCATCGACCGAGGCATCGGCAAGGTTTTCAAGAAACAGCTCGCGCGATGCATGGTGAGAGCAGCAAAAGGTGGAAAGTAGTCCGCCTTTCTCCAGTAATTTCAACGAGCGGAGGTGGATTTCTTTATAACCGCGCATCGCATCCATCAGCGTCTTTTTGTTTTTTGTGAAACTAGGAGGATCCAGAATAATCATGTCGTATTCCGGTTGTGCGGATTTCAGGAAATCAAAGACATTGGCTTCAATGACATCGATGGAGAGATTGTTGAGCTTGGCATTTTTCCGAGCGGACGCGCAGGCGGAGGCGGAGATATCAACAGCGGTGACCTTTGCTGCTCCGGCTTTTGCGCATGCCAGGGCAAATCCACCTTGGTTGGTGAAGCAGTCGAGGACACGCAGTCCTTTGGAAAATTTGGCGACTTCGTTGTGGGCTTGGAGTTGATCGAGGTAGAGACCGGTTTTTTGTCCATCCACGAGGTCGATTTCAAATTCCAAGCCATTGGCGTGAACCATAAATGGACCCGGGTTATCTCCAAAGAGGAGTTCAATGCACGGCTCCATGCCTTCGGCCTTGCGCGAGCTCGAGTCGTTACGAAGGGTGATCGATTTTGGTGCGAGGATTTCGATTAACGCATCACGGATGAGATCTTTCCGCATATCCATGGCAAGGGTAAGCGTTTGGACGGAGAGGTGATCTCCGTATCGGTCGACGATCAGGCCGGGGATGCCATCGGACTCGGACCAAACGATGCGGCAGAGAGTTTCATCCAGCCCCGGTGTTTCGAGGCGAAGGTTGATCGCTTGGCGGATGCGACGGACAAAGAAATCAGCATCGAGATCTTGGCGTCGGCGCGAAAAGCGACGAGCGACGATTTGGGAGGCCGGATTGTAGATGGCCGATCCCAGAGGTCGGTCGCGGAAATCTTTCAAGGTGATGACATCTCCCGGTTGGGGATTGCCAAAAGATTTTTTGATTTCGGAGGCGTAAATCCATTCATGGCCATGAAAAATTCTGGCGCGAGGGGCGATGATGAGACCGGGCATGGGGTGTGAAACTTTAAATTTTAAACTCTAAACTCCAAGGAAGAGAGAGATGGTGTAATTAGGATGGGCAGGAGAGAAAGATATCGTGTGATAGGTTACAACTGGGAAAAAGGGAGAAATTCAAAATGCTCTGAATAATATGGATTTTTTTGAATCATTGGGGGTTGGTAAAGCTACGGGATTGACATTCTTGCTTGGAACGATTGTTTCAAAGGTATGCGTGATTTGAAAGTTCCTGATTCTGGTCCGAAAAGAAAATTGCTGGATGCGACTGAGCGTTTGGTCGTGGAGAAGGGTTTTGATCTCGTTTCCGTGCGTGATATCACGGGAGCGATTAAAGCGAACGTTGCAGCCGTGAATTATCATTTTGGCAGTCGGGAAGGACTGATGGATTTGGTCATGCTCCACGTGATGGAAGCTGTGAATGCTGCAAGGCGCGAGGCTCTACAAAATTTGATGCGACAGGAGTCCCGCGGTTCGGTCGAGGAGATGGTTGAGGCCTATGTGAACTCGGTTCTGGACGCAGCGGGTCACGTTGAAATGGACCTTCCGTTTTTCCTGAAACTGGCGGGACGGGTGATGGTTTTTCCAACTGCGATGATGTCTCAGGCGTTGGTCAATGAGCGCAAGCAAGTGAACGATGCTTATGTCCAAGCGCTCGCTGCTGCGGTTCCGCACATGCAGTCCGCAGACATTGAGGCGGGTTGGGCTTTCTTCGATGGGGGGCTCGGGCAGTCGTTGGTGAATCTCAAAGCGGATGTGTCACCTAAGATACAAGCGCAGCAATGGGTTGGTTTTGGGGTGCGTGGTTTGGTTGGTCGTGAGATTTCCGAAAAGACGGATCCGGTGGATCGGGCTCCTCAGCCAGAAGTGCCTGATAAAGCCGAAGTGCCTGATAAAGCCGAAGTGTCTGAAATCGTAGAAATTCCGAAGCTGGTAAAAGCTCCAAAGGCGAAGCCCAAGAAGTCTGAAGATCAATCGATGATGTTCGATTTTTAATTTCCTTGTGATTTACCTGCTTAAAACTTGACACCCTATGGTTTTTCGGCAGTTTTCCCACCCCGCGCGTTGGTACGTGTGGACAACCAAATCTTCTTATGAAAAAGGATCTCCATCCAAAATACAATCCAGTCGTCTTTGTTGACATGACCACTGGCGCACGCTTCGTCACCCGTTCGACCAAGACTTCAGATAAAAAAGAAGTGATCGATGGTGTTGAGCATTCCGTGATTTCCGCCGGTATCACTTCCGATTCACATCCGTTCTTCACCGGACAGAAGCAATTTGTGGATACCGAAGGTCGTATCGACAAGTTCCAGAAGCGTTTCGGAGCGGTCCGCCGCGTCGGCAAGCCAAAGGTTGGCTAAGCCTCAGAACGGAAATACTTCGTTCCTCACAAAAAACGATGTCCTAAAAGGCGTCGTTTTTTTATTTAAGATTTCAGCAACCTCATACTCAATTGCTCGCGAAACGCATCATACCCTGTCTCGATGTTACCAATGGCCGTGTGGTCAAGGGTGTGAATTTCGTCGATCTGATTGATGCGGGAGATCCGGTTGAATGTGCGATAGCTTACAATGAGCAGGAAGCGGACGAGTTGGTTTTCCTGGATATCACGGCTTCATCGGATGCGCGTGAGACGATGGTGGATGTGGTGCGGCGCACGGCCGAGAAATGTTTCATTCCATTGACTGTGGGCGGGGGGATTCGATCGGTGGAAAACATGCACGCCATGTTACAGGCTGGGGCCGACAAGGTTGGGATCAATACTTCCGCGGTGACGAACCCGAGTCTGGTTGATCAGGGTGCCAAGGCATTTGGCAACCAATGCATCGTGGTAGCGATTGATGCGAAGCGGGAAGCTCCCGGAAAATGGGGAGTTTACACCCATGGCGGTCGAACTCCGGTTGGGCTGGATGCAGTGGAGTGGGCAAAGGAAGTTTGGCGACGTGGGGCTGGGGAAATTTTACTCACCTCAATGGACGCGGACGGAACGCAAGCGGGCTACGACTGCGAGTTGACTGCAGCGATTTCCTCGGCGATCGGAATTCCTGTGATCGCCTCGGGTGGTGCTGGAAATCTGGACCATATGGTCGAGGTTCTGGAGAAAGGTAGGGCGGATGCCGTTCTCGCGGCTTCGATTTTTCACTTTGGCATGCACACGGTAGGTGAGGCAAAGCGGCACTTTGCAAAACATGGTGTTCCGGTTCGCCCAAGTTTCAGGAATCCTGCCTGAATTGTTTTTCTTCCATTCTTGCAGTGTGCGATCAGGGCGTTAGTTTTCCAAACATGAGCAGGCGCGCGAGAAGAAAAAAAGGAGCCGGCAAGAACCCTTGGTTTGGGAAGGTTTTGGTCATATTTGGTGCGTTGATTTTACTTTCAGTGGGTGCGGGTTATCTTGGATTGAGAGCGTATCTCCATGGTGAGAGTTTTCGGAAATTTCTATCGCGCCAAGTCAGTTCCGTGGCAAAAGCAGATGGTGATTTCGCACCGTTTTTATGGGATGGATTGACGGTCAAGACCGAGCGTTTTGACGCGACAGGCAAGGGCTTGGTGAGCGATTTGGTAGCCGAGCGTATTGGTACGGAAATCGGTTTCGGTGGAATCGGTCGAGGAGTGTGGGAGGTGAAGTCGACACGGATCAGTCGGCTGCAAGTCAGTTTGAACTTGGTTTCCCCGCCGCCGACCTCGGTTCCGCCTAAAGTGGATGCTCCGGTGGTGCGAAAAAATACTGGAGTTAAAAAGCAACCAAGCTGGGTTCCGAAAAAGGTGGAACTGGAGTCGTTGGATATTGGAGATCTCGGACTTCAGATGATTACGGAAAAAGGTTTAGCTACGGCCAAAGGCATGAGTCTCAACGTCTTGCCAGCCGGTGGAAGGCAGGCATACAGAGCGGAAATCACGGGCGGCAAGATTTCGGCACCGATCCCCATGGTGCCTGAGCTCCGTATCCAGCGCATTGAGGCATCTTATCGCGATGGCAGTGCTTTTGTTAAAAACGCTGAACTCTCAGGATGGGAAAAAGGCCACATTTTTGCATCTGGCGAATCAAATTTTTCACAAAAAACCCATTCTTATGAAGGAACGGTCGATGGCATTCGTTGTGATGAGGTTTTGAATGAGAACTGGGCGCGGAGATTGACAGGTGATTTGAGTAGCACTTTCAAAGTCATCAAAACTCCCAACACACAAGCGCTCTCCGGTGAATTGAACATTAACAATGGCACTTTGACCGCGCTACCCATGTTTGATGCTTTGGCTGCCTATGCCGATACTCGCCGATTCAGGATTTTACAGCTCAGCGATGCACACACGAAATGGCGGGTGGCAAACGGTGAAGTTTTACTCACGGATCTGGTCATCGGTAGTGAGGGGTTGATTCGATTGGAAGGAAGTCTGTCGATCAAAGGTGAAAATATCGAGGGCAGCTTCCAGCTTGGTTTGGTTCCCGGAACATTGGCGCGTATTCCCGGCGCGGAAACCCATGTGTTCAAGCCCGGACGGCTTGGCTTGCTGTGGGCGCCGGTTCGAGTGTCTGGAACGCTTTCCAAGCCAAAAGAGGATCTCACACAGCGGTTAACCGATGCGGCAGGTGTGAGGATGTTCGAGATACTGCCGGAAACGGGCGAGCAAGTTTTCAAATTTACCCGTAATGTTTTGGGAGAATCACCTGCCAACACCATCAACAAAGGAAAAGAGGTCATTGAAAAAGGTGAAGAAGTCATCAAGGAAGCGGAAGGTATCATTAAAGGGATTTTGGGTAACTGATCAAATGCGGAATGATCTGGCGGATTGAAATTTTAAAGGAGAAAACGTGTCGAAAGTCGTGCGATTCATCAATTTCAGAAAGAATACATTATGATTGAAAACAAACCAAAGATGGCCCTTGCAGTGGGGTTACTCATCAGTTGCGGCAGTTTTGCCATGGCATTGCCTGAAGGCTGGAAGATTACGGAATTTGCCTCACCTCCGGATGGTGAGTATCCGACCGCGATTTCCGCCGCCGCAAATGGAGATGTCTATATTTCTTCGGATCGCAACGGATCGTTGGGTCATAATCCGAAGTTCGGAAAAATTGTCCGAGCTACCGATACCGATGGGGATGGCAAGGCCGACAAATATCAGGATTTTGTTCCGCTCGTAAACAGCCCGCGCGGCGGGCATTTTGTGGGTGATACGCTCTATCTCATTCATCCTCCCTACCTCAGTTCCTTTCGCGATACCGATGGCGACGGGGTGGCGGACGAGCAAAAAGTGTTGGTCAAAGGTTTTGGGTGGGGCATCGAACATCCTCGTGGAGCCGACCATACGACCAACGGCGTGCGGATGGGCATTGACGGTTGGTTGTATGTTGCGGTTGGTGATTTCGGAATGCCGGATGCGGTTGCCGCAGATGGTTCACGCGTGACTCTCTGGGGTGGCGGTGTGGCGCGAGTGCGTCCGGATGGTTCCGAATTGGAAGTTTACTCCTCTTATGTGCGGAACATCTGCGATCTCGCGATTACACCGACAATGGATCTGTTTTCCCGAGACAATACCAACGATGGTAAGGGCTGGAACACTCGCTTTCATCATTTCGTCCCGATGGGAGATCATGGTTATCCGAGATTATACCAACACTTTGCCAACGAGACCGTGATGGCGCTCAAAGATTATGGGGGTGGCTCCGGGACAGGAGCGCTCGCGCTCAATGAACCCGGGTTTCCTGCCGATTACCGGAATGCGGTTTTCACCTGTGACTGGACAACCGGAAATATCTACCAACATCCCATGAAGCCGATGGAGGCAACCTATCAGGTGGAACAAAAAGTTTTCCATCCTTTGACACGTGCGACGGATATCGATGTTGATGGCTCATCCCGCCTATATCTGGCAGACTGGAGAAATGGCAAATTCAACTATGATCCGAAACAGCAGATTGGAATGGTTCATCAAGTCCTTCCGCCAAACTGGAAGAAGAAAGACTTCCCAAATCTCAAGAAAATGGATGATGCGGCTCTGGTAGCTCAGATCGCTTCCGATAGTGCGGTGATGCGTCTTGAAGCACAGAGAGAAATGATCTCCAGAGGACCTAAAGACATTTTCTCATCCAAGCTTCTGGCAATCGCGACAGATCAGAGTGCTGATCTTTTTGCAAGAGCTGCAGCCATCTTCACTTACAAGCAAGTCTTCGCTGAAAAGGCGAACCAAGCACTGGCCAAGCTGGTTGCTACCACCGAGATTCGTGAAATCGCTCTTCGTGCTCTCGCTGATAGAAAATCCCAACTCAAAGGAGTAGATGCTCAAACCTTCGTAAAATATGTGGGTGACAAAGATCCACGGGTGCAGCTTCAAACCATCAACGGACTTGCGCGCCTGGGTGCAAAAGATGCCGGTGAGGCGATTTTGAAAGCGCTTGCTGGCGTCAACACCGACTCCGGAAAAATGGATCAACCCGAACGCCGGATCGTGCCACATGTTGCGGTGAAAGCACTGGTGGCGATTGGCGCCGAGAAAGCCTGTCTTGCCGGAGTCTCAAATCAAGCAACTCGTGCTCTTGCCTTGCGTGCTCTGCAAGAAATGCATACCCAAGAATCGGTCAGTGGATTGATTGCGATTGTTACCGGTCATAAAGATGCCGAGGCTGTCGAGGGCGCTCTCCTTGCTCTAGCAAGATTGCATTTCAAAGAAGCGAAGTGGGATCTTAATGAATGGTGGAGCACCCGTCCTGACGATCGTGGACCTTACTTTCGTCCTACCGAATGGGAGGAGAGCGAGACCATTCGCAAGACGATTGAAACACATTTCGGCAAAGTTCCGGAAGCGCATCGCAGTTCGTTTATTTCCAAGCTGGCTGACAATCGTATCCCTGTCAGTTCGCTCAAACTTCCGGGTCTTGATCCTGTCGTGCTCGCGCTTGCTGTCACGGAGCCTGATCAAGCAACGCTGGCACTACTTTCTGACGCTTCGATCGATTCCAAAAGAGAATGGAGTCAGAAAATGTTAGCCTATCAGGCGCTTGCTCGTGCGGATGCAAAAGTATCGGTGCCTATGCAAGTGAAGACACTCGCCGCATGGACCGAAGCCAAGGAGCCTGAAGCAGCAAGTAAGTTGGCTGATTTCGTAAACGAAACTCGGCGTTTCACTGAAGTGAATATCCTCAATGGGATTGCCAAGAAGGGCAGGGATACAGAGAGCATGATTGCCTGGAAGGCGATGCTGACGGTTCTTAATAGCCCGTTGGTCAAAGATAAGAACAAGATTGAAGTAAATGAAGTTCTGAAAAAGAACCCGATGGAGGTAGGTCTTTTCTTGGCTATCGCTGAGATGGGTCTTTCGGGTTTCGATGATCAGATCAACGCAGGCATCGCCAGTGACAATGAGAAGACGATCGCTGCTGCCAAGTTAGCCAAAGCCGCCGGATCTTCCTCCGCCTCAGGTGGTAAGAAGGTGGGCGAATTAAACATCGAAGACGTCACCCGGTCCGCAATGAAGAACAAGGGTGATGCCATCCGTGGAGAAAAACTTTATGTATCACAAGGTTGCATCGCATGTCATGCGATCGATCTCAAAGCGGTACAGAAAGGACCCTACCTCGGTGCTTCCGGATCAAAATTCCAGAGAGACTATCTGGTGCAGTCCATTTTGGATCCGAATGCGGTGGTTGCACAGGGCTTTCAGACATCGGTTTTCACGATGTCAGATGGCAAGTCTGTCATGGGTTTTGTGACATCCGAAGAAGATGGTGTTATCCAAGTCCGCGATGTCGCAGGACAAGTCAGCACACTCAAGCGCTCCGATGTGAAAGAGGAAAAACATTTGCCCCAATCCATGATGCCTCCCGGACTGGCCAGTCCTCTTTCAGTCGGTGAATTCACGGATCTCATCGAATATCTCGTCTCATTGAAAAACGTTGGCGGCTGATCCCGTTAATAAAACCATAAATCATCACAGAATACATTATGAAAACAAACATCAAGATCGCGGTTCTGGCTTTGGCTGGGTTCGCATTCATCCAAGGCGCGCAAGCCGAAACCAAGCCTCTCAAAGCCCTGCTCATTACGGGAGGTTGCTGCCATGACTACAAAACTCAGACCGAGTTGCTCAAGAAAGGCATTGAGGAACGCATCAACGCCGAGGTCGTACAAATCCATGTGGACGACAAGTCGACAAAACCAGCTCTTCCGATTTTCGGTTTTCCGGATTACGCAGCAGGTTACGACGTGGTGATCCACGATGAATGCGCCGCTGGCATTGTCGACCCCACCATCATCGCTGGTGTTCTCAAGCCTCACCTTGATGGCACTCCCGCTGTGAACCTGCACTGCGCGATGCACAGCTACCGTTTCGGCAATTTCAAACAGAAGGTCGAGCCTTCGGCAGACAACGGCAAGTGGTTTGAATATATTGGCCTACAGAGCACCGGGCATGGTCCGCAACTGCCGATAGACATCGCTTTCGTTGACAAGGAGCACCCGGTCACCAAGACCCTTGCCGACTGGACGACCCTCAAGGAGGAACTCTATAACAACATCGCCGTGCATGAAGGAGCCCATGTCCTCGCCAGAGGCAAACAAGGCAAAGAAGAAACGGTTGTTGTCTGGACGAATCTCTATGGGCCGAAAAAGACCCGTGTTTTCAGTACGACAATCGGTCACAACAACGAGACCGTCGGTGATGCCCGTTATCTTGATCTCGTCTCCCGTGGCATTCTTTGGGCATGCGGAAAAATCGATGACAAGGGCAACGTGGCAGAAGGCTACGGGCCAGTGAAGTCGGCTAAATAATTTCACCAATCCGTTCTATAGGGCGCGATCGCAGTTTGCGGTCGCGCTCTTTTGTTTCCGGCACATGGCAAAAATCTTTTCCGTGTCGGAGGAAAATCACATGAGTTATGCTTGATCGTTCATTTGCATGGCAGCGCGCATGTAAGGAAGAGGATCGGTTCCGGGGAACCAATGTTGGAAGGCGAGTGCGCCCTGATGGAGCAGCAGGCTCAGTCCATTGTCGGTTCTGCATCCGGCTTTGCGGGCACTGCCAAGGAAGCGGGTTTCTGCGGGTTTATAAATGGTATCGTAAGCGCAATGGCGGGTTAAAAAGCAGTCATCTGGGATGACTTTCGCATCATCGGCTTTGAGTCCAAGCGAACTGGTTTGAACGAGAAGATCCGCTTCATGACAGGAATGTTTTAACTCAGGATCGGTGAGCGTCAGAGTCCGGATTTCAGTGGCGGGTGAAAGGATCCTGAGTCGTTCGGCGAGTGCTTCGATTTTATCCAGACTCCGATTAACCAGAGTGAGCTTGGCGGGTTTTTGCAGGCAGCATTGGGTAGCGATGGCTTGTCCGGCGCCACCACCCGCGCCAAGGATGAGAGTGTGCGCTTGACTGACCTGGATGGCGAAAGCTTCTTCAATGGCCGCGACAAAACCGGGCCCATCGGTATTGTAACCGAAAGTTCCCGTTTCAGAAAAAACCACGGTGTTGACGGAACCGAGTTGTTTGGCCTGTGGTGATATTTCGGTGCAGCAAGCCATGGCTTCGAACTTATGCGGCACAGTGATGTTGCAGCCGATGAATCCGAGTTCGCGCATCAGATCGAATGCCTCGGATAATGAGCCGGGGGTAACTTCGAGGCGGATATATGCGGCATCGATTTGAAAAGCATCGAGGGCTGGCTGATGCAGCCTAGGTGAAGCTGAGTGGGCGACGGGATAGCCTAGCACAGCGAGGCGTGCGGGCTTTGGTTCAGCGGCAGCTTGGGCTAGATCTGACAAGATATGGACCGGCTTCATATGGGAGTCTTTTTTCACAGGGGGCATGAGGCACGAATACAATCCCGTAGCAGTTTTGCGGGCCATTGACCGGGCGCGGTTTCGGTTTTCCCGATGTAGCCATAATTCAAGACACTGCCGTTTTGTGCGCAAAGTAATCTCGATACGGGCGCCAAAGCCCCCATGCCCATGCTGGCGACGGGAAGACCGAAGTCATGGACCTGGAGCTTGGCGAGAATCGGAAGTTCATCGATATGGTGAATTCGCGCTGCGAATTTGAAGGCGGAGGCTCCGGCTTCTTTGGCGAGTTTGGCCCGAGACATCAGTTCTTCAGGTTCAGGGAGGCGCTCGAAGTTGTGAAACGACGCAATCCATGGAATATGAAGGGTATTCATTTCATCAATCAACTGCGACATTTCCATAATGCTGGCTGCTTCGATATCAATCAAGGCGGCGTCGGTTAAGGCAGATTTTAGGAGATTTTTCCGGAGTTCTAGGCTCAGGTCAAATGGTGAACCCTCCGCGTGGCTTCGGGCGGTGAACAGCAAAGGAAAACCGAGCAGATGTGCCCAGAGATCCGGACCTTGTCGCGAGAATTCCCGGCTCAATAAATCTAGCCGAATCTCGGCAAGATCACATTCCAGTGCGAGTGATGCGGGGGTCGAGGCTGTCAGGGAATCATGGTCTCCAAAGCTTCCTACCACCAAAGGCTTGGAATTTGGAAATGAAAAATGGGACTCGCTCATGGCTTAAGTGATGTGCAAGCAATGTCAGTTCGTCAATCGCTTGTGCGGATCTTGTTTCGATTTTTCAGCCCCTAACGAAGAATTTCATGCGGATGCATCTTTTCTCTGGTCAACCTAACCGTAAATTCCTTAGTTTTCAATAAATCCAAACATTATGCGTCATTTGCGTTTTTCCTTTTTTTCGTCTGTTGCGGTCTTGGCTTTGTGTGTGTTTTCACAATCCACAGCAAATGCCCAATCCTACAAAGTTGAGCCTGCGAAACCGAGTTTTGACGATCTTTCATCTCCCGACTTCAATGTTGGCAAGCAGAAGGATTTCAAGCCCAAGGACTGGCTCGAGATTGAGTCCTCGTTCAAAATCCAAATATCACCCGAGCCACCTTCGAAGACTGCGGAACGAGTGATGCTCAAATGGTATGTTGCGGTTGAGCATCCTGACAAAAAAGGCGCTTACTTGCTGCTCACCAAAGAAATCACTCACGTCAACGTGCCATTGAACGAGGATATTTTTTCTTCGGTTTATCTCTCTCCGGCATCCATCAAGCGGATTACAGGTAGGGAGCGCGCAGGTAAGAGCGTCGTATACCTTGTCGGCTATGAAGTCTTGATCAATGGCGAAAAAGTCGCGCAGGAAAGCAGTAAGGGTCAAGCAGGTTGGTGGAACACGGCCTCCGACAAGATTTCACGCAGTGATACGGTGCCTCTTCTGAACAAGGCTGAGACACCTTTTGCGAGCATGTGGTGGGATCGCTACGCTGAAATCCTTGTGGAACGCCGCTAATTTTCGCCCATCTTTCATTTCAACCGATTTACAAGATCCATTGCCCCTATAATCCATGGCTGATTCTCCGACTACCGTAGCTTTGAACATTGGTTCACAACGCATCAGCGTCGCCGTTTTTGAAACTTCGAAACAAGGTGATCTGATTCTGAAAGGATACGAATCCGAGACGATTGTCACTGATCCGGCTTTCGAGGCATCACGGGAAATTCAGATTCTGGTCGCACTGAAGGACATCGTTGAGCGTCTTGATATCGCCAAACTGAAAGTCCGATACGCCATTTCCGCGCAGGCCGCGTTCATTCGTTTTGTGAAATTGCCACCCATCCAGGATGACAATATCGAGCAACTCGTGACATTTGAAGCTCGGCAGCATGTGCCTTCCCCGCTCAATGAGGTGGTTTGGGATTATGAGTTGATTGAGGGTGGAGCGGAAAAAGAAGCCGTCATCGTTGCAATCAAAAGTGATGCGCTTGAAGAAATCAACGACATGGTCATCTCTTCGGGATTGATCACCGCTGAGGTGGATGTGGCGCCCATGGCTCTCTACAATGCCTACCTCGCTTCTTACGGCGCGGCTGATGAGCCGGTTTTGATTGTCGATATTGGCGCAAAGACCAGCAGTTTGCTTTATGTCGAAGGCAAACGATTTTTCACCCGCAGCGTCCAGATTGGCGGCGCCTCAATTACTACGGCAATCGCCAAGGAGTATCAGGTTTCATTCGGTGAAGCCGAGCACCAAAAAATTCACAACGGACTTGTGGCGCTGGGTGGCGGACACACGGAAAGCTTGGATGAATCTGTGGCAGCTTTGGCCATGGTCATTCGTAATGCGCTCACTCGGTTGACATCGGATATCGCCCGCACCACGAATTATTATCGCAGCCAACATAACGGAAGCGCGCCCAAAAAAATCTTGTTGGCCGGCGGTGGCGCAAATCTACCCTACACCTTGGAATTTCTTCATGAGAAACTCGGTCTGCCGGTGGAATTTTTTAACCCATTGGGTCATGTCGCGGTTACCAAGGATGTGGATTCCGAGATTCTTCAACAACAAGCCCACATGATGGGTGAACTGATCGGTCTGGGACTCAGGGGTATAGGCAAATCATCCATCAATATCGATCTTGTTCCAACGGCGGTGGAGCAGATTCGTAATGCGAATCGTCGCAAGCCTTTTCTGATCGCTGCCGCGGCTATTTTTGTGATTGGATTTTCCGTTTGGGCGCTGCTCATGCAGCTCTCAGCGGCAAAAGGGGCCGATAAATTGCGAACCATGACCGATGTGAGGGATGACCTTGCACCTGAAGCAGCGAAAATCCGCTCTCTGCTGAAAAAAGAAGAAGCACTCAATAAGATTGCAACCGCCTACACGGATATCCAGAACGATCAGACTTATTGGTTCGATTTGTTGGGTGAGGTTCGCGAAGCCTTTGCGAGCGATTCAGTCTGGCTGACCGAGTTGACTCCGGTTTATGGGTTTGATCCGAAGCCATCTCAAGATTCCGGCGCACAGGCGATCATACCCCAACAGGTGATCCCATCGAATTTTGCAAGTCAATCCTCCGGCGTTGAAAGTTTGATCAGCAATCCTCCGGCAGTGGCCGAGGAAAAGCCCAAAAAGAAAGCCAAGAACAAAAAAGCAGCAGCCGCGCCTGAAAATGTTGCCAATGCGGTTTTGATCCGTGGCTTCTGGCGTGAAAATCCGCGCAGCCAGAATGTGGTTTCGGATTTACTCAAGAACCTGCGTGAGAATAGCACGATGTTCAAATTTACTGTGCCTGATCCCAACAGCAAGCCGAACAACAAGAAGAAAGACGCGACAAAAGAAATCATACTCAGTGACGAACAGCTTTTGAAGCCCTCTGCTTCAGGTAGGGAAGATGATCTCGGTTTCTCCTTCGAGTTGATCCTGCCGCTCGCAAAACCCGTAGCTGTTAAGTAGTTGTAACTCTCAGAATTTTCCCCAGCCACTATGAATTGGATTAAACAGAACCCGTTTCTCTCAGGCCTTCTCGGAGCTACGCTTGTCCTTTGCGGACTGCTGACGGCTGTCGCCATCAAAGGCCTGTCAAAATATCAGGATGCCAAGAGCCGTTTTGAAGATGCTTTCATGGAGGTGACAAAGTCGGAAAAGCTTCCTCTTTATCCCATATCTCAAAACCGTCAGGCCAAGATTAAAGCTCTTGATGACTATGGCCAGTCGGTTGAAAAACTCCGCGAATTTTATTCCAAGTATCAACTCGATCCGAACTCCAAAATCACCACTCAGGAATTTACGAATCATCTCAAAGCGGCGAATGAAGAAGTGGTGAAAACATTTAAGGCGGCGGATATCAAACTTCCGGATAATTTTTTCATGGGATTTGATGCATATAACGGCCAGCTTGCAAGATCGGGTTCCACGGCACTTCTCGACTACCAACTCGACGCGGTTAGGCATTTACTGTTAGGGATGGCCGAGGCTCGTCCTAAAGAGCTGATCCGTTTTTACAGGACAAAAATCACCGAGGAAGACGATGGGGTCTACGAGCCATTTGAAAATGATGTCTCCAGAAAGTTCGGTTACGAAATCGTCTTCAAGGGCTCGGAGGCCTCTGTGCGTGATTTTATCAACAAGTTAGGAAATAGAGAGTCGTCTTGTTATGTGATTCGATCCATGCGTATCAATAATGAGAAGGATACCCCACCCAGAATTTCTGATGCGAAGTTTGAAAAGGCCCCATCGGTAGATGCCGATCCGGGAAATCCTTTTGGAGCCGCATTTTTCGAGGAAGCACCTCCAGCCCCAGCTCCCCCAAACGGCGTGACGGCGCCGGAAGGAACGACTCAAGGAGCAACTCAAGGAGCAACCCAAGGAACAACCCAAGGAGCAACCCAAGGAGCAACCCAAGGAGCAACTCAAGCAGACCCTGCGGTTAAGAAACCATCTCCTCCAGTTCCCATAGTCGACTCGTCGAGAATTCTTTCTCAGGTCCTCGGCAACGAGGAATTGCAGGTATTCATCCGGTTTGACATCTTACTCTTCTTTCCAGCAAAAGAGAAAACCAAACCCTAAGTTTAAATTTGTCATTATGTCTTGGATTTCCGATCACTATGAAAAAGCCGCTCTTGGCGGAGCACTACTGATTGCTGTGGCTTTGAGTTACTCTGGGCTGCAGGGAAAAAATGCAGTGGGGAAAGATTTTAGTTCTGAAATCACAGGACGGGGATCGAATGAAGCTTCTGTTGAAAACGGTGACCAAGTCGCAACGGCAATCGCCTCATTGCAGCTCAAACTCCAGTGGACCAAAGCGGAGGTCAATGCAAGGTCCGTCGATTTGTTTACAGGTGTTTCGCTTTTTGTTGATAAAAACAACCCCAAACGGCCTGTCGATTTGCCAAATAGCCCGGACGTTCATCCTCCCATTCCGAACCAATGGTGGATTGATTATCGGATTGATCCAGGATACGGCGATTCACCTCAACGCGATGAGGATGCGGACGGCTTCAGTAATATTGAGGAATTCAATGCCAAGACAGATCCTGCGGATAATCGTTCCCATCCAGACTTGATACAAAAACTCGTGTATATAAGTAGAGAATCGATTGAGTGGATACTGCGTCCCAGTGGATTTCCTACTGCTGCGGACTCCCGCATGAATTTCGAATACAATGATACGCAGAAAAAAAGAAACAAGACAGATGCCGCGGCACCGATTGAAAAGGGAGGATTGTTTTTCTTAAACGGCGATGCGAAAGGGCGTTTCAAATACCTTGGATTTGAACAACTGGCTGAGACGGACGTGCCGGTAGAGATGATTAGGATCGAGGATCTGAAACCCAACAAAAAGGGTATTATCTATGAGATTCCCTCGAATTTCAGGAGAGCTGATACCCGTAAGTTTTCAAAATTTGATCTCACAGCGACCTTGTCATTGGAAGCGCTTGGCTTACAGGGTCAGAAATTCAAAGTTGAGGAACTTACGGACTTTGCTTTGCCAGAGGGCGCTGAGAAAAAACGCTACCGCCTACTGGAGGTAAATCCTGATAAAATTGTGGTTCGCCAAACCCTTGAAGATGGTACGACCCAACTTCACGAAATTTTAAAGAAGCCATAATTCAAAGTTGTCAACACCTGAAATATCAACATTTCCCAAAAAAGCACTTTCCAAATCGCCAGATTATCTCCAGAAACTTCTCGTTCACTATGCAAAAAAAGCCATCGTATAGCTCAAGTCCAACTGCGGTATCCCTCATACTGCTAGCTGCGACCATGCCCTTTAACATCTCGTCTGCCCAATCCGGTAATCCAGGCGCAAATAAAAGTAGCCTTGCCCAGCGTGAAATCATTCGCAGAACTCAGGCTGTTGCTGAGGCAGACCGTCTTTTCAATGAAGGTCGGGAGGCTTATGCGAAGGAGGATTTCCAGAAAGCGGTAGACAATTACAAACAAGCTTTAGGAAATGTGAAGGATGTCCCTGCGCTGGTTGACAGGCATCAGAGTTTTACCCAACATTTGGCTGATGCCAGCGTGGCGCTCGCGCAACAACAACGCAAGGTCGGTAAATATGATGAGGCACGTCAGCTGCTCGAAGGCGTGCTCGCGCCAGATGTTGATCCGGACAATGCCATTGCCAAAACCGAATTAAGCTATTTGGAAGATCCTATACGGACCAATCCGGCTCTTAGTTACGATGACGTCAAAAAGGCCGATCAAGTTCGTCGCAAAATTTATATGGCTCAAGGTTACTATGATCTTGGTAAGTATAATGAGGCTAAAAAGGAGTATGAGGATATTATCCGTATTGACCCCTTTAACGAAGCAGCTCGTCGGGGCATGGAAAAAATTGACAGTGCAAAAAGTGATTACTATCGCGCCGCCTATGACCACACACGCGCCGAACTCTTGATGAAAGTTGATGAGGCATGGGAATTAACAATCCCGGCAAATGTTCCAACGGTTCCGACGGGAACGACAGGCGGTGACCGTCCTTCCGATGGCGTCGCAGCTATTACGGACAAGCTACGCACCATCATTATTCCAAAAATCGACTTCGAGGATCGAACGGTTGAGGAAGCCATCGATTATCTTCGCCTTCGTGCAGCTGAACTTGATACTACCGAACTGGATCCTGCCAAAAAAGGTGTGAACTTGGTGATTCGTCGTCCAGCTGCCAGCTCGATTGGTGGCGGAGAAACTCAGGGTGGTGGTGACGCTCTGCTGGGTGCAGCCGGAGATTTGGGCTCCCTGCGCATTGATGAACTTCGTCTCCGTAATGTTCCTCTCCAAGTTGCGCTGAAATACATTTGTGATAAAACCAAGCTGCGCTACAAAGTTGATGACTTTGCCGTGACTCTCGTTCCAATCACTGAAGAAGGGGATGACATGTTTACCCGCACTTTCCGTGTTCCACCGGATTTCGTGACTCAGCTCAATTCAGGCAATGCAGAAGGTGCCGCACCTGTGGATGATCCGTTTGCTGCGGCTGGTGGCGCGGGTGCTGCGAATGCAGGCCTCGCGGCCCGTCCTCCCATCATCGAGCTGCTCAAACGCAACGGAATCAATTTTGCAGATGGCAGTGCCGCAACCTTGGGCGGATCCGGAAGTTTGCTGATCACCAATACTGCCGCTGAACTTGATAAAGTCGAGCAGTTGGTTGATCTCTACAATGGACAGCAGCCGAAGCAGGTGAAGATCAGCACTAAGTTTGTCGAAATCACTCAGGAAAATAGTGATGAACTCGGTTTCGACTGGGTCTTCAGTCCGATTGGTGGCAGCGGTGGTAATATTTTTGGAACGGCTGGAACTCTGGGAAATGGAGCTGCACGTACTGCTGCGGATTTCGTCAATCCGGTCGATGGAACTCTCATTCCTGGTATTCCAACAACCCCTTCTGCAAATGTTTCTAATACTCCGACGAGCGGTCTCAGAACTGGCGACTATGCGATCAATCGTAGCAGCATTGATTCGATTTTGAACAATCCCAACCGCACAGCCCAAAACCCCAAAGTTGCTCCCGGTATTCTAGGTGTGACGGGCTTGTTTTCTGATGGTCAGGTTCAGATGATCATGCGTGGTCTCGCTCAGAAAAAAGGCAGTGATCTGATGACCGCACCTTCCGTCACAGCTCGCTCAGGTCAAAAAGCGTTAATTGAGGTGATTCGTGAATTCATTTATCCAACCGAATACGAACCCCCAGAGATGCCTCAGAACATCGGTGGTGGCGGTGGTAATAATAACAACGGCGGTGGCGCTCCTGCGAATATTCCAGTTACTCCCGCTACTCCTACCTCATGGGAAACGAAAAACACCGGTGTAACGCTCGAGATTGAACCCACCATTGGTGAAAACGATTTTGTCATCGATGTCCGGTTCCTTCCTCAGATTGTCGAGTTCGAAGGATTTATCAATTTTGGCAGTCCGGTGCTTGCACCATCCGTGGATGCCGATGGAAATCCACTCACATTGGTGGTTACGGAAAACCGCATCGAGATGCCGGTTTTCTCGAAACGAAGTGTGGATACCTCACTTGCCATTTACGATGGCTACACCGTGGCGGTTGGAGGTTTGATGCGCGAGGATGTTCAGATTGTTGACGATCGAGTGCCTATTCTCGGAGATATCCCAGTCATTGGGCGATTGTTCCAGAGTAAGGCGGAAAACCGTATCAAGAGCAACCTTATCATCTTTGTGACAGCTGAGATCATTGATGCGACCGGTAAACGCTTGCGTGGCGAAGAATCCGCCAACGTGCCGATGGAAACCATCGAGAATGTGAGTCCTTTGACTCCTGATGGAACTGTGCTGCCTCCGATTCAAGGTGATGGCCTCCCCATCGAATAACTGACAAGATATCATAAAAGGGCGAGAGGTGACTCTCGCCCTTTTGTATTTTCTGGCTAGATCTTTGTGATATGCGGCCGAGTTCGAGAATTTGAGCCTCTATAATATCTTTCAATAGCCCTTGGGCGTATGTGGGCTCTAGGGGGGGCTCAAAAAAAACGAGCTGTATGGCATGGTAAATGAAGTCTTGCCAAAATGCATATCTTCGTTTAATTCGGATTTGTCTTTCTCGCATTTTAGCAGTTTGACGCGCTTCGTCTGGTCCTCTAACGCCATGGTCTCAGGAAGTATGGTTTGTAATGGCGTGACTCAAAGAATAAGAAAATGGACATCTATGTGGGCAATTTGCCCTACACCGCTACCGAAGAAGACGTAACTGATCTCTTCGCCGCATACGGCCCGGTCGAACGGGTAAAAATCATCACTGATCGTGAAACAGGCCGCTCCAAGGGGTTTGCTTTTGTCACTCTCGGAGATCAAAGCCAATTGAATGCTTCTATCGAAGCACTCGACGGGCAAGACTATCAAGGTCGCGCACTTCGTGTGAACGCATCTGAGCCAAAAGAAGCTCGTCCCGGCGGATTTCGCAGTGGCGGCGGCGGCGGTGGTGGCGGTGGTGGCGGTGGTTACGGCGGTGATCGTCGTGGCGGCGGCGGTGGTGGTGGCGGCGGCTACAAAGGTGGCGGCGGCGGTGGCGGCTACAAAGGCGGCGGTGATCGTCGTGGCGGTGGCGGTGGCTACAAAGGTGGCGGCGGTGGCCGCGGTAATGACGACTGGGGTTGATATTTCAAGACCCGAGAGTTTCCAACGCCTGCTTCCCCTCGTGGAGGCAGGCGTTTTTCTATGCCTCGATGTAAAGCCGCTCGACTCTAGGGGTGATGCCGGTGAATATTTCCCAAACAATCGTATCTGCGAGTATTGCGACTTCGTTGACTGAAATGTTGACGCCGAAGAGTTCGACTTCATCGCCGCACTGGACGTCGCATTCATCGGGTAAACGAATGATGATTTGATCCATGGTGACGCGACCGATGATGGGATACCGATTTCCACGAATCCATACTTCTGCGTCCTTACCTGATACTTGACGCGGATAGCCATCGCCGTAACCGATGCCAACGGTGGCGACACGCGTGGGCTTGGTGGTTACATAGGTGCGCCCATAGGAAATACTGTGACCTGCTGGAACCGTGCGAACCAGGGTAACGCGTGATTTTAATGACATCACGGTGTGTAATTTTTCCTGAAAACTCGTAATGGGTGAAATACCGTAAATCATCAACCCCGGACGGACCAGGTTGCAGCAATGATTTGCATAGCCAAGTATGCCCCCGCTATTTGAAAGGTGGCGCCACTTGAATTTTTCTAGCCCGCCAAGTTTTTCAATCGTGTCCTGAAAACTTGCGATTTGTTGGAGAGTGAATGTTTCATCCTCATCGGAAGAAGATAGATGAGAGGCGATACCCTCAATGCTCAATCCATCGAGTTTCAATAGATCTGAGAGTTTTTCAGTGAGATCCGCAGGAAGAAAGCCACCGCGTCCCATTCCGGTATCAACCGCTAGGTGGACCACCAAGCGAACACCACGGCGCTTCGCGATGTGATGGAACGATACCGCCTCTTCCATGGTTGATATACATGGTGTGATACCGCGCGCGACGATTTCCTCGCGTTCCTGTTCCCATGTCGCTCCAAGCAGGTAGATGGGAGTCTGGATGCCGGCGTTACGAATGCGGCGAGCTTCACCGATATTGGCGACGCCGAGAAAGGCGACATCGCAGGATTCCAAGATACGGGAAATCATTTCCAATCCGTGACCGTAAGCGCCCGCTTTGACGACAGCCATGAGCTCGCAGCCGGATTGCTTCCGAGCAATTTCCAGATTGTGTTTGAGGCTTAGCGTGTTGATCTCCACCCAAGCGCGCGCTGGAGAAATGGGAAATACAGAATCACTCATTGAGGCTAGGCTTATGTTTAGGAGCCCAGTTCGCAAGAGCTCTGTTTGTAAAATGATGTGAAGTCGCTTTTTCATTAAGCGACCCTTTAGTTACACGCTTACAATTATTGTCGTGGCCGTGACAATAATTGTAAATCATGGGGTTTAAATATCCGGTAAAATGAGTCATTCTGGGGAGACCATTGAATGATGAGATAGGACATGATCGATTCCATATGGGTTTGTCCAAGTTGTGAAAGAGAGCTGATCAATTTTGGGAATATGCTGGAAAGGGTTTATCCTATTTCGCGATTTCAACCTAGAAAATGACCGTAGAATGATCGTTGTTTCTGCGCTCACTGCATTGGTGGCTTAGATATGTATGATCCCCGCAGTTTTAGGGATTTCTGTTTTTTTCGGGTTTCATGGGTTTTCTAACCAAGGAATACCGCCTGTTTCAATTTTCGTGTTTTTCTAATCTATCGCATCATAGATTTCCCTTATTGCCGCTACCTCATAGAAAAAGATCAGATAGGTGAGATGCAAGTTGGGGGTGAAGGTGTCCTATGGCATTATAATAGTTCAACCGCAATAAATCAGCCTCAGTGAATCCAGGCGGATGCGGGCTTTGGAAAGGGAATCTTTGGTTTCTGACAGGGTGTCTTTGAGCGATTTGATTTCGGCTTTTGAGATATTTGGATTGCGCAAAGATAGATTATTCAGACGCGAAATTTGGGATTTCAAGGTATGGGTTGCGGTTTCGATAGCGGTTTCGATGGTTTTGCTGCTGGCGCGGGTAGCGATTTCTTTTGCGGCATCCAACATCGTGGGGAAGAGTTGGGTTTTGAAAGCTTCTTGGGCTACGATTCGACGTGGGTCGCCAGGTTGGAGAAGTTGAGCTGGTGGTGCTTTGGTTTGGGCTTTACCCGTGTGATCAACGATGACCCGCAAGAGTGAGGGAGGGAGAAAACGGTCAAGGTGCAGGCGAGTTGGGGCGATAACTTCGAGGACGAAGGCGCATTCGAGGAGAATGCTTTTGCCCTTGGTGGAAGCAAGTTTCGCAAACGTTGCGTTACCTGAGCTGCCATCAAGTATCTGCCCGAGGGCATCGCGGAACAAAGGATGATCGAAGGTTAGGAAAGACAGATCCTCGCGCGACAAGGCGGTGGTTCTGTCAAAAGTGACAGACAAGCCGTCATCGCCAATGTCGGCAAACGCCTCGGAATGACGATGTCCGTGTTTGAAGAGAAAGGCACGTTCGGAAAGATCGGAAACATCCACGCCAAGAAAATCGAATAGTCTGAGTGTGAAACGTTCGAAGCGAGGGTCTTCGTCGGCAGTTTCGATAGCCTGAAGGAGTTCAGCAGACTGTGAGGCGGGAGGTGCTCCGAGTTCCAATAAAAGATCGTGGCCGCTGCTGAGCTGATGGGTGACTTCCGCTTTGTATTGAACGGCGCGTTTCATGAAATCCTGAAAACGCTCTGATGCGTATGTTTCATCAGCAAGAGCGTCGAGTTCGGGTAGTAAGGCGTTGGCGATGGTGGTGGCACCTTTGAGTGGCTGTGAAAACACATCGAGCGCCTCGTGGAGCCATCGCGCATGGAGTTCGGATCGGCTATCTTTTCCATAGGGAATGTGAATGTGAATATCACCGGTTTGTCCGATACGATCCAAACGTCCGATACGTTGTTCGAGCACTTCGGGATCACGCGGAAGTCCGAACAGAACGAGATGTTGTGCGAACTGAAAATTCCGACCCTCGGAACCGATTTCAGAGCAGATCAGGATACGTGCACCCTCGGGTTCTTGGAAATAGGCGGCGTTGCGATCTCGCTGGAGCATGGACAACTCCTCGTGAAAGAGCGCGGTCTCGATATGGATTTCTTTGAGAAGTTTTTCCTGAACGCCGATGGCTGCTTGGGGTGAATGGGTGATGACTAGGATTTTTTCGGTTGTAGGTAGTTCACGAAGCAGATTGGCGAGCCAGATGTAGGGAGATGTGCCTTTTTCCAAAGGATGTAGCAAGGGAAGGCGTTTTGGAAATCCTGTGAGGCGTTCACGTGTGTTACGGAATAAGACACGTCCAGTGCCGAAGGAATCGATGAGTTCCGAGATCAGTTCCTTTCGTGAGCTTTCATCGCCTTTTCGAAGTGCTGTCAGGTGCTTCTCCACACCTGGTGAATGGATGATGAAATCCGACAAGTTATCCGGAATCTTTCCTTGGCTGAGTTCTGCGACGGCATTGGCGAGCGGAATGTGGGATTCTGCCTCGCTTAGAAATTCTTCCAATTTCGAATATCGTGCGGGGTCCAGCAAGCGCAGGCGCGCAAAGTGGCCTTCTGGGCCGAGTTGTTGCGGCGTAGCGGTAAGAAGAAGTAGAGCGGGAATTTCTCCAGAGAGACGCTCGACCATTTGGTAAGCAGGCGATGCTGACTCGGGTGACCATGCAAGGTGATGCGCTTCATCAACGATCAGCAGATCGAATCCTGCGGTGCGTGCTTGTTCGGAACGTTTTGGATTTTCCGAGAGAAAACCAGTGGAGCAGAGAATGAGTTGCGAATCGGAAAAAGGATTTGCGGATGGGTCGTGAGCACAGATGGATTGGCAACGCTCTTCATCAAAAATTGCGAAGAGCAGATTGAAACGCCTCAACAGCTCGACGAACCATTGGTGGACGAGCGGTTCAGGAACAAGAATCAGAATTCTATGGGCGCGACCTGTCAGGTATAGGCGATGCAGGATCAGGCAGGCTTCAATGGTTTTTCCAAGACCAACTTCATCGGCAAGAAGAACTCGGGGATAGAGACGATTCGCAGTTTCCGCAACGATGGAAAGTTGGTGGGGAATGAGATCAATGCGCGCGCCCGTATAGCCATGTGCAGGAGAGCGCCGGATTGCGGTATTCCAGCGGAGTGCATCAAGACGGAGGTCAAAATCGCGGGGGTGGTCGGTGAGTCCGGCAAGTAACCGTTTCTCGGGTCTTATAAAGCTCAGCGAATCGAGCAAATCGGATTCATGGATGGATTTTCCTTGTCCGTGATAGGTTAGGAGTTGTCCATCTTCTGTGACGGTCTCTACCGTAAGCTCGTTTTTTTCATGATCGGAAATTGTATCCCCGGGGCCGAATCGGACACGAACAAGTGGTGCGTTCGATATCGAGTAGGTGCGGGTGTCTTCGGCTGCGGGAAAACAGATTTCGATAAGCCCATTCTCTTCTGAGAGTACATGACCGAGGCCGAGGCTGGGTTCTGAGGTGGAGATGTAGCGTTGACCCGGTATCATGGAAGTAAGGGAAATAGAAGTGAAGACTGATCAGAACGTGGGCGAAGCCGAATGGGTTTAGAGAGATCAAATCGGTTTCAGGATGAAACACACAAGACTTCGATCATTAAAATTTGGGAATTGAGATTTGAACATTGTAGGATTACGTCGTGTTTATGATTTCAAACGAATCGAACAAGCGAGAGCCGTTGCGGTATGCGATGATTGGGAAGGATGAATCAAGCGTGGAAGAGAAGCTTGAAAAATATACGGGAACAGTGGATTGGAAGTATTTGGCACCTCATTATCTCAGCGGATCACTGTTTTTTGTGGATCCGCAACTGGCACTTGTGGAGGTCGGGCTGGCATTTTCTGAGAATCAAACTGAGAAAGTCGGGGAATGGTTGAAGGCTGGGGATTTGGTGAAGATTGGTGATTTGCATGTGGAGCATTGGCAAAAAGACGGAGTGGTATTTGAGGCGCTGGTGGTTTCCCCGTTTGTTCTTTGCCGGCCGGTCTGACGCGGTTGTCCGATGAAAAATCCGTTAGAGATAGTTCCCTAACGGATTGAAGATAAGTTCACTCGGAATTTTGTGTTTTGCGGTTACTCTGGGATATAGAGTTCCGATCCTTGTGCTAGAATGGTGGTTGGATCCAGACGAAGTCCGTTGATTTCATCCAAGCGCGTGGTGGTGGTATTGTGAGCCTGCGCGAAATCGCTGTAGCTGATTTCCTTGGTGATTTTGACTGGCTTGTCGGATGCGCGAGGCTGGGTGACTGGGCTAGTTGGATTGGATAGCGGTATGCTCGACTGGCTTGTTGCGTTCAGGTCTTGTGCGGGTTCAGGTACGGGAGATGTATCGGTTGTTTTTGTTTTGCCAGGAATTTGGACGATCTTTCCGATGCGAAGGGTTTTGGGATTGATGCTTGGATTTTCCTTGATGAGCGCATCAACCGTCACGTCGTATGTTTTAGCAATGCTGTAAAACGTTTCATTTGCCGCAACGGTATGTTTGACGGCATTGGAAGCCGCTGCTTCTGGTAGGGACTCGGTAGCTGGTGTGCTTGTCGTGGCGGTGGAGGATGTTGGAATTTTTAATTTCTGACCAGGGCGAATGACATCATTGCTTTTAAGGTCATTGAGTTCGTTGAGAATGGCGGATTTTGTGCCGTGCTTGCGAGCGATGGAGGCCATGTTGTCTCCAGCCATTACCGTATACGTTGTTGCCTCATTGGATGAAGCAGGTTTGGTTTTGGTTTCGCTTATGGCAGTCGGGAGAGCTGCAGGAGTATTGACTCGGGCAGTCGGAGCAGGTGAGTGGGTGAGCTGAGCGATTTTCAACTCGAGTTGCTGAATCTGCATTTCTTGTTCTGCGACAAGCGTGCGAAGTCGCTCGACTTCACTTCCGGATAGAAGAGGTGCACAGGCTATCAGACCGGCCATCAGCGATGCAAAGCATGGGTTTATCTTCATAAACTGTGATTTTGCAGGATTCGTTCGAGCTGACAATTAAAAATTAAGCAAAGTTAACTAAAAAACAGCGTTTCTCACAGGTCGTCCGTGCCAGCGATCAGGGATGTTTCTAGGCTAGCTCTTGCGGCTTCGAAATCTTCCTCAGTGAGTTCTTTTTGAACCTGAATGGGTTTGTCAAAGACAATGGTCACTTTGCTGAAAGGTTTCGGAATGACAAAACGATCCCATGAGGAAAGGCGCCAAGCGGAGGTGTAGCGAATATGGATGGGGACGATATCGACACCGGTGGCTTGAGCGATTTTTAGAAGTCCTGGCTGAACCCGGTAACGCGGACCTTTGGGGCCGTCCGGGGTGACGCAAACATCTTTACCTTCTTGGAGGGCTTTTTTCATTCCGATCAAGGCCGAGACGGCGCGGCGGGATGATGAGCCTCTGATGGATCCGATTCCAAAAAATTCCATCGCGGTCGCAAGGGTGCTGCCATCTTTACTTGCGCTCGTGAGAACGACGGTTGAGCGGTTCTTTCCTCCGGTCAGTTTCCAAATCGGCGGCATCGTGAAGATGCGATTATGCCAGAGGGCGAAAATGACGGGTTTCGGATTGATCTCGGGTTGGACAATACCTGCGTTTCCATTGATATTGTAGCGCAGAGTCAAACTCCAAAGCTTCATGGCCCAAGCAGCCAAATGGCCTGCCATCATGGCAGCGCGCGAGGTTTTGATGGTGTTGCTTCTGGGTGGCATTGGCTGGAAAACCGATGGATTTACAAGTTGATGATCTTACAAAAATCGGCGTAGGCCTGATTCCATGAATCGGTTTCCTGAGGGGTGTAGATTTTGAAATCAAACGATTCCCGAATGAGGTCTCTGCCTTCGCCGAAAGTTTTGATTTCTTTGGTGGCAAGCATCTGGGTGATGATGTTGCCACAGGAAGTGGCTTCGATGGGACCGGCGTGGACTTCGATGCCTAGGGCATTTGCCGTTGCTTGGCAGAGTGCCTCATTTTGAATCCCTCCACCACCGGCATTCAGGCGTGAATAATTGCGACCGGTCAGCTTGATCATGCGTTCATAGACAACACGATATTTGAGGGCCAATGAATCGGTGGCTACCCTGAGAACCTGGCCAATGGTTTCAGGAACGGCTTGACCGGTTTTTTTGCAGTAATCGCAAATGCGAGTCGGCATATCTCCGGGAGAGGAAAAAGTGGCATCATCCGGATCGATGAATGCGAGGAAAGGTTTCGCATCCGCGGAGAGTTTGGCGAGTTCGGCATAGGAATGGACTTCGCCTTTGCGATCCCAGTGGCGTTTGCATTCCTGGATAATCCAAAGCCCGCCGATGTTTTTGAGAAAACGAACCGTGTTGTCGATTCCCAGCTCATTGCAGAAACCGTATGAGAGCGCTTCCTCGCCACGGATAGGGGATTTTTTTTCAACACCCATGATGGACCATGTTCCGGAAGAAAGCCAGAGAGGCTCGGCTTCGGTCAGGGGAATACCGGCGACGGCGGAGGCGGTGTCGTGACAGGGCGCGACAACAAAAGGAATGTCGCAGCGGCCGATGATGTCTTTGAGTTCTGAGCGGAGTTCTCCGAGCACCGTTCCCGGAGGAACGATTTTTCCGAAAATGTCTCTAGGGAGTCCGAGCGCTTCGATGACTTCCTCCGACCAATCACCGGTTTCCGCATTGAGGAGTTGGGAGGTTGAAGCGTTGGTTTTTTCCACGCTTTTCACGCCAGTGAGCCAGTAGGCGAGGATGTCCGGTATGAAGAGAATTGCACCTGCTTGTGAGAGGGCTGCGCTATTTTTCAGACGCAGGGAAAGAAGATGAAGCGCGCTGTTGTAGAAGTTGGTTTTAATTCCGGTATGGCTGAAGATTTCCTCTTCCGGCATCAACGCGTGCATTTTTTCTTCAATTCCCTCGATACGCGGATCGCGATACTGGTGGGGTGTTCCTATGATTTCGCCTTGCCCGTCGAATAATCCGAAATCGCAACCCCAGGTATCGATTCCGATCGAGGCGATTTCCTCTCCGTAGTTATCCACGGCTTTTTTGATTCCTGTTAGAATTTCGTGGTACAATCCGAAGATGTTCCAGTAGAGACCGGAGGGAATTTCAATGGCGGGATTGTCAAAGCGATGGATTTCGCTCAATTGAATTTTTCCATTTTCAAGGAAACTCGATATGACGCGACCGCTGCTTGCTCCCAGGTCAATGGCTATACGTACGTTTTTTTTCATTACCAAATTTTAAAAGACAGGTTTTTTCTGAAGATTTTAATGGGGGATATATGAATGAATCAGGTGGATTCGACATCGGAGGCATGGGAGATGGGTTTGCGCAGGGGAGTCAGGATTCCTTGGTCGAGCCGGTAGATCCAAGAATGAATCGACAGTTCTTGTCCGCGTTCCCATGCGTCTTCCACGATGGTGGTACGAGCGACGTGGCGTGCTTGTGAGAGCACGTTGAGTTCGCAGAGACGGTCAAGACGCTGGTTGTCTTTCAATGACTCAAGTTCATCTTTGTGAACGCGGGTCAGGGACCGGATGGGTGCCAGCCAGTTATCAATGATTCCATGTCGAAAATTTTCAAGGGCAGCCTGAACGCCACCGCAACCATAGTGTCCGCAGACGATGACATTGCTGACCTTCAAGACATCGACCGCGTATTGCAGCACGGCCAGCACATTGAAATCCGTTTCCTGAACGACATTTGCGACGTTTCGATGAACGAAAACTTCTCCGGGAGGAAGTCCGGTGATTTGGTTGGCTGGGACACGGGAATCCGAACAGCCGATCCAGAAGTATTTCGGGCTTTGTTGTTGGGCCAGGCGTTTGAAGAACTCAGGATCACTGATGCGCATTTTCTCCGCCCAGATGGCGTTGTTCTCAATAAGCTGATCGATGTTTTCCATAACTTCGTGATCATGCTCAGACATGGCTGGATGAGACTCCAGAAAAATTATGCCGTCAGCGATTTCTCTTTGTCGTCGAATTCTTTCTTGGCGGCCTTGCGGCACTCGGCGACGAAGTGATTGCAGGCTTCACGGCAGAGAAGGGGAATGGCTTGGTTTTCAGGCATATTGCCCGGAATGCCATTGAAGCGGGAGGCCTCGCTGTCTACCAGTGGCGTCTTGTCATCGAGCTTCCAGAGAATTTTTTTAGCGCAATTGTGGGCGGGACCGCAGACTTTTTGTATCAGTTTTTGAGCACCATCATCGCTGATCGTTCCGGCGTAGCGATACATCCCGGTTTGCCTTGCGAGTTTATCGCGGAGGTTTTCGATGGGTAGGGTGCCGTCAAGGTGCTTGATGAAAAGGGCAGTGCAGGCAGGGTAAAACTGATCTAGCGCGCGCTGTAAATCCTGTTCGTTGTCCAAGGTGAGAACCCAGCCGCGGCGCAGATTAATTTTTCCCTTGGTAAAACGGTATTCGCCGTCCTCTGCATAGGTTGAGAGATCTCGCGATCTTTCGGGTCCACGATGATGATCCAGTCCTCCGAAAGCAGGTTGAGTGGCCAGATCCTCATCTTCGATGTGGTATAGTGCGTATTCAAACTCGCAGTAGTCCCGATGAATCCGGATTTGGCCGATCTGGTTCACTCCTTGACGGATGAGTTTTTTTAAGTGGTCTGCTAAACTCGGATTTGGGTTAGGTTCCGGTGGCTGGGGCTTGTGTTTGGCATCGAAATCCATGATTTGATCAAGAATCACATCCGCAATCAGAGGTTCCGTGCCGATGGCTGAGGAGTAATAGAGCGTTTTTTCCCTGAGCTGATGAGGATTTTGGCGGAAGATTTCCCGTTGGCTTGCTGCGGGGCCGACTTCCGGTTCGATTCCAAGCATGACCGGAATATCTTGATAGGAATGCAGGCCATCGGAGATGAAAAATGGCACAACCACCACGTTTTTGGTTTTCGACATTTTGTCCCAATCCGCGATGAACGGAGCTTCTTCCATGTAAGCATCCGTTACGAGTTGGTAGCCAGCCCCTGAATTTGCGATGAGATCCGCTTGGTCTTTGATCGCCTTGGTGGAGTTTTGGTTTAGCCCGGTTCCATGTCCCGTGATGATGAGAGTGGTGTCCTTCGGATTGGCATCCGGCGCCACTTCGAGTGCGCGGCGCAGGATGAGATCGGTCATGGAGCGGTGGACGCCGACCGGCAGGCAGTAATGGAGCGTTTTTCCGTCGCGAACCGTGGTATCTCCGCTCAATTCCAATTCACGCGGGATGACTTCTTGAGTGAAATATCCCTCGCTGATGAAATCTGGCACTATATAGACCTCTGGAGCGTCGATCATCAGCAAAGCCTCGCGCATGGACGGTTCTTCTTTCCAAAAACACACATGAACCTCACCAAACAGGTTTCTGCTACGGATTTCCTGAGCGTGGTCGAAGTATGGGGTCGAAGAATCCGGGTTTTCCGTGGAGCCGTGACCGACAATCAGAAGAGCGGAGTTTGGTTTCGGGGCGAAAGTCATGCTGTGAAAATGGCGGGCGTTGGCAGGATTGCAAGTGAGCGAATCACAAACTCGCGCTTTTTTGGGAGTTCCTTACAAATCCGCCATGAATCGCCGCGAATGCGGGCTCGCCAGGGTATTTGAGAAGTCCCAGCTACAAAGAGTCAGGTCAGGTGAGTGTGATTTCCCTCAGAGAAATGTTGTGGCGTTTGAGAGACAAGGGAATTCTTGAGAGTTAGCTGGAAGTAAAGCATCCCAAAATGAAAGCGGTTGCACGATTCGGATGAGTCGGTTTAGTCTCGTGCGTGCCTGATCTGGAAACCAAACCTTTTGAAGCAATGATTTCTCTCGATGGTGAATTTTTGCGCAGAGCCTTTCAGTCGATGCTCAAGGCTAGGATTTTGGAAAACAAGCTCTCGAGTCTCTATAAAGCCGGCAAGATCGTCGGCGGTGTGTATCTCGGAAAAGGTCAGGAAGCGGTAAGTGGTTGTCTGGGGACTGCTTTGATTCAGGGTAAGGATTGTTTTGCACCGTTAATCCGGGATCAGGCAGGACGAACAGCTTTTGGGGAGCCTTTGATTGATTGCACACGGACGTATCTTGGATCGGTCGAGGGCCCGATGAAAGGTCGCGACGGAAACATCCACCGGGGTCGGCCCGAAAAGGGAATGCCGGCGATGATTTCTCATCTTGGTGCACAGGTACCGCTGATTGCAGGCATGCTTTTTGCGAAGCGGCTGAAAGGCACTTTGGACGGATGTGTGGGTGCGACTTGTGTGGGCGATGGTGCGACATCGACAGGTGCATTTCACGAGGGGCTGAATCTGGCGGCGGTGGAAAAACTTCCGATGGTGGTGGTCATTGCGAACAATCAATTCGCATACTCTACGCCAAACAACCGCCAGTTCGCTTGTGGGGACTTGGTCGAGCGGGCGAGGGGGTATGGCGTGGGTGGATATTCCGTCGACGGCACGGATCTTTTGGCATGTGCTTCTGTGATCGGTGAGGCGGTGAAACAAGCGCGTCTGGGAAAAGGCCCACAAATGGTCGTCGCCCATTTGCTCCGCCTGTCCGGCCATGGTGAGCATGATGATGGCGCGTATGTTCCGGATTCCGCTCGGAGTGGCTATTATGGCCGCGATTGCATCGAAGTCGCCATGGATCAGTTGATTCAGGGTCAGTATGCCACCAGAGAAGAGATCGATGCCTGGCGTGAGGATATTTCCGAGGAAGTCCAGAGAGCTGTCGCTCAGGCCCAGCAAGAAGCCCTGCCGGATCCTTATTTGGAAGATTGGTCCGCCCTATCCACAACCTTTCCCTATATTCCATCGTGAGTGTGACTTATATTGATGCGATCCGCGAAGCTCAGGAGGAACTTCTCCGTGAGGATGATCGAGTGTTTCTTTATGGACAGGATATCGCCAGTTTCGGTGGTGCTTTCAAAGCGACCAAGGGGCTTGCGGAAAGTTATCCAAACCGGGTTTTCGATAGTCCGATCTCCGAGGATGCGATGATTGGTCTTGCTGTGGGGGCAGCGATCGAAGGAATGCGTCCCATTATTGAAATGCAATTTGCCGATTTCTCATCCATTGCGTTCAACCAAATCGTCAACCAGGCGGCGACTCATTTTTACCGCACGGGAATGCCGATTCCTTTGACAGTCCGACTTCCTTCTGGAGGCACTCCTGGGTCCGGGCCGTTTCACAGTCAGAGCATGGAGGGCTTGTATGCCCAGTATCCGGGTTTGGTTGTGGTGACTCCTGCGACTGTTTCCGATGCCTATCACATGTTGATCGATGCGGTGAAAATGGATGACCCCGTGATTTATTGTGAGCACAAGTTTCTTTATCGTTGGTTGAAGGCGAAAACGATCAAGGGCGAGCATCTGCCCATTGGTCAGGCAAGGATCGCCAGACCCGGAAAGCATGCCACGGTGGTGACTTACAGTGCGATGGTGCATGAAGCGGTTCGGGCTGCGGATCGTTTGCAAAAAGACGGCTGGGAAATTGAAGTGGTCGATCTTCGTTCGGTGAAACCGCTGGATATCGATACCGTTCTCGCATCGGTGGCAAGGACAGGACGCTTGCTGGCGGTGGGCGAGGCTTTTCCATGGGGAGGCGTCACCGCGGAGGTGGTATCAAGAGTCACTGAAGAAGGATTTCATTTGTTAGATGCACCGCCGCAGCGCCTCAATTCCCGCGACACACCGGTTCCCTATCATCCGAAGCTTTGGGCTGCACATCGCCCGACTCCGGAGTCCATATCCGAGGCTCTTCGAAAACTCTTATCCTTTTAGTAACTGCCATGCCAATCGTTCCCATACTTATGCCACAGCTCGGAGAGTCCATCGCCGAGGCAACGGTTATTCGGCTTGATGTGAAGCCCGGAGACTCGGTCAAGACGGATCAGGAGATCATCGAGGTGGAAACCAACAAAGCGACCATGGGAATTACCACACTTTGTGACGGAGTGGTGTCGGATATTCGAGCGGTTGAAGGAGTTTCCTATTCGGTTGGTTCATTGCTAGGTCTGTTAGATGTCACCGAGGAAGAAGTGGCTCGCACCGGAGTAGATACGCTCGAGACTCTGGAGGCAAAGAACCAGAGCCAGCCTCAGGAAACCAAAAGCGGTGAGGAAAACCTGCACTTTGCATTGGACGGAGATTCTTATGAAGAGGATCCAAGTATCATTCCAAGTGTGAAAGGTTTGCCAGTACCGACCGGTGTCATGGGTGCTCATTACATTTCGCCGAGAATGCGTGCCCGCATGAATGACATGGGTCTTCGCGAGGCGGACATTTCCGCGGTGGCGGGAACAGGTGCGGGTGGAAGGGTTACCGTGGAGGATTTGGAGCGATTTCTGGATTATCTTGAATCCTGGCCAAGTGCGCCGGCATCGCCAATGCGTCTGGCTGTCGCTGATGCCATGCGCCGCAGTTGGACGCGTCCTTTGGCGACGGTAGGACTTCCTGTATTGTTGGATCGCTTGCTGCAACATCGCCGGGAACAGGTTAGAAAGCCTGGTCTGACGTTATATTTGTTGAGGGCATTTGCCATCGCACTCAAGGAGCAGCCAATGACTGCCGGATATTTGATCGGTGAAAAAGTGGTTCACCCGCGGTCTTTTGATATCGGCGTGGCGGTGCAGGTGGAAGACGGAGTGGTTGTTCCGGCGATGCGTGAGGTGGATCAGAAATCTCTCTCTGACCTAGTTGCTGAGTATGATGATTTGGTGGATCGCGCCCGCCGCCGTCGATTGACCGAGGCGGATACGCGTGGGGGAATTGCGACGGTAACCAATTTCGGAACCTTTGGTCTGACGACGGGAACTCCGATTCCCTTGCCGAATGAGACCTTGATTCTTGGAATTGGAGCCGGTCGCAAAAAACCGGTATGGAGCGAGCAAGTGGAGACCTTCCTTCCCGCGACCGAAGCCGAGTTGCTGCTTACCTTCGATCACCGCGTGGTGGATGGTGGTGGGGCTGGAGTCTTGTTGAATCGGGTTGCGGCATTGTTGCAGCAACCGCAAAACCTCTGATTTTATCGAATTGTGGATCCTGAATCGGAAAGAAACGAAAAGATGGATATTCCGAAAAAAGCGATTTACCGGCTCTCGATCTATCATCGCTGTTTGCAAAAACTCAGCGATAGTGGCCAGAAAACGGTCAGCTCAATCACGCTTGCTAAGGCGGCGGGTGTGAAATCCGCACAGCTCAGGCGGGATCTCGGTTACATTGGTCAAATCGGTACGCGTGGGCTTGGCTATCCGGTGTCTGGTTTGATCGCCACGATTCGTGAAGCCCTTGGCAGGGAACAGCTGCAACCAGTTATTTTGGTCGGAGCGGGGAATTTAGGATCGGCCTTGCTGAGGTATCAGGGATTCCAGAAAGAAGGCTTTGAGGTGGTCGCGGCATTTGATGCCAAGCCAGAGGATGCAAGGGCGCGGGAGTTGAAAATCCCGGTGCATGATGTTTCCCAAATGGAGTCATTCATTATCGAACATCAGGTTAAACTCGTGATCTTATGTGTTCCCATCGGGTTCGCCCAAGAAGTGGTCAACCGTCTGGTTGCTTGTGGGATACAAGGAATTTTGAACTTTTCTCCCATCATGCTGGAGGTTCCAGCTGATGTGACGGTCAACAATGTCGATCTTGCGCTTGAGCTCGAGCATTTGAGCTATTTTATCAAATGATTCAAAAAAGTGAGACTTTCATCAAAGATATCGGCTGAGGAGAGCGTTGCTGATGATGACTGTGATACTGGACATCCGATGAAACTGAGCCCACAGGAATTCGAATCGTTTATAAATCAAGCTGTTACAGACCACGAATCCTCACTTATCGGCTATGCAAGAACTTACCTATACGACCTGGATCGCGCGCGGGATGTGGTGCAGGATACCTTTGTTCGCTTGTGCAAGCAGGATCCTGAAAAGGTTGAGGTTCATCTCAAAAGTTGGTTGTTCACAGTCTGCCGGAATCGCTGTTTCGATGTCATTCGCAAGGATAAGCGTATCGAGTCACTCGATGATGTTGGCTGGCAAAAAATCGCCAGTTCTGAAGGTTCTCCCGATCAAAAAGCCGAGCATGGCGATGAATATTTCGATGTCATGCGATACTTGGATCGGCTTTCCGATAATCAGAAAGAGGTCATTTTGTTAAAATTTCAACAAGGAATGAGTTATGAAGAAATCCATCGTGTGACTGGCCTGACACCCGGAAATATCGGATTTTTGATTCATGCAGGATTGAAACGTTTACGTGGATGGATGCTGGAGAAAGGAGATGTCGATGAAAATTGAACAAGATGATCCAAGATTGACAGCCTACGTGTTGGGCGAGTTGTCGCCGAAAGAGGCTAAGCAGTTCGATCATGCCATCGCTGGAGATCCTGCGCTTAAGCTGGCGGTGAAAGAAATCGAACGTTCTCAAGCGGAGCTCTTGAAATTTTTCGGTAAGAAAAGCGATACGCTGCTTCCGAGACAGCGCAGTGCAATCATGCAGACTGCGAGAGAAGTCTCAGGTCTGGATAAAATTGCCGCCATCAAGCCACACCGCAAAGTGTTTCATATCTGGACTTGGCCTTTAGCTGCTGCGGCTGTTGTGACCACGACCCTGTTTATCGTCACCATGATTCCTGCACCTGAAACAGGAGATTCCGGCAAAAGGGTAGGAAATGGTGCGGACAAGGTAAAATTTGATGAGCGTGTTGCGGTTGAACAACAGGGTCAGAACCGTAAAAACATCGGGCTTCCGGTTGTTGCGGGTAACAAGAGTTTGAGCCAGATCACGAGGTCGATTCGAGAGATTGGAAATTTACCCGTCAGGCACGAGGTCAGAATTGAAGAAATGCTGAATGCATTTCCACTTGATGCCAAAGGTTCTGTCGCACTCTGGAAGGGGGCTTCGCTGGGTTCGGAAGTTGTTGAATGCCCATGGAGTCCTTCTGGCAGCTTGGTATTCGTTAAAATCCGTGGATTGCGTGACCGAAGTATAAAGCTCTCGGTGGAGTTCAAAAGCAATGAGGACTCGGTGATTTCAAGTCGACTTCTGGGTTACGAAATCGAGCCTGACACAAGCGATCGCAAGTCCATGCCACAGGAATTATTGGCGGGCCAGGAAACTCTTGTGGCAATTTTGGTGGAGGCGAAAACTCCGGAAATCGGTCAATTGATCTGGAGCGTTGATGGAGTGGCCGCACCGGCTGTCGAATTGGTTCGTGATAAGGAAAAAGAGGCGTCTACCGACGGCAGGTTTGCTTCTCTTATTTGCGGTTTCGGCCTCTGGCTGCGCCAAGAAAATCCCGGAATGATTGATGACTCATTGATCTTAGGTCTCGCTCGCGAGGTCGCAGCTGAAAGCATGGTTCCGGATCGCTACGATTTTCTTGAGCTGGTGGATCAAGCCGTAAAGGCAAAAAACAGATAAATGTCGGGGGAGTAGCGAGTCTGAAGAATTTCTTGCGCTTGTTTTTTGAGTTAGGAGTTCTTGGTTCAATCTCTGCCCCTCGCTTAGGGTTTGCAGCTGTTTGTTTTGGAGGAATATCTTTTTTATTGGGTGGCGCGCGGTTCGGTCCGGAGGCTGATTATTTTCTCAAACAGGCGGAAAACTCCGAGAAGTTTCGGGATTCGGGTGAGTTCCTTGTAAAATTCGCTATTTTGCCCTTTTCGGGCAGCCTCAAGTTCGCTGTATTCGCCGTGCGGAAACGGATATTCCGCGGACTTTCCCATTTTCAATATGCTCACTCTTTTAGTCGCTCTACCGATCCTTGCTTTCATCGCGATTCTTCTCGGTGCTCCCGCGCGCCAAACCGCATTGGGTGCTTCCGGAATTAATCTAATCATCGGTCTGGGTTCGGTCTTTTCATGGAAACATGACATCTGGAATTTGTCTCTCACGGTTCTTGAAAAACCGGCATTGCATCTCGGCTTCGGCTACATGGATGCGATGAGTTTGGTGATGGTGCTGCTTTCAGTAATCGTGACCTTTGCAGCGGTGCATGCGAGCAAAGCACCCGAAGGCTCCGAGAAACTTTACTATGGATCCTCGCTCTTGATCGCTGCGGGTGCGATCGGTGCTTTTGTTTCTACGGATTTGTTTTTCTTTTATGCCTTTCATGAAATGGCCTTGATCCCAACCTTCCTGATGATCGGCATTTTGGGACGCGGGGATCGCCGTGGAGTCGCTTGGAAAATCACCATCTATCTCGGTCTCGGTTCGTTGGTGTTGTTGGCCGGTCTGGTTTGGCTTGCCTCACTTACTGGTACGTTTGATCTCCGTGAGATCAAGAACCTAGCCGGAACTATTGATCCTGGGGCACAGAAAGGTATCGCTGCTCTTTTGATCATCGGTTTCGGGACTTTGGTTTCCTTGTTTCCCCTCCATTCATGGGCGGCTCCGGCGTATGCCAGTGCGCCGGCACCCACCGCGATGTTGCATGCGGGTGTGCTGAAGAAATTTGGTCTCTATGGAATGTTACGGGTCGCCTTGCCGCTGGTTCCAGAAGGTCTGCAATTTTGGCTGACCCCATTGTTGGTGTTGCTGTTGGGAAATATTCTCTGGGTTGGATTGGTGACCCTTTCCCAAAAGCGTCTCGATAGCATGTTGGGAAGCTCTTCGGTCATGCACATGGGCTATATTTTCCTCGCGATTGCCGCTTTGATCGCTGTTCCTGAAAATGACCTCGCACTTCCGGCAGCCGTGATGCTGATGTTCGCGCACGGTATTTCAATCGCGCTACAGTTCGCCCTGGCGGATCGCATCGAACGCAGCACCGGTTCTCTCGATTTTGCAGATCTCGGAGGTCTTGCAAAATCTGCTCCAGCTATGGCATTTGTATTCGGTATCGGAGCAATGGCATCCATCGGTCTTCCCGGTCTCGCAAACTTCGCCGGCGAGGTCATGGTCTTCCTCTCGGCGTTCCGTGACTATGTGCCTGCGGACGGCTTTGGACCTGTGCAGATCGCCTGTATCTTGGCGATCTGGGGTGTAGTGATTTCCGCGGTTTATATGCTCCGTGCTTTCCGGAAAATTTTCCAAGGTCCTGCAGTTAAATCGACAGCGAACGCCGCCGATCTCACCTGGTGTGACCATATTCCGGTCACGCTTCTCATCCTCTCCTTACTTGCTGTCGGTTGTTATCCCAACCTTCTTCTTCATTTCTTCAAGTAAGGATATTCCTGTCTCTAATATTCAACGTTTCACGCAATGCCCGCCTACTATCTGGAAGCACTCACTGTCACCCTCGGATTGATCATCTTGCTCGCCGAGGCTTTTGTTCCATCAAAAAACAAATCATGGGCGGGATTGCTCGGAGTGGTTGGTTTGCTGGGAATCCTTGTCATGATCTTTTTTGCCGTGGGTCCTGAATCAAAACCCGATGCAAAATGGGCGGTTTGGCCGTTATGGAATTTCTATCACTTTGATGCACTCGCCAAGTTTTACAAAATCTTCGCACTCGTCACTACGGCTGCGGTGTTGCTGATGGCGATTGATTATCGCAAGATACTCGCACGTTTCACTGAGAATCCGAGTTCCGAAGAAGGCACGGGAGAATACTACGCTCTGCCAATCTTTGCCTGCGCCGGCATGATGTGGATGGCCTCTGCGAAAGATCTGGCGGGAGCTTTTGTCGCTCTGGAACTGGTCACGATCACGTTCTACATCCTGGTGGCTTATATGCGTCGCAATGTGGGATCCCTTGAAGCCGGTGTAAAATACCTCATTCTTGGAGCCCTCAGCACGGGATTTCTCGTTTATGGGATCGCTTGGATCTACGGTGCCACCGGAACCATGCGCCTGGATCTTATGTCGGATAAAATCGCCGCCATGCAGAATACTGTTCCTTTGTTGTTCGGGATCGCGCTGGTTTTGGTTGCCCTCGGTTTCAAAGTCGGTGCGGTGCCCATGCAGATGTGGATCCCAGATGTCTATCAAGGCGCTCCAACTCCGACGACCGCCTTTCTTTCGGTCGGTTCAAAAGCCGCTGGTTTCATTTTGTTGATCCGTTTCCTCACGCCGTTCCTCGCTGAAGCTTCACCGGTGCGCAATCAGGTTCTTGCGATTCTGCTTATCCTCGCTTGTGCGACTCTTCTGTTTGGAAATTTGGCCGCCATCGCGCAAACCAACTTCAAACGTTTGCTCGCTTACTCATCCATCGCCCATGCGGGATTTTTGCTTCTGGCTCTTGCCGCATGGCAATCCACTTCTGAAAATTCCGTGACCTCGATCCAAGCGGTCTCGTTCTATCTTGCCACTTACCTGATCATGACGCTCGGCGTGTTTTTTGTTGTCGCTCAAGTCCGCATCCAACGTGATGGCGAAGCGATCTCTGACTTCAATGGTCTGGGAAAAAGAAATCCCGCACTGGCGCTTGCGCTGACCATACTGCTTGCTGCGCTCGCCGGTGTGCCGCTCACCGCCGGTTTCATTGGGAAATTCTTCGTGTTCTCGCTTGCCGCACAATCCGGACTTTGGATAGGACTCGGTATCGCTGTGGTCGCCGCTGCTGCTGGTTTCTACTATTATTTCAAAACTATCCGCGCCATGTGGTGGATCGATCCAAGCGATGATTCCAAAATCACGCTGCCAATCATTTCCAAAATCTGCATCGCGACTTTGACCCTGCTGACCTTGATCTTCGGAGTTTATCCGCAGCCGATCTTAGCTTTGCTGAATTAGCACGAGAAAAAGCGAAAAGGCAGGGACTTTTATCCTTAAAAGTCCATATCTTGCAGGCTTAATAACGGAGCGGGTTCGATGGGATATTTAGTGCCGTCAGATATGGACCTTTAAGGATAAAGGTCCCTTGTATATTCCTCTCGCCATGACATTACCTCGGCGAGAATATCATCGGGGGTATGAACCCGGGGAGGCGTTGCAACACCTCCCCGGGAGTGTGAGATGAGTTTGTAAAGGTCCCTAATCCGTCGAGATTGTAGGC
>CAMCBV010000007.1 GCA_945873125.1 Prosthecobacter debontii
CCGCTCCCTACGCCTCCACTACGTCCACCCCTACGGAAAAGCTTGTCAAAACATCATCAAACAACCAAAAAACAACCAACCGCCGGGTGTCATGAATGATGGCGCAACGACTTAACCTCTCCGGTGTCATTTTTCATTGGCGCAACACGTAGGCTCAGAAAAGATAAACGCAAACGAAGGAAAAGAAGGAAGTTCGCGAGTAGGGGTTCAATGAGAATGCCCAAAATTCTCCAAATGGCTCCGGCGGTAGGGATCGAACCTACGACCTAGTGATTAACAGTCACCCGCTCTGCCGCTGAGCTACACCGGAATTGGATCACGCCAGAAATGTGGCGTGCGCGGAAGATGGGATTTGTTCGCCCCTACTTGCAAGGGAAAAATGGTTTAGAAGTGATTTTTTAGGGGTTAGGCGACTTATGGAATAATTCAACGCAAAGCAGCAAAGGATGCGAAGGGGCGGAGCCTGATAACTAAATGTCGAAGTTCAAAGGTCGTAGGTCTGAAAGTCTGTATCACAACCGCTGGTGCGGTTTAGGGTGAATATTGTTGAGATTTTTCCTGTCAATCGCCCCAGCGATTTAAATCCTGACTTTAAGACTTTCGACTTTAGGACATTTCTTAATGAATCAGCCGCCTGCGGCGAGGGTGATGATCTCCAGTTGGTCGTTCGCTTGGATGAGGGTCTGAGCGAAGTTACGTGGCAGAATGGCTTCTTGGTTGAGTTCCACGACGACAGGTTTGCCGGAGAGACCAAGAGACTCAAGGAGATCAGGTAAGGTGATTTCCGAGCTGAGGCTGTGTTGCTGGCCGTTTAGGATGATGGTCATTGAATGATGAATTTTGAATAGTGAAGACTGAAATGACAGAATAGGCAATTAGAGAGCCGAGTTCTCACTCTTCTTCATTCACAATTTTTCTCACTTCCATTGGGCGAGTTGCTCGGGGAAGGGGCATTTTTCGCAATCGGTAAAATCCTCGAGGCAGAAGTCGTGGTAGAGTTGGAGAAGTGATTGTTGATGGGGTAGGCGGCGTAGGAACGGACTTGCGGTTTTCTCATCGCCAAACAGGCGAATGGCCGTTCTCTTCAGTTTCTGGTTGGTTGAGGCGTGACGGAGTTTGTAGTAATCCTTGAAAGTGAAGCGATCTTCGTGGAGTGCGAGGGGAATGAGATGATTTGCGGCGAGCTCAAGAGCGAGATTTTTTCCGAAGACAGAGATAGCGGAACGGCTGCGGTTTGAGGTTAGGGTGTGGTGGTTGGACCAGAAATTGTGTTGCAAGCCATGGAGAAAATCGACGAGGGGTTTGGTGGAAAACGGGGCTGCGAATGCCAGTTTGCGGAACGTACTCCATTCTTTGATCAGAGCGCTAAGGCCACCGACCCTGCGGTGTGGGTGGTTGGCGGGTCTTTGACCATGGGTTTTCCATTGTGCTGAACGACTTCCCGTCAGTTCATAATTTGGCCGGATTTTCCACCAAGTTTGCCAAAGTTCTAACAGGTATTCCCGTGTGTCATCAGGGGATTTGAGGTAGAGATCGGCTTCTAGGAATCCTGCGGTACCGAGGAGGATGGCCTCGGATTCTTTAAGGTTACCGAGCAGTGTTTGAAGTGGAGCCCGTTGGGCAAGCAGTCTCATGGGAAAAGAATTTCCGCCGTAGCCCAGGGTTTCCGCTGTAGCCTGGAATAGCGCTGTATCACGGTTGTGTGCGTCAGCGATACGAAGGAATCGGGATGCCTTTTGTGAACTGCGACGCAGGGCCGCCTCGCGAAGTAAGCGTTCGACAGCGATTTTTGGAATTTTTCTCAGCGGTTGAAAGCAGCGACCGGGAATGGAAATGGCAGTTTCGCGTGAGGGCAGTCGAAGAGCCTCGCTGAGTTGATTGGGAGAGATGAGCAATTCCGGAACCTGGCGGTGGTTTGATGTGCGGACAAACATTTCCCGCTGGCTCGGTTCGAACGCGACATGCAGGATGGTATTGGAAAATGCTGGATTGGTTGAGTGAGCGTGTGATTCCCAATCGGAGGTTCGTGAATCGATTTCAATATCGCCTGTGAAATGCAAACCATTGATTTCGATGGCGGCATGGGTGAAATCAGGGCCGGGTCCATGGTTCCATTCTCCAAACTGAGTGATACGAAGCATGCGGCCATCTTTGAGTCGGAAGTCGCGACCGAATGCTCCAGAAAACCAGAGTGCTTGTAGTTCAATTTCTGGCGGAAGTTTCGGAGCGGCGACTTCCTCGAATGCAAGGGGAGGATGCCAAACGCTCTGAAGTAGAAACTCGTAATTCATTCAAAATGGGATGACTTAATGGGTGTATCCAGCTGCAGAAGGCATGGATTTTTGGACGATATCCAGCCAATTGGCAAGAGCTGCGGCTTCCGGCAGGTTGTGGTAGGTTTTTTGGGCCGATTTGATGAGTTGAATTGCGATCAAATCATTCTTTTTCGTGCGCTCGATAGCGATGAGTTGGAGATCTTGGCGAAGTTTGTCGCAATTCTCTTTATAAGAATCGCGTGCTTTTATAAACCAGATTTGGGCGTTAGAAGTGTCCTTCTGGGACAGATATTCGTTGGCAAGGCTTTCAGCAAGTCTGCCGCTTGATAGTTTTTGGTTAGCTAAAACAAGTTTTTCTATTCGAAGGGTGTCATCATCTGGCCATTGGCGAGAGGCAGCGCGAATGATACGGAAGTCGCGGTCCTCTTCAAGGATTTCACCGGTTCCTGAAAAGTGTATAAAGGGGCGGTAAAGTGGATCACCGAGCACGACACCTTGCCATGAATGAGCCGGCATGGCTGCCGCTGCGGCTTCTGCGAAAGTCCAGCCCTTGAGGAGGCGGTCATGCAGAATATCGAAGTGATGGCTGTTTTGTAGAAAAGGTTCGTAAACATTTCCGACCGTTGCGGCAGCACCGCGTAAAAGCAGAGCGGCAGCCCAATTTTTATTGGGATCCGTGAGTTGTTCGGCACTAAAAGAATGAATATGAAAAGCGATGGCACCGGGTCGGAATTTGAAAGATGGATTGAGAAATGGACCGTTTACGTCACGCTCATACCAACCATAGTAAATTGAGGCATTAGACATCGGATAGCTGGGGGGAAGCGTATCGCCGAAATGATCAGTAACCGTAGGAATACCGCTTTTGATGTTTTGATAAACAATGTTTTTCAACCAAGTGTCACCTTGAGGAAATTTGTTTGCGATATCGACGTATGCCTGGCCCCAGAGTCCGTGGATTTCGGTTCTAACAGCATCGGCTATCATGTTCTTGCAGATATCAAAAGTGGGGGCATCTATCCGGTTTACCAGAACGAGATGAGGAAGTCTGGCCTTGGAGAAAAGGTTTTGGCTGTTGAAAAAATCATTTGGAACGGGACCTCTGTAGTGGGGGAATTCAACACCAAAGAGCGATAGCTCGGAATCGACAGATGCCTGATCGCTTGTGACGATGATTCTTTCGGCTGATAATTTTTCCTTTGAATCTATGGGTTTCGCTTTGATACGGAGTGGAACACCTCGCATGAGAACAAGGGCTCGAATCCGGTTTGCTGTCGGCCGCATCAATCCGTTACGATCTTTGCCCCGTTTCCACCAACCATTTGTGGTAAAATGATCACGTAACGGTTTGAGTAATTGGATATCGTATTCTTCACGCGAGATATCACTGACTGTCGGCAGTGATAGTCCGAGAATTTGATCGTCTGGAATTTTTCGTTCGACCTGATATAGTTCGGCTAATTTTTTCGAATCCGGCGCGGCCTTGTTGTAAATGACCAAGACTTGCGACGCATCGAGAGTTTGTGCGTGTGTCTGTGCTGTGAACACCAAGCAGAGGAAGCATATTGCAACCGTAACGGTGCGAAATATGGAGCTTGTGTCACAATTCATCAGTGCAAGCATGAAGCATCATGCAAATCTTGCAACCTTTGGCAGAGGGAATTTCAAGCAGGTAAGATGATCTTAATCGTATTTGCTTAGTGGAATTCTCAGGCCGTCGTAGGCTGGAGAGATTTGATTTTTCAGCTCTGCTGCCAAAGTTGCATGGTCGATTTCGTGACTCAAATGCGTCAGCAAGGTTTGCTTTGGAGAGAGAAAATCGACCATCGCAAGAGCCTCAGGGATAGACATGTGAGTGGAGTGAGGGCTGTTACGCAGGGAATCGATCATAAGGAGATCAAGATCTCCCAGTAGGCCCATCGTTTCCTCAGGAATGGTTTTTACATCCGGTAAATAAGCGAAGCTGAAACCCTCTCGCGTTTCGAAACGGTAACCATGGGTTTCTACGGTTCCGTGAATGACCGGTAGCGGTTGAATCTTCAGATCTCCGATGGTGAACTGTTTGGAGATGGGACGGGGATCCGGCTTGATATAGCCGCTGTGGGTGTTTTCGACATGAAACGCCCAGCCAAACATATGGATCAATACATTGAGGCAGGACTCGCTGGCATAAAGGGGTAGCGGTTCCTTTTTACTCCAACAGAAAGCACGAAGTTCATCAAATCCTACGACATGGTCGAGGTGTGAATGGGTGTAGAGCACGGCATCAAGGGAAGTGAGATTTTCGCGCAGTGCTTGCTCACGCAGATCTGGCCCTGAATCGATAAGGATTTGTGATTCAGGGGTTTGGATAAAAAGTGAGGAGCGGGTCCGGTTGTTACGTGGATCGTTGGATTTGCAGACCTCACAGACACACCCGATAACAGGAACACCGACAGAAGTGCCGGTGCCCAGAAAAGTCAGATATGCGTCATTGATTGACACGGTGTTTTATTTGTGTGGGGGGTTAACCGCAGCAACCGCCGCCGCCACCACCACCACCGCAGCAACCGCCACTGTTGTGTTGTGCCTCCGCGATTTCATCATCGGTTGGGGTGCGTCCGAGTTCGAGGGTCATGCCTACGTATTGGCTGATTTCTTTTTGGATACTTTCAAGAGCGCGTTGTGCGTCCATGAAGCTGACAGCAATTGGATTGTTGAACAGGGCGTCACGGGAGTTTTCGAAAGCTTTGATTTCGGCAGCACCGAGTTCCACGCCAGCGTGTTGCTTGTGGTGAAGCTCTTCGCCTTTTTCGTGAACGGTTTTGTATTGAAGCTTGGCGGCGTCGTTTGAGAGAAATTTCTCAACATCGGCTTGTAGCTTTTTGAATTCTGCATCGTTTGCGATTTGGTCACAGAGTTCTTTGGTTTTTGAAATGATGGATGATTTTTCGAGTTGTGTGCTCATGTTATTTGGTGGTGGTTGATTAGTGATGGTTTATTTTGGCGTGGACGCGGCTTCGTGTTGTTCTTCGGCAGCCTCTAGTTCGGCGCGTTCTTTGGCGATGACACGGACGAGCTTTCGGGTTGTGGTTTCCCAATCCTTGAGGAGATCGGCGGCTTGTTTGGATCCGGTTTTCTGCAGGTGAAGCTGGATCAGGGATTTGACTTCATCGATGTCTTTAGGGCGTGACACGGGCAGGGCGACGACCATTTCGTTGTTCACGCGGGAGTAGAATTTACCATCCACATCGTAAATAAATGCGGTTCCGCCAGACATTCCTGCACCGAAGTTTTTTCCGGTTTTTCCGAGGATCACGACTGTTCCGTTGGTCATGTATTCGCAACCGTGATCGCCGATTCCTTCGACAATTGTCGTGGATCCTGAGTTGCGGACTGCGAATCGTTCGCCTGCACGGCCGTTAGCGAAGAGGTAACCGCCAGTGGCTCCATAAAGACAGGTGTTGCCAACGATGGAGTTTTTCGCAGCTTCGAATTTCGCGTCCTTGGAAACCTTGATGATGATTTCACCGGAGGCCATGCCTTTGCCGACGTAGTCGTTGGCTTCACCGATCAGTTCCAGGGTGACTCCGTTGACAAGGAACGTTCCGAACGATTGGCCGGCGGTGCCGTTGCAGGTGATGTGGATACTGCCTGTTGGGAGATCGTTGTTTCCGAAAATCTGCGCAATGCGACCCGAAAGACGTGTGCCGATGTTACGGTCGGTATTGACCACATCGTATGTGAGTTCGACGGGAGCGCGATCGGGAATGAGTTTGATGGCTTCGAGGACATCGTTTCCTATTGATCCCTCTCCATATTCAGGAGTTGATTCGGCTGGTTGTTTTGTGACCGCGGCTACGATGTCGCTGAGAATGTTCAGATCCAGCGCTTTCTTGGCGATGCCATCATTACGCTCCTGGGTGCAGATGCGCGCGACCTCTGATTCTTTTTTCTCAGAGGCTTTGGCGACTGCCGGGACAACGTCTTTGAGCAGGCGGGTGAAGTCGAGCGTGTTGGCTTTCGGATGGCTTGGAACTTCGCGTTGGACGAGGTAATCGGGTCGACCGATCAAATCGTCGAGTTTGCGGATGCCGAGTTTTGCCATGATTTCTCGAGCTTCATGGGCGACGGCATTGAAATAGTTGATCACCATTTCAGGAGTGCCTTTGAATTTGGCGCGGAATTTGGGATCGGTGGTTGCGACGCCAACGGGACAAGTGTTAAGGTGGCATTTACGGACGTAAACGCAGCCCATGGCAATCATTGCGGTTGTGCCGAAGTTGTATTGCTCGGCGCCAAGGATGGCTGCGATAATGACATCACGGCCGTTCTTGATGCCGCCGTCGGTGCGTAGGATGACGCGGTCGCGAAGGTTATTGATGATGAGCGTCTGTTGAGCTTCGGAAAGCCCCAGTTCCCATGGGGAGCCAGCGTGTTTGGTTGAAGATAATGGCGAGGCACCGGTGCCGCCGTCATGACCTGAGATCAGGATGTTATCGGCTGAAGCTTTAGCGACGCCTGCGGCGACGGTTCCGACACCTGCTTCGGCAACCAGTTTCACCGTGATACGCGCGGTGGGGTTGATTTCCTTCAGATCGTGGATGAGTTGGGCGAGATCCTCGATCGAGTACATGTCGTGGTGAGGAGGCGGAGAAATAAGTTGTACGCCTGGCTGGGTGTTGCGAAGGCGGGCGATGAGGGCGTTGACTTTATGGCCCGGCAGCTGACCTCCTTCTCCGGGTTTTGCACCTTGGGCCATTTTGATTTCAAGTTCATCCGCATTGATCAAATAGTTGGCGGAAACGCCGAAGCGTCCCGAGGCGATTTGCTTGATATAGGAGCGAGCGGAATCGCCGTTGGGGTAAGGTTTGAAACGGACGGGATCTTCTCCGCCTTCACCCGAATCCGATTTTCCGCCGATGCGGTTCATGGCAATGGCGAGTGTTTCGTGGGCTTCGGGTGAAAGTGCACCGAGCGACATCGCAGCAGTGGTGAAGCGGCGGCGGATGTTTTCGACAGGCTCAACTTCGTCGATTGCAATCGAGCCTGAAGCGGCGGGTTTGAAGTTAAGGAGGTCCTTGATCGCGACCGGGTTGCTTTCAAGGCTCACTCTGACATATTCCTCGTAGTCTTCCGGTTTGCCGGATTTGACGTAGTTGTGGAAATTTTTGATGACCTCGGTGGTGAATGAGTGACGCTCACCCGATTTGCGGTAGCGGTTGTAGCCTGGATCACCGAGATCGAGGGTTTTACCGGATGGAACTTCGGTTTCATAGGCCGCCTGATGACGGATAAGTGATTCCTCGGCGATCTCCGCAAAAGAGATGCCGCCGATTTGTGAGGGCACTCCGGTGAATGAGAAATCGACAACATCATCGCCGATGCCGATGGCTTCGAAAGTTTGTGATCCTTGGTAGGAATTCAGGACGGATATGCCCATTTTTGACATGATTTTCAGCAAGCCTTTTTCGAGGGCTTTGCGGTAGTTTGTCATCGCCTTCTGCGGCGTCATGTCATCACCGAGTTTATTTTTACCTAGGTCTGCAGCGACAAGCTGGCGGACGGTTGCATAGCCGAGGTAAGGAACTACCGCGGTCGCGCCGAAGCTGAAAAGACAGGCAATTTGATGCACGTCACGAGCCTCGCCGGTTTCGACAACAATGGATGCGCGCATGCGTTTGCGAATACGGTTGAGATGGTGATGAATACTTCCGGTTGCAATGAGAGCGGGAAGGGGAACGCGTGTGGCAGAGGTGGCGCGGTCTGAGAGAACGATGATTGAGATCTTTTGATTGACCGCTTCTTCGACTTCCTTGCAGAGCTCATCGATGCGTATTTTGAGTCCGTCTTTGCCGGCGGAAACGTCCCAAGTGCAATCCAGAACATGGGAGGGGAATCCGTATTCCGCCATGTTGGTGATTTTTTCCAACTGATGCTCAAAAAGGATGGCCGAATCAAGAGAGATGGAATTGCAATGGGCGGGAGTTTCTTCTAACAGATTTCCTTCTGGGCCCAGGCCTGCTCCGAGTGACATGACCGCCCATTCGCGAATCGGATCAATAGGCGGATTTGTAACTTGGGCGAAGCGTTGTTTGAAATACGTGTAGAGCAAACGTGGATAGCTGGAGAGAATGGCAAGCGGGATATCGTCGCCCATGGAGAAAACAGCTTCTTGCGCGCCTTTGATCATGGGTGGAAACACCATGTCGAGTTCTTCCACGGAGATCGCGTTGGCGACTTGCCGGCGGGAGAGATCGAGCTCGTCGAATTCGATTTCAGGAACGTGTGCGGAAGGGGAGATGAACTTGCGGAGTTCGAGGCGATTTTCATCGATCCAACGACGGTAAGGTTTCTGGCGGGCGAGATCTTCTTTGATTTCAAGATCCTGTTTGAGAATGCCGGTGGAAGTATCTGCGGAGAGCATTTGGCCTGGGCCGAGACGACCTTTACGGATGACGTTCGCGTCATCAAAGATGACTGCGCCCGCCTCGGAGCCGATATAGAGGAATCCATCTGCGGTGACTTTGTAACGTGAAGGTCGCAGACCATTGCGGTCGAGTGATGCGCAGAGTTTTGTGCCATCTGTGAAGACCAAGCCGGCGGGTCCGTCCCAAGGCTCGGAGAACGAGCGGATGTATTGGTAAAAGGCGCGAAGTTCATCGGAGATGTCCTCGTCGTTGCGGTAGGCCGGAGGAACCAACATGCACATCGCGTGCTCGGGTGAGCGGCCGGAGAGGATGAGGAGCTCGAGGCAGTGATCGAGCGATGCTGAATCCGACTCTCCGTGGCGGATAAGGTTTTTAACAATGTCAATTTCGTCTCCCCATACCGGCGATTCGAAAAATTCCTCGCGAGATGTCATCCAGTTTCGATTGCCTTCAACCGTGTTGATTTCTCCATTGTGGCACATCATGCGGAACGGTTGTCCGAGCGGCCAAGCGGGAAATGTATTGGTGGAGAAACGTTGGTGATAGAGGCAGATCGCGGTTTCGAAATCAGGGTTGGTGAGATCGGAGTAGAATGCGCGCAATGCAGCAGGCATGGCGAGGGCTTTGTAAGAGATCAGGCGATTCGAAAACGACGGCATATAGAAGCCGTTGATTTGCGAGGTTGCGTGTTCGATTTCACGGCGGCAGAGGTAAAGTTTGCGCTCGAACTCGAGTGAGTCCATGCCTTCAGGCTTGAGCATAAGAAGGTGCTCGATCTCAGGACGAGACTTCTGGGCGATTTTTCCGAGGGCATCGATATTGACAGGAACTTCACGCCAACCGATCGCGGGAATATTGCGTTTGGCAATGATGTCTGCGGTGATTTTTTTGATCGATTCGGTTTGTTTATCGTTTCCGGCAGGGAAAAAGAAAACGCCGACCGCGAGGTCTGAGGGGTTGGTGACTTTATGGCCAAGAGCTTGGGCTGCCTTGGTGAAAAGTGGGTAGGGAATTTGAGAAAGAATGCCCGATCCGTCACCGGTTTTCATATCGGCATCGACCGCGCCGCGGTGGGTCATGCAGGAGACGGATGTCAGTGCATGATCTAGTATGGTGTAGGAGCGTTTTCCTTCAAGATGCGCAATCGCACCCATGCCGCAGTTATCATGTTCACGGCTGAGGCTGTGCAAGGAATCGGTTACGAGAGGGGTGCTGGAATGATAGAAAGGATTGGTCATGTGAGCGGGTGGGAAATAAAGAGCAGGTGGAGCCTTGGGACAAGCAGGAATTGTGCGCGAAATGGGCTGATGGCCAATAAATTCCAATGAGAGCCAATCTTTTCAAAGATGGGGTAAATGATTAGGGATAAGAAAGAGGTCAAGCTCACTGAAGAGACTCGGTCCAATCGTAGAATGGTGAAAAAAAATCGTCAAAACGGCGATTTCACGACCTGCCGCGGGACGCGTAAGCTAGTCTAGCGAAGTCCCTTGAGTCCTTCTTTTGCAGGCTTTTCCAAAACCATGTCGGTGATGGAGCTGCGACGACCGTTTTTGTAGCTGGAAACTTGCATTTTGTGAAGTGTCCAGACTTCGTCGCTGACTTTCATGACATCTTCGACGAGGAATTCTTTCAGGATCTCTCCGTTTTTGGCATGACCGTGGACTTTCATGAAGGCCCCGAATTTTGTATGAACCCAGACGTAAACCGAGAAGTAGTTGCCAACATCCTTGGAGGGCTTGTCTAGCCGTAGTTTATAAGTTTCAAAAGCACCGATGGTTTCGATGCCTTCGAGTTTTGGATTAGGCCAGTAAAAGAAACGGAGAGCTAGGTCTTCGTAGGTAAGATCAGTGCCCGCAATGGATTCTGTCAGCTTGTTACGTGGAAAATCGATCGTTTTACCTTGGATGATTTCAAAGAGATCGTATTGATCTTCGTTGAGGCGGAGATGGAATACTCTCCAAGTGTTGTTTTCCATGAACTGGAACTGGATGTCTCTGCCTTTGAGAAAAATGGTAATCGGTATTTTTTTTCCGTTATTTGCAAGATGGCCTTTGAGTCCATCATCGAGTTTTGTCAGTGCCGCGCTGAGACGGGCACCTTCAAGGATGCGATCGGGATCGGGACCCTGAGCGCGCAATGAGGAGCACGTGAATGCAACAGTTACACCGAATATGAGAAGAAGAGGCTTCATATCGCCAAACATAGTCAAAGTTTAGCTTTGGACAATAGTTCGGTGAAAAAGATTCAGACCCATCAACCCCCCTTAACCCCGACCTTTGGTGTAGACCCCTTTGGTGTAGACCCTAGACCCCCCAAAAATGGAGCGTAGCGGATTCGAACCGCTGACCCCTTGCATGCCATGCAAGTGCTCTACCAACTGAGCTAACGCCCCTTACGGGTGGGGCGAAGGTTTAGGCGAAGAAGCGGATGGGGTGCAAGCGGAAAAACGAGGAAACTTCAGACTTTAAACTTTAAGTTTCAAGAGGGTGGATAAAAGAAAAGCCCGGATCATATGAATCTAGGCTCTCCTTTGATGTTTAGAGTTTAAAATTTAGAATTTAGATCTTCATTAAATCTTCTTCTTTGGAGACTGCCAATTCATCGATTTTTTTTGTATATTTGTTGGTGAGGTCTTGGACTTGTTTTTCGTAATCTTTGAAAGAATCCTCGGTAAGGATGACATCGGCCTTCATTTTTTTGGCTTCGTCGAGTCCGGCTTTGCGGGCTGAGCGGAGGCGAACCTTGGCTTCCTCGGCGAGTTGCTTGATGAGTTTGACCATGTCACGTCGGCGTTCTTCAGAGAGTTCCGGAATAGGCACGCGGATGGAGCGGTCCGCAGCAGCTGGATTAAGACCGAGTTTGGATTCCCGGATCGCTTTTTCGATGTCGCGAGTGGTGGATGGATCGAAAGGTTGCACATTGAGCATGCGGGGCTCGGGTGTATTGATCACGGCGAGTGTTTTAAGTTTTTGTACACCACCATAAGCATGCACATAGACATCGAGGTTATCAATCAGGGAGGGGGAAGCTTTGCCTGTCCTTACTCCTGAGAAATCATGGATGAGGTGTTCAATACCGGACTCCATGTCGGCTTCGACTTTTTTGAGCGTTTGGATGGGATCTAACATAATTTTAAATTCAAGTTTTAAGATATAAATCTCAGGCTGGAGAAAACAACCTTGCGAACAATTTTGATCATTGAAATTTGAGATTTGGAATTTTTATTCGCCGTGAACCAGTGTGCCGATGGGTTTTGAGTGAAGGGCGTGTGAGAGGTTGCCGTTTGGCCCGAGATCGAAGATGATGATGGGTATTTGATTGTCCATGCAAAGACTGAAAGCGGTGGCGTCCATGACATTGAGCCGATTTTCCAAACAGTGTTGAAAGGTTACGGTTTCAAAGCGCTTGGCATTCGGGTTTTTACGCGGATCGGAGCAATAAACGCCATCGACCTGTGTGGCTTTTAGGATGACATCGGCACCCATTTCGCTTGCGCGGAGGGCGGCGGTGGTGTCGGTAGAGAAGAACGGACTGCCCGTTCCTGCTGCGAATATAATGACAACCCCATTATCCAATTTGTGCTCGGCCTTCCGGCGGATAAAAGGCTCCGCGACATTTTTCATCTCAATGGCGGACATGACGGTGCAGTCAACGCCGATGAGCGATAACGCGCCTTCGAGTGCGAGAGCATTCATCACTGTGGCGAGCATGCCAACATAGTCGGCTGTGGCGCGATCCATTCCTCGAGCTGAAGCGCTTGCACCGCGCCAGAAATTTCCACCGCCAACAACGATGCCGAGTTCCAATCCGGAATCGACGGCTTCTTTGATCTCCGCTGCGATCCGTTGGACGATTTCAGGAGAGATGTTGTCCGTGGAGCCGGGTTCACGGAGGGCTTCACCACTGAGTTTGAGAATGGCGCGTTTGAATGGGCGTGGGTCTTTGTTGGCAGAGTTTGGCATATCGGATGAGTGAAGAATGAACAGGATCTCCAAATCGTCCAACCCTGAAGATCATATTCACTGATTTTTTTCGGATCAGGTGAAGCATGAAAGAGCTAGGCCGTCTTCTGCGATTCAATCATGGGCCGGTGGGACGATAAAAGTCGCTTCGAGCTCTTTGAGAGACGGATTTTTTTCGGTGGCGCCCGTGATTTTGATTTCCACGTGAAGGGGATCGGTTTGTTGCTGTTGGTATACTTCCAAGGTCTTTTGCAGGGCTGCAAAGGTGATCCTGATGAGCTGGCGCGCGGTCATGTCGATTTCTGCAGGGATTTCGATTTTAGAAACGTCCAGAGTCACTGTCATACCTTCTTCGGTCATTTCCGCGGCCATGGTGAGGTTGCAGAGAATTAAAAGATTGGCCTCTTTGACTTTGTAATTTACGGCATTCGTAGGAATGGAATGAGGGGTGCGTATGGCTTCCACCAAGGCTTCGGGGATTGCGCCTGTGATTGCCATGGGGCGGGGCATCACGGTGGCTTGAAGAGCCTCACCGATATCTGTGATAATATCTCCCGTGTCTGTGCCGTGGAGTGTGAGTGGTTCGTAAATCGGGACGACGGAAATGGTGGTCGCCATCAGATTTGAAGACAGCAGCAAAGTGAGTAGGAATGATTTCATTTTTTAAAGGATGAATGATGTTTGGAACAATTCCAGTTCCGAATTGACCGATTGGTCGCACATCTTCTAGGGATTTTTCTGCAACGGGTTGATTTGGTAGACGATTGCCTTGGGCACGGGACAATGAACAGGAGCATACAAAAAAGCCGCCGGACATTGCTGTCGGGCGGCTTGGTTGATTTAACAGAGGGCTTTCGATTAAGCGGCTTTCGCCTTGTTTTCGAGGGCCTGTTTGGCTTGTGCAACAATGGCTGAGAAAGCAGCGGCGTCTGTGATGGCGAGATCCGAGAGGATCTTGCGGTCAGCTTCGATTCCGGCTGCTTTGAGGCCTTCGATGAAACGCGAGTAGGTCATTCCCTCGTTACGGACGGCAGCGTTGATACGCTGGGTCCAGAGGCGGCGGAATTGGCCTTTGCGTTTTTTACGGTCACGGTATTCGTATTGTTGCGCCTTACGGACAGCGTCCTTGGCGTAGCGGAAGAGCTTCGAGCGGAAACCGCGGAAGCCCTTTGCCCGAAGCAGCGTGCGTTTGCGGCGCTTGCGGCTTGCTGGGGAATTGGTGGCTCTTGGCATGTTATTGTTTGGTTGTGAACAAGTCGTTTTGTTATCATTCCTTCCACAGTCTCACCTGTTCGTGTCTCCGGTTTATCGGATCAGGCTGTGTAAAGGTCGTCCGTTACGCGGACGAGGTCGTGGGCTGTCGTTTACTTCTCTATCAATGGAAGGGAAGGTTCTCTTTGACATTCTTGATGTCAGCGGCCGAAACAAGGCCCGCTTTACCGAGAGCGCGTTTGCGCTTGCGGCTCTTGCATTGAAGCAAGTGGCGTTTTCCTTGATGACGGCGCAGTACCTTCCCGGTGCCAGTGACTTTGAAGCGCTTGGCGACGGCCTTCCGTGTTTTTGCTTTTCCTCCTACTCGTGGCATGGGGCGCGCAACCTAACGACCTGCGTGTTCTTGGCAAGTCGAAAATGGAAGAAATTTTAAGAAAGTGGATGGGTATCTTCCGTAGCGTTTACAAATGACCTCTTTCCTCGGGCTTTAGCATGAGTTGTCTCCGGCGGAGGTAATGATCTATTCACCATTTTTCGATAAAACCTCGACTCTGACGGGTGCAATGCCTTTTTTGACAAAACCGAGTTTTTCAGCCGTTCCAATCGTGACGTCGATGACTCGGCCTTTTTTGAAAGGGCCACGATCATTGATTGTGACGACTTCGGATTTGTTGTTTGCCAGGTTGATGACGCGGACTTTGGTGCCCATAGGCAGGGTTTTGTGAGCGGCGGTGGGAGAATGGTTGCACAGTTTCTGGCCACTGGCGGTTCGGGTGCCGGAGTTGGTTTTAATGGAATACCAAGAGGCTTTGCCTTCTTCGACCGACTTTACCGTGTAGCGCTCTCCTTTTGGGCCCAAGCTACTGGCGCAACTGGTGACGAGGACGAGACTTGCGAGAGCCAGCATCGCGGACTTTTTGACTTTCCGTGTGTGTAACTTCATGGGTGTTGGTCCCCGGTTGGGGTAAGACGGCTTTAAACCGCGAATTTTGGGTAGGCAAGGAGAAATGTGGTGTTGGAAATCACACCAAATGGATCAAATTTCCCGATTGGTAGGCTTGGATGTTTTGTGCGGTAATGGCCATTAGCCGTTGGCGGGCCTCGGTGGCAGCCCAAGCGATATGGGGTGTAAGGGTGAGATTTTTAGCTTCGAGTAGGGGATTAGTAGAAAGAATGGGCTCGGAAGTGACGACATCACATGCGGCACCGGCAATGCGATCCGCGTTGAGCGCCTCGGCTAGGGCCGCTTCATCGACAAGTGGACCGCGAGCTGTGTTGACGAGGAAGGCGGAGGATTTCATTTTTCCAATGGATTCTTTGGAAATGAGACCTTGGGTTTCTGGAGTGAGGGGGCAGTGAAGCGATATCACATCGGCTTGTTCCAAGATTTCGTCGATCGATGCCCATTGGAAAGGAAAGGACGCAGAGGCGGAGCGTGAGCGGGAATTTGCCAGAATCTTCATTTTGAATGCGGCACCGAGTTCGGCGGTGCGTTGCCCAATGCGACCGAATCCGATGATACCCATGGTTTTTCCAGCCAGTTCCGAGAAGTTTGGATTTTTCCAGAAACAGAAATCCTGACTGTTTTGCCATGCGCCATGGTGTGACCATTGGCTGTGTAGCGCGGGTTTTTTGAAAAAGTCCAGAATGACGGAGAAGACGAATTCCGCAACGGCGTCGGTGCCATAGACAGGCACGTTGGATACGGGAATGTTATGTCGGGCTGTGTAGGTGGTATCGACGATATTGTATCCGGTAGCTAAGACAGAGATGAATTTGAGCTTGGGGAGTTGGGCAAGGGTTTCTGCACCAAGCGGGCATTTATTTGTGAGAATGATTTCGGCATCTTTGGCGCGTTCGACAATTTGGTCGATGGCTGTCCGTGGATAAACGGTGAGATTGCCCAGAGATTCGATTTCAGTCCAGGGGTTGTCTCCGGGGTTGAGGGTGTGGCCATCAAGAACAGTGATTTTCATGTTATAAGATAAGGGAAAGAATCACGGGGCCAGCTGGTCGTGATAAATATCGATTTTTTTCTTTTCGAATTCGCGCAAAGAGGCACGGAAATCATCGACGGCTTGGTGTCGTTTGGTGACAGAGATCGCGTCTTTGATTTTGTCATGAACCGCTTCTAGAGTCGGGATCTCTGCAGGCGTTTGATCAGTTAGTTCGACGATGTGGCAGCCGAGCTTGGTTTGGATCAGCGAAGGCTTGTTTTTTTCGAGCTGGAATACCGCATTTGCGAAATCTGCTGGGATTCGTGCACGGGACATCCATCCAAGGTCACCTCCCAGTTTTTTTGATGCCTGATCCTCGCTCAAATCGAGGGCGAGTTCGTTGAAAGTTTTGAATCCGTTTTGGATTTGGGTCAGGGCGGTTTCTAATTTTTGTTTCGCCTGATCTGGCGGAGTGCCGAGGGTTGAAATGAAAATGTGTCGTGCCCGGATGCGTTCGGGTGCTTTTAGATCCTCTTTGTAGTCTTCATAAAATTTGGAGATTTCCTCTTCGCTGACGGTGATCAGAGGTGTTACCCGTAAGGCGACATATTTCTCCTGTTGGATTCGACCGGCAATGCGATTTCTGAAATCCTCGATGTTATTGAAACCTTGGGATTTGATGGCTGTCTCCAGCTCACTGCGGGTGCTGAATTTTTTCGCGAAGAGCTCGAGTCGGGCATCGATTTCTTCATCTGAGACTTCAAGTATTTTGGTATTCACCTTTACTTTGACCCGCATGAGTTCGTGATCGATCAGCTCGCCTAGGGCGGCGTATTCGACGAGTTTCTTCTGTGATGGGGGTAAATCTGAAATGGATGTTCCCTCAAGGAAAAGGCGTTCATGGATCGCCCGGTCAAGCTGGGTGCGGGTGATTTTATAGCCAAATACACGTGCGACAACCCCGTTTGCCTTGTCGGCGGCGATGGATGTTTCGCTATCCGGGCGGGACGCTGCTAGACGCCGATTCAGAGGACCATTGAAGAGAAAAAGATCGGCAAGAAGATATCCGATCACGACAAGATAGGCGGCAAATCGGAGGGAGAATTTGGTAAAAGACTTCATGGACAAATTCAGTTTACCGGATTTCTACCGTGGCTCCCGGGCGGATGAGAGTTGGAAGTTGAATGGCATTCCAGTTACAGAGGCGGATACAGCCGGCGGAGCGTGAGCGCCCGATGGTTTCTGGATCGGAGGTGCCGTGCATGCCGATTCCGGGGCGAGTTGTGCCGCACCAAATGATGCCGACGGGTGAGTTCGGTCCCGGCGGAATCATTAGGGCTTCCTCGGAGCGCTTTCCGGTATCAAGAAGCTGTTGATCATAGCGCCACCACGGCAAGGCCACCATGGTCTGGAGTTTCCATGAGCCAAAGCGAATGAACTGAGGTTTTCCCGGAGTGATGGGAAATGAGGCGAGCAGACCGGTATTGGCGCTGGGCAAGACAGGTGCATTGGGATCGGTGATGATCGTCGGACGCGGTGCGGCGGCAAAGATACGGACTTGATTCATTTTCGTATCAACAACTACATGACGTTCTGAGAGATCTTCGAGTTCTTTCCATGCGCGGTCGGTGAGGTTTTCAACGAGAAAAGGAGCAACATTTGGTACGGTGATGCCGTCTTTTGCTTTCAGACCGTAGATGTTTTTGCTGGGGTTCAGGCTGGTCAGGGTAGGGATGTCCGTATGGTAACGCTCCGACATGAATTCGGCGATGGAGCGGTAGGACATTCTTTTGGATTTTGCCTGTTTGTCGCGTTTGGTTGAGAGTTTGGAATTCACCCATTCGTTGGCGATTTCAGGAACCAAAGCCACCGCGTGGGGGGTGGCGATGGCCTTGCGGGCGGCAGCGGTTACCGCGCTCCAATCATCCGGTGGGTGACCATTGACCTCATTCCACGATTTCACGGCAAGTTCCGAAAACAGACCGATCTTGCCATCGATCACACCCGGGCCGAAGTTGGATTGATCAAGAAAAATCTGGAGGCGAGTTGCGTCGTCACCCGTCGGTTTTTGTTCAGCAGGTTCCACTTCAGGGGGGATTTCGGGGAGTTTGGCCGACGGGGGTTGGGTTGGAATCGCAGAATTGGGAGTAACAAGAACTGGAAGATTTGTGGTTTCCCGCGCGACTGGGTTCGTATCGACTGGCAAGGCCCTGGGAATTTGTGGCTCGAATTCCTGCGCACTGAGTGGAAGGGTTAAAGTGACAAGCAGAAATGAAAAAAACAAGCGCATGGGCATTCAGTGGGGAATCAGAAATGGGTTGAGCTTTCCTGCGATGTTCGCCGGCACGATGGCAGTGACGACAATGTCATTTTCATCATATTCGGTGGAGATGACCTTTGCATCTTCGTGAAGCAGGTTGAGTAGGTCGCCACGTTTTTGCGGAATCCGATAATTCTCATGAGTCACACGATCCTCAAGAATTTTGGAGCAAGCTTTGTAAATATCATCGATTCCCTGACCCGTCAGAGCGGACGCGTGAATGGCATCCGGAAATTGACGCTCCAGACAAACGAGAGTCCAGGGATCGGTGACTTTGTCGATTTTATTGAGAACCGTAATGATCGGTTTGCCGACAGCACCGAGCTCTTCTAAGACATGGAGGGTGGTTGCTTGAAATATTTCGATTTCAGGGGCTGTGGCATCAAGCACATGAATCAGGAAATCAGACAATACGGCTTCTTCGAGAGTGGCTTTGAATGCCTCGACGAGACGGTGAGGAAGGTTGCGTACAAATCCCACGGTATCGGTAACGAGCAGTGGCTGGCCATCGGGTAAATCGATGCGACGCGTCGTGGTGTCAAGCGTGGCGAAGAGCATGTCCTTCGCCATGACATTTGATCCGGAAATCTGATTCAACATCGTGGACTTGCCGGCGTTCGTGTATCCGACGATGGATGCGTGTGGCGTATCGAGTTTTTCGCGTTCCTTGCGTTGGGTTTTGCGTTGTTTGCGGACAATCTCGAGTTCGCGTTTGCAGCGGTCGATGCTGAGGTGGGCGAGGCGCCGGTCGATCTCGATTTGCTTTTCACCCATGCCGCGCTCGGCGCCGCCACCGCCGGTTCCGCCACCGCCTCCTTCGCGGTCAAGGTGTCCCCACATGCGTGCGAGTCGAGGGAGGGCGTATTGCATTTTTGCGAGTTCGACCTGCAAGCGTGCCTCACGGGTCTGGGCGCGTTTTCCGAAAATATCGAGAATCACCTCTTCACGGTCGATGACGCAGAGATCAGCGAGTTTTTCCCACTCGCGTTGTTGGGATGGTGCGAGGTTGTTATCGATGACGATCACATCGCATTCGTGGGCCTTTGCAAGCGCGACGATTTCCGCGGCTTTGCCCGTCCCGCAGAGAAACTTTTTATGCATTTCCCGGGATTTTGCTAGGACGGATTCGGCGATTTCGATTCCGAGGGTGGAGACGAGTTCACCAAGCTCGTCGAGCAGCGATGCGGATTCCTCCTCTTCGCTTTTGTCGAAATAGAGCCGCACCAGCAGGGCACGCTCGACCATTTCCGGTTTTTGTCTGACTTCAAACATGGATATCGAAGAGTTATGAGAGGCGTGACATGACTGCGGCGGAAAGTGTTTTTCCGTCGGCTCGACCTTCGCAGAGTTCTTGGGCGCGTTTCATGACTTTTCCCATGTCAGCTTTGGAAGCGGCTCCGGTTTCTTGTATTGCCTGCGCGACGAGTTCGATGATCTGCGATTCGGAAAGCGCCGTTGGCAGGTATTTGGAGAGGATGGCGATCTCAGCCTTTTCGATTTCGGCAAGTTCTGGGCGGTTGGCTTTTTCGAACTGCTCAATGGAATCTTGGCGTTGTTTGATTTGCTTGCGAATGACAGCCAGGATTTCCGGTTCGTCCAAAACTGTGCCAAGTCCGCCTTTTTCAATCGCCGCGTTGGTGACGGCGCTTTTCAGGGCCCGCAGGGAATTGAGTGCGGTCTGGTCTTTGGCCCGCATGGCGGTTTTAATGTCTTCGGAAATCTGATCGGCTGAGTTGCTCATGCGGAATCAATACTTCGGGTAATGAAAATCGCCAAGGAAAACAGCTGGGATAAAACGAAGACAGCGGTTTTTGCCATGACTTTGGATTTTTCAAAGATTGCAAACGCTGGATGATTGTTTTAATTCGTGCTTCTCCCATTATGTTATCGAGAAATTCACTCCTTCTGAGTCTTGCCGGTATTGTCATGTTGCTGGCCAGTTGCGCGCAAAACCCCAATGATCCGAGGTTGGTTAAAACCCATCCTGAATACAAAAATCCGCATCAACCCGGAACCTACGAGTTTTTCGTGGCGGAGAAGTCGTATCCAAAGACTTACGATTCATGGACGAATACCCAATTGTTGCCTGAGACGGACGCATCGAATTCCTGGCTGCAGATCGATCTGGAAGAACAACGTGGCAGGTTGATGAAAGGGGATCAGATCGTAGTTGATTATCCGATTTGTTCGGGAAGATCTTCGCATCCAACACCACCCGGGACATACAGGATCCTTGAGAAGATTCCAGTTAAGAGCTCCAATAAGTATGGACGCATTTACGACGCCGAGGGTGGTGTCTTAAATAGTGATGCGGACACCACCAAGGACACGGTTCCAGAAGGTGGAAAATTTGTCGGCGCGCCAATGAATTACTGGATGCGCCTGACTTGGGATGGTGTGGGGCACCATATTGGTCCGGTCAAACGTTATCCGGCATCTCATGCTTGTATTCGCGGACCACAGAAAATGATGCCAGTTGTGTTTTCAAAGTTGGCGGTTGGCTCCAAAGTGGTGGTTGAGTAAAGCCCTACTGAATCTTTTCAAATAAAAAAGCCCGCAGGTTCGAACCTGCGGGCTTTTTTTTGAGCTTAGAGAATCATTCTTCCTCCATGAATTTGTCGTGGCCTTTCTTTTTGGCGTCACGCAATTGTTCAACGATGGCTTTCACCTTATCCATGTCTTTGTTGAGGAATGCGAGTTCCATATCGGCGAGGGTTGAGACGAGTGCTCCCATCATTTTACGATATTCTGCGGAGGCTTTAGCTTTGTCCGCACCATCGGGCATGGCTTTGATCAATTCCGGAGTTTCCGTGATGGCTTTGACCATGGCGTTCTGGGCTTCGCGCGCGAGTGCGGCGCCCTTGGCTGGATCCTCTTCACGACGCATGGCCTTGTAGGCATCGTTCATAGCTTCCATTTGTTTTGAAAGTGCGGATTCGTCCGCGGAAGCGGGAATCATCAACAGGTTGGACACAACACAGGCGGCGATAAAAAATTTCGATTTCATGGATGCCCAAATACGAATGCAAATCGGCTAATCTTCCAAGGGAAAAATAAAAGCTGAGGGGTTAGAGCGGAATTAGAGTCGGCTCGGAGAGAATCAGGCGGATGCTTGAGAAACAAGCGGTGTCATTTGGAAAAGTTTTTTCCGCCCATTGCATCTGGCTTATTCCGTGTTAAGTGTGGGCGCTTGATTAACCTACCTCAAATATGATCCATACTCTCACACAGGAACAGTTTTTACCCATCACTTTGCAAGAAGCCTGGGATTTTTTCTCTCACCCTCGGAATTTGGACGAGATGACGCCGAAAGAGTTAGGGTTCAGAATCATATACCAACCTGGGGAAAAGATGTATGAGGGACAAATCATTGAATACAGGGTTATGATCTTGCCGGGGGTTTGGGTTCCTTGGGTGACAGAAATCAAGAGTGTGAATGTGAATCAAAGTTTCATCGATGAGCAACGGTTCGGACCTTACAAATTCTGGCATCATTTGCATCATTTCGAAGAGGTTGAAGGGGGCGTGTTGATGAAGGATTTGGTACATTACGCAATGCCTTGTTGGCCATTCGGTGAGATTGGGCATCTTCTGTTCGTCAAACCGAAGTTAGAAAGAATCTTTTCGTTTCGTAGGGATATCTTGGACAAACGTTTCAAGAAACAAGGAACAATGGATTGATTTTTATCCATAAAATCATTGTATCCTGACACCTTAAGGTCATAGGCTACAAAAGTGCATCGACCTGCCATCCAAAAATATTCTCTGGCGGTTGCGCTTGGTCTCATGTTTTCTGATCCTCGAAGCTCTCGCGCTGCCGATTGCGTTCGTTTTTTTGGCTTTTGGAATTTCTCATCGTGATCATCAGGCGCTCATGATTAGCGGTTGTCTTTTCATGGTCGCTATCTTGTTAGTGATTTCCAACAAGGTCATGACTCCGATCTTGCGTTGTCCGTTATGCACGGTTTCCCCCATGCAAAACCGAGGATGCTCCAAACACCGGAATGTTCGGCGCTTGATGGGAAGTCATCGATTGAGAGTCGCCACAACCATTCTCGCATGTGGTTATTTTACTTGTCCCTACTGTGATGAGAAGACCGCGATGAAGGTGAGATCGAAAAGGATGAAGAGTCGTTGACGGGCGGCAATGGCTCAAAAATGCGGTTTTAGCAGGATTGTCGGTTGCACTGTGCGTATGGAATGGCAAGCTGTCCAAAGCCAGTTATGACTACAGAACAACTTCAGGAGCAAATTTACGAGAGCAGCGGATGGATCCATGCAGTCAAGGAAGAGATGGGCAAAGTGCTTGTAGGCCAAGACGATTTGGTAGATCGATTGCTGCTTGGGCTGTTGTGTAACGGACATATTCTACTGGAGGGTGTGCCGGGCTTGGCGAAGACCTTGGCCGTGAAGGCCCTTTCGGGTTCTCTTTCGGCCACCTTTGCGAGGTTTCAGTTCACGCCAGATCTCTTGCCTGCGGACTTGGTGGGAACGATGATCTATCATCCCCAGGAGATGAAATTCGCACCCAAGCTGGGACCTATATTCAATAATCTTATTTTGGCGGACGAAATCAACCGCGCGCCAGCCAAGGTTCAATCGGCATTGCTTGAAGCGATGCAGGAGAGGCAGGTAACTCTCGGTGACCGATCCTATCCTCTTCCTAAGCCTTTCCTCGTATTGGCGACCCAGAACCCCATCGACCAAGAAGGCACGTATCAATTGCCTGAGGCCCAGTTGGACCGGTTTTTGTTGAAAGTGAACGTGAATTATCCGAGCAAGGATGAGGAATTGGAGATTTTGAATCGGATGGCGACATCGGCACCGATTTATGAAACCCAACACGTGGCAACACCCGAGCAAGTCAGTGCATCGCGCGATTTGGTGAATTCGGTCTACATAGACGATTCCATTCGGAAATACATTGTTGAATTGATTGATGCGACGCGTAACCCGGTCCGGGTTGACGCGCCTTTGAAAAGTTGGATCCGTGCGGGCGCCTCACCGCGTGGCACGATCAACCTCGCACTGGCTGCGCGGGCGCGGGCTTTCATGAACGGACGTGCGTTTGTCACTCCGCAGGATGTCAAAGACATGGCAATGGATGTCTTGCGCCATCGGATTTTGCTAACCTATGAGGCCGAGGCCGAGGGGATTACCACCGATGCCATCATAGCGCGGATTCTTTCAAAAGTCGTGGTGCCCTAGTCGGTGTTCAAGCCATGACTGAAGATCAATACATTGAGGAAATGATGGCCCGCGTGCGAAAGCTCGAGCTCAGGGCGAGACGGCTGGTGCGTGAATCATTTTCCGGTGAATATCTCTCCTCCTTTCGGGGGCAGGGTTTGGACTTTGATGATTTCCGTGAATACCAGCACGGGGATGAGGTTCGCTTTATTGATTGGAATGTCACGGCGCGGATGAATGAACCCTATATCCGAAAATTCCGAGAGGAGCGTGAGTTGTCGGTGATCTTAGCTGTGGACGTTTCCGGGTCGACGGATTTCGGGAGTCATCATTTGAGCAAACGGGAGTTGTCCGCAGAGATCGCAGCCGTGCTGGGTTTCAGTGCGTTACAGAATGGAGATAAAGTGGGTTTGCTGATTTTTGCAGGTGAGCCGTTGATGTTTATTCCTGCGGCAAAAGGCACCCGTCACTTGTTGCGCATGATTCGTGAGATTCTCATGGCCCGTCCGGCAAAGCACGGGACTTCGATCGAAGAAGCATGCAATGCTTTGGTCAAAACATTGAAGCGCAAGGCTTTGATATTCATGATATCCGATTTTCAAGCAGAGGTGATTGACAAGCCATTGGGGAAGTTGGCGAGGAAGCACGAAACCGTTGCGCTGCGTGTGATTGATCCTGTTGAACGGAATTTGCCGAGAGTGGGCAAAGTGGTTCTGTTGGATCCTGAGAGCGGGATTGAAATGACGGTGAATACCAACAATCAAAATCTCGGAAAAGCGTATGAGCAAATGATGATAAGACAATCCGAAGGTGTGGCGTCGATATTCAGGAAACACGGGATCGCCTCAGCCATTTTGCCGACCGACACTGATGCATTGCCCGCGTTGCATCAGCTTTTGAAAAGGAGAGGAAAGCGGCGTAAATAGCAAGTATGGCCGAAAGTAAATCCAACTTAGAACTGGCAGAGAGCCGGGATGCCATGGATCTGGTTCCGAATTGGGAACTCGAAGGGTGGTGGGTTGCCACGGTTGTAAGCGTGTTGCTTTTGTTGATGATCGCGCTTTGGTATCTGCTCAGGAAAAAAAAGGTTTTTGATCCCTCAAAAGCAGAGCGTGAGGCGTTTCAGAAGGCATTGGCTGGGATTGGAAAATTGGATGTATCGCTGGGAAAGGAAAACGTCATCATGGTTTCTCTTGTGATCAGAAAATACCTCGCGCAAAGCCTGAACGAACCGGCGCTTTATGAAACCCATGAGGAGTTCATTGGTCGGCATGATGCAATCAAAGCCCTGAATGAGGAATTGAAGGCGATGATTCACGCTTATTTTTCAGAATTGGCGGCAATGAAATACGGTCCGGATGAAGGGCGGTTCATGGATGTGAACGTTCTCAAACAACAGGCGGTCAATCTTTTGGAAAGGATTCATGCGTCATGATCGAATCATTCATGACGCATTTTCGCTTTGCTCAGCCGCAATGGTTGTTGTTGCTGATTCCCGGCTTGCTGTTGCTGGCTTTGCGTAGGGGACGAGGTGCCTCAGGCGCATTGGTTTTTCCAAACCTGGGTGTGCTTCACAGCCTTGGGAAAAGGGTGAATCATCTGGTATGGAATATTGGATTTCCTCTGTTGTTCATCTCGCTGCTGCTGGCAATCTTTGGAATCGCAAGGCCGGTATGGCGCAATGAATATCAAAGCCGAATCGCCAGCGGGATTGATATTCTGATTGCCTTTGATGTTTCACTGTCGATGGATATCGATGATTTCAGTTTCGAGGGTAAGCCCATGAAACGGATGGATGCGGCGAAGAAAGTGGTGGATGCGTTTATTTTAAGAAGACCCGATGACAGGATCGGTCTGGTGGCATTTGCGGGACGCCCTGTTTCCGTCAGTCCAATCACACTGGATCATGATTGGTTGAGAAGCGGGCTGGGCCGGCTTAAACTGAACCGGCATGGCTTGGGGACGGTTCGCGAGCAAGGCACGGCGATTGGTTCCGCACTTGCGACAGCGGCAACGCGCTTGGATAATCGTGAATCGAAAAGCAAGATCATCGTGTTGATTACGGATGGTGCGAGCAACTCGGGAAAAATTTCCCCTTTGGAGGCAGCCAAGCATATCAAGACTTTGGGAATCAAGACATACACTGTCGCCATCGGTACCAAGGAGGGTCGGGTTTCAGGAAGTATTCAGGCGTTTCCTCGTCAGGAGTTTGACCTGCCGACCCTGAAAAAAATTGCCAGTGATACGGGTGGTGAGCATTTTTGGGCGCAGAACCTTGAAGATTTGGAGAAAAATTTTCAAACTATCGATCAATTGGAAAAAACCGAGTCACGGAGTCTGACCATTACGGAGGACCGTGAGTTGTATATGTGGTTTATCGGGCTATCATTACTGGCAGCAACAGGGGTTGTGGTTTACATATCGCTATATCGTACGTCTGTTTGAATATGAATTTGGCTAATCCAGAATGGCTTTTGGTTTGGATCGCGCTGCCGATCCTGGCAATCAGTGCGATTTTACTGGATCGTTACAGAGGACAGCCATGGGAACAACTGGTGGCTTTGCGTTTGCGTGGGAAGTTGATTCGAAATCATCATCCTTTGCCGCGCTGGTTATCACTGGGTCTGATATGGGCTGCCATGGCTGTATTTGTCTTCGCACTTGCAAGACCTCAAGGTGATGCGGGTGTAGAGACCAAAACAGCCAAGGGGCGGAATGTGATGATTGCCTTGGACCTCTCACGCAGTATGCGGGTGACAGATGTTAATCCGGATCGCTTGGGTCAGGGGAAAATCCTAATTTACGAAATCTTGGCCGCTTTGAAAAACGACCGCGTTGGCTTGGTGGGTTTTGCTGGCACGCCCTATTTGTTCGCTCCTTTGACTATTGATCTCGGGGCTTTGCATGAGACTGTGGAACAGATTGACGAGCAATGGGTGACCACAGGTGGGTCCGATATCTCATCTGCGATCAAGCTTGCAACCGAAACTCTTAAAGAAACGGGCCAGAAAAACAATCTGCTGATTTTGATCAGCGATGGTGAGAAACACGATGGTGATTTGGATACGATTGTGGCTGAAGCGGAAAGCGCAGGAGTAAAAATTTTCACCATAGGAGTGGGAACGGAAGATGGTGGCTTTGTTCCGCATAAGGATTACTCGGATGGATTTTTGGTCGATGAATCGGGAAGCAAAGTTCTCAGTCGTCTGCAGGCAGATGTATTGAGAAAACTGGCAACTTCCACCGGAGGTCAATACGTGGTCGCCGGGACAGGCGGAGATATTCCAGCCATGATCGAGTTGGCGGTCCAAGGGATGGATGTTTTTGAAATGGAAGCGGGTCAGAGCCGGGTTGTGGTTGAATTTTTCCAATGGGCCGTGCTGCCTGGAATTCTGTTCCTGATGGCGGCGATCGTTGCCGGGACGCGCTGGAGTAGGATTGCGATACCTGCCGCCGCAGGGCTCATGGTCCTGTTTGCCGATGACGCACAGGCAAATGCATTACGCGATGCGAAGACGGCTTTTTTTGAGGGTCGTTATGATCAGGCGCGTGATGCGTATCGTTTTTTAGCAAAGGAAAAAACGGGTGATGACGCCGCAAAAATGCGATTAGCTGAGGGTCTCTCTGCTTACGAGGCTGGGGATTTGCGTGGTGCACGTTCAGCTTATAGTGGAGCGTTGCTGTCGAGTGAAAATCTTGTTTCGGCCAAGGCTCACGAAGGTATGGGCAATACCCTTTTTCAGTTAGGTTGGATGGGTATTTCCGGAAGCCGTTATCCAACGGGAAAAGCGATTCCGGAAATGGAGCGGTTTGATCAGATAGTTCGCGAGCAATTACAAAAAATGCGTGAGGAAAAGGTTCCTGAGAAGGGAGATACGAGTGGTTACTTGCGTATGGAGGCGGTCATGGTGAACTGGTCGGATGCGGTTCGGCATTATCGCACGGCACTTGTCAAAAATTCTAAGGACAACAATCCGGGCAGGAATAAAGAGACGACCCTGGTGTATTTGAGGCGTTTGGCGGAGTTGTTGGATGAAGAGAAAAAGCAAACTGAACAAGAAATGATGCGGCAACAGCAGCAACAGGATGCTCCATTCGAAGGCGAGGGAGAGGGTGATAAGCCCAAAGAAGGTGATAGCAGCGGTGAGGGAGATAAGGGTGAAAAGGGGGATGATGAAAAGCAGCCCGATTCAAAAAAACCGGACGACAAGGAAAAAGGTGAGAATGAAAAAGGTGAGAAGGACGGGGATCAGCCAAATGATCCCACAGATGACGACTCCGAGGATGGTGACAGCGCCAATCCCGGCGAGACGCCAGAGGATTTAGCGCGCAGAAAACTCAAAGAGAATTCCGATGTTGAAAAGGGATCTCCGTTTTCTGGGCGCAGAGAATTCAAAACTCCTGACAAGGACTGGTAACTATGAATGCATGGATTAAAAAAACTTTCGTCTTGCTGCTGCTTTCGTTCACTCCGCTTGCCGGTGCGCCGGTCGAGGCGAAAATTTACTCGTCGTTTTTGGCGCGGGGTGAAAAAGTCCTGTTAGAGGTGAAATTCGAGGGTATTGAGCCCGATAACATGCCGGCATTTCCCAAGATGGAAAATGTGAAAATAGAGCCGATTGGTTATGGGCCGTCGGATATGATTCCTGGACGGCAAATTGAATATCGATTCCAGTACATCGTAACCAGTTATGCGGTCGGTCAACATATCATTCCCGCGGCCGAGGTCGTGTTGGGAGGGGTCAGACATAAGACCGCTCCCATACCTATTGAGGTTTTCAATCCGGATGATCTGATTTGGAATGAGGTAACGGCAAAACCCGAGGCGGCGTCTGAGAAGGTGCGCTATGCAAGTGTGATCAAAGTTCCGGACAAGAAGATCTACCAAGGCCAGACGGTGGAGACGGAGATCAAAATCTATGTTCCAAGCAAAATGCTGAATTCGGTCGTCGATTGGGGGGTTCCCGAGTTTGAGCGGGATGGGGTTGCGGTGTGGCGTTACGAAGCCAGCGCGGTCCGGGGTGAGGTGAATCTATTGGGGCAATCCTATGTGGCGATTTCATACGGGTCTACCATGAATGCCCTGCGTCCGGGAACGGTGACTTTGGGTCCCGCAAGTATCCGGCTAACTTACTTCAAAATGGTCTTCGATCGTTTCACCCAACGGTTGCAGTTGGAAGCCAGCCTGACGGTTCCAAAATATGATTTCAAAGTTGAACCATTGCCGGATGGCGCTCCGGAGGGCTTTGATCAAGCGGTTGGCAAGTTCACTCTCGGTACGGCAATCAAGCAAACGAATGTCATAGAGGGTGAGCCATTGGCACTGGATGTGATTGTTTCCGGAAGCGGCAATCTTGACACGCTCCGTTCGCCAACATTGACCGATTCCACAGGATGGAAAGTTTATGATGCAACAGCCAGCCAACGCGGTGATGAGCGCCGTGAACTCAACGGGGTTGTGATTTTCAGCCAGTTCATCCGCCCCCTAGAGATGAAGACTTCAATTCCTTCCTTTCGCTTGGTTTATTTTGATCCGGAAGAGGAGAAATACAAAACAGCGATGAGTGAGGCCATTCCCATCACGATGACACCTGCTATTCTGAGAAGTGGCTTAGAATCATCCGGAGCGCCACAGGCACTGCCGATTCCGGTGGAGCGCATGACCGATATCCTAGGGCTATTGAACACAGGAAGTTTGTTGTTGGAAGAGCAGGCTGATTTTTCCATGAAAATCATTCAAATCATTTTAATCCTGACTGCACTTCTGCTGATCGTCAAATCCCTGTGGATGCGTTACGGGCATTTGCTTGAGAGAGATAAAACCAAGCTCCAGATGAAAAAGGATTTTCAAAATGTGCTTAACGCGGAAAGTCGCGGCGGTTTGGATTTTCTTCGGAATGCCGGAGCATTCGTGGAGAAGTGGCTCGGCAATGAAATAGATGGTGAAATCGGTGAGATTGTCCGGGAACGCGATCGGTTATGTTTCCAAAAAGATAAACAGGAAGCTGATTTGCCCGCGAAACGCCGTCAGCAAATGCTGCGGGCTATCAAGCGTGGAGCTTTCGGGCTGCTTTTGATTGCTTTTTTGATGCCTCAAGCACGGGGTGAAGATGTTATGGCGAAGGCCACGAAGGCATATGAAGCGGCCAAGTATGAGGAGGCAGCCAAGCTTTGGTTGGCTGCGGGTCCCTATTCGAAGCTTTCCGCAGATACCCTTTATAACATCGGAAACTCGGCCTACAAGATGGGTTCTCCCGGTGATGCTGCGCTCTATTACAGACGCGCATTGGCGCGTGATGTCAGTCACGCCGAGGCACGCCAAAACTTGCGATTCATTGAACGCAAGTTTGGTTCGATCACGGTGACTCGCCCGGCCTATCAATACGCATTGGCGCGAGTTTCGTTAGAGACCTGGTATGGTGGATTCCAGATAGGGTCTTGGATCTTATTGCTCGCGGTCTTAGTCTTTTTTGCAACAAGACCTGGAAATCGGCTACGGATATGTGGGTTGGTGGGATTGATTCTCGCGCCGCTAATCATCATCTTCACTCTACTGGGTTGTCATTACTACCCGAACGATGCCCAGTTCGCGCCACTTTCTAAACAGGCGGTGATCGTCGGAGACAAAGTCGTATTGTATACGGACGCATCACGAACTTCGCCCGAAGTGATCGATGCTCCACCCGGGTCACTAGCTGAGGTGATTGATGAATGCGGAGATTGGGCTTATGTGGGCTTTGCGACCCAGACGCGCGGGTGGGTACCGATTGAGTTTGTGAAAAAAATCATTCCAAATCAGAATCCTGAGCCCCCTAAAATTTTGAAATCCACTGCGGATGGTAGCAGCGCTTGAACCTATTTGATGAGCGAGACAATTGCATGGCTTGCCCGCACAGATGGCACGGTGGTAGTGGGATATGGGCCGTTTTGTGAAACGGATGCGCCACCCCAATCCGGAGTGGCATTCTTCAAATGTGGTTTCTTCGAGATAGGAGGAAAACCATGGAAGATTCCGGAAAGAGTCGAACACCTCAGCTTGCGCCAGTTTCAAGAAAAGTTTTCCAATCCTTCGGGTAAACTGGAGATCGATTGGGAAACACCGGATGCGGTACCTTTTTCCCTCGTATTCCAAGAAATCATGACCTGCATCGGGCAAGGGATGATTGAGAAAACGGTTCCCGTGGTTACCGAACAAGGCAAGGTGCGCGGAGGGTGGGCGCCATCCGCCAACATGATTGCAGCAATAGCAGCACAGCGCGCGCCATTGCATGCCTATGGTTGGGTGGATGTCGATTCCGGCTTCGCAGGCGCGACTCCGGAGCTTCTCATCTCCATGCGTGGGTTGCATTTGGAAACCATGGCACTTGCTGGGACGGCGAGGCAAGAGGATGAGGCTGTGTTTGGAGTGGATGAAAAAGAGATTCGCGAGCACGAATACGTGGCGCAGACATTGGTTGCGAAGTTGCTCGATCTTGGAAAATTAAAGCGAAAGGGGCGCGAGGTGTTGCGCTTGGGTTCGATTGTTCATTTTTTAACGGGCATTTCAGTGGATTTGGAATCCAAGCAAGAGCCCCTTCGCCTGCTGCATAGATTGCATCCGACTCCCGCTTTGGGTCCTTTGCCACGGACCGATCAAACCATGGCGATGCTGAGTGAGTGGCGTAAGCGATTGGGTTGTCCGGTTGAATTTGGCGCGCCGTTTGGAGTCTGGGATCATGGAGCTTTCGAGGCCGTGGTTGCGATCCGGGGTTTGTGGTGGAAGGGAAGTGAAATTTCTCTGCCCGCCGGTTGTGGAATTATCGAAGCGAGCCGTTTGGTCAATGAATGGAGGGAATTGCGCCTCAAACGCGAGGCGGTGAAACGTTTCTTGATGTGACAGGATTCTCAGGTTTTACTTCATACATGAAATTGATACGCCTGTTGATGATTTGTGCCATTGGGGTGCTTTCAGTATATGCGGAGGAATCGGGCTTTGATTCGGTTGACGGTCCAAACGTCCGGGTTATGCGCCATGATGATGGATCACGTACAATTTTTGTTCGCAGCCCGGATAATAGAACTCTGACCAAGCGGACATTCAGTGCAAAAGGCACTGTTAACATGGTCACGATTTATCGAATGGATAAGAATGGAAATCCGACGGGATGCAAAATTTTCGATGGTAATGGCAGTGAGCTCTATAAGTTCAGTTACGGCTATAACAAGAAAAACGGCAAATTGGCGGAAGAACGGATGTTTGATTCCAGGGTCAAACGAATCGATCCTAAAACGGGAGATGAAATGCCCGTGCGTCGTTTTATCTATTCATATGATGCTCTGGGTAACCGTAGCGCACCGATCGCGATTACTCTTATCAAGGGCGTGTATGCGGAAAATTTTTTCGGATCTCCTTCGGCTCTTGAATCGGATCCTTTCGCAGCTCCCAGAGGGCGGTAATTGATAGTGCGATGATATCTGAAAAACAGTTACTCACGTTACTCATAGGTGCCTCGCTTGGAGCGGGCGGTTGGATGTATCGCGCGGACAAGGCGCCGGATGCGGGCACGGAATCACTTGAGGGTGTGGAGAATCAACTCCGAATTGCAGAAGAGGAGATTGAAATGCTCAAGAAAGAGAATGATTCTCTGCGCTCGCTTGCACAGGGTGGGGGTGAGGTGGCTGTGCCTAAGGAATTGATCTCCAAGGTCGAAAAGGATTACGGGCTACATTTTTTATCGAATCCCGTGGTTCATCAAGTGGCTGGCGAGGAACTCGGATATCGTATCGAAGCGGCACTTGAAAGCCGGCTCGGTCCGCAGGGTATGGATGACAGGCAGGAAGCTTACCGACGCATGGGTTGGTTGGCAGTGGATGATAAGCTAATCAACCAGCTCGTCTCGATAAAATCCGTGGGTGTTCTCTCATGGTTTGACGAGCAAGCCGGTCAAGGCTGGGTAACGGATCGGTTTGATTTGAAAAATGTTCCGGATCAGGCGGCGATGACAAGCTTGCTGGTGCGCATTTTGTTGAATCAGCATTTTCCCGCTCCTGTAAGCTATCCCGGCGATGATACGGCTAGGACTCGCGAGGCTATACACGCAGGCGCAGCTTATGGGGCGGAATCGAGATTCTATGCCGACAGTGCGCGCCATATGGGTTTCATGCCAATGGATGAAAACGGTGCTGTCGAGCGCCTCATGCTATCGCTTCCTCCCTTCATTCAGGGTCTGAAAATCTTTCCCACAACATCGGGTAGGGCTTTCGCTGACACGCATTATGTGAAGGGAGAAAAGATTTTTTCCGAGGCGATGAGAAATCCGCCGCAAACGACTTATCATCTCGCTTTTCCCGCAGAGTCAGGTCGCGGGGGTATGATAGATTTTCCGAAAACGGATGATGAAATCTTTCTCACTGAGAGCGCGGGTTACTTGGGATTGCGTTTGTGGTTGGAGGAAATGGGAGACGTCGGGATTGCCGAAGAAGTGGCACGTGAATGGTCGCGTGATGGCTATTTGTTGTTCGCTGACGGAGAGACCTCGTCAGGGTTGATATGGGATGTGGAATTTCAAAACGAAACCGCCGCTGAACAATTCACAGCTGAAGCCAATCAGCGGATCCAAGTCATGAAGGATCAGGCTCAGGATCGATTTTTCAGTGTCAGGAGAATATCCCCAAAGCGTGTTCGTTTCCTGAATGTCGCGACTGCGGAAACATTGACCAAACTATTATCCCGATAGCTGATGAAAGTTTATACTGCCGAGTTGGCCATTCGAACCCGAGGCAAGGGAACCTACGAAATTTCCGATGAAATCGCAGGGATTGTGAGCAATTCAGGAATCGTATCAGGCCAAGTTACCGTGCTGTTGCGGCATACAAGTGCGAGCTTGGTTCTCATGGAAAACGCCGACCCCAGCGCGCGGCGAGACTTGGAAAGATGGTTTGATCGATTGGTTCGTGAAGATGATCCGGATTTTGTTCACACTCTCGAAGGTCCCGATGATATGCCAAGTCATATCCGTATGGTGCTGACACGATCCTCAGAAGTCATTCCCATCCATCGCGGCCGCATGACTCTGGGAACTTGGCAGGGGATTTTCATTTTCGAACACCGCAGACAACCGCATCAGCGGAGCATAGCGGTGACGGTGATGGGGGAATGAGGATTGAAATTCACTTGTAGATTCAGCTATTTTTATTTTTCACTACAAATGTAGTTGACGATATTACAAATGTAGTGTGAATTCATGCGACTTTTTTAAAAAGCATATGAAAGCACCAAATATTTCTGAAACCGAATGGATCGTGATGGAGGCGTTATGGGAGAACTCCCCGCAAACAGCGTCCGCCGTGGCAAAATCCCTGCAAGCATCAACCGGCTGGGCCGAGAACACGGTGCGCACGCTGCTCACTCGTTTGGTGGAAAAGGGTGCTCTCACGTTCGTCGATCCAAGCGTTCAGCCCAAACACTTTGTGCCTGCGGTTAAACGCGAGCTTTGTGTGCAGGCGGAAAGTTCATCTTTCCTGGATCGCATTTTTCAAGGTGCATCGAAATCATTGCTCATTCATTTCGCCCAGAACGCGCGGCTGACACCAGAAGAAGCCAGCGAACTCAAAAAGATGCTCGATCAATCCATCAAGAATAACCGTTAGATTCAAACATTTCTCCGAAACCAAATCCAATAACCCCCGAATAAATTATGAACACCATTGATACCGTATTCGAATGGCTACTCGCCGCAACTCTACGAGCATCCGTCCTCGTCGTCGCGGTACTTTTTATCCAAATGATTGTCCGCCGCTGGCTGTCTGCTGGTTGGCGTCATGCCTTGTGGTTGCCGATGTTGGCAGTCCTAGTTATCCCTGTTTTGCCTGAAGCCTCGTTCGGCTTATTTCCTAAAGCAGCAGAACAACCGACCACAGCTTCTGAAGTATTTGTTAGCTCAAGTGGCTCTACTGAAACTTCCATCAGCGCCATGCCTGCGCCTGAAGTCGAGGCAGAAATGAAAACTGCATCTCCAATCAACGTCGCCGCGCCCGTGAATTATTTCGCCATCGCATGGCTTGTCGGAGCTTGTGGAGTGTTGGCTGCGGGTATCATTGGATACCGCCAGAACATGCTCCGGATACGGACAAACGCTATAACACCGGATCGTATGCTGCAAGCAAGTATCGACGAAGCAGCTCGTGAAGTGGGTCTCAAACGTACGCCACAGACTTTAATTTCCTCGTCGGTCGCAAGCCCCGCAGTGACCGGATTTATTCGCCCCATTCTGCTTCTGCCTGCCGGTTTTCCTGAAGGTTTCAGTGCATCTGAAGTTCGTTTGATCTTGCTCCATGAGTTAACTCACTTGAAGCGACTCGATCTACAACTGAACTGGTTAGTATGCGTGTTACAAGCCGCGCATTGGTTTAATCCGCTTCTTTGGTTCGCTTTTGCTAGAATGCGTGCAGATCGTGAAGCTGCTTGTGATGCAAGCGTGCTCTCGATCGATGCTAAAGATTACCGTGCAGAATATGGCAGTGCGTTGCTTAAGCTTGAGTGCGTGGCACCATCGCGAATGCTGAGCCTTGGCTTCGTCGGAATTTTTGAGCGAGATTCTGAAATCAAATCCCGAATTAAAGAAATTTCTGCACACCGTCCGAATCGATTCTTATGGCAAGCTGTAGGTGGTTCTATCGTTACGTTACTCATGGTCTTTGGAATTACGAAAGGTCAAGAAGCCAAGCCTCAAGAAGTGGCAGCTGCGCCCGCTGAATTAAAAGTGGATGAAGCAACGGTTGAGATACAAAACAAACTCAATTCGATCATTATTCCGCGCATTGATTTTGAAGACAGAACCCTCCAAGAATCTATCGATTATCTTCGTCTGCGCGCAGCAGCGTTAGATGAGAAAGAATTGGATCCGAAGAAGAAGGGCTTCAATTTTGTGATTCTCAATCCGAATGAGGGCGCTGCAGCTATCAAAATCGATGAGTTGAGACTGAGAAACGTGCCCTTAAGCACGGCACTCAAATTAATATGTGACAAAACCCACTACCGCTACACGGTGGAAAACTTTTCGGTAGTTCTCGCCCCGAATGATCAGCCAAGTAAACCCATGGAGGGGGTAATTCCACTTCCTGCAGCCAAGGTGGATGAAGCAACGGTTGAGATACAAAACAAACTCAATTCGATCATTATCCCGCGCATTGATTTTGAAGACAGAACCCTCCAAGAATCTATCGATTATCTTCGTATGCGCGCAGCAGAGTTCGATGAGGAAGAATTGGATCCTGCGAAAAAAGGTTTAAATTTTGTGATTCTAAATCCGAATGAGGGCGCTGCAGCTATCAAAATCGATGAGTTGAAACTAAGAAACGTGCCCTTAAGCACGGTACTTAAATTAATGTGTGACAAAATCCACTACCGCTACTCGGTGGAAAACTTTTCGGTAGTTCTCGCTCCAGACATGGATCCTGAAAACGCCACCGCTAAAACTGAGTTGGCTTATTTGGATGATCCCATCCGCACAAACCCTGCGCTTACCCATGGTCATGTCAAGAAGGTCGATCAAGTTCGCCGCACTCTCTACATGGCACAAGGCTACTATGATCTCGGTAAATACGATCTCGCAAAAAAAGAGTATGAAGATGTTCTTCGCATTGATCCACACAACGAAGCTGCTCGTCGTGGGATGGAAAAAATTGCACAGTCGACTCGCGCTGAGTTGTTGATGCAAGTCGACCAAGCATGGGAGTTATCTATCCCTGCCGATGTCCCGACGTTCGATCCGGTAACAACCAGAGGCCCTGGCCAAACCGATGGCGTTGTTGCTATCAATGCAAAACTTCGCAACATCATCATTCCTACAATTGATTTCGAGGACAGAACGGTTGAAGAAGCGATTGATTATCTTCGCTTGCGTGCTGGTGAACTTGATGTGAGTGAGCTCGACCCCGCAAAAAAAGGCGTCAACTTGGTCATTCTTCGTCCCAAAAGTAGCCTAGGTGGCGGTTTGGTTCCTGCAGAAGGAGAATTGCCAGCGGGTGAGGATTTATTGGGTGGTGGCGGTGATTTAGGTGCAGCGCGTATTGACGAGCTTCGTTTGCGCAACGCTCCGCTGGGTGTTGCCCTCGCATACATCTGTGATAAAACTAACTATCGGTATGAGGTGAGAAACCAAGTAGTAGTCCTTTCTCCTATAAATTAAGGTGGGGTGGCGATATATAGAGCTAATCTCATGTTCATCAATCTCTTGCGTTGCCAAGGGATTGATGAACTTTCCGTTTCATCTTTTAACCACAAGGGGACATGGCGCGCCCCCCGAAAACTGGAGAGGTTGAAAAGTTAGTCTGACTAAGGCCATTCGGGTCTGTCCCTCTGTGGAAAAATACTGGACAAATGAACAGTATTAAGTAATCTGAGGGCATGAGACGTGCGCGTTGGATAGCTCCTTGGAAGGATTCGTTGGAAAAGCCTTCGATTTACCATTGTATTTCAAGGGTTGTGGAGCGGCGGTATGCGTTTGGGGTGGAGGAGAAGGAAAAGTTCCGGATGTTCATGCGGATGTATGAGAATTTCAGCGGATGTCGGGTTTTGTCCTATTGCATCATGAGCAATCACATCCATTTGCTGGTGGAGGTTCCGCCGAAGCCGGTGGAAGGATTTTCCGATGATGTGTTTCTCAAGCGTCTTTCTGCTCTATACAGCAAGGCGTTTGTGGCGGATGTGGCCGTGCAAATCCACGAAGCCCGGCACGAGGGCGGTGTGGAGGGAGGAAACCCAGAGCGAGTGGAGGAAATCAAAGCGAGATTCAGTTACCGGATGCATGATTTGGGACAGTTCATGAAAGGGTTGTTGCAACGATTTACCCAGTGGTTCAACGGTCAGCACAAGCGCAAGGGAAGGCTTTGGGAGGATAGATTCAAGAGCGTGATCGTAGAAAGCGGCACAGCAGCGCGAATGATCGCCGCCTACATCGATCTCAATCCCGTTAGAGCAGGAATGGTCGAAGAACCGGCGGACTACCGCTGGAGCAGCTATGGCGAAGCGGTAGGAGGTCGCGTAAAAGACTGTGGTCTCACGCGATTGAAAGGAAATGGGAAGAAAGCCAGGGAAGGCTTGGTGCGAGCGATCATGTCCGACGATCCCAGCGTGGGATTTGATGCAATGATGTGGAAGGGGGCATCGAGAGATTATAGAAGATTGATGGATATGGCGTTGGAGCGGAAACCATCGAACGCGAATGCAGTTGTTAGATCGATACAGGTGGAAAAGAGCCTGGAGTGTAGAGGAGATAGAGGAGAGAAACGACTGGGAGAGTTGAGTATGGCAAAGATCCTGCGGAAAAAAGTGAGGTATTTCTCAGACGGAGCGGTGATAGGCAGTAAAGAGTTCGTGAACGAAGCGTTCACGGCTGCACGTGAGAGATTTTCAGAGAGGAGAAAAGACGGCGCACGCAAGATGCGGGGCATTGGCAAAGGAACTGGAGGGACGTTGTGGAGTGTTAGGGATTTGAGGGTGAGGGTGTGAGAAGGGTGGGTTATTCGAAGCAAAACCGTTTGGGTAGGTTTCACTACTTGGATGGTGATCTTGCCTTGGCGTTCTTGATATAGGTCGACTACGGCGAGGCGACCCTACCTTAAAACTTTGCATTTCATGTTTCTTGGAAACGGGGTAAGACCCTCACATGTCGCACGAGTTGATCAAGATGGCTTTGGAGGAGGATATTGGGGAGGGCGATGTCACGTCGGCTTATTTTATACCTGAGGAGAGAATGGCACGGGCGTTTTTGACGGTCCGGCGTGAAGGGGTGGTTTCGGGGGCGGCGATTGCCAAACAGGTTTTTTCGGAGTTGGATCCGTCTTTGGTGGTTCAGGTCTTGGTGGAGGATGGGAGTCGGGTGAGTGAGGGGGCGGTTTTGATGATGATTGAGGGCAAAGCCAGATCGATTCTGACCGCGGAGCGCACGGCATTGAATTTTCTGCAACGCCTTTCAGGCGTCGCGAGTATAACTGCCCGATATGTCGCTGCGGTAAAACACACACGTGCGAAGATTCTGGATACCCGTAAAACCACGCCAGGTTACCGCACTTTGGAAAAAAAAGCGGTGTTGGACGGTGGCGGAACCAATCACCGCATGGGTTTGTATGACCGTGCCATGGTGAAAGACAATCATCTCGTGTCAGATGGAGGTTTGGAATCTCTGCAAGCGGCGATTCGTTTGCTGAAATTCGAAAAGCCCCACGTCGAAGTCGAGCTTGAGGCGGATCGGTTGGATCAGGTTGCGGACTTTCTAGCGCTTGAAGGTGTGGATTATATTTTGTTAGATAATATGCCTCTCGATGATTTGCGTAAGGCGGTCAAAATGCGTGAAAAAAATCCAAGGATTCGCTTGGAAGCAAGTGGTGGGGTGAACTTGGCGACGGTTAGGGAAATTGCAGAGACGGGAGTGGATTTCATTTCGGTGGGTGCGCTCACCCATTCGGCTCCTGCTCTTGATATAGGACTGGATTTCATAACCATGGAAAAGTTGGAAAGCCTTTAACTGAAGCCAATAGAATCGAATGAATTCCCATCCTTCACGGAATGATTTTCAGGATATCGCCGCACAGTTGCCGGATCCGTATCGCTTGTTGTGGCGGGAGCAGGTCGGATCGACAAATGACGAACTGCGCAAACTTGCCGAGCAAGGCATGGCGGAAGGTTTGGTGTTTGTGGCGGAAGAACAAACAGCGGGCAGGGGAAGGCGTGGTGCGGTTTGGGTTTCACCAAAGGGAGAGAACCTTGCGTTTTCGATTTTGCTCAAACCCATCGCATCGAAAGCATTATGGCATCGGCTTTCACTGCTTGCAGGTCTAGCCGTGGCAGAGGCGTTGGAAAATTATGTGCCGCTCTCGGAAATCAAATGGCCGAACGATGTGCGGGTCGGCGGAAAAAAGATTGCCGGTATCCTTGTTGAGGCGGGTAAGGATTATGTAATTATTGGTGTAGGTATCAATATCAACTCAACCGATTTTCCTGAAGAGCTCGTAGCAACTTCTCTGCATGAGCAAACCGGACGTGTTTACCCAAGGGGGGAGGTTTTGCACGAGGTTGTGACCCGAATGAGTCGATATGCCAATGGTATCAATCATGGATATGCGGATTCTTTGAAATCGATTCGTGAGCGCTGCTCTCTGACGGGACATCTCGTTTCCTATCTTATCGCAGATCAACGCCACGAAGGAGTTGTTCGAGGAATCGGCTCCGGTGGTGAATTGATGGTGGAGATCGATGGAAAACTCGAAGCGCTGGTTCAGGCAGATGAGGTGAGGATTTTGGATTAGAAGTAAAAAATTCGAACCACGGATGGATGCGGATAAACGCGGATAATTAAGAATACGCCTCCAATTTAATTCACTGATAAAGTCAGGATTCATTGAATTTCTGCGATCAAAAATCCGCGTTTATTCCTGTCCATCCGTGTTACCTCTTTTCTTTCCCAATCTAAACTCTAATTGTCGCAGGGCGTAGATGAGAATGAAGGAGAGTTGCATGAGCAGATACCAAGCGGTGAATTTGGAGAAATGGACAGGTTTCCATCCGTGCTCCTGACCTGGGTATTGCCAGGCTCGAGCGAGGGTTCCGAGATTTTCAGCTAAGTAGATGAATGCTGCGACAAGACAGAATCCTAACAACAAGGGCATGCTTAGATTCACGGATTTTGGTTTGAAATGAATCTTTGTTTTTGCGAATGCAAAAACGCCGATCACAATTAACAGCCAGCGGATATCGACGAGGTAGTGATGGGTGAAAAAGTTCGCGTAAGCGAGAAATGCGATGGAACCCGCGATCCACAAGGGCGGAAAGTGAGTGAATTTGAAATCAAAGATTCGCCACGCTCGCGCCATGTAAGAGCCGATTGCGGAATACATGAATCCGGTGAACAATGGAACGTTGCCGATGCGCATGACTGAATCTTCCGGGTAGCTCCATGAACCAATGCTGTCCGAGGTTTTGAATAGCTCCATCGCGGTGGCCATGGCGTGAAACAATAAAATGACACCGACTTCGCGCCAGCTCTCAAGTTTGAAAAGCAAGAGGCATGCTTGAATGGATAGAGCGTAGATAAAAAGAAAATCATAACGCGAGATTCCAAGATCAGGAAACCACACTGCCGTTCCCAATATTCCGGCTAATAACAAGCCTCCGAAAATGCAGGCCCATGCCTGTTTGAAGCCAAAATAAATGAATTCACTTAAAGGACCTTTCCTTGTTAAAAACTCAGGAAGGTAGGGCGTGAGGTGCGGGGTTTTCATGATGATGCGCGACCACCGACTTTGTCGGGGCATCGCTGGAGTCACGCGGTCCACCCTGGATTACGGAGAAACCGAGAGGCGTTCAATTTCGGACTCTTGTTCGAAGAGGAAGCCATTTTCCTTGTAGGTTTTAAGGCGGAAGTGGGTGGCTGTCGATAAGACTCCATCCAATGAAGAGAGTTTCTCGGAAACAAAACGCGCCACCTCGCGGAGATCATGACCTTCGACCACGACCAGCAAATCATATCCACCCGATGCGAGGTAGCATGAAACCACCTGATCAAAGCGCGCGATTCTCATGGCTAAGCGATCGAAACCACCGCCGCGTTCCGGGGTTAGACGCACTTCGATGAAAGCCGATACCGAGGTGTCTCCCATCACTTCTTGGTTGGTCACCGCATGATAGCCGAGAATCGTGCGATCTTTTTCCCATGCAGAAATTTTTGCGGAGACATCGGATTCGGAGAACCCCGTGAGATCGGCGAGTTCTTTAATCGATGCACGGGCTTTGCGGCGAAGCGTATTGAGAAGTTTCATTGGAATGGTGAAGAGTAAATGGTGAAGTGAGAAAAATTATGACTTTTTCGCCAGAATATCACGGATCTCGGTGAGCAGGACTTCTTCTTTGCTGGGTGCGGGTGCCGGCTCGTCAGCTTTTTTATGAAGCAGGGAAATGGCTTTTTTCACCACGATGAAAACCACAAAGGCCATCAGAAGAAATGAAATCAAATCCGTGATGAATTGTCCGTATTTCAGGGATACGGCTGGAATGACTTCGATTCCGTCTTTTCCCAGAACCCTATCTTCCATCACATATTCCAACTTCCTGAAATCGACGTTCGCCAGGAGCAAGCCCAGCGGTGGCATGAAGACATTGTCCACGAGGGATTTCACAACCGTGGCAAATGCCCCGCCGATCATGATGCCAACCGCCATATCGATGAGGTTGCCTTTGAATGCGAACTCTTTGAATTCCTTGAACATGATGGGAAATTAGCTGGGTTAAGCAAGGAATGGGAAGAAAAATGCTCGTGGACGCAAGGTTTGATCATTTGGTTTGATTCACCGCGGAGACACAGAGGTCGCCGAGGGACGCAGAGTTTTAATTTGAGGGTGAAATGATCTACCGAGCCGGCAGCGTAAAATTGAAGCTTAGAGTTTTAATTTTAAAGTTTCACTCACGGATCAGTTTTTCGATTTCCTCCGCACTCCACGCAGGTGCATCGTCGGGTGTCAGGGATTCGTTGAGCGACTCGGCCAGGGCTTTTTTGGTGATTTGGAGACGGATGACTTTTTCTTCAACGGTATTGCGGGTCAGGAGGCGGAATACGGTCACGGGCTTGGTCTGTCCTATCCGGTGGGCTCGGTCGGTCGCTTGGTCTTCGGCGGCGGGGTTCCACCATGGGTCAAAGTGGATGACGATGTCAGCGGCTGTTAGGTTCAGGCCATATCCGCCCGCCTTGAGAGAGATGAGGAAAACGGGTGGACCATCTGGCGATTGGAAATGATCGACCAAGCTTTGGCGATTGCGGGTTTGACCGTCGAGGCGGATGGATAGAATGCCGATTTCAGTAAGGGCGCTTCCTATTTCGACGAGTTGTTTCTGGAATTGTGAGAAGACGAGAATGCGGCTGCCTGCGGCGATGGATGATTCGGCGATCTCAAGGAGTCGCTCCAATTTGGCGGATCGACGCGGTATAGGGAGGCTTTTGAGTTTTTCCGAATCGAACAAGGCTAGGTCGCAACAGCTCTGGCGAAGGCGCAGGAGGGTGGTGAGTTGTTGCATACGGGCGGCAGCGATCTGGCCTGAAGAGCGGATTTCATCGATCAGCTGAAGACCTTGCTTCTGGATTTCGCGATAGGTGGATTCTTGTTCTCGTGACAGACTACAGAATTCGTCGATGAGGATTTTGGACGGGAGATCGGGCGCGACCTCGGTTTTGGTGCGGCGAAGGGTGAAGGGAGAGGTTTTAAGCCGGAGCAGCGTCGCGGTTCGGGCGCGGGTTTCCGGGTTTTTTAATGGGATTTCGTAGCGTTCTTGGAAATCTTTACGGGAACCTAGCCATCCGGGTTGGATGAAACGGAAGATTGACCAAAGATCCCTCGCGGAATTTTCGACGGGAGTTCCGGTCAGGGCGATCCGATACTTCGCGTTAATTTTGGCGACCGCTTTGGAGTGATCCGTATCTGGGTTACGAATGAGCGAGGCTTCATCGATCACGGCGATCGAGTAATTCTGGCGGAGGTGCCAGGCGAGGTCCCGGGCAAGGGTGGTATAAGTGGTCAGGATGACGTCAGTGGGCTCGATTTTCTCCCTCAAATGATCCCTCTTAGTTCCGTGCAGCGTGATGATACGCCGTTCTGGAGCGAAGCGATTGAACTCGGCTTTCCAGTTTCCGAGCAGGGACGTAGTGACGACGACGAGGACGGCGGAGGGTTGTGAATAAATTGCAAAAAAATGTTCTATACAAGCGATTGTTTGCAACGTTTTACCTAATCCCATATCATCTGCAAGGAGGGCGCCACTGAACCTTGTAAGGCGATCGACTAGCCATGAATATCCGGCGACTTGGTAGGATCTTGGAATAACGTTAAGTAAATGGTTATTAACAAGTTGTGTACATTTTTCATATTTATTCACAAACGTTGATTGTTTGAGAATATTAGCGATTTCAAGGATGATCTCGGAGTTGGCCTGCTTTGCAGTAAAACGACCGTTTTGTTGTTGGATGTCGAGATCTTCGAACAGAGGATCGATGAGATTCTCGATATCATTGGAGAGGATGATGCGCTGATTTGACGGGGAATTCTTGGACCTGAGGAGTCGCCGAATTTCGCTTGAGGGGATGGTTTCACCCGATTCCGTGTGGAAGCTAAGGTTGAAAACCAGTGATTGGTCATCGGAGGAAAGGATCTCGATTCGGGGAGAAATGACCACGTAGGAAGAAGCCAGTTTTTGGATGGCTGGCGTGAGTTCAACCTCCCAGTTGGGTGGTAATTTGCCGATTTTTTGGGTCAGTAGGTCCCTGATTTGATCGGAATCCGTGAGTTCGTATGAGGTATCGGAAAGTGGGTTGAAATACTGACAAATCTGGCGGCGAGCCTGGTTTTCGGCTTGGGGATTGGCTGATGTCAGGTGGGTTCCATCGAGGCATGGAAGAACTTGTGAATAACTTGTGTGAAAGGTAGCCTGAAGCTTGGAAGGACCTCCGAAAATTGTGATTTTGAACGCTGGTTCGGCCGAAATGAACTGCAGTGACTCGAACCAAGCAGAGGCGCTGAAATCGATGAAAATCTGAAGTGGATCGAGTTCTTTGAGAAAACTCGCCAATTCGAGGTTTGCTGGCTTTCCGGAAGCCAGGGCATTAAGCACGGGCATGAGGGAAACAGGGATTTCCTTATTTCCGATCTGCGCGATGCTCATGTCAGATAGACGCCAGAAGGAGTCGCCGATTTTGAAAATTTTGTCTGTCCCCGGGGTGATCTGAATGGTTTTTTCCGAAAGCGTGCAGTCGGCAATGCGAATCTGGGTGCGTGTCTCAATGTTCAACGAGCCCTCTGGGGTGCTGATTTCGGGATGATTCCGAGCGTGGTTGAGGAATTCGGAGAGTTGTTTGGCGTTGAGCACCAACTGGAGGTTATTGCTGGAGGTTTGTTTTTGAGCGATCAACCAAGTGGTGAGTCGTTGGTCCGCAGGCGTGGGAGGTTGGTCGGAGCTACTGAGTCCGATCGCTGCGTGGCCTTTTTCCAGAGCTTTCTGCCAAGGTCCTTGGAAGCGGACTTTCCATGAGACTTCAGGGATGGGGTTTTCCGTAGGTTTGTTGGGTTTTACTGCAGAGGGCCTCGGAGGAGCTATCAGATGTAACCCTACAGCGATCGCGTGCGGGCAGAACGCACCTTCGCGTTGGTTTTTGGGGCAGGGGCATTTAGCGTCAAGCCAAGTGGGCGTGCGGGCGGCCACGGTGATTCGGTAAGTTCGTGTTCCAATTTTTACAGAACCCTGAAACCCATCCGGAGTTGATTCGGAAGAAATGACCGCGCCTGTGTTGAGTAGACCCTGCGCCTCTTTGAAATCCTGCCATGAAGCGGCTTTTCGGAGAGTGGCTTCATCGAGGGACGACATCGACAGAAAGAATGGGGGATTTACGCACGGCTAAAAACACTAAATACACGAGTAATGAAACTTTTAACCACGAATTTCACGAAAGACACGAATGTTGAGAAAAAACCATCATTCGGATGTGTTCTGTTTTTTAAACCAATCTTCCATTCGAGTCATTCGTGAAATTCGTGGTTAGAAACTCCTCTGCGATTCGATACAACTCCTGCCTCTTCTCATCAGAAAACTTCTGCCAGTTTCTTGCCATCATGGAGGAGCGGGGGTTTTTGAGAAATAGATCCTGGTGATCGCCGACGAAGGTCCAGAACAGGGCGTCCCAGATTTCGGTCCACGGGCCTTTGGTTTCATCGGACATTTTTAGGACGTAGTTCGATCCAGAAATGTAGGGTTTGGTGGTGAACGTTCCGCCATCGGCGAACTGAGACATGCCGTAGACATTAGGAACCATGACCCAATCATAGGCGTCGATGAAGAATTCCATGAACCATTGGTAGACCGCATGAGGATCGAAGCGGCAAAGCAGCATGAAATTTCCCAGCACCATGAGTCGCTCAATGTGATGGCAGTAGGCTTCATCGTGAAGCTGTCGGATGATGCGGTCGATGGGCGGGATGCCGGTGGTGGCGTCGTAGAACGATTTCGGGATGGGTCGGGTGTGCTGGAAAAAATTTAGATTGCGGATTTCGGTGCCGCGATGGAGGTAAACGCCATGCATGAACTCTCGCCAACCTATGATTTGGCGGATGAATCCTTCGAGGGAATTGAGTGGAACTTGATCCTGTTGAGCGAGTGCGGCATCGACGATTTCCTGAGGCGTGAGCAATCCGATGTTCAGCATCGGAGTCAGGACGGAGTGATGGATGAAAGCGTGTTCGGTGGAGATTGCGTCCTCGTAGATTCCAAACTCTTGAAAACGTTCACAGATGAATGTTTTCAACCATGCCTTTGCATCGGCACGAGTGACGGGGTAGCGGAAGGTTTTGCAGTTCCCCGGCTGACTGGGAAATAGGCTTTCAATGTGCGCGATCGATGCGGTGACATAGGCGTTTTGCGGGGTTTTGGGCGCAAAGGGTGGAGCGTATTGCTTGGGAAGCTTTTTGCGATTGTCTTCATCAAAGGACCATTGCCCACCGGTCGGGTTTCCATCAGGATCGATCAGTATCCCCATGCGTTTGCGCTGCGCTTGGTAAAAGGTCGCCATGAAAGGCTTTTTGCGGCGGGCGATATGCTCTTCCAGAAATTCAGGAGGTGAGAGAAAGGCGGGTGATGGGTAAACGGTTAGGGAAAGCCCGCGATGACTGGCAAAGTCTCTGACACGCTTTTCGAGAATGAAATCGTGGGGGTAAGCGAGGTGGAGTTCAGTTATTTTTTTTGGCAGGGCTTGTCGGTAATCCCGAGTATGAGGGAGAATGGTAACTTCGTATCCCTTAGCCCGAAGCTCATCTGCGTAAGCCAGCATGGATGCGTGGTGCAGAACGAGTTTTTGTTTATGAAAAGCTATCGAATAAATCGGGTCATTTCCAAAATACAAAGGGTCTTCAGCGAGATAGACAGGCCGGTCCTTTGCCAGAGCGGGATGGGTTTCAAACAGTTGGTGTGGAAAAACGAGCGTCGCGGATGACATCAGGCAGTCAGGTTACAGGGTCTTCTTAGCTTTTGCGTAGGGTAGGCGTGTTGGCTGGCTGAGTTCGAAATAGGTATCGAGAGCTGTGGAGGCCAGTGAACCGAGTGCGGCGAGATCCACCGCGCCATCCGCTGCGAGATGTTCTTCAGGGATTTGCGCCAAGCGGACTTTTCCGATGATGAGGATCGTGTCGTTCGCGGTGATCGGAACTGTTTCAACCAGATCAAGAGCGAAGCGGAATCGAGATTCAGCCACAAAGGGAGCGGCGATCCCGGGTTCGAAGTGAGGAGTCAAGCCGGTGGCGGTGAATTCGGAAATCTCGCGTGGGTATCGGGCTGAGCAATGATGGGCCTGGTCGAGAATCCCGGAGTGGACGTGATTGATCGTATAGGAACGAGTTTGGATGATATTGGCTAACGTGTGCCGATCCACTAGATCTGGGCGTGAAATCAAGCCGATCAGGAGGGGATTTGAGCCAAGATGCGTGACCGAGGAAAACGGGGCGAGGTTGGTTTGTCCGGTTTCATTGACCGATCCGATCAGGGAAATGGGTTTTGGGCCAGGAAGCGAGTTGGCAAATTGCACGCGGGCCAGCTTTTCCATCGCCTCGATATCCGTTAGATGGATGTTTTTCATCTGGCTTACTTCTAAGCTAGGTTTTCTTGCTGGGAAGGAGAAAGATTCGAAAATTCTGCCTAGTAATAAAATAATCAGTCGGATATGAATCCGGATCCAAGACCCCATAGAACTCCAACGATGATCTCAAATCCCATTTCAAAATCCCTGGCGATTACTTGCATTTCCGTCTCGCTAGGAGCGAGTTTCGCCCAAGCTGATGTCGTGCCAAACCCGCTTTTCGCCGATGGCGCAGTCCTTCAGCGTGGACAAAAAGTGCCGGTATGGGGAACGGCTGATGATGGGGAAAAGGTCACGGTTGAGATCGGAAAACAAAAGCTGACCACCACGGCAGAGGGTGGAAAATGGCGTGTAGATCTCGCACCACTTGAAGTCGGCGATCCGCTCACCATGAAAATCTCCGGAAAGAACACGATCGAAATCAAAGAGATTTTGGTCGGTGAAGTCTGGGTGAACTCCGGGCAATCCAATATGGAATGGCTCTTGAAAGGAATTGATCCCCAGAAAGAACACGCGTCAAAAGCAAACTATCCAAAAATCCGAATGTTCACGGTAAAAAAAACCACCGCGATTCAGCCTCTCGCCACTCCTACAGGATCATGGATCACGGCATCGCCTGAAACAGTCGGAGGATTTTCTGCGGTCGGATATTTCTTCGCTCAAGAACTTCATGAGAAACTCGGCGTGCCGGTTGGAATGATCAGCACCTCATGGGGCGGCACTCCTGCACAAGCCTGGACCAGCATCGAAGGTCTTGGGAGTGAAGCTGAACTCAAAGGATATCTAGATGCTGCGGAAAAGACGATCGCGGCTCCTCCTGAGAAACCAGTCGGATCAGGTCATCCAACCTCTCTCTATAACGGCATGATCGCACCCATCGTTCCTTACGCGATGAAAGGGGTGATCTGGTATCAAGGTGAATCCAACGCGGGTAAATCCAAAGAATACCGCACCTTGTTTCCAGCGATGATTGCCGACTGGAGAAACAAGTGGAAGCAGGGAAATTTTCCTTTTATCTACGTTCAGATTGCTCCGTTTAAAGGACAGCCACCTGAAATCCGTGAGGCACAGCTCCTAACGCTCTCCAAATCCGAAAACACCGCAATGGCTGTGACTACCGATGTGGGTGATGCAAATGACATCCATCCCAAAAACAAGCAACCCGTCGGCCAACGTCTGGCATCCGCAGCACGTGTCATCGCCTACGGAGAAAAAATCGTCTATTCGGGACCTATCTATGATTCAATGAAGGTGAGTGGCGATGCAATCGAACTCAGCTTTAAACATCTCGGAGGCGGACTCGTCGCAAAAGATGGCGACCTCAAAGGCTTCACCATCGCCGGCGAGGACGGAAAACATGTTCCTGCAAAAGCTGAAATCAAAGGCAGCAAAATCATCGTTTCAGCCGCTGAAGTGAAATCGCCAAAAGCAGCTCGTTACGGTTGGATCAATGTTCCTGATGTAAATCTGTTCAATAAGGAAGGTTTCCCGGCATCACCGTTCAGGACGGATGTGGATTAATTGATTCAGCACGCCTTCGGCTAGCTTTATCCTGAGTCACCGAGTGAATGAACTTTCATTCGGTTAAAACCTCTGGTTAGAGAAGAAAAGAAATTCTGATTTCAACCACTTTGCGTTGTTTGCGCGCTTTGTGGTTCAATTTCATAAACCACACCCATTCAAGAATTGGATTCAGCGATCCCTAAGGATCTCGTTGTGATCTCCCATCAGAAGATTCTTCGGTTTAATAGGCGTATCGGAATATCCGAAAGCCATGATCGCAACGCGTTCGCCTTTTTTGATGAGGTGGGCGGCGCCGCCGTTGATCAGGATTTTCCCGGTATTGGGCGGGCCTTCGAGGACATAGGTTTCAAGGCGGGCTCCGGTAGTGATTGAGGCAACGAGAACTTTTTCGCCCGGCCATAGATCGGCGGCGTCCATGAGATCGCGAGGGATCTCAATGCTGCCTTCATAATCCACATCGGCTTCTGTGATGACGGCACGATGGAGTTTGGATTTGAGAACCTCGCGGACCCAAAGTTTGGATGTTGGTGACTGGCCAGACATTATCGAGGGGAACGAACACCGTGGAAGGTATACGGTCAAGGGGAAAGAGGGTTTGAAAGAGGCTTTATCAGATGAAGAATGCGCGTCTGGAGTCGCGCGGTCCAAGGGACTAAATATATTGAAAGCGGATGGCTGAGAGGCAGAAAAGGGTGGCGGTTTCGACGCGTAGAACGAGATCGCCGAGGGTGACAGGAATAAAGCCGGCTTCGAGTGATGCATCGATCTCCTTAGAGGTAAAATCACCTTCCGGCCCAATCAGGATGGTTACCGATTCGATTTCGGGATGTGCGGCAAGGGTTTCACGGAAATTCCGCGGATTCTCCGCAAGCGAGGCAATGATTTTCAATTCCGAGGGCTCATTGAATTTGATCCATGTATCGAAGCTGACGGGATCGGCGATGACGGGAATCGTGAATTGGGCACATTGCTTGCAAGCCTCCAAAGCGGTGCGGCGCCATTTTCCTGCTTTATCATCTCCGGGAGAGACGATCGTGTTACGAGTGACCAGAGGCTGGATTTTTGAAACGCCGAGCTCTACGGCTTTTTGGACGATCCAATCCATGTTTTTCCCTTTTGGAATGGCCTGGGCAAGAGTGATTTCCGGAAGCGGAATCGGCTTAGACTCAGCGAGCTCCAACATGAGATCGACTCTTTGTTTGGATACAGAGAGCACGCGAGCTTCTGCGAAATTCCCCAAACCATCGAAAACCGTGATCGTTTCCCCAGATTGGATTCGTAGCACTTGAGCGAGGTGCTTGGCTTCATCGCCATCGAGAAAGGGCGATTCGGTCCAGTTGTTAGGAGCAAGGTAGAAGCGAGGCACGAACTTTAAAATTTAAACCTCAAGGAAGAGGTATGGGCTGCGGCGGAATTTAAGACGGCGACCCCGACTGATCGAGGTAGACGATAGATCGGCGTTACATTAGAATTTGAGAAATGTTTCTAGGATTTGTTTGCCGTTCTCGGTGAGTATGGATTCTGGGTGGAACTGAACGCCGTGGACGGGATGTTCTTTGTGGCGCAGTCCCATGATTTCATTTTCAGCCGTCCATGCGGTGATTTCTAGACAATCAGGCAAGGTCTCGCGCTTGACGATGAGCGAATGGTAGCGGGTGGCTTCAAAGGGATTTGGTAAACCGGCGAACACACTGCTGCCGTTGTGGTGGATGGGGGAGGTTTTGCCATGCATCAGACGATCCGCACGAACGACATCTCCGCCATAGATTTGTCCGATGGATTGGTGACCAAGACATACACCGAGGATGGGTGTCGTCGGACCGAGCTCACGGATGAGCTCCAGCGAGATGCCTGCTTCATTCGGCGTGCATGGACCCGGAGAGATGCAGATTTTTTCTGGTGCGAGTTTTTTCACATCAGCAACCGTGAGCGCATCGTTGCGGAAAATTTTCATTTCAATCCCGAGTTCGCCAAAATATTGGACGAGGTTGTAGGTGAAGGAATCGTAGTTATCGATGATGAGAAGCATGTGGTGGAAATTTTAAACTTTAAATTTTTAAACCTCAATGAAGAGGAGTCGATTAATCCTTTAAGGTTTTCGCTAAAGCGATCGCGCGTAGCAGGGCTTTGGATTTATTGACGGTCTCGTTGTATTCGTAGGTTGGATCGGAATCGGCAACGACGCCGGCACCTGCTTGAACGTGGGCTTTGCCGTCTTTTAAAAGGCATGTGCGGAGGGTAATGCAGGAATCATGTGAGCCATCGTATCCGAAATAACCGACGGCTCCCGCATAAGCGCAGCGTTTGTTTTTTTCGAGTGAGTTAATGATTTGCATGGCACGGATTTTCGGCGCTCCTGAAACCGTACCGGCAGGGAAGGTTGCGCGGAGTACATCATAGGCGGTGTGCGATGGATCGAGTTCACCAGTGACGTTGGAAACGATGTGCATGACATGGCTGTAACGCTCGATGATCATGAAATCATCGACAGAAACCTTACCATGTTTGGCGATGCGTCCGACATCGTTGCGGGCGAGATCAACCAGCATCAGATGTTCCGCTCGCTCTTTCGGATCATTGAGAAGATCGGCCGCGAGAGCATCGTCTTCTTCAGCTGTTTTTCCTCTCCAACGAGTGCCGGCGATTGGGCGGATATCGATGCGACCCTGAATGGAGCGAACATGCACTTCTGGCGATGAACCGACGAGTGCGAAGTCACCCATTTCCAAAACGAACATGTAAGGGGATGGATTGACGTAACGCAGTGCTCGATAGAGGTCGACAGGTGATTGATCGAAGTCCGTAGTGAAACGTTGGCTGGGAACAAATTGGAAAATATCGCCTGCAGAGATGAATTCTTTCCCGTCGCGCACCATCTGTTCATATTCTGCCTGAGTGGTATTGGAAACCGCAGGCTCATCGGTGATTTCCACTAACCCATTGAGCGCTGGGACGTGAAGGGGACGGTTGAGAATTTCAATGATCGAATGAATGCGTCCTGATGCGGCGGCGTAGGCTTCTGCCGGTGAAGCGTGTTCGTCCAGAAACGCATTTGCGATGATATGCAAACGGCGCAGGCGGTGGTCAAATACCAACAAGGTATCCGCGAGCATGAACAATGCATCCGGCACGCCGAGTGAATCTGGTGGCGAATCGCCGAGGGTGGGTTCAAACTGTCTCACCGCATCATAGGCGAGGTAGCCGACCATGCCGCCGGAGAAGGGTGGCAGGGCAGGGTTGGGGACGGGATGGAACGGGGCCATCTCTCGCTCCAACGCGGCGAGCACATCATCCGGTGCTTGAAGCGTGCGCAGCTTGCTTCCTTCTGTGATGGTGATGTCTTTTCCCTTTGCTGAAAAAATCCGTTTCGGACCCGAGCCGACTATTGACCACCGACCGCCCTTGTCCGTCGCTTCAGCAGACTCCAATAGGAACGAATACTTGGCATCACGGATTTTCAGATAAGCAGAGAGGGGAGTTTCGAAATCGGCAGCAAGTTGGGTATATACCGGAACAACGTTTCCTTGTTTGGAAAACGCTTCGAAGGCTGCCAAGGATGGCTCTACAGGATTGTGACTCACAAGCGAGAGCATGAAATGAAAAGGGGTTGGAGGTCAATGGCGGGCATTCGGGTAGTTATTTTCATGATCAGACCAAGGTTTCGATATCTCATACGGCGCAGAACTGGGCCTTGTCATCCATGTCAATCCAACGACAGAGCTTCAATGCTTGTGATCATGAACCGTCTTACAATCTTTGTCATGGCCGTGACAAAGATTGTAAATTGCGAATTTTCATGGTTTGCGGTTCATTTGAATTTCCAATGGTTTTTTTTGTTTAAGGCATGGCGACTTGCAAAAATGCGTTTCGGAGATGAGGCTCCGGCGTGGCCATTGCATTGCATGATTTGATGAAAAAACTGCCGGAAGGCGGATTGTTTGGTGGCGGTTCGTGGCAGTGGTCGCCTGAGCCTTTGAAGCTTACTGTAGCAGAGGCTAAGGAAATGATGTCAATGGGGCATCCCCTTGCGAAGTTTCAACAAGCTTGTGATTCGCTCTACCGGCGCTCGGCTGCGGGAAAAATCGAATCATGGCTGTCGCATTTGTTAGACGAGGGCAAGCCAGACTGGCTGGCAAAGCTTCAACGGGACCCGGGGCTGACAGAACAATTTCCCCGAGTGATTCGTCCCGATTTGATACTTGCGAAAGGTCATTTTGCGCTCACCGAGCTTGACAGTGTCCCGGGAGGAATCGGCATTACCGCATGGCTTTCAAAGACCTATGCTGAGGCAGGTTTTGAGGTTTTGGGTGGCTCCGATGGTATGTTGGAAGGCTTCCGCAAGCTGCTCCCGGATGGAGGAGATATTCTGGTTTCTGAGGAAGCAAAGGATTATCGGGCGGAAATGACATGGCTGGCAAAGCAACTCGGTGTGGCATGGAATGTGAAAAATGCTGAGGAATACGAGGAGTGTGGTCGAGAGATGTATCGGTTCTTTGAGTTGTTTGATTGGGAGTCGATGCCGTATTCGCGAAAGCTGGCTGAGAAATCGGCGCGGGGTGAGGCGATCCTAACCCCTCCGTTCAAGGCGCATTTGGAGGACAAGCTCTGGCTTGCGCTGTTTTGGTCGCCTGCCTTGAAAAAGATCTGGGAGCAATCTCTGCGTGGAAGTCATTTGCGGAGATTAAGGGAATGGATTCCGTTCGGTTGGGTTGTTGATCCTCAACCGCTACCGCCTCACGCCTCACTGCCGCGCCTCGATGCGCATTCTTGGGATGATGTTGGGGATTTTTCCCAAAAAGAAAGGGAATTGGTTTTGAAAATCAGCGGCTTTCATGAGACCGCTTGGGGATCTCGAGGGGTGTTTGTCGGACATGATCTTTCTGCCATGGAGTGGCAGGAAAGGTTGCGGTTTGCGCTCTCAGAATCCGGCAAGCAACCTTGGTTGATGCAGGAATTCAAAGAGGGCAGGCGGTTTATGCATCCGGTTTTCAATGAAGACGGTAGCGTCAGAATGATCGAAGTGCGGGCTAGGTTGTGTCCTTACTTTTTTACAGACAAACAAGGGGAAACTACTTTTGGCGGCTGCTTGGCCACCTTGGTTCCCGCGGACAAGAAAAAAATCCACGGCATGAGCGACGGGATATTGGTGCCTTGTGTGATTGGGGAGTGACCATTTCACGGCACCCAGATTGGGCTTACCAAAGATTCCTTTTACGCCATGTCGTTTTTGGTAGCCATGTGATTTGTTCTGCTTTTGTGGAAAAACATCTGCCTTCCATCACACGAGTGCGAACCAATGGTTCCAGGTCTTTGAAGGATTTCGCATGGGAACCTATTTTCATGCCGATCCGGTTATTATGACGGTCCATCGCGCCGCTCGCTGAAGTTTTTGATTCCATGACGAAGGTTGTGACATTGACGGCCCATTCGCCCAATGTGTGCGAGACGATCGCACTTGCCAGCGTATGCCGATACGCATCCAGTGGCCCGTTTTTTCCTCCTTCGAGGTCAGATTGGAAAACACAGGTCCACGTGTAGATCAGTATGCACAGGGGGTATATGCCAAGGATGAAGACTATCGCGGCTAGTTTGAGAAAGAGTTTACGTTTTTTCTTCATTGAATGAAGAACCGTTTGTTGTTTCCGAGTTTAATACAGCAGCTGAAGATCACCACCCAGTTATCTGTGGGCATGCTCGATCGCATCACAGATGGCAGGGAAGATTTGACGTTTGCGGGAGACGACGCCGGGTGCCGAATAGAGAGTGTCATCAATGCGGCTGAAGGGAAGAGCGGCGATGATGTTCTCAGGGCCCACCGCAAGAACCATGCTTTTGAGGAGTGCGACATCGGTGATAACGAGAACCGCAATGTTATAGCCTTTTTCAAACTGAAGCTTGCGCAGGGCGATTTCAAGCTCTTCGCGCCGAGCTTTGAATCCGTGAAGGTCGCGTTCCTCGACTTGAGAGACGCTGATGAACATGCCTTGTTCATTGAACTCCTTGCGGTCCGTGTTGATGATTTCATCAGCTGTGCCGTTGGCGATGAGTGATCCAACTGCAAAAAATTCCTCTGCGAACTCCTTGGCGTCAACGCGCGCGATTTCGCTAAGCCAAGTCAGCATTTTACGATCCAGAGTTGTGGTCGTTGGTGATGTCAGGCAAAGGGTGTCGGATACGATGCCGCCACATAGGCACAGGGCGACGCCAGGCTCGGGAATGAGATCCCTGTGGAAAAACTTACGCGCGACGAGCGTGCATGTTGATCCTACCGGTTCGTTGAGGTAACGAATCGGTTCACGCGACACCAAATCGCCAGAGAGACGGTGGTGATCAATCACTTCCGTAATCGTGGCCTCCTCGATGCCTGTAACGGCTTGAGCGTATTCGTTGTGATCGACGAGAGCGAAGCGGAGTTTCGGAGGATCGACCAAGTCCGACTTTGCGATCACGCCTATCATGGCGTCCGAGCCGGATTCCATTACAGGAAATAGGTCTTGATCGACTGTGACGAGTTCTTTGCGGATTTTGGAGACGGGTTCTTTCGAGTTTACCGAAATAAATTTCGTTTCCATGACGTGGCGCACGGTGCGTGAGCACCGGATCAGCGTACTGGCACTTGCCGTGTCTTGTCGGCAACGTAATAGCACCGTTCCCTTGGCAATGGCAAAGTCTAGAATTTCCTTGGAAATGCTATTATTGCCTGTCACCAACAAGGCACGAGCACCTGACTCAATGGCCAACCGCTGGACGATGGGTCTATCACCGCAGATCACCAGGAAGTTACGAATGTTGCCTTCCTCAGTCGCCTTTTTGAGACGGGATTTAACCGTGTCTTGGGAAGACGCGCCGACGAGCAGAATGAGATCTTCCTCATCGTCCTGTTTACTGATCTGCGCACCCAAACTTTCCGCATCAAGGGTTGCGGCCAGATTGTTTAGTGAAGCATGAACCGTCCGCACACTGATGCCCTGGGTGTTTGCTGGCAGAAGAAGCTTGAGAAGGTTGATGTATTGCAGCATTCCCGCAACCGTACCATCTTCATTCATCACCGGAACGCAGCGAATCGATGCGTTAAACATGCGGTTGTAGGCAGTGAGGAATGTATCATAAGGATGTACGTAAATGACGTCGCGTTTGCAGATCATCCCGGCGTTGGTGCGGGCGTCGGTGAGAAGTTCGGGGGCATCGAAGCCTGCTTTTTCGAGAACCCATTTGGTGCGTTGCGAAATATCACCGCAACGTGCCGCTATTGCATTTGGTTCATCACCACAGGCACGAAGAAGTGCAGCATGACCCAAAGCGGAACATACCGCATCGGTGTCAGGGTTTTTGTGTCCGATGACGTAAAAAGGGAACATCCCAATATCTTTTATAGATGCTTACAAAAGTGCAATCTTAAATCTCAAGTTTCAAAGTTCAAATTTCAAGGAAAGACATAGGAATAGAAACGAATCCCCAGAGTTGCCTGAAAGTTGGAATCTAAAGTTTCACATTCTTTCTGGGCAACGAATCCCTAGAAGCCCTAAGCCTTGTTCCAGGATCGTGGAGGTGAGCTTGCATAGGGCGAGGCGGCTTGATTTGAGAGGTTCTTCGGACTTGAGGACCGGACATGCCTCAAAGAAGGAATGGAAGGCACGTGCGAGCTCCAGGAGATAGTTGGCCAGCAAATTGGGACGATGATCTTCGATCACCATGGGCAGCACCTCTCCAAAACGGGCAAGCAGGCGGGCGAGATGGATTTCCTCGGGCTGTTCCAGTTGAATCGTTGAGGTATTGGCATCAAACGGCCCGTCCAGTTTTCGGAAAATGGAACGGATACGGACCGTTGAATATTGCAGATAGGGAGCCGTATCGCCCTGCAGCGCGAGCATGCGATCCCATGCAAAAACATAATCGGTCAGGCGATTCTGTGAAAGTTCGGCGAATTTCACTGCGCCAATTCCTACGATTTCGGCGATTTCCTCAGCTTCCTTGCCTTGGAGCTCAGGATTTTTTTCAGCAATGGCAGCCGCGGCGCGTTCGACCGCTTCTTCGAGCACTTCAGTCAGGCCTACATTTTCGCCGGAGCGGGTTTTCATGAGTTTGCGATCCTCACCCAGAATCGAGCCGAAGGCGATATGGCGGAAGTCGCCGGTTTTGCCCCAACGTTGCGCTGCTTCGAAAATCTGGCGAAAATGGAGTTGTTGAGGAACGCCGACGACATACCAGATCTGATCCGCGTTCCATGTATCGATGCGGTATTGGATAGTGGCGAGATCGGTGGTGGCGTAGAGAAATCCACCATCGGCCTTGCGGATGATGGCCGGGTTATCGGTCCAGCCGTCTTCGCGATGGACTTTGAAAGGATCCTGGCTGGGATCTTTCGAGTTATCGGAAAACACACACACCGCGCCATTGCTTTCACGCGCGATGCCGTTTTCGAGAAACTCATCGACCAAGCCGGGTAGCATGTCGTTATAGAAACTCTCGCCCAGCCAGTGATCGAATTTTACATCCAGACGATCGTAAATTTTCTGAAGACCTACCTTTGATAGATCGATGCATTTCTGCCAGATTGCTAGGTTTTCGGGATCGCCGGCTTGGAGTTTGACCAATTCATTTTTGCAAGTTTCCAGAACTACGGGGTTTTCTTTGGTGGCGAAGTTGACCTCACGATAGACGCGGACAAGCTCCTTGATCGGATCCTGTTCCAGCGCCACGTTATTGAGCATGGTTTTCCAACCATGGAGAATCATACCAAACTGTGTGCCCCAGTCACCAATGTGGTTGTCGGCAATCACTTCAAAGCCAAGGAAACGCGCGATGCGGCAGAGGGAATCGCCGATGATTGTCGAGCGGATATGTCCGACGTGCATGGGCTTGGCGACATTCGGGGCAGAGAAATCCACGACGATACGCTTGCCTTTTCCGAGTTCAGGCGCACCGAGACGTGGATCTTTCAGTAATTCCTCGGCGTAAGCGGAGTAGGCTTCCGGAAGAATAGTGAAATTGATGAAGCCCGGGCCATCGATTTTGGCGGTTGCGAGTCCAGCGATATCAACAGAATCGAGGATTTGTTGGGCGAGGGCACGAGGATTGGATTTCATCCGTTTTGCCAGAACCATCGCGGAATTGCTCTGGTAATCCCCGAAACGGAGATCGGCTGCTGCCATGAGATTGGGTGGGGTCGGCTCGCCAAGCACGGCTTCAAGAGCGACAGCGAGGCGGGTTTCAAGATTCTGTAAAAGGGTCATGGGTAAAAACGAAAAGAAATTTGGAGCACCGATGAACGCAGATAAACAAGGAGAATTAAAGAGTTATGAATATTTTTCTTTGAACCGTTCATTAAGTAGGAAATTTCTTTGAAATCTCTTAGAATCCTTCTCCATCAGTGTTCGCTGGCGGTCCGATGGAAAAATCTTGGCTGATGAAAAAAGGCTGACGGGAAAGGAGAAAGATCGTCGGACCCGACTCAGCAAGGCTCTTTGTCAGCCTTTGAACGTATGGCTTTTGGATCGAGAATTTCCAAAATTTCATCGCGAGTCACGGCGGCGGATAGTCTGCGCCTGACTTCCATGTTGGTGAACATTTTTGCAATCGCTGAGAGGGTGCGAAGGTGGAGTTGATAGTCTTTCCGAGGAACGATGAACAAGATGATGAAATGCACCGGAGAATGATCGAGAGCATTGAATTCGATGCCTTCTTTTGAGCGTCCGAAAATGGCGACGACTTTTTCCAGATCATCGGAAAACGTGTGTGGGATGGCCAAGCCTGTGCCGATGCCCGTGCTGATTTGTGCCTCACGCTCCTGAAGGGCTTTGAGGATGTCGTTGTAGCAGTTTTTCGGGATATCACCGCACTCGGTGAGGAAATCTACAAGTTCAAGAATCGCAGGCCAATGCTCGGTCGCTTTCATATCCAAAAGGATATGATTTGTATCGAGTAATTTCCCTAAATTCATAAAAATCCGGTATTAAAAGAGAGTGTTTCTTGGCGCTTGGAGGGGGGTAGTTATCCATCCTGCGCAGGGGGTGCAAGAAGTTTTGCAAATTGTAAGTTGCCCAAAAGAGTACAAGATTCGTGTAATGGAGTGGCATTCCGCCACAGGCTCTGGACTGCTGCGGTTTTGATCCGCAGCTCTTAAGGTGCATGAATTCAAACCGAGAACCTCGGTTACATCCTTGATTTTAGGATTACTTAACCTTGCATCATGGCTCTCCCAACGGCATGGAGAGGGGCGCAGAGCGAACACATGACCCGAACAGACAAAGAAATCATCATTGGCACGCGTGGCAGCGAACTGGCATTGGTGCAGGCCACGGCGACCCAAGGCTTGTTGTCTGGTAAATTTCCGGACTGGGTCATTAGCCGTAAAATCATCAAGACCACGGGCGATCGCCGGACGGATGTGTCGCTGGCTGATGTGGCCAAGGCCGAGGGCACGTTTGATAAAGGTGTGTTCATCAAGGAGCTCGAAGAAGCGTTAGCCGATGGGTCGGTTGATATCGCGGTGCATAGTTTGAAAGACATGCCGACGGTAATCGATCCGAGATTCGAACTGGCAGTGACCCTTGAGCGCGCTCCGGTTCGCGATGTGCTGCTGACGAAACAAGCGGGTGGATTGCCCGCACTTAAAGCAGGTGCAAGAGTCGGCACCAGCAGTGTAAGGCGCGCGAAGCAGATCGCGTTTCTGCGGCCTGATCTGGTCTTGGTGGATCTTCGCGGAAATGTCCCCACCCGTATTGAAAAGCTCGCGCAAGGTGACGACTACGATGCGATCCTCTTGGCTGAGGCTGGTTTGATGAGGTTGGGGTTCATTCCGGAATCTCCAGAAAGCAACGAGGAGCGGGTTAGCGCATCGGTGCCGGTTTTTTGCACGCGATTGGCGGAGGATATTTTTTTTCCCGCAGCAGGGCAGGGAGCAATTGGTTTGGAAATTCGCAAAGGTGATACTCGTTCACTGGAGCTCGCTATGGCGATCGGACATGCGGAAACGTGGACCAAAGTTACCGCTGAGCGAGAGTTTTTGCGTTTGCTCGACGGTGGCTGCCATACGCCGGTCGGGGTATACTCCCATCTTTCCGGCGGTCAGATTCATCTTCACGCCCGCGTGTTTCCAGAAACCGGCGGGCAACCTAAAATCGGATCTGCTACAGACACCGATCCCATCAAAGCGGCACTCAAACTTTTTCAATCCCTCAAATGACATCCACAGGAATCTGCTATCTAGTCGGCGCCGGCCCAGGCGACCTCGGTCTTGTAACTTTACGCGCAAAGGAGTGCATCGAAATCGCCGATGTTCTCGTTTATGATGCGCTGAGCAGTCCTGATTTATTGAGATGGACCAAGCCAGGTTGCGAAAAAATCTACGTTGGCAAACGGGCAAAAGACCATGCGGTGCCGCAGGATCAGATCAATCAGATCATCGTTGATTTCACCAAAGCGGGTAAAATCGTCACTCGTTTGAAGGGAGGAGACCCGATGATTTTCGCACGCGGTGGAGAAGAAGCGGCGGAATTGGCGGATGCAGGTGTGGCGTTTGAAATCGTTCCCGGAATCAGCTCGTCCATTGCCGGTCCAGCTTATGCGGGTATTCCTGTGACGCATCGCGATCACAATACCCAGCTCACGATTTTCACGGGACACGAAGATCCCACCAAAGGCTATACATCGATTGATTACGCCCAGCTTGCCAAAGCTCCCGGCACGAAAGTTTTCCTAATGGGTGTCGCTCGTTTGAGAGAAATCACCAGCTCTTTTATCGGTCATGGAGCCGCGGCGGATACTCCGATCGCACTTGTGCGTTGGGCTACCACAGGTTCGCAATGGACGATTGAAGGAACATTGGAGACCATCGCGGACATCGCCGAGAAAGCTGGATTTTCATCGCCTGCGGTGGCGGTGATCGGAAACGTTGTTAAGGAGCGCGCAAAGATCAATTGGTTTGAAAAGCGCCCGTTGTTCGGAAAGAAAATCGTCGTGACCCGTACGCGGGAACAAGCCGGAGACCTTAGTAAGCGCCTTCAAAATCTCGGCGCGGATGTGATCGAGCTACCTACGATCCGGATTGAACTTCCCGAAGACCGTGAAGGTTTTGCTGAAGGAGTCACTCATGCGCATGAATATGATTGGTTGATTTTTACCAGTCCGAACGGGGTTGAGAAATTCTTCGACGCGTTCTTCGCCACCTATGACGATGCGCGGAGTCTGGGAAATCCGAAGATTGCCGCCATCGGACCGGGAACCGCTTCGAAAATCCGCGAATACCGGATCGGGGTTGATTTGTTGCCGAAGAAATTCGTCGCAGAAGGTTTGTTGGAGGCGTTCAAGGAAATCAACATTGAGAACCAAACCGTGCTGTGGATCAAAGCCGCAGAATCCCGCGATGTGATTTATGACGGACTCATGAAACTCGGCGCGATAGTCGATGAATGCATCGCGTATCGCACCGTGCCGGAGTCCGATGATTACACAGGAGCCCAAGCCAAATTCATTGAAGAAGGCGCTGATATGGTGACGTTCACTTCGTCATCCACAGCTGAACATTTCTTTGCACTCGGCTTGCCTTGGCCGGAAAAATGCGTTGCGGCAAGCATAGGCCCCGTAACTTCGGAAACACTTAAATCGTTAGATCATAAACCGGCCGTCGAAGCTGCACAGCACGACATCCCAGGACTGGTCAAAGCGATTGAGAATTATTTCAAGAGGTAAAAGACTTGGGGTTGATGCACCGTCGTCGACCTTGATAGAAATCCCAAGCGCGCGATTTTTTTTTAAACTTGTCGTCTGTGGTCTCCGAATGGATTGCCTTTTATTCGTAATCACGGTTGGCGACAGCGCTCGGCCCCGTATTTAAATATCATTTCTGATCTCACGCAGTGGATTCAGAACAAAAGGTCGCTCGTAGATGCGCGGGTGGGGTAACTGCAGCTCGGGATGATCGAGTGTGATATCACCAAAAAGTAGGATATCGATATCGATCAGCCGTGGGGCATTGCGTAGGGGATGGGGCTCGCGACCGAGTTTTTTTTCAATCGCTTGGGTTTGCTCGAGAAGTTTTAACGGATCGATCCCTGAATAATGAAAATCGACTGCGGTGTTGAGAAAACGTGGGGAATCGGGTGGGCAGTCCTGGGGTTCCGTATCGTAGAGTGAGGCAATCAGAAAGGGTTCACCGACACTGGCGATTTGGCGTAGCTCGGCGATAGCGGCAGAGATGTTTGCTTCTCGGTTACCGAGGTTAGAGCCGAGGGCGGTTGCGACGCGTGGCATGTTTCAAAGACGATGGATTTTACTCTTCGAGGTTATGGAGTTTGGAGATGCCGTAACTTGCTTGAACTCGGCGATTTGCTGCCTCGACTTCGGCACTGGGGATGACGAGAGGGCGGTTCGCTCCATAAAGTTCGATGGTATGGAATTCCGGAGGATTTTCCTTATTCAGAAGTTCTTGAGCTTGGCTGAGGCTCGTGACAGATATACCGTTGATTTTTTCCACGGCAAGACCGGTAAAATCATCCATTTGTGAAGTCACGGAATCGGGTTGGATCTGGGTGAGGATGATGATGTCCTTTTTCTCCGTGAATATTCCTTTTGAAACATAATCGGTATACAGCCTGCGCACGGTTACATCTGTAAATTTCGAGGCGGCGAAAAGGTTGGTATCCAGCGGTTGAAATACCAGTCCAGCAAAGACGACGTATCGGGGTTTAGCCTCGTAGCGGATGGAATACATCCGGGCGGCCGGAAGAGGTTTGATTTTAATATCAAAATCCAGTGAAACACCTTCTCGAATCACTCGGGCAGCGACTTGATCGCCGCTGAATTTACGCTCGACAATTTCGGCGAGATCGACCTTTTCCCCATCGATCATGACTTGTCCCGCGGAGTCGATCGTTTGTCCGTCGAGTGAGATGAGCACGTCGCCGGATTTCAAAATGCCATCTGCGGAGCTGGTTGGCGTGACACGGGTGATGAGGATACCCTTGTCATCATTGGGTAAGCCCAGAGCCTTGCGCATCGCAGGATTGTAAAGTGGGAAATCGCTGATTCCGAGTTCGGCGTATTGATCGTAACTTCCATCGGTGATATCCTTCATGAAACGGTTTATGACCGGAGTTGGAATGATGTAGCCGGTGTTATCCGCTTGGCGGAGACCTTGAAAAGCAACACCAACGACTTTTCCGTTTTGGACCACAGGGCCGCCGGAGTTGCCGGGGTTGATGGCGGCATCGATTTGGACGATAAGATGAGAATCGGCACGACTGTGCGAGTAAGGTTGGAAGTCGATGCGTGAGACGATGCCTTTGGTGACGGACAGACGGGATCCACCGACAGGATAGCCAATCACGGTGACTTCGGATTCGAGCTGAGGAGTATCACCGAAAGAAAATATTGGAAAGTCCTTGAAGTCTGAGAAGTCCTCAAGTGAGAGCAAAGCGAGGTCACAATCATGAGCGATGAAATCGACTTTTGCAGGATATTTTTTCGAGCTGCCGTGGACGGTGACAAGGATGCGATTTTGATTCGATGCAACGTGTGCGTTGGTGAGAATCTGATTTTTACCAACAATGAATCCGGTTCCAATGCCGCCACCAAATTGACCGGAGTTCCAGGGAGTTTGGTAATCGGGATTGATCGTATCCACAGCGATCCGAACAACGGATCGATAGATGGCCGAGTTATTCGCAGGCTGGTTTTGTGCTTCAAGAAGCTGGAGACTGATTGCCGTGAGAACGAGAACGGGAATAAGACGAATCATGTTGGGGAGTAAGCTAAAGAGTGAAAAGTGAAGAGGGAAGAGTGAAAAATGAGTAAGGTGCCATCACCGAGGACACCACATGAAATGTTGAAGAATGGCATATTTCAATGGATAATCGGTTCGCGCGGCTACCTCGGCGATGGAGCCCTACCTATACCCAACAGGGTTTGAAACTTCGGTGGCGCCTCTTCCTTATCTGCAATGAGGGTTTCGATTTCCGTGAAGCCGGATTTTTTGAGCATGGACGCGAGTTGACTTTCGGAGAAGCCCAGCCAGCGATCTGCGTATAGTTCACGGGCCTCGGTGAAGGTATGTTGAAGGAGATCGAGGATGATGATGCGCCCGCCGGGTTTTAAAATACGGTGCGCTGCATCGATGGCACGCTGGGGGTTTTCTGCGTGATGCAGAGCCTGGCTGAGTATGGCGAGATCAATGCTGCTATTATCAATAGGAGGGCTCTCGATATCGCCGATACGGAATTCCAAGTTGTGCAGGCCGTTTTTGTGAGCAAGGGATTGCGCATATTCGACCATTTTCGGTGAGAGATCGACTGCGATGACCTTCTCCGCACGTTGAGCAATCAACTGGGAAAGTGTGCCTTCGCCCGCCCCGAGATCGGCGACGTTGCGGTAGTTGAGAGATTTGATCAATGCCTCGGCCAATGCTTTCCATGAGCGGCCGGGGACGTAGTCCTTGCCAAAGCGCCCCGCCAGTTCATCGAAATACGCACGGGCGTAGTCTTTGCGTTTGGAAAGAATATGCTGGAGCGCTAGGTTGTCTGCGCTGGTCTCAGGGATTTCGGCGATGGCATGGGAGACGATCGCTGAGAGCTCGCTCGGTAGGCAGGCTGAGTAAACATTGTTTTTTCCAGCGCGCTCATCGGTTACCAAACCAGCTGCTTTCAGCTGCGAAAGCTGGGTTGAAATCCGGCTTTGGCCCATACCGAGAATTTCCTGAAGCTCAGCGACCGAGATCGCATCCTGGTCAAGCAGTGCGAGAATCCGCAACCGAGTGGTATCGGAGATAAGTTTCAGGCATTTGATGGTTGACGACATGGCAAACATGTTACATCAACGCATCACGATTTGACGATACGAAAATAAAAAAACAAATGAGCACCTATATTTTTTCCTCAGAATCAGTTGGCGAAGGTCATCCGGACAAAGTTTCTGACACCATTTCCGATGCTATTCTCGATGCTTGCCTAGCGATTGATCCGACCAGTCGCGTAGCCTGCGAAACCTTTGTAAAGAGCAATATCGTGGTAGTCGGCGGTGAAATTACCATTCCGAAACTTCAGGACAAGAAGAACGGAACGACCAAGCCGATCGATGAAGTGATCAACATCGGTAAGGTGATCCGTGATGCCGTTCGTGGAATCGGTTATACGAATACCGACGATGTGTTTCATGCGGACACCCTTTTCATCAACAACTACCTCACCATTCAAAGCCCGGACATCGCGCAAGGTGTGGATGCGAAAGCAGCCGAAGGCAAGAAAACCAAAAAGCAAGGCGCAGGCGACCAGGGCATCATGTTCGGATATGCATGCGACGAAACTCCCGAGCTCATGCCAGCTCCTATCATGTTCGCGCACCGCCTCGGCCGCGAGCTAACAAGAATCCGCAAAGCCGGCAAGCTCGCTCCATGGCTTCGTCCTGATGCGAAAACTCAGGTTTCTGTCGAGTATGTGAACGGCAAACCGACCCGCATCGTCAACGTGGTGATTTCCACCCAGCACACCGCTGATGTGGCTCATAAAGACATCGAGAAATTCTGCATCGAGCAAGTGATCAAAAAAGTCCTGCCAAAAAACATGCTCACCTCGAAAACCGAGTTCCTCATTAACCCGACCGGCAAATTCGTCATCGGCGGTCCTCAGGGCGACAGCGGTCTGACCGGTCGTAAAATCATTGTTGATACCTACGGTGGCATGGGTCGCCACGGTGGTGGTGCTTTCTCCGGGAAAGACGCATCGAAAGTCGACCGCTCCGCAGCCTACATGGGTCGTTGGGTTGCGAAGAACGTGGTTGCAGCAGGACTCGCCAGCAAATGCGAAGTTCAGTTCGCCTACGCTATTGGTCATCCAGAGCCTTGCAGCGTGCACATCGATACTTTTGGCACAGGAACCGTTTCCGATGCGAAAATTCTCGGAGCCGTTCTTAAAGTGTTTTCCTTCAATCCTGCAGACATCGTCAAGCAGCTCAACCTGCTTCGCCCTATCTTTTCGAAAACCACCAACTACGGTCACTTTGGAAAAGATGATTCCGATATCACTTGGGAGAAGACGGACAAAGTTTCCGCGCTCAAAAAGGCGATCGGCTGAGGCCGACAGACAGAAGATTGTTAGACAGAAGACAGAAGATAAGAGATGCATAATTTCGAAGAACTAGAAGTTTGGAAACGTTCATCGCGGTTAGCGGTGGATGTGTACAAATTAATAGACGCTATCCGCTTATATAGTCTGAGAGATCAGATGGCTCGCTCTTGCCTTTCGATTCCGTGTAATATTGCTGAAGGTGCGGATCGTGACAGTGATCGTGAGTTCCGAAGATTCTTAGCTATATCAAAAGGTTCTGCAGGTGAGCTTAGGACTCAACTACATATAGGCCTCAAAGCTGGAATCTTTTCTGAGGAAGTCGCAAGGCATTTGATCGATGAAGTGAAAGAAATATCATCAATGATCGAAGGTCTACGTAAGCGGTTACGTCCGAAAATGATCAATTCTTTATTGAGCCTATTTTTCTAGTCTTATGTCTTCTGTCTCCAAGCCTTCTGTCTAAAGCCTTCTATTCATCATCCACTCTATAAAAACAAACAACACTTCTATAAAATAACATCATGAGCTTCACAGACTATAAAGTAAGAGACATCGGCCTTGCCGATTTTGGACGTAAGGAAATCGATATCGCCGAGCACGAAATGCCGGGCTTGATGGCGACACGTGAGAAGTATGGCAAAACCAAGCCGCTCCAGGGGGTTCGCATCATGGGTTCGTTGCACATGACCATTCAGACCGCGGTGTTGATCGAAACGCTTGCAGATCTCGGTGCTGAGGTGCGCTGGGTTTCGTGCAATATTTTCTCTACCCAAGATCACGCGGCCGCAGCGATTGCAGCTCGTGAAATTCCTGTCTTCGCATGGAAAGGCGAGACCTTGGAAGAATATTGGTGGTGCACCTGGCAGGCGCTCGTTAACAAAGACGGCCTTGGTCCGCAGCTTATCGTCGATGACGGTGGCGACGCGACCTTGCTCATCCACAAAGGCTACGAAATGGAAAACGGATCCAACTGGATCGACAGCCCGGGTGAGAGCGAAGAGGAGCAAGTCATCAAAGACCTCTTGAAAGACATCAAAGTCAAGCAACCCGGAATTTTCCAAACGATCGTTAAAGATTGGAAAGGCGTTTCCGAGGAAACCACCACCGGTGTGCATCGCCTCTATCAGATGGCCAAGGCTGGTAAGCTTCTTGTCCCAGCGATCAACGTGAACGATTCCGTGACCAAGTCGAAATTCGATAACCTCTACGGCTGCCGCGAGTCGCTGTTAGATGGTATCAAGCGCGCGACCGATGTGATGATCTCTGGCAAAGTAGGCGTGGTCTGCGGTTACGGCGATGTCGGCAAAGGTTGTGCGCAAGCGCTCCGTGGCGCCGGCGCGCAAGTGGTTGTGACCGAGGTCGATCCGATCTGCGCGCTGCAAGCCGCGATGGAAGGTTTCCGTGTTCTCACGATTGAAGACACGCTTGGCTGGGGAGATATCTATGTCACGACTACCGGTAACAAAGACATCATCACCCTCGATCATATGTCGAAAATGAAAGATCAGGCGATCGTTTGTAACATCGGTCACTTTGACAACGAGATCCAGATGGACAAGTTGAACAAGGCACCGGGTGTGACTCGTCTGAACATCAAGCCTCAAGTGGACAAATACACTTTCGCCACAGGCAACAGCATTTACATGCTTGCTGAAGGTCGCTTGGTGAACCTCGGTTGCGGAACCGGCCATCCATCTTTCGTGATGTCCAATAGCTTCACCAACCAGACGCTCGCTCAAATCGATCTCTGGGAAAACCGCGAGACCTACAAAGCCGGTCAAGTGACCGTCCTTCCGAAACACCTCGACGAAGAGGTTGCCCGTCTTCACCTCGCAAAAATCGGAGCGAAGCTCACCAAGATTACTAAAGACCAAGCGGATTACATCGGTATATCATCGGAAGGCCCCTTCAAGGCGGATCACTACCGTTATTAATTTTCCTCGTTAGGAAATTTCAAAAGCCAGTCGGGTTTAGATCCGGCTGGCTTTTTCTGTTACGTTAGAGGAATGGCAACGCCGGTGGAAAGTCTCAAATTCAATCAGACGCGCTCATCGGCGTTGCCATCTCCAACTTGTTCTGCTTCTTGGTTATCAGATGACCTCTTGAATCGGCTCCAAGCAAGTAAAGCGACTGATGGAACTATGAGAAAGAGAATCAGATTCATTGGGTAAGCGAGAAAGCTAGTGGGGCCGACAAAATCCAACCAAGGGGATTCTGCATCGTCACGCTGGAAAACGACACTCGGGATCGGCCAACCGTAAAACCTCGTATTCGAGTTGGAATAATAATTGTAGTTGAATGTCGTGAAGATGCAGGCACCGGCTGCCACTACAAACCATGACCAATAGCTAAGTCGAAGAACCTTCGATGTAGAATTACTTGTTGCCTTTATCATCGCTGCGATCACAGCAACAAGGGCCACGAGAAAAGCCGCTATAATGAAAAGTGCCATAACTTCAGATGGAATTCGATGGTTGGCCTACAATATTTTTTAGCAGAACGATATAGGCCATCCACGGCGGGGAAGGAAGCCCGAATTCAATTAGAGAGTTTGTCGACGGTTGCATCCCATGGCTTGTTGGGCATCTTGCTTCTTCGGGATGCATGGGCATATACGAGAAATCATTCCCGAGATTTGGGGTGATAGATCCAGCGCCACCAAATGAGACAGATGATCAAAAGATAGACGGCATAGGAAATCCACATTGCGGTAGAGCCATCAAATCTTCGGGCATGCTCACGCCAATCTGGGTCCGACCACATTCCTTCAAGTATTGCGAACGGCAATGCAGCGAGTATCACACACAACCAAGTCTTACCGAGAATGGTGTTAGCTGGACGGAGTGGGTCTGACATCGCGGTGTAAGTATCTGAAAATTCTTGCCCAACGTACGCGATCACCGGCACCTACCCGTGGCGCGATCCATGCCGGGAGCGGAGCGACCAAGCATGGAGCGTGACGCGGGTAGGTGTTCGGTGGATCGCATTGTTCGGATTATTTTTTTCGCGCTTGATTCATCTTCCATGCTTCGTATTCACGCAAGTCTTGCAGGACAAGAAATAGGCAAATGCTAACAACGGCGGCGTCATCAAGTAGGCCGATCACTGGGATGAAATCTGGAATTAGATCTATAGGGCTTAGGACATAGAGAAGCGTGAATACAATGGCGGCTATGGACCAATAGGGGATTTCACGGTATTTGCCGGTCCAATAGTCAGAAACAATGTCCAACAGAAGCTTGGCGTTATCCATGTATTCGCGAAGCGGTCCTTTTGTGAATTGTTCATTAATTTCTTTGGATTTTTTATGAACTTTCTCAATGTCCTTTTCTGTGATCTTCTTGGCTCCCGCTTCCACAATTTTGCGCGCCTTGGCTGGAGAAGGAATTCTCTTATCACTCGGCTTTGCAGTTAAACGTTTTGTTGTCTTAGCCGGTTTGCTCGGCGATTTAGTCTGGCTGGTTGGTTTCTTCATATTATTTTTCCGAACAGTATTTATTAGTAGAGTCCCACGTGTGTATATCAGGCGGGGTTAACTTCTAGATCCAATCGAAATTTCTCAATAACGACAAGGAATTTGCTAGATTGCGTGGGTACTATCAGGAATTTTTAGAGAGGTTAATAGGGTTAACGCTCTCATTCTGATATCACTTGTTACAATGTTGAAATACTGAGGATGGCGACCTTGATTTGTCGGGGCAGGCAGAAGATCGCCGCTACTTACAGGCGCGGCGAGACGCCGCTAGCACGGTCTGCTGCGAGACGTAGCAGCTACTTTTCTTATGGCTCGTCTTTTTTGAAATCCTTGGTCAGGCTTCGGTCATCACACGACATTACGATTTTGAGCGCATTTAGAACATTGGGAATACCGGCGGATTTGGTTGAGGGCTTGCAAGAGCTTGGAATCATCACGCCGACGGAGGTGCAGGAAAAAACCATTCCGTTTTTGATTAAGAACGGGGGAGACTTTTGTGCGCAGGCACAGACCGGAACGGGAAAAACAGCGGCCTTCGGTTTGCCGTTGTTGACGAAAATCGATTCGAGAAAACCGACGATCCAAGGCTTGGTGATTGCTCCGACCCGTGAACTCGCAAAACAGATAGGCAAGCAGCTTTTCCGTTATACGAAATATGCAAAGGAGAAGATTTTCATCGAAGTTCTCGCAGGTGGTGAACCGATGGAACGTCAGATTTCGAATTTGAAACGACCGACCCATATCGTAGTGGCGACCCCGGGGCGGTTGATTGATCTGATTAAGAAAAAGGCGCTGAGCCTCGTGGATGTGAAACATCTTGTTCTCGATGAGGCGGATGAGATGTTGAGCATGGGGTTCAAGAAAGATCTCGTCAGCGTCTTCGGCCTGACGCGGGGACGCCGCAGCACTTGGCTATTTTCTGCGACCTTTCCGGATTCCATTCATGGGCTTGTGAAAGGTGCCATGCCTGGAGCGCCTGAAACCATCAAAATTGATAAAGCGCACGTCGTGAACCAGAATATTGATCACCGGTTTGCCGTTTGTGGCAAAGATGAGAAAAATGAGTTTCTGGCGGAGTTTCTTCACAAGCGTGGCGATGAACGGGGCTTGATTTTCGTCCGCACCAAGGCAGGGGCGATTGCTCTGGGCAGACAACTGGAGAAGCTCGGTTTCCCCGTGGATGTTATTCAGGGAGACCTTTCCCAGCGCGAACGCGACAAGGTCATGCGCGGCTTCAAAAACCAAAGAACTCGGATCTTGATCGCCACCGATGTTGCAGCTCGCGGAATCGACGTCGAAGGCTTGTCATTTGTGATTCATTATCAGCTTCCCGAACAATTGGAATATTACACCCACCGGAGCGGAAGAACCGCAAGGGCGGGGAAAAAAGGGACATCTATCGCCCTGATCGACCCTCGTGAACGTAAGAAAATCGGCAAATTTGAGGAAGATCTCGGTGTGACCTTCTCGGAAATAAACTGAGAAATTAAGCACGCGAGGCTTGCGGTAAAGAAAAGTCGTCTATAGTTCTGCGCTGCAGTTAACGTATTATTCATGAATCCTATTCTTTTGTTCTCCATCTGGTGCCTCGGTGGCCTTATTGTCGGTGTGGTGTTCGGCTCATTTTTTGAATGGACCTTGCATCGTTATGTGATGCATCGCCCGATTTGGAATTTCCGTTATGCCTTCCAAGCGCATGCGGTGGTTCACCATCAGGTTTTCAAGGCGGACAAGACGTATCATCTTATCGATGAGAAAGATAAAGAGACGATCCCGATGGCATGGTGGAATGGTCCGGCATTGATAGCGATCGGGGTAATACCCTTTGCGTTGATATCCTGGTTGATCGGTCAGTGGGGCTTCGCTCTTGGCGGATTTTTAGCATTTGCGATTTATTACGGCACCTACGAATACATTCATTGGTGCATGCATTTACCTAAGGCACGCCGCGTTGAGAAACCGTTCTGGTTCCGTAAGCTTAACGGACATCATTTGTTGCATCACCGCTACATGCACAAAAATTTTAACGTGGTCTTGCCTCTGGCTGACTTTTTTCTCGGTACGCTGATACTCCGTGCCAAGACCCGTTTCATGCAAGCCACTGGTCCTTCTGTACCGGATGTGCAACCCCTGTCTTGAGTGTGGTGTTTGGTTCATGGTTGTGTAATCTGCAACCATGAATGAAGCACTGGATCATTTCCCAAAAGTCGCGTTCTACGATACCAAGCCCTATGACAGGGTTTATTTCGATGCGGAAGCGGCTCGGCTTGGTCTTTCTCTTGAATATCACGATTTTCGCTTGTCCGCGGCGAATGCTGCATCCGCCAGAGGAACTGTGGCGGTTTGTGTTTTTGTAAATGACCCCATTGACGGAGCTTGTTTGAAAAACCTGGCAGAGCAGGGGATCCGTTTGGTGGTGCTGAGGTGCGCGGGATTTAACAACATCGATCTCGCAGCGGCAAAGAGCTTGGGAATCCAAGTGGCAAGAGTACCTGCCTACTCACCTTATTCGGTGGCCGAGCATACGGTCGGTTTGTTACTGACGTTGAATCGAAAGATTCACCGTGCTTATAACCGTGTCCGCGAGTTGAATTTCTCTCTCAGTGGTTTGGTGGGCTTCGACTTGCATGGCAAAACCGTTGGAATTTTGGGGACGGGTAAAATTGGTAAAGTCGCCGCCTGCATATTCAGGGGATTCGGTTGCGAGGTTTTGGCTCACGATCTTTTTCCTGATGAGAACTGGGCTCAAAATCACGGGGTAAAATACGTCTCGCAGGCAGAGGTATTGTCGAAGTCGGATATCGTCAGTTTACATCTGCCGCTTACCCATGAGAGTTTTCATTTGGTTAACGCCGGTACGATTTCACAAATGAGGAAAGGTGCGTATCTGATCAATACAAGTCGCGGAAAATTGGTGGATAGCGCGGCAGTGATTGATGCCCTGAAGTCTCAACACCTCGGCGGAGTCGCTTTGGATGTTTATGAAGAGGAAGAGGGCGTGTTTTTTGAAGATCACTCCGGCACCGCGCTACAGGATGACGTCTTATCACGCTTGCTGACTTTTCCGAATGTTCTGGTGACATCGCACCAAGCATTTCTTACAGAGGAGGCGTTACAGGCGATTGCATCGACCACGATCGACAGCGTCAGTCACTACGTCAAAGGCGAAGAAATCCCCAGCGTGCGACTGGTCGTTCAATGAGGTGTTGGAACCGTTCCCCGATTGCGGATTTTCAGGTTCAACATCTCCACGCTGAGTGAAAACGCCATCGCGAAATAGATGTAACCTTTGGGAATCTCAAAATGGAAGCCCTCCGCAATCAATGCCGTTCCAATCAGAATCAGGAACGAGAGCGCCAGCATTTTTATAGAGGGATGCTTGGATACAAAGGCACTGATCGTCCCAGCTGCCGCCATCATCACACCGACTGAAATTACGACGGCCAGCATCATCACTGATAAATGATCCGCCATGCCGGCAGCAGTGATTACGGAGTCGATCGAGAACACAATATCAATGATTGCGATTTGGGCGAGCACGGCAGCAAAGCTGGCGACTTTGGATTTTCTTTGCTCGTCCTCATGGCTTTCGAGCTTGTGATGGATTTCCTTGGTGGCTTTCCATATGAGGAAAAATCCACCGATGAGAAGAATCAGACTCTTTCCGCTGATATCGAGTAGACCCTCATTCCCAGCGGCATACGGCGACATGCTCCACAGGGCTGGATGAATGGGAAACGAGAACAATACCGCCTTGAGGCTCATGATCCAACTGATGGTTGCCAAGAGAAGGAGGCGAGTGATCATCGCAAGCCCAAGACCCATGATTCGCCCCTTGTCTCGTTGCTCGGGCGGCAATTTATCAGACAGGATGGAAATGAAGACGATGTTATCGATTCCAAGGATAATCTCCAAGAGGGTGAGTGTCAGCAGGGCTGCCCATGCATCGGGTTGAGTAAACCATGAGAAGTCAAACATACGCGTTGGAAGTTATTCGGTCGAATTTTTGGAAATGATTTTTTCCAAGGCTTTCACGCGTTCAACCAGTTTAGGTAAGCGTCTCGCGTGTGCTTGCAACTTGGTTTCCTCTTTCATGGGCAGCGCGGGTTTGCCGGAGTAAATGATGCCACCTGCCAAGTTCGTGGTTACGCCTGTGCGACTCGCAAGAATGGCTTTTTCACCTACCGTCACATGACCGGCGATTCCGGACTGTGCCGCTACAGTAACGTAGTCCTCGATGCGGCAGCTTCCTGCGAGGCCAGATTGGGAAATGATCAGGCAGTGCTTGCCAATGATCACATTGTGGCCGATCTGAACCAGATTATCGATCTTGGTGCCTTCGCCAACGATGGTTTTGCCGAAACGCGCGCGATCAATCGTGGTATTCGCACCGATCTCCACGTCATCGCCGATTTCAACGATGCCAACCTGATCAATTTTGATATGCTTGCCGCCGGAGAACTCGTAGCCGTAGCCATCCGAGCCGATGACCGCTCCCGAGTGAATGATGACGCGCGAGCCGATGATGCAACGTTCGGTGATCGTGACATTTCCACGGATCTGGCAGTTTTCACCGATGATCACGTTTTCATGAATCACGGCATTGGGACCGATCTCAGATCCGTCACCCAAGGAGGCTCCGTCCATGATCACGGCACCGGCATGAATTTTAGTTTTTGCTGCGTTGAAAATTGCGGAAGGTGAAACACTGGCTGAGGGATGAACGCCGGGCTTGAATTCCCGCAAGTGATTGGCAAAGTGCCGAACCACAGCGGCGAAAGCGAGGGATGGATTCGGGACGGCGATCAGAGCCGGACCATCGGTCTTGAAATCGTAGCCAACAGGAACAATCACAGCACCTGCATTTGTGGTCAGGAAATGAGACAGATATCTTTCGTTGCCGAGGAAACTGATATCTTCGGCGACAGCCGTATCAAGGGCGGCTATTCCGTGAAAAAGATCAGTCAACTTACCGCATATGATGTTCCCATCGATAAGCGCAGCGAGTTCGGAAAGACTTAGGCTGACGGCCAAGGCGAGGTGGGTTGAGGATTCAGCTTACTTATCGGAGGCTTTTGCCTTGTCCGCTGGCTTCTTGTCCGCTGGCTTTGCATCCGCCGGTTTCTTGTCCGTTGGCGCGTCTTTGTTCAAAACTTTGAGAAGGCTTGCGGTGATGTCAGTGGCGTCCTTGCTGTAGAGAAGCACAGGGACTTGTGACGTGCTCATGCCGGATTTGTCGAAAACGAAATCGAAGTTGTCGGCTTTCGATCTCTGTTCGACCAATTTGCGAATGTCTTCAAGGATGCTTTTCATGCGCTGAACCATATTTTCGTTCAATGCGGTTGTCCGGCGCTGAATGTATTCACGGCGTTCCTTGTCGAGTTGAATTCCTTCTTGCTGTTGAGCTTGGAAATCCTTGATGAGGCTTTGCTTTTTGGATTCGTTGACTGAAGGGTCTTCGATTTGTTTTTTGAAGTTTTCGAGATTCGTTTCGATCTCACGGATGCGTTTGAGGCGGTCTTCGTTGTCTTGGTTAATCTTCGCACGTTCCAGGTTGATCAGATCCTGGGCTTCATTGGTTTGGTAGTATTGCTTGAAAAGCTCCTGCATATCTACCGTTGCGACTTTAAGATTTTGGGCGCTTGCCACAGAAATGAGCGAGGTGGCAAATACGATGGCGAAAAAACGTTGAAATAAGTTCATATCAATAAAGGTTGCGGATGGTTGCATGCGCAGCTTGGGTGTAAATCGCCAGCCCGTCAACAGCATGAATGTGGATATTTGTTAAAATTTGTGGTCCTTTTGGGAAACGGGACATTTCGCCACGTGACAAGACAACCACATTATTTCGTGCTGATTTCGAGGATGTCTGTCGCCGGATCCGATTCCGTGGGGATGATCCATCTGATATCCGCCCCGTCCGCGACGATTTGAATTTGTTCCTCGAACATGATTTTTGAAGAACTGACGGTGGATACCTTGAATTCAGTGAAGTCGTAGCCTGCGGATTTGATGACGAGACTTTCGACTCCGTCGCGCATATCCGCATGGAAATTTGCAGATTTTTTGAAATCATATAACTTGCGGTTTCCGGAAGCGATGGTGGCCTCGAGTTTATCGCGTTTGATACGTTGTTCAAAACTTTTGGTTTCGGCATCGGTGCGTGTCGTATCTTTAATGTAGGGCCTGAGTCCCATTTTGATGGCGATGTTGAGAGGATTCGTGAGCTTGCCCTTATCGGTGATTTTACCCGTAACAGCGAATCCGTCGCGAGAGGGGATAAAGGTGATTTCGAACCCAGCATCACCTGTGACGGTGCCGGTGTAAGTGACCGGCTTGTCTGGATTCAATGCAGGGGCTTGTTCGGATTTGAGCGAGCCGGGATTGATCTTTTTGCTGGTGAATTTGCCATCTGATTTTGATTCGAGGATTTCGATTTTAAAAATGACGGGATTGTTTTCATTGATGATCTCCCCGCGTTTGGTGAGCGGATGGAACACTGCTTCACCTTCCGTAGTAATGCCGAACTGGAATTTTCGTTGTTTGAGAACGAAGAAATAGTTTTGCCACGGCTTCTTATCGATGGAAGGAAGTTGGGCGGTAGATGCGGAGGTGCAAGCCAGAAGGATGGCGAGCACCAAGGGGGAGGACTTGGTGATCTTCATGACGCAAACAAAAACTAAAGTCCTCTCGGTGACGAGTGAAATTTACAGGATGATGTTTTTTTTGTTAGACCAAGATGATGGAAAATTACGCAACTTTCCATGTGTGAGAAGGCTTATCCGTAGATGATGAAAAAGCATCTATTCACTGTGGGATGGGTGATGCTATCGGTCGGTTTTCTGGGTCGGGCAGTTGCGGCCAATACGCGCGGACCTATCCCGATAAATTTTAAGGTTGAAGGTGTGGATCGATAGGCCTTGGTATTTCCTGTGAATCATGGTAAGTCCTCGAGGGTGGCTTCCGTTCCGCTGATATTTATATTGATGCGTGAAGGAATGACTACATGGGTTTTTGTTTGCTTAAAGAAGGAGAGAGGTTATCGATCTGGGTATCGATGAAAGCCGCCGAATTAGCACGATCCGCAATTCATGACACGGAGCCACCAGCCGGATTGGGTGCGGTCGGTGAATGTCTTTGGTATGCTCGGGCGGGAAAATGGGACAAGGCACATGACCTTTGCCAGGATTTACCGGGGCAAGCGGGTTCGTGGATTCATGCGTGGTTGCATCGAGAAGAGGGAGATTTGGGAAATGCGGGTTATTGGTATTCGCGTGCTGGTAAGCAAATGCCCAGCAAGAACGTGAATATGGAAGATGAATGGATGGCGATGACTGATGATCTGTTAGGTTAGTTTTATATGGAATTTTTAGAACGCACGGATATCTGGATTTCGCCCTACCGCCTGAGGGCGCGGAGTTTTTTGAATTCGATTTCATCACGGCGTGAATTCGAAGGGGTCTTGATACGAGTGGGAGAGGGTTACGGCTGCATTCATCCATGGCCGGAGCTGGGTGATCCTTCATTGGAAAAATGTTTGGAAGATTTGAAAGGGCGACGGGTCTGGCCGATTGTGAAGCGTGCCCTGCGCTGTGCGGAATTTGACAATGCCGCCCGACTGGCAGGAGAGTCTTTGTTTGATGAAATGGAAATTCCCCGCAGTCATGCGACATGCGTTGGCGCGAATGACAAAGAACTGGCCAGCGCAGTGGAAGCGGGGTTTGACACCGTCAAGATCAAGGCGGGTCGCAATACTTCTGTTGAATCACGGTTTCTTGAGGAGATGTCAGCTGAGTATCCAGCGTTGAAATGGAGAATTGATTTCAATGAGTTGCTCGACCCTGATACCGCGGATCGATTTCTCGGTAATCTATCGGATTTGGTAAGGAGAAAAATTGATTTTGTTGAGGATATTTGTCCGTTTTCGGATGCCCATTGGTCAGCGCTTTGGAAGAAACACCGCGTTCCTTTGGCGGTCGATCGTGAGGCGGGTCCTCTTTGCAGGGCGGCTCAATACATGGTAATCAAGCCTGCTGTGGACGAACCATTTTTATTGGCTGAATCTGCTGCAATGCATTCCCAGCGAGCAGTGATCACGAGTTATATGGACCATCCGTTAGGACAGGCATTTGCAGCATGGGAAGCGGCACGGACGGAACTAATTTTTCCCGGGTTGATCGGGACCTGTGGGTTGCAAACGCATCATCTGTTTGAAAAAGATGCTTTTGTTGAGAGGTTGGGAGCATGGAAACCGGTATTCGAAACGCCCGGTGGAACGGGATTGGGCTTTGATGATGAACTTGCGGCGCTGACGTGGGTGAGTTTATGATTCCCGAGTCGCGGAGATTTTTCACCATGGATTGCAGCCTATATATTTCACGATCATTTTGGAATGATCGTGCGAATGTTGTGTTGGGCGACGAGCTAAATCCCATTACCGATTTGGTCAGTATTGGTGGTTCTGTGATCTTCAAGACTTCCGGCAGTATGGGAGCCCCGAAATGGGTCGTTCATGAAAAGCGTGCGATGCTTGTCTCCGCAGAGGCAGTCAACGCTTGGCTTGGAGTGAACCAGCATTCCAAGTGGGGACTGGTTTTACCCATTGAGCATGTGGGTGGATTCGCGATTTTGGCGAGGGTGTTTCAAGCAGACTGTGGTTTGGCTGAATTCGACAGGAAATGGGATGCCGGTGAATTTCATCGGTGGCTTGGAGCTGAGAATGTCACCCACGTTTCTTTGGTTCCGACCCAGGTGCATGATTTGGTCAAGGCTGCGTTACCCGCACCCTCGCATCTTTGTGCGGTGGTAGTGGGTGGGGGTCGTTTGAATGATGCTTTGGGTCAAGCCGCGCGTGATCTGGGTTGGCCGGTATTGGCGAGTTATGGGATGACCGAGGCAGGATCTCAGATCGCCACGCAAGCGATGGATGATTTAAAGAAACCTTTTTGTGAGGGTAGCCTGAAGATTCTGCCGATCTGGCAGGTGAAGAGCGATGCGGTTGAAAGGCTTTCGATATCAGGTGAGGCGTTGTTTCGGGGTTACATGTTCCAAGAAGGCAACAGCGTTCGCTTTGAGCCTCTGTCAGGTAAGGTATTCCTAACCCAAGACCGTGGGATCATTTCACAAAATCATCTCAAGTTGCTTGGTCGGATGGACAACCTCCTGAAAGTGTTGGGAGTATTGGTAGATATTGAAGCGGTTGAAAGACGATTTATTGAAATCGCGGCAGGGCGGGTGAACCCTGAAAAATTCGCAGTGATCGCATTGCCTGACCCACGAAGAGAGCATGTGTTGGTTGCTGTTTTCGAAGGGGACATTCCCATTTCATGCTTTGAGGAATATCAACGCACGGCGCCTAAATTGGAACGGTTTTCTGACGTTATGAACGTAGAAGTGTTCCCGCGTAGCTCGCTTGGAAAGCTACGGCGCGGGGAGTTAGCTGAGATATGTGGAGTAATGAGATAGATAAAGACACCTAAGAATAGCTGTCCCTGAATCTCACTTCGTATGGCCCTTTTCTCTCTTGGTCGAAAGAACCGCTTTGACCATTTCTTTGACCTCATCATCGGTATTCAAGATGTGTGCTGGCATCGCTTGTTCACCCCAAGTTCCGACGCTTCCACCTCTGACTTTCGCGAAGAGTTTATCGACCGCTAGAGGATCTTTGCCATACTTGTCGGTAATGTCCGCGAAAGACGGACCCACGAGTTTGCTTTGAGAGGCATGACATGAAAGGCAGGTGGTAGCCTGCATCAGTTTGATCCCGTTCATTTTTTTATTCATCCCGGCAATGCGCGGATCATCTTTCGGATCGGGCTCAAGAATTTGATTGAAGGATGTGTTGTAGGAAACTTTCAGGAGGCGGCCATCTTTCACGTCATACCAACCGTTGCCATACTCCAGCACATACATGACACCGTTGTTGAAAAGGATATCGATCGGCTTACGGAATCTGGCGTTCAAGGTGAAGTCTTCTACTCCGACATTGTTTTCCTGATCATCCATGCGAATCACTTTGAACCAAGAGCGGTTCCAGTCGGCGAAGAACAGGCAGTTGTCATAGTATTCAGGAAACGCGTTCTCGGCATCGCTTTTGTGATACACACCGCCGATAATGGAGCAGCTGCGCTCATAGAAATGGAAAGGATTGCGGGGAACGGGCAGGTCTCTGATCCCTGTGTTGTTTTTGGAATTGTTTTTGAGGTTTTGAGGATCGAAGGGTGTTCCTGCGAGGTCGTTAAACACTTTGGTATCGGTAATCACATATGGCCATCCGTAATAACCTGCGGTCTTCGCTTGGTTGATTTCCTCGCCGGTTGGTTTTTTGTCAGGCGCAACCTCGCTCCAGTAAAGCGTACTTGTTTTTTGATTTATCGTGATGCGGTAGGGGTTACGTAGACCCATGGTGTAGATTTCAGGGCGAGTGTTAGGTGTGCCGGGTTTGAACAAGTTTCCTTCGGGGGTGGTGTAGGTTCCGTCAGGTTTAACTTTGATCCTTAGAACTTTACCGCGCAGGTCGTTGCTGTTGGATGACGATCTTTGTGCGTCGCGTTCTTTTTGCTCTTCTTCGATCGGAGTGGCTGGCTTGGAGAAGGGGTTCGTGTTATCGCCGGTGGAAAGGTAAAGCAATCCATCGGGACCGAAGGCAAGAGAGCCGGCTTCATGGCATGTGGAGTCTTCACGATCCGAGGGCACTTCAAGGAGGATTTTCTCAGAGGTAGGATCGAGTTGGTCGTTCTTGAAGGTAAAACGGGAAAGTCGATGCGAGCTCACCTCAGGAAGTGAGTAGTAGCAGTAGATCCAATGGTTTTTCGCGAAGTCAGGATCGGCGGTGAGACCAATGAATCCGCATTCACGAGCGGTGTTGCCCGTCTTCATCGCGACTTTCAAAAAACCACCCTCGGTGAGTTGGTTGGAGCCGGGTGTCCATACCCGGAGTTTTCCCGTGCGTTCACAGATCAGAATGCGACCATCTGGCAACATGACCATTTCTTGGGGATCGACAAAGCCCTCTGTCAAAACTTCGACTTTGAAGTGAGCGGGATTCGGTTTTTCAGCTGCATGGAGGCAAACGGAAAAGAACAAGGTTAGCAGCGTGAGTTGTTTCATGGCTTTATATGGAATACGTTGAATCGGCTGTGCGTGGATTTTTTCGTTTATGTGCGACTCATGGCACAAGCTCAAACTTGCGGCTTCCTGAATTTCATTGAAAGGTTTTGTTTACCGAATGGCTAAATCTTGAATAAGATAGCTTCAATATGAAATGGAAAACTCATCTTTTGGCGTTTTGGGGCGTATCTATGATGGCATCACAGGTGCTTGGGGCCGATCCGATGGAGCCCATCGACACCGCGAAGTATGAGGGCAAAGTCAAAGTGGCATGCGTTGGCGATAGTATCACTCAGGGCGCGGGGACAAAGGGGAATCCTTACCCGAAACAACTTCAGGAGATGTTGGGTGATAAGTGGGAGGTTGGGAATTTCGGCGTCAGTGGTCGGACTTTAATGGATAAAGGCGATTTTCCTTATTCGAAGGAGAAAAAGTATCAAGATGCTCTCGCGATGAATCCTAACGTGGTCATCATCATGCTGGGCACCAATGATACCAAACCTCAGAACTGGCAGTTCAAAGACGAGTTTGAGGCAGATTACAAAAAACTGATCAAATCATTCCAAGATCTCGAATCCAAACCGCGGATTTATATCTGCCGCGCTTGCCCAGTGATTGGAAACGGCGCGTTCAAGATCACGGAGGCAGGCATCCAAGAGCAGATTCCCATCGTCGATAAAATTGCCAAAGAACTCGGTCTTGGAGTGATCGACATGCATGCGGCATTGAAAAATACCCCGGAGCTCATCCCGGACAAAGTTCACCCGAATGCCGCGGGTGCCAGAAAGATGGCGGAGGCTGCGGTTGCAGTGTTGACGGGAAAAAAAGCGGGGTAGTTTGCTGAATATTAGGCAGCCCTAATCCCTGTTTTCGGTGTTGATCCACAGTTCGCATATACTTTCAGGATATATGGGCCTTGGCTAAACGGATAAAAATTGCCGCCACGAAAAACTTCCTCATTTCTGGGTTGTCCAATCGGGATGAAATTCTGAACATTCCGTCATGTCAAAATATGCAGGTGAAGAGGTTTTGGTTGTAACACGACCGTTGTTGGAGGAATTGGCGAAATTCCAGGGAATCATCACGGGAGGTGTGGATGAGGTGGTTTCGGTTCTATTGAGTGAGGACAACCATTTTTTCATGGATCGCGGTGCGGCCGAGGAAGATCCAAGCCACAAGCAGTTGATCCCGTATTGCATTTTCAAATGTGGCGATCGGGTGCTGCACTACACTCGAGGCAAGGCGGGCGGGGAAAACCGGCTTCATGCGAAGATTTCTGTCGGTGTCGGCGGTCACATCAATCCCGTGGATATGGGTGAGGGGCGCAAGGGCGCAGCGGCGTATTACGCGGCGGTTCAACGGGAAATCGATGAGGAGCTCGATATCAATGGCGATTATGAAATGCGTGTCGTTGGCTTGCTGAATGACGATTCCAATCCAGTGGGCCAAGTGCACCTCGGGGTGGTACATTTGGTAGAGTTGGAGAGCGATGAGGTTTCTTCTAGGGAAGATGCGCTGACCGATCTCTCGTGGGCGACCATTTCCGAGCTGAAAGGCGGATTATTTGAAAGATTAGAAACCTGGAGTCAGCTCTGTGTGGAGCATTTAGCGAAGGGTTAAGAAGTTTCGAGATTTACCAATCGCTCAGTCTAATAAAGGATCATGCCATGAGTCAGTTTAATGCGTTTGAGAAAAAGATGAGAGCCGCCGGAATGGGCGATGCTCCCGTCGCGGTTTTCAAAAGGAACTACGAGGCTTTATTACGCGATGAGACTGGGATGATCCCTGAGCAAACGATTGAGCCAGTGGCAGGCCTACCCAAAGCCGAGGATCTCAAGATGGAAAAACTGCCTGCAAATCTCGGTGAGGTGGTTGTCATCAAGCTCAATGGCGGTCTCGGAACCGGCATGGGATTGCAAGGGCCGAAGAGTCTGCTTGATGTGCGGGACGGGACAAATTTCATCGATCTCATGGTGCGCCAGATTCTGTCGCTGCGCCATAAGAGTGGGCGGAATGTCAGGCTGCTTCTGATGAACAGCTTCAGCACCAGTCAGGATACTCTAGATCATCTCAATCGCTACAAAGATGAAGGTCTCGCTTCAGCTGATGAAGTGGAAATGATGCAAAACATGATTCCGAAAATCGATGCCAACACTCTGGCTCCGGTTTCGTGGCCGAATGATCCCGAACAAGAGTGGTGCCCACCGGGACACGGCGATGTCTATCCGGCATTGGTCGGAAGTGGTTGGTTGGACCGCCTGCTTGCCGATGGAGTCAAGTATGCATTCGTTTCAAACTCCGATAATCTCGGGGCCATTTTAGATCCGGTCCTGCTTGATTTTTTCGCGGACTCCGGTGCGCCGTTTTTGATGGAGGTGACTCGCCGCACTGCGGCCGATAAAAAGGGAGGCCACTTGGCAAAACGCTCGCGTGATGGCAGGTTGTTGCTGCGTGAGGTCGCCCAATGTCCCGATGACGACTTGGAAGAGTTTCAGAACATCGATAAGCACCGATACTTCAACACCAACAACCTATGGCTGAATCTTGAAAAGCTCAAAGCACAGCTGAAAGCGGATTCCGGGGTTTTGCCTCTTCCGATGATCAAAAATAAAAAAACAGTCGATCCGCGAGAACCACAATCCACGCCGGTTTACCAATTGGAAATCGCGATGGGATCCGCCATCGAGTGCTTCGAGGGAGCATTGGCGATAGAAGTTCCCCGGAGTCGCTTCGCACCCGTGAAGACCACGGCGGATTTACTGGCTCTACGTTCGGATGCTTATGAAGTCCTCTCAGACGGACAAGTCAGACTCCGTGAGGAACGCCATGGCTTGCCACCGGATATTTCTTTTTCGGGGGAATACAAACTCGTGGACTCACTCGATGAGCTGGGTGTACCGAGCCTGCTCGATTGCAAATCACTCAAGATTTCCGGTCTGCTTCACTTTGAGCCCGGAGTGGTCATTGTGGGCGACGTTATCTTTCAAAACACAAGTGCCGGGCGTAAAGTCGTCACGGCTGGAACCTACAAAAACGGAAGTTATTAATTTATGTGGAAAGGACGTTTTACTCAGGACACCTCAACTTTGGTTGAAAAATTCGGTGAATCGATCTCTTACGATTGGCGGTTGTTTCCGCACGATATCGCAGGATCGATCGCCCATGCGCGCGCCCAGTTCAAGGCTGGATTGCTGAATCAGGAGGAGTTTGATTCGATTGAAAAAGGTCTTCGTGAAATCGAAGCCGATATCATCGCAGGCAACTTTGAGTTCCGGACATCGCTTGAGGATATCCACATGAATATCGAATCCGAGCTAACCAGAAGAATCGGAGCAGCCGGAGGAAAACTTCACACCGCGAGATCACGCAACGACCAAGTAGCGACGGATACCCGTTTGTATTGCCGCACTCAAATCGATGCAATAAGTTCTGCGGTTTTGACTCTTCAAAAAGTCCTAGTGGAACAAGCCGGCAGGTATGCAGAGACAGTCATGCCGGGTTACACGCATCTTCAACGTGGTCAACCCGTGACAGTAGGTCACCATCTTTTAGCTTATGTTGAGATGTTGCAGCGCGATAAAGCAAGACTCAGTGACTGCAGAAGCAGGTTGAACATTTCACCACTCGGTTCCGGTGCATTGGCCGGATCCACGATCAATTTGGACAGGGAAGCGATCGCCGCTGAATTGGGCTTTGATGGAGTGACCCATAACTCGATGGATGCGATCGCAGCAAGAGACCACATTGCGGAATTGTTGTTCACAATTTCCATGTGCGGAGTTCATCTCTCGCGTCTTAGTGAAGATCTGATTCTCTGGTGCACAAGTGAGTTTGGTTTCGTACAGCTTTCCGATGCCCATACTACTGGCTCATCGCTCATGCCTCAGAAGAAAAATCCGGATGTCTGTGAAATTACGCGCGGCAAAACCGGCAGGTTGGTTGGCAACCTGATGAACCTTCTTGTCGCCATGAAGGGTCTACCGATTACTTACAACCGAGATCTTCAGGAAGACAAGCCACCGTTGTTCGACTCGGTGGACACGATCCTGCTGGTCCTCGCGGTGAATGCGGAAATGATCGCTGCAATGGAGATGTGTGAGGAAAAATGTCTAGCTGCTGCCAGTGACCCCATGCTGCTTGCAACCGATCTCGCCGATGCTTTGGTGAAATCCGGAGTCCCGTTCCGTTCCGCCCATGAGTTGGTTGGTAGAGCCGTCGCCGAATCTATTCAACGTAACGTGCCACTTGATCAGTTGGACCTTGGGAAAATCGATCCCGCCTACACTGATGAGATGAAATCGGTTTTCTCATTGGAAGTCGCCTTGAAAGCACGGACCAACATTGGCGCTCCTTCCTTCGAGAATGTGAAGCGCGAGGTTGAAAGGTGGCGTTCGTGCCTGTGATTTATCCGCCACTTGATCATGGGTTTTGGATCATCCCAGCTGTGATGATCGGTGCGTGTATTGGCTCGTTTCTCAACGTGGTCATTTACCGTGTTCCGCTCGGCTTATCCGTAAAAAATCCGAAGCGGTCATTTTGTCCGATTTGTAAACATCAGCTCTCCGCTTGGCAGAATTTGCCGATTGTCAGTTGGTTGTTTTTACGAGGAAAGTGCGGGCATTGTTCGGCGCCGATTCCGTTTCGTTACATTGCGGTGGAGATTCTTACGGCAGGGTTGTTCGGTTTGGTTTGGCATGTGTTCCCTCAAGCTGCTGTTTTTCTGTGGGTGTTGATGGGGCTCTTAATCTCGATCACTTTCATTGACGCTGAATACCTGATCATTCCGACGAATCTAACATGGGCGGGTTCTGTGATCGGTTTGATCGCTTGTTCGGTTTATCCGCCGCTCTCCGCCATGGCCGGGTATCAGTTCACTTGGAAAGAAGGTCTGTTTTCAGGTGGCACGGGTTGGGTGGTTGGTTTTGTCGGGTTGTGGCTTGTGGTAGAGCTCGGAAAAAAAGCCTTTGGTAAAAGGGCGCTGAATTTTGATTCCGAAGTTGAATGGAGCTTGAAAGAACCCGAAGCCGATCATGAACCGATGAGTTTTGTAATCGATGGAGAGGAGATATCCTGGTGGGATGTTTTCGCCAGAAAGTCGGATCGGCTGATGGTTGATGCCTCGAGCGTGGTGGTCGATGATGAAGAAACCGGAGCGGGTCAGTTGATCATCCGTGAGACGGAAATTGAGCTGGCCGATGGACGGCATTTCGAATTGGAAAAACTGGTTTCACTACGTGGCCGTGCGAAATCGGTTGTGATACCTCGTGAAGCGATGGGCATGGGTGATGTGCATCTGCTCGCAATGATCGGCGCGTTTTTTGGTTGGAGTGGTGTGTTTTTCTCCCTTTTCAGCGCATCGCTGTTCGCCATTGTTGCGGCACTGATCGGCAGGATTGGTTTTGGAAAACAATTACCCTTTGGTCCGTTTATCGCTATGGGCGCTGTTGCGTGGATGTTTGGCGGCTGGCAACTCTGGAGAATGTATCTCGATTTTTTGGGATTCTGAGCTCAAAGTCGGTAGCAAATCGCAGCGTTATCTTCCTGAAGTGCTGAACGTTCGCTCAAGGAAAAGCCTTGGGTGAGTGAGCGGTAGGTTTCCGCCCATTCCGCATATCTCGTCCGAAGCAAGCAGACCGGCCAGTCAGTGCCGAACATGACGTTTCCTGAGCCGAAGATTTCCAAGGTTTCATTGAAGTAGGCGGCAACCGTTTCCATATCACCCTCTCCCTCCGGAAATTCGGTGAGAAGACCTGAAAATTTCACACCAATGACATTGTCGCGTTTGGCGAGTTCTTTCATACCTGTACGCCAGGCGGATTCGATGCGGCCGTTGCGGGCTGCGGGTTTAGCGATGTGATTAACTATGAAAGCGAGCTCCTTCTGGAGGTCGATGAGTTTGATGGCGACTGGAAGCTGGCGTTCAAAAATTAGCAGATCGTAGGAAAGGCCGTAGGCAGGAAGCAACGACAGACCGCGGTGAAAATCATCGCGAAGAAAATATTCATCGGGCTCTTCTTGAAGGACGTGTCGAACGGCTTTGAATTTGGGAAATGCGGAGAGGCGTTCAAGATCCGCGGCAACGTTTTCATCGATCAACGGAACCCAGCCGACGACTGCTTTGATGCGATCCGTTTGATCCGCGATTGAGAGTAAGAAATCCGACTCGTCAATCACTTGCCGCGCTTGCACTACAACGGTCCCGGTGACTCCAGCCTCAGAAGTAACTGTTTCTAATTCCGATGCAAGTTGGTTTTGAGCGAGCGGTGAGCCCTCGGGAATCCAAGGGTATTCTTCCTTGGAGTAGTGCCAGAGATGGTGATGGGAATCGATCATGTTGCGCTTTCATTATTATCAAAGCGGATATGAACGGACTAGAAAACTGAAAAGTTTCCGTCAAATTGCAACCTCCGCTGTACATCGATCGAGATAGCCGCTCAAAGCACTGGTCGCAGCATGGAATTAGCTGCAGGTGTTGCAAAATCATCCCATCATGCATACACAAACCGTTTCATTTTAAGCATAAAACGGTGTATCTAACAAAGAAAATTCTATGAAAAAAGCGCTCTTTTCGATGGCATTGCTCACAACATTCTCTGACATAAACGGCTTCGCTGGTGTGGTAGTGACCTTTAGCCAGGATGGGAATGGAGTGCTTGCTTCCTGGGCGGGCAACATTGATCCTGGTGTGGGTGCCTCGTATTCACATTACACGACTGTGGGTAATGAATTCGCTGTGGTCTGGGTAGATCGCTTCATGGTAGATCGACAGCCTGGAGATTACCATGTATGGGTGGGTGGCACTTGGCAGGACTCCGGCTTGAATTTCAAATACAGGTCTTTTAACGAGGGTACCGGCACATGGGGCTACTTGATGGATGCATTTTTCTTCCCCAGTGAGGGCTTAGTCAATGACCCGGGAGTGGTGGATTTCGGGGATGGCTCCATGTATTTCGTTCGATTTGATGATGTCACCATATCAGAACTGGGAGCGGATTTGTTCGATAATACCCTGATCTGGACATCCTCGGAAGGAGGGGAAAACACGGTGGTCTACACAACGCAGGGCGGCATCTCGCATGAGACGTTTACTAATACATTCGGTGCCGCGGCCTCGCAGACACGGGTGGTAAATGCGCTGCCCAGTACGATTATCAATGGTTCGCATCACCGCCTGCTGCTTGAGCAAAAAGAGCTCAATAAGGACAACGCGTTCTGGGCGCTGGGCGACTTCTCCGACCATCGTCGCGATGATGCCTGGATTGGCACCAGTGAAGTGGGCATGGCTCACGATTTTGTGGCTGGCCTACGCGGTGGCCTTGGAGTGGGTGCGGGCTATCTCGACCAGAACATGCCGTATGGCGGCACCCAAGAACTCGACGGGCAATACCTTATGGCTGAGCTTGACTATCTGATTCCCGACACAAGTGTAGTTTTTTCAGTCACGGGTGTCCTGGGTGACTGGGAATCGGACATCAGCCGCGGCTATCTCTTTGGAGGCAATCCTCAGCTTTCACACGGCGTGGCCGATGTGGAGAGCTCGTCGGTGCGTTTTCGCGCGGATTGGCTCGATTTATTCAATATCTGGGGGGTGAGCATAACCCCTCGCGCCGCCTACACTATCAGTCGAATTGATCGAAACGCCTACAGCGAGTTCGGTGGCAGCATGCCGGTCGCATTTGACGGTGACCAACACACGACGATGGAGTTACGTGTTGGTCTGTCTGCTGAAAAAGAGCTGACTGACAGACTCACTGTACGGGGCATCCTTGAAGGAGTGCGCCGAGATGACAAACGGGCGGGTAGCTTCAGTGGCCAGATGTTCGGTTTTTTCAATTTCTCAATTCCCGGTGAGCAGGTCGACCAGAACTGGATGCGCACCGGCGTTGAGTTGGGTTATCAGATCGAAGAGAGCACGACCATTACTGGCACCGCCTTCGGTGCTACTGAAGGAGAGGATCCACAACTCACCTTGGCGCTCGGGCTGAATGTCGGGTTTTAATTACCGTGATGGATGGAAAAATTCTTGCCATTCTTGTTTGTCTACTAGCACGACTAAAGCGGATATGGACGGACTAGAAAACTGAAAAATTTCCGTCAAATCGTAACAAACTTTTTTCCTTCTCGGACCCGTACTTCATAGTATTTTAGGCATTTGGTGAAATAGCAAATGCCTAGCATTTTTCATTCATTTATAAGTGTTGGCTTGACAATATGCTGATTGTAAAACATTGTTTAACCATGATTAAGACCATTACAAAGATTGGAAATTCTCACGGGATTATCTTTGATTCGACCTTGTTGCAACTGGCGCATTTGAAGCCGGGGGACGAGGTGAATGTGGAGGTGCATGCTGGGAAGACGATTGTGATTACGCCGATGAAACCGGAGTTAGCTCCGGAAGAGTTCAGTGCGAAGGTGGAAGACGTGATGAAGCGTTATGCGCAAACCATGAAACGTTTGGCATGATCACGGATCCAAATAAATGCATACACCTGACATCTGATCAGGTGATGGAAATTCATTCTGCTGCAGTCCGGTTGTTCGGCGGATCCGATGGTCTGCGCGATGAGGCGTTGTTGCTTTCTGCGACCAGTGCCCCGCAGGCGACCTTTGGAGGATTTTCGACATTTTCTGACACGGTCGAAGTTGCTGCTGTATATCTATTTTATCTTTGCAGCAATCATCCGTTCATCGATGGCAACAAACGAGTCGCGTTGGGTTCGTGTTTGGTATTTCTCGAACTTAACGGATACCGTCCTGCGCCAGATAGTGAAGACTGGGAAAATCTAACACTGGCAGTGGCGGCAGGCGTGTTGGGTCGTGAGGAAATCACGACGACACTGCGGAAGCTGTTGGTGTGAAAATCTACAAAAACAACGGTTTCATGTGTCGGTCGAGTAGGTTCTCGGTGACGCAGCGGGAAACGATGGTGCGGTTGTCGTGAAGGGCTTTGATATAGGTTTCTCCCATCATCGCGGCAATTTTGAACCCGACGTGTAACAACTGGCGAA
>CAMCBV010000008.1 GCA_945873125.1 Prosthecobacter debontii
TCGCCTCAAGCGCCACGCGGGCCTTGAATTCGGGGTCGTGTCTTCTGCGTTTGCCTTTCATTTTTTTGTGTGTTGGTTTGGTTTACAGTCCGCACCCACACACCACAATCATAGCTTAGCCTCTGGCCCGATTTTCGGGGTCCTGCTCACATGGTGAACTCGAGGATTCGCTTTGCCTTTTCCTCGGAGAGACCAGCGAGCCGTTGCAGTTCCTTAACAGTGAATTTCCTATCGTCCTGATAAACAAAACCATCGCTGCCCGTGTTGTAGGGTGGATCAATGTAGATCATTTTCACCTGCTCGAAATAAGCGTGTGAGAGGTGCTTGAGAATCTCCAGATTATCACCCTTCAGCAAAAGATTTTGCGAGTTCACGTTTTCCGGCTTCTGATTGAAAGCTACATCCTCCTTCAACAGAGTCGTAGCAGCATCACTTGCCAGTAGGTGGGAATAAGAACGCCCCAGCCAGTCCAATCCATAGCTTTCTTTCGAAAAGTTCAATTCGCCCGCCTCCAGCTCCGCTTTGAATTTTTCCATCTGGAAGTTCCCGTGCTTATCGAAGCAATGCCCAAAATGCGCTTTTAAGACTGCCAGATTATCGTTCGCCGCAGTGATGTTTTGGGTAAGATTTTGCTGAATTTCCATGGAATCGGGTAAGAGATAGGAAAGGATTCAACGTGAATACCATTTTAAAGCAAGTTCCTCTTACCGGCATTTCTAAAAACCTACGCGTCGTTTTCAAAATTGGCGCTATTTCCCAGAATAATAGTAAAAAAATCTTTGCAGAAAGGAAACATGGGCAACGAGTAGAAGTTCACTATATTCCCGGAATCTTGTCATCCGGTCGTATAACTTTCCCCTCCCAAATCGGAACGCCATCGCGGTATTCAAGGATTCTATCCTTACTTTTCGGGGCGTGCGGGGCTTGGTTTTTCGGGATCCATTTGCTCAAGCGCTCAATTTCCGCAGCGTGCTTGGGATTGCTGGCGAGATTATTGAACTCATTTGGGTCGTTTTCCAAGTCGTAGAGCTCTTTGGAGCCATCGACGTATTGGATGTAGCGCCAGCGTTTGTCGCGAACGGAATCGTTGCCGGGGTTGTGGTTGGTGATCGCCGGCCATTCGCGGGTGGTGGTCGCAACTTTTAATTGCGGAAGAAGCGAGTGGCCTTCGAGTTGTTTGGGCAGAGGCAGATTGGTGAGTTCACAAAGAGTCGGAAAAATATCTAACAGCTCAACTGGTTCCACGCATTTGACGCCTTTTGTGGAGCCTGGACCAGCGAACATCAGTGGCACGCGGGTAGATGGTTCCCAGAGAGTGTTTTTTCCAGTGATCAATTTTTCACCAAGGTGCCAACCATGATCCGACCACAGAACGATGATGGTGTTGCTGGCATGTGGGGATTTTTCCAAAGCGTCCAACACTCTGCCCAACTGCGCATCCATGAAACTGATCGAAGCGAGGTATGATCTAACAAGATTTTTCCATTGGTTCTGTTCCTCCAAAAATTTCAGGCGCGGCTCGGGCAAATCCCAATGCAACCACCATGAAGCGCGCGGAGTATCGTCCCGGTCATCTCTGCGAATTTCAGGAAGTATCAACGTTTCCTCTGGATAAAGATCCATCCATTTCTGGGTCACGAAGCAAGGAACGTGAGGCAGGAAAAATCCTGCTGATAAGATGAATGGCTGATCCGCTGGCATCTTTTCAAGCTTCTCAATCGCCCAACTCGCGACTTTGTAGTCGTCCTTGTCTTCGTCATTGTGCGGAAAAGTCCCCCAGTCGACAGCTTTCATCGTACTTGGGGTGTTTACTAGTTTTTTAGGAGGATAAGGATTTCCTCCATTTTGTGGTCCCACTCCATCCCAATCTGGACCGTTTGCTTTCCGCCCGTAGCTACCATGAAAAACCTTTCCCGCCATGTAGCTGCGGTAGCCATGCTCGCGAAAATATTCCGGAAGTGTTTTTAAATCGGAAAGCTGCGGTGTTTCGCGAATAAACGGCGACAAGCCATAGATCCCGGTCGAAGTCGCGCGCTTTCCTGTTAGAACACTGGTTCGCGAGGGATTACATAACACGCTTTGGCAATGCGCGTTGGTAAAGGTGACGCCCATTTTCGCGAGTCGGTCGAAATTCGGAGTCTTCGCCTGTGCGTGTCCACCCAATGGGCTCACCCAATCATTCAAATCATCGACGGCGATGAATAGAATGTTTGGACGTGTGGTTTGAGCCTCAGCTAAAAGCACGCCACCGAGCGAAATCATGGCTGCGAATAGGATTTTTCTCATGACAGCATCCAACATCTAACGATCCCTTACAACAAGCCCTTAATCCAACCGCAGGCTAAATTGCTCACCCTTTGGAAAAAGCTGATACGTAACTGGGCGTCAGGCCAAACTTGGCTATTTAGCAGGAGCCTGCCACGGCACGAGCTTAGCGGCAGCGAGGTGAGCGTCCATGGCATCTGTCATCTGCTTAAGGCGCTCAGGTTCTTTAGCCGAAAGGTTATTGGCTTCAAGAGTATCGGTTTTCAGATTGTATAATTCGACTGGGCTTGCGATGTCATCACGGATGATTTTCCAATCGCCGAGACGCATGGCTTGCTTGGTGGTTTTCTGAAGCCACATGTAATGCTCGGGACGATCGAAGGCAGGTTGCTTTCCTGTTAGAAGTTGCTGTTTGAAAGATTGACCTTCGAGCTTGGATTCGATGGGCACTTCACAGAGATCCGCAATGGTGGGCAGGATATCCATGGTCAAAGCTCGGAACTGGGTTTTTGCGGCTGGGATTTTTCCAGACCAACGAATCGAAGTTGGGACTTTGGTTCCACCATCGTAGAAATGCCCTTTACCATCGCGCAGGGGCCCGTTGTTTGCAGCGTGTTTCAAATCCCCGCCATTGTCTGAGGTGAAGACGACGATGGTTTTTTTATCCTGACCGGATTTTTCCAAAGCCGTGAGCACCTTGCCAATCCCGTCATCCATGTGCTCGATGAGGGCCACGAGAGCTGCGCGCTTGTCGGAAATTCCTGGTTCGCGTTGTTTGACTTTTTCCAACCATTCCGGAGGTGGCTGGATCGGATCGTGTGGGGCATTGTAGGCGAGAAATTGAAACCATGGCTTGCCTTCCTTGGCGCGACGTTCGATCGAAGCGATCGCCCACTCGGTAAAAAGATCGGTCGCGTGGCCCGTAGGCTGTATTTTTTCCGCATTCAAACGCATGTAATTTTGTCCCGCACGATTGTGTTTCCAATAGTCATCCATCATGTCGCCAAGCCAACCGTGAAACTCATCGAAGCCGCGTGAGTTGGGCAAGTTTTCCTCCGTCAGGCCAAGGTGCCATTTGCCGATGAGCGACGTGTGGTAGCCGTTTTTCTGAAACACATTTGTGAGCAGGGTGCTTTTTGGATCGAGATAACCCCAGTTGCCATTTTCGTAATGGCGGATCACTCCAGGCACACCCACGAGTTCCGGGTAGCGACCGCTGACGAGCGCGGCGCGCGTGGGTGAGCACACGCAACTGTTCGCATGGAATTCATCGAAGCGCATGCTCTCCGAAATCAGCTTGTCGAGATGTGGAGTCCGCATGTCTTTGGCTCCGTAACTCGAGAGATCGCCGTATCCCAAATCATCGGCCATGATGATCAATAGATTCGGGCGCAGCGTTTGCCCGTGGGATGGAACCATCAACATCGAGAGCGAGAGGAAAGCGCAGAGAATTTTCATGAATGAGCGAAATCATTACTGGAGTATTTTAAAACACCTTGCCAGCGAAGAATCTGATCCAGATCATACCGACCATGAAACGATTTGATTCGATTGCAGCTCGGGTTTTCATCTTGCTGCTTTGCATCGGCAAACTTGCTTTTGCCGCCGAGCCGGAAAAAGCCTTCGCCCCGGAGTTTTATACATTCCAGAACGGGATGGGATTCAAGTCTGCTGAAGACGGCATCAAGCTCATCAAGAATCTCGGTTACCATGGGGTCGGGTCCGCAAAGCCCGGAGACCTCGCGAATTTCAAAGCGGCTTGTGAAAAGGAAGGGCTAAAAATTTACAGCGTCTATCTGGGCGGAAAAGTGAACGCAGAGAATTTCAGTTATGAGAAAGAGGTCGACGAGTCGATCGAATCGCTCAAAGGAACCGATGCGTTGATCGAACTCAACGTTCAACGCGGAAAGGAGCCGAGCGATACGCAGGCGATCGCGATGGTGCGAGAGATAGCAGGCAAAGCGAAAGCAGCGGGGCTCAGAGTGGTGATTTATCCACACGACAAATTTCACATCGAGCGAGTCGATCACGCCGTAAAAATCGCCAAGGCCACGGGCTGCGACAATGTCGGTGTTGCTTTCAACTTATGCCATTTTCTGAAAGTCCAGCCAACCGATGATCTCGCGGCCACGCTCGCCGATGCGAGACCCCTGCTCTGGAGCGTGAGTCTTTGCGGAGCGGATGCGGACGGAAAGGACTGGAACACTTTAATCCGTCCCTTGGATGAAGGGACTTATGACCCTTCCGTTTTACTGAGGCAGTTGCGCGATAGCGGCTTCAAAGGTGCCATCGGGCTGCAATGCTTTAACATCCGCATTGACGCCAAAGAAAATCTGACCCGCTCGATGCAGGCATGGAAGAAGCATCTCGGGGCGATTCAGGGAAAATGAAAAAACGGCGACCTCCCTTGGAAGGCCGCCGCTGAATGAAGTGGCTTTAAATTATTTTTTCAACAGCTTGCTCATGGCATCGCCCATCGCCAGGCCGACATTCATGTAGGTTTTTGCGTTGCCACCATAGTGACCGTTTCCGCTACCACCCATCGAAAGCGGATTGGTGTAAACCGTGGAGACACTGCCTTTATATTCAGGGTGCTTGCCGGTTTCGCCATCCACAGCCATGTGAGCATTATAAACCGTCAGGGTGTTACCGGTGCTGTCTTTGGTTGCTTCTCCAAGTGTACCTAAAACAAACTTCGCTTTTGGAGATTCGAAATCCTTGCGAAGAGCCGCGATGAGATTCACGAGATTCTTTTCATATTGAGCGGAATGTGACGCATCGCCACAATCTTTCTCACCCTGCCACCAGAAAAATCCGGCGACCTCGTATTTCTTGGCTCCGGGATAATATTTATCGAGTTCGGCCAGAACTTTTTTCGCATTGGCAACATCATCGTCATACTGCTTGCCGGCATACCACGCAATGGGCGCAGGGGTGGTGCCTTTTTCCCAACGGGCAGGGGATTGTTTGTAGCCCGCGTAAACGTAGGTTTTACCGTCTTTAGGATCGACGAATTCCCATGACTCGCTGCCGGGAGGCAACAAATCCCAACTCAGACCGCGGTTGCCGATGGAGCTCTTGAGGATCATGACCGGTTCATCAATCGCATCGCCCAGTTTGTGTCCGATGCCGACCTCGATGCCAATCTCGTTACCGCTGACGGTCAGCCAATCGTTGCGATAGACGTTTCCGCTATCGCGTTTTTGCATGATGCCGACGTTACGGACATCTTTGCGTACCGTCCAGGCACCGGCCGCATCTACCAAGAAAGGATACATCTTGTCCTTTTTGATGGCGCCTTCCAAGGTGTCGTCTTTATCAGCACCTAGGACCTTTCCCATTTCGAGGGTGTTGGATTGTCCCATGATGATGAAGACTTTCACGGGTTTGCTGATATCTGCCTCGGCTGCGGGATCGGCAAATACCGAGTGGGATAGCAGGCCTAACGAAGCAAGCCCGATGGCGGTTTGCTTGAATAACGGATGATTTGATTTCATAGGGATAGTTTGTTTTGGATCGCAGGAGTTACTTTAAAAACTCGCAAGAATGTTACGGGATACACAAATCGGATGTTTCCGGAAATCACAAATTTCGCGCGTTTTGGTCATTTTCCTCTGAAATATGCTGATTTTTCAGAGATCCGGGCGATTTTGGCGGGTCCGGGCAATGGCTTGTTGCTTCCTCCACTCGGTGATTTTGGCATGATTTCCGGAAAGCAGGATTTCCGGAACCTTCATGCCATCGAATTCGATGGGACGGGTGTAGCACGGCGCTTCCAATAAATTTGGATCGGAAAAGGATTCTTCGATGGCCGACTGCGCATCGCCGAGCGCGCCGGGAAGGAGACGGATCACCGCATCACACAGCACGGCGGCGGCGATGGCACCGTTGGTCAGGACGTAATCACCGATGGAAATTTCCTCATCGATGAGGGATTCGACAATGCGGTGATCAACCCCTTCATAGTGCCCGCAAACGATGAGCAGATGCGTTTCAAGCGAGAGCCGGCGCGCGTGAGCCTGCTTGAAAGGCGCTCCCTGAGGAGTCATCAAAACCACGCGGGTGCTTTCCTTTTTCAAGGCGGTGATCGCGGCATGCAAAGGCCCGGGCTGCAAGACCATGCCGGGCCCGCCGCCGCAGGGTGAGTCATCAACGCGTTTGTGTTTGTCCTGCGACCAATCACGGAGGTTGTGCCCATGGATGTCCACCAAACCCGCATCACGAGCACGCTGAATGATCGAATCACTCAAGGGAGCGAGTGCGATTTCAGGAAACAAAGTTAGAATGTCGATACGCATGAATTACTCGTCTTGAGCTAGCATGAATTGAAAAGTGGCGATGATGCGCGCAGAGGAATCAGAATCCAAGTGACCCATGGGGCGCAGGACTCTCCGGTTGATGGGACGGATCAGATCACAGGCAACGATATATTCTTTCTCGGCGATGATGATTTTCTCGCGCAAGGGAGTGTGAGAAATACCTGCACGCAGTGGGCAAACTAACTGCGTAGGCAAGGAAGCGAGAGCAGGATGCTGAAGTCCGACGAGGTTTGGCTCCGTTCCTTTCTCTATCGAACCATAAAGTGGCAATCTCATGCCTCGGAAATTGGAAATTGAGCGTTTATTGCCAGTGTTTCCCTCGATACCTCAGGCGTGTACGCTGCAATGGCAGATGCGTAAAAACTTTGTTTTTTGCGGCGTTCTGCCTCAGCCGCCACCAACTCTCCAATAAAAACCGACTTAGGTTTTCCGCCGCGCAAGCGCTCCACAAGCTGAATGGAGGCCTCATTTAACGTGAGTGTACGACGCTGATTTTTTAGCGACTTTTTTACGACTTTCATAACCTAAACATGCCTTGATACGTTGTGATGTCAAGGTTTCATAACTACGAGTCCGCTCTAATTTTCCTCCAATGTTCTAGGCGTTCTTTAATGCGGCTTTCCATGCCTTGGGTTCCGGGTTGATAGTAAGTCCGCCCTTCAGGGAGGTAAGCCTGCGGGATGTAAGCACCTTCGTAGTCGTGCGAGTAAAGATATTTCATCGCCTCTTCGGAAACGCCTGTGGTGCTGGTGAGTTTTTTGGAGGTTGGGGTGCGAAGATGAGGAGGAACGGCAAGGGTGCGACCGGACTCGACATCATGGATTGCAGCTCCGAGGGCGGCATAGGCGGTGTTCGATTTCGGTGATGTGGCGAGATAGACCGTGGCATGAGCCAGAGGAATGCGACCTTCCGGCATGCCGACAAATTCGAGCGCGTGATGTGCATCCAGCGCAACGCGCAACGCTCCGGAATCGGCGAGTCCGATGTCCTCTGAGGCCGCGATGACGAGTCGGCGTGAAATAAAGCGCGGGTCTTCCCCGGCGTGGAGCATTTTCGCCAGCCAATAGAGAGCGGCGTCAGGATCGGAGCCGCGGATGGATTTGATAAAAGCCGAGATCGTATCATAGTGACCATCGTCACCGTAATGCACGGCTTTGCGTTGGATGGATTCCTCGGCATCCGCGAGGGTGATGTGGGGATCGCCGCAAGTGGCGAGTTCGAGAGCTGTCAGGGCTTTGCGAACATCGCCATCGGAAAGTTTCGCGAGATGCTCGAGCGCGTCAGGATCGGCGGTCATGTTTTGCGTGCCAAGACCACGTTCCACATCTATCAGAGCACGTTTTAGAAGACTTACGATGTTTGCAGTAGATACGGGCTCAAGCTGAAAAATCTGGGAACGGGAGACCAATGGCGAGTTGACGTAGTAGTAGGGATTGTGAGTCGTCGCGCCGATGAAGCGAACCGTGCCGCGCTCGAGGTGGGGAAGCAGGACGTCTTGTTGGGCTTTGTTGAAGCGATGAATTTCATCGATAAACAAAATAGTCGTTTCGCCACGAAGATCGCGGTGGATTTTCGCTTGGTCGATCTTCGCGCGGATTTCCGCGACGTTGGATTCCACCCCGTTGAGCGCCTCGAAGCGCGATCCGGTAGTCTTGGCAATCACGTTGGCGAGCGAGGTTTTTCCTGTTCCGGGCGGTCCGTAAAAAATCAGTGAAGCGAAGCGGTCCGACTCGATCGCGCGGCGCAGAAGTTTTCCCTCCGCAAGTATGTGGTCCTGGCCGAGAACCTCATCCAAGGTGCGCGGACGCATCCGTGCCGCGAGGGGTTCGCGGACTTCCGGTTTATCGGCTTTCGCCTGTGGACTGTTGAAAAGATCAGACACGCTGCGGAAACTTTAATTTTTAAACTCCAAACTCCAAGGGAAGAAATCACCTGATTTTTCGCAATGTGATTTTGCTCCAAAACTTGCGATCTCGCGGATCCGCGAACGCGCTTTCATACTTCGCTATCTGTGATCCGCTGGCGACATCCTGGCCGGCGACAAGAACTTCGTTCATGCTGCCCTCGGTGCGCAAGGAACGGATTTTAGGAAAATGTTCGGCGAGAGCGGCACGCGTGGCGATTTGTTTGGCGCGGTGTCCGGGACCCGTCACCAAATTCAACGCCAGCAATCCGCCGGGCGCCAGAGCGCGCTGGATGAGACCCAGCCATGCTTGATCACAGCTTTCGGCACGAAACACATCATCATCACCCGCGAGATATAGGTCATCGATGATCACATCGAATTTCTGCTTGTTTTCAGCCATCCAGGCGTAGGCGTCCGCAATGATGATTTCCGACCTCGTCTCGCCCAAAGCCATTTCACGGCGGGCTAGTTCGATCAGTTCGGAGTCGAGATCGATTCCTGTAAGCGAGACGTCCGGCAAAAGATGGCGCAGGATTCGCAACGCCGTTCCTCCGGCAACGCCGAGCATGAGGATGGATTTCGGTTTACCATCCGGCCGAAGAAGCGCCGCCGCGGCAAGGAGATCCCATGCGAGACCGGTCAGAAAACGTTTTCGGTGAAACCACGCGTGAATCGCTCCCGTGACGCGGAATTCGGTCGCGAGATCGGATTTCCAAAGCGTGATGGTTTGGAAACGGGTGTGAAAATGACCGATTCGTCTCATGGGGTTCATGGTTTAAGGGTTGAGCCGCCTGAGGGAAAGGAACTAATTCTCATCATAAAAAAGAGGATGACAAAGGGACGGTATAGGTGATTTTCCCATGAGTTTGGAGGGAGCCTGCTTGACGGAAGCCCGAACACATTCATAGTGGTCGCGGTAACGCTTTGAGTTGGCGTTTCGTTTCCATTCCAACTTTCCCTTCCACCATGAAATCCCGTCTTTTGTTTGCCATCCCGCTGATCAGCGGTTTTTTCTTCGTTTCCTGCCTCCCTATTCCCCGGGAAGCACCCAAGAAAAAACCGAATCAGCCCGCCAACACCCTTACAGGCGAGGAACAGCAGAAGATCGAGGAGCAGCGTGAACTCATGAAGCAGCGTGATTTGGAAAAACAAGCGCAGCTTACCAATCCTCCAACCCCTCCAACCCCTCCAAAAAACCAGACGGAAAACACCGTTGTCGAACCCCCGGCGATCAACAAACCTAACAGTGACTATCCGTTCGGCACTCCGGTTCCCGGCAAAGAAGGTTACGTTTTCAGTCCTTACAACAACAAACTGCTCGATGTCCGCGGCATTCCCAGCGGCACATTGGTACAAGACACGACCTACCCTCTCACCGAGAAAAAATATTTTCGTGTGCCATAATTCCCAGATTTAAGCGGCATGTGTTAGAAAAATTTACGACCGGGTCCATGCCCTTGGATCCGGTCTTTTTTTATGAGCCAGACATTTCAAAAAATCAGCATCTTGGGAGGCGGCCTGCTTGGCGGGTCGATCGCTCTTGCTTTGCAGGATTCCAGAGAGATCCAGCTTTGGTTTCGCAGGGCGGAGCTGGTGGAAGATGCCAAGCTTGCAGGATTCCATGGTGCGACAGCGGATCTCGCAGTTGCCGTGGCGGATTGTGATTTGTTGATTCTCGCCGTGCCGGTCGGTGCCATGCCAAATCTGCTCTCTGCCGCGGTAGAGGCAGGACTTCCGAAGACGTGCCTGGTGACTGATGTCGGCTCCGTCAAACAAACTCCGCATCGGCAACTTGCCGAGATTTTAAAAACAAGCGGCAACGCTTTTATCGGCAGTCATCCGATGGCCGGCTCGGAGAAAAACGGCTTGATGGCGGCAAGGGCTGATCTTTTCCGGAATGCGGCTTGCTTGCTCACCCATGATTCCAACGCACCTGATTCGTTAACCAAGCAGTTAGAAATCTTCTGGCAGAATCTGGGTTGCAGGACTTGTTGGTTTTCCGCTGCGGAGCATGATCGCATCGTGGCGAGGATCAGTCACTTGCCGCACATCAGCGCGGCAGCCACGGCGTTGAGCGCGCTGAAAACTTGTGCGGAACACGGCGGACTTTCGGGCGGCGGACTCAAGGACACGACACGTGTCGCCTCAGGAAATCCGGACATGTGGGCGGAGATCCTCATGGAAAACCGCGAGGCTGTCATCACCGGGATTCAAGATAACATCTCCCAACTGCATGAAATTCTTGCCTCATTGGAGCAGGGCGACCTAGAAGCTACTCGCCAATGGCTGGCGCGAGCGAAGCAACTCCGTGACGGCCTGAAATAGAATTTTAACCATCAGATATGTCCACTTTACGCGTCAAATCCATTACTTCGCTACGTGCCGAATTCAGCGTTCCGGGTGACAAAAGTATTTCGCACCGCGCGGCAATTTTCGGCGGCCTGTCGAATGGGGTTTGTGAAATTTCCAATTTCCTGCCCAGCGAAGACTGCCTCAACACTCTCAAAGCAATGGGATCACTTGGCGCGCGCTACGAGGTGTTGGAAGGGCTCGAGGGCTATGGCCCGATCAAACTCCGCATCCACGGTCAATCGATGCGGCTATCTGCGCCGGAAGCTCCGATCGATTGCGGCAACTCCGGCACTGGGATGCGTTTGCTGGCTGGATTGCTCGCCGGCCAAACCTTCACCTCCGAACTTTTTGGCGATGCCTCCTTATCTTCAAGGCCGATGGGAAGAATCACCCTACCTCTCGCGGAGATGGGCGCGAATCTTGAAACCCTCGGTCAAAAGCCCGGCTGCGCCCCTCTGCGAATCCATGAAGCCAAGCTTCATCCTATCGATTACGAAATGCCCATGGCATCCGCGCAGGTCAAGAGCGCGGTCTTGCTGGCGGGACTTTTCGCAAACGGCACCACGTCCGTCACCCAACCCTCCGTCACGCGCGATCACACCGAGCGCATGATGGCAGCTTTCAAGCTTCGCTGTGAAACCGTCGGAAACAAAATTTCCGTGGTGGGCGGCCAGATTCCGCAAGCATGCGATATCAAAGTCCCGGGTGACATTTCATCCGCGGCCTTCTGGTTGGTGGCAGCGGCGGCCATGCCGGGTTCCCGCCTAGTATTGCAAGACGTGGGGTTGAACCCGACGCGCACCGCAATTCTCAAAGTGCTATCACGGATGGGCGCTCACCTAACAGAAATATCACATACTTCTCAGGGAGAGCCAATAGGTCACATCGAAATCCAAGGTGCCGCGCTGAAAGGAACGACTTTGTTAGCTGAGGAAATTCCAAACCTGATCGATGAAATTCCGGTGATCGCCGTGGCAGCCGCGCTTGCGACGGGTGAAACGCACATTCGCGGCGCACGTGAATTGCGCGTGAAGGAGACCGACCGTATCACCACCACCGTGGAAAACTTGCGGAAAATGGGAGTGGATGTGGAAGAATTTGAAGACGGCATGTTGATCCGCGGCGGCAGCCCGCTACATGGTGCGGAAATTGAGTCACACGGGGATCACCGCATCGCGATGGCTTTTTGCATGGCGGGGCTTTTTGCCAAAGGTGAGACCGTTGTACGCGGCACGGATTGCATCAACACCTCCTATCCGGGATTCTCTCATCACCTGAATGCCATTCAACTTGAGAAAACCAAGCCCGAAGATTTCAACCTTCCGATTGTTTCAAAATGAGCTTTTACGCCATCGCCATTGACGGTCCCGCGGCGTCGGGGAAAAGCACGATGGCTCGTGCCATAGCAAGCCGCCTGGGTATTGTGATGGTGAATTCCGGCGCGATGTATCGTGCCGTCACTTGGAAGATCCTCTCGGAGGGCATCGATCCAAAAAACACCGCCGCGGTGGTCGCGCTGATGGATAAAACCGTCATCACCTGCGGCGATGACGGTTTGCTCTCCACGATTTTAATCGATGGCATCAATCCCGCATCGCATCTTCGCAACCCAGAGATCAACGGCAATGTATCGGTGGTTTCCGCCATTCCTGAAGTTCGCGAGAAGCTGGTCCGCATGCAGCGGGATTATCTCAAACGCACTCACGTTGTCATGGAAGGGCGCGATATTGGATCGGTTGTTTTTCCCGAGACTCCATTTAAAATTTATATCGATGCAGACCCGGAAGTCCGCAACCGCCGCCGTAGCGGTGATGGTGAAGAAGATTCGGTTGCGAAGCGCGATGCGGCGGACAGCTCACGCGCGACCGCACCGCTGAAAATAGCTGATGGGGCAACGGTGCTGGACACCTCGCAACTTTCGATCGAGGGAGCCATCGAAGCCGCGATTGATATTCTCCGCAAACAAGGCTTTCCCATGCCTCGGCCAGCAGTAGGCGTTGAAAGTGAAGAGCCCGGAAAAATGATGCGCTGGATTTATTGGCTGGGCTGGCTGTTTTTTGGCGCAGCCTATCGCAGCCTTTTCGGCCTGCGCATCATCGGACGTGAAAACCTGATTCTTTCAGGTCCGGTTTTGATTGCCTCCAACCATCAGAGCTATCTCGATCCTCCGTTGATCGGGAATCTCTATCAGACCGAGATGGTTTTTTTCGCACGCAAAACCCTGTTCACAGGTATCGGCAAATGGCTGTATCCGCAGTGGAATGCCATCCCGATCGATCAGGAAAAACCGGACATGAGCTCGATGAAAACCGTGATCCGCAAACTCAAAGAGGGCTGGCGGGTTTTGGTTTTCCCTGAGGGTGCGCGAACCTTGGACGGAGAAATCGGACCCGCTGCGCCGGGCATCGGCATGATCGCCGCAAAAGCCGGTGTTCCGATTCAACCGGTACGCATTTTCGGAGCAGATAAGGCGCTGCCTCGTGGTTCAGGCAAAATGAGCTTGGCGAGAATCACCGTGAAAATCGGCAAACCCATCATTCTTTCGCCCGAGGAATTCAAAGCCTGCTCCAACAAAGCCGGCTACGAAACATTGACCGAGCGGATCATGCATGCCATCAAGGCGCTTTAAAAAAAGTCTCAATACGCCGCTGGCCCGTATGGGTCCTCATGGCTATCGGATCCTGCCGGCTCAACCACGCCCACTCCTTCATCCCTCGCGATGTAGCCTGCCGCAGCTCCTGCCGCACCAATTGCAAGAGGAACGCAGGAACTCATCACTATGCCGATGATGGCCATCACGGAGAATTTTAGAGCCTGATTTCTCATAAGGGTAAAAAGTGAATGAGGGCTTCGGAATTTACAGTTCGTTTATCGACCGAGCTGCTAACTCGGCAAACTGCATCGTGGACAATGTAACCTGCTACAGAGCCTGCTGCAAGCGGAAGACAAACAAGTGGACAAGGGATTCGACGGCTTGGTTGTTTTCGGCAAAGCCGTTCACTCGAAGATCCTCACGATTTTCTGCGTTTTACCAGAATCCTCATGTTTCCATAGACACTTACGACATCTTTCAACGGGGTAATGGTCCAAGGTTGGTGAGCGCCCCTTCCGTTTTTCGTAAACACCATATCTGCAGCAATATAAACGCAGGAATGAATGACTTCGTTGCCATTGGGAGTGAACATTACAATGTCACCGAATTTTTCAGGCTTATCGGCACTCGTATAGTTTTCCTGTAATTCTTTGGCGATTTCGTTGCTATCCAAATAGCGATCGTTTTTTGATTCCTCAAAGAAATTGATCGTCGTCCAGTGGCAGTCTCTTTTTTCCCCTACCCCGTCCTCTAGCGGATACGTATACGCAAGCTGTCGAGCTACGGGTGGCAACAGATGAATGATATCCAATCGGGAAGTTCGGTCCTGCCGTTTAAGCGATTCCAACAATGGCTGAAAGTCTTTCAAATTGAATGGTCCGGACCAGTAATTCACCAACGCGGGAATATCCGATTTCCGGTCGATTTCGAGTTTGAGCAATACCGTTTTGGTGCGGGTAAGCAGCTTCAGCAATTCGGATGACTGGTTGGGATCTTTCACATTAAACATCAGGCAACCGATATCACTCAAACACATTGCCGTACCTTTCGGGTAAAGTAGTTTTTCAAACAGCTCCCTGTTTTTCCCCTCCATGACGGGATGACTCCTGATTTGCTGGAGCACATCGACTGAGAATAAGTATGGATTCTCCGAAAAGTGATTGAAGGGATTTTTGGCTAACAGCCCGTGAATCTTTTTTCGGAGCAAGGGTTCCAATCGCGCGATCCATGCCTGGCTCGGATTCAAATAAACACCCTGAGCGTCCTCTGCGGGGGCCGCAGTCATCAGTTCTTCCGTAGCTTCCTTTGAAAAACCATTCTCCGACATCCATTGGCGGACGCCCGCCTGATTCATATTGGGGAAAAACCATTTTTCCTCAGATCGCTGCAGCGGAGCGACATCGATGAAATGAGCGGGTTTTTCCGTATAAATGGTTTCCACCATGAGATTTCCCCAAGGTCCACGCACATGAAGCGCGTCAGGGCGATCCGTCACGGAAACATCCGGTGAATGATTCGAAACACGCTCTGAGTCACGAAAGTAATTTACAATCAACCAACTCGAAAGAATCAACCCACACGCCAAGCCCAGACCATGAAAAAACGCGATCCATTTTTTACTGACAAGAGATGAGGAACTGGTGCGTCGATTTGAAAGATTGCCTGACATATTTTACGGGCGCTGAGTTACTTGTTTTCTTACTTTCAGCAAGTAGAATTTGTTTAGAAAATTCTGCAAGCCTTGCACTGAAAAGGCATCACCCTGCCATTTATCCCGCATGGGTGCTCACCTTCCCAAAGCGGCGATGATGGCATCTGCCAATTCTTTGCTTTCAGGTTTGGTGGAGGAATCAAAACGAGCCAGAGGCTTGCCGTCTTTGCCGATCAAGATTTTGCCGAAATTCCATTTGATGTCTCCGGGAAACGCGCCGTCTTTGCCTGTTAGAGCAGTATAAAGCGGATGCTGGTTTTCGCCCTTCACGTCGATTTTATCCATGATCGGAAAGGTGACGTTGAACTTTGTGGAGCAAAAATCCTGAATCTCCGCGATGGTTCCCGGCTCTTGTCCACCAAAGTTGTTGCAAGGAAATCCGATGATGACCAAGCCCTTTTCTCTATGGTCTTCATAGAGTTTCTGAAGCCCTGTGTATTGCTTGGTGAAGCCGCATTTGGAAGCGACATTGACCAACAGGATCACTTTTCCCGAATACGCCGACAAGCGGGTTTCTTTTCCCTCTGCCGTTTTGAACGGAATGTTGGAAATGTCCGTGGCGAAGGCGGAAGCGGTTAAAAGGATAGTCGGGATCAAAATTCGATGGAGCATAAGGCAATATGGGTTGCTTTATTTTTTTCGCAAGTTTTCGAGATTAATTTTTGGAGATCCCGTTGAACTTCTTGTCGATGTAACTCAAAACAAGCGCTTCGATGGATTCGTCATTCAAGCGCGCGACGACTTCCACGGAGAATCCACGGGCGATGAGTTGCCGCGCGCGCGACGGATCGATGCCACGTGCCTGGAGATAGAAAATCTCTTCATCGGAAATCTGGGCGGATGTGGAACCGTGCGAGCACTTGACTTGGTCAGCGTTGATTTCAAGACCGGGCATGGAGTTCGCCTCACAGTCATCGGTCATTAAGAGATTGCGGCAGGTTTGGTAGGCATCCGTATGATGCGCCTTCTCATCCACGAAAATCAAACCGGAGAATACCGTTTTGGAATGTCCGTAGAGGGTGTTTTTATAAAGCAGATCCGAGTAAGCGCCTTCTGAAACATGATGCTGGAATGTGCGTTGATCGTATTCTTGCTCACGGTCCGGAATCGACACACTGAGCATGTCGGAATGAGCTCCCGGGCCTTCGAGGCGCGACAAAGACTCGTTACGTGCCCACGCGGCCCCGGTATTCAGGACAAAACCCTTGGCGCGTGCATCGCGGGCCGTGGAAGTTTCGTTGATCGAAATCATTCGGCTGACCTCGTTGAGATCCTGGATCGCCACGTAATCCAGACTGGAGTTTTGGCCGGCGCAAAGGTCATTGAACGCAATCGCAAGACCTGCGGTTTCGCCATCCACGGAGTGAAAAACATCCACCACACGGACTTGCGAAGACTTTCCGGTCACCACCAGCGTGTGAGGAAAAACGGTCACGCCACCGGAAATCCAGTGGTGGACTTCGATTGCGCCTTCAACGATTTGATTTTCAGGCACGTGCACAAACAAACCGTTTTTAACAGACGCCTCGTGAAGAGCGGCGTATTTCACGGAACCGAGACGGGTCTCTTGTTTCATGAAATGTTTTTCAACCAGGCCGGAATGTTTTTCAAACGCCTCGGCCAAGGGCAGACAGATGACGGAATCCGGAAGCGAGCTTTCGGAGAAAACTAGCTCGTCGTTCAAAAAAACGAATTTTGCCGCGGGGCTTTCAAGCCCGACCGAACGCGAGATCAGATTCGCGGGATCGGCAGCTAAAGCGGTGCCGGACAGATTTTCGAAATTGAGTTGTTTGATGTTCGCAAAACGCCAGGCCTCATCGCCGCGTTTCGGCGTGGGGATGGATTCGTAGCGTTTTTGAGCGGCTTGCTGGCGAGCTTGGAGCCAGGCGGGAAGAACGGAAGTCATGGACGTGAAAATATTTTATGATTAACCGACGGAACCTTCCATCTCGAGGTCGATGAGTCGTTTCAACTCGACCGAATATTCCATCGGAAACTCACGGACGAGGTCGTTGATGAACCCGTTAACGGCAAGCGACATCGCCTGGCCCTGATCAAGCCCGCGCTGCTGCATGTAAAACAACATCTCCTCAGAGACTTGTGAAACCGAAGCTTCATGCTGGGTCGCGTGGCGGTTGCCCTTCACGGTGATCGCCGGATAGGTGTCCGTGCGGGAATTGCTGTTGATCAACAACGCATCGCACTCCGTGTTGTTTTTGCATCCTTTAAGATGCTTCGGAATGTGGACTTGGCCGCGATAGGTCGAGCGTCCTTGACCGACCGAAATCGATTTTGAAACCACGTTCGATGTGGTGTTGTTCGCGGCGTGAATCATCTTCGCGCCGGTGTCCTGATGCTGGCCGGTATTGGCAAGAGCGATGGAAATGACCTCGCCACGGGCGCGCTCGCCTTTCATGACCACACCCGGATATTTCATCGTGAGACGTGAACCGATATTGCAATCGATCCAGCGAACCTCCGCGTCTTCCATCGCCAGGCCGCGCTTGGTGACGAGGTTGAAAACATTGGATGACCAGTTCTGAACGGTGATGTATTGGATTTTCGCACCTTTCAATGCAACTAATTCGACCACGGCGGAATGCAGGGTCGCGGTCTCGAACTTGGGTGCGGTGCAACCTTCCATATACATCACTTCGGATCCTTCATCCGCAATGATGAGCGTGCGTTCAAATTGGCCGAACGATTCCGAGTTGATGCGGAAATATGCCTGCAGGGGTTGCTTGAGTTTCACGCCTTTCGGAATGTAAATGAACGAACCACCGGAAAAAACCGCGCTATTCAAAGCTGAGAATTTGTTATCGCCCGTCGGGATGACTTTTCCAAACCATGGGCGGAAAATCTCCTCATGCTCTTTGAGGCCTTCCGCGGATGTGACAAAGATGACCCCTTGCTTGGTCAGCTCCTCTTTCATGTTCGAGTAGGCGGCCTCGGAATCGTATTGGGCTTCAACGCCGGCGAGGAATGCACGCTCTTGCTCGGGAATTCCCAAGCGCTCGAATGTCTCCAGAATTTCCGCAGGAACTTCATCCCAAGTCCGTTTCGGCTTCTCGCCATCCGAGAGATAATAACGGATTTTATCGAAATGAATGTTGTTCAAATCCTCAGTCGCCCAGTGGGTCGGCATCGGTTTGCTTTCGAATACCGCAAGAGCTTTGTGGCGGAATTCGCGAACCCAATCGGGATCTTGTTTCACATCGCAAATGTAATCGACCGTCTTGGAGGAAAGCCCCCAACCCGCATCGAACTTATTGCGTTCCGGAAAGGTAAAATCGCCCTTGGTGCGGTCGACATTGATCGCATCATGCGTTTCCTCATCGAGGATGGCAGTGGCTGTTTCTTGATATGACATGGAATAATGTTGGAAGAAGGTTCGGTGAAGCCGGAGTGTTTACACGAGGGCTGGCTCCTTGAGGAAATCGTAACCGTTTTCCTCAAGTTCCAATGCAAGCTCAGGACCACCGGATTTCACGATCCGGCCTTCCGACATCACATGCACATGATCGGGTTTGATATAATCCAACAGCCGCTGATAGTGGGTGATGAGCAACATCCCTCGGTCCGGTGAACGCATCGCATTGACGCCTTTAGCGACGATTTTCAATGCGTCGATATCGAGTCCTGAATCGGTTTCATCAAGGATGCAGTATTTTGGCTCGAGCATCATCATTTGAAGGATCTCGTTGCGTTTTTTTTCACCGCCCGAGAAGCCCTCATTTACCGCACGTCCGGTGAACTTGCGATCCATCTCCAGGAGGTCCATTTTTTCATAGAGGGATTTATAATAGCCAACCGCATCGATTTCCTCGCCTTTTGGCAAACGGGCCTGAAGAGCCGCGCGGATGAAGTTCGCATTCGAAACACCCGGAACTTCGTTTGGGTATTGGAATGCGAGGAAAATACCCGCACGTGAACGCTCATCGATCGACATTTCTGAAAGATCCACTCCATCGAGAAGGATGTTGCCGGCAGTTACGATATAGGATTCGTGACCGGAAATGACTTTCGAAAGGGTGGATTTGCCAGAACCGTTAGGGCCCATGATGGCATGAATTTCACCGGCTGGAATCTCAAGGTTAACGCCTTTGAGAATTTCAGTGCCGTTTTCGAGGGTGGCTTGGAGGTTATTGATTTTGAGGCTCATGTGTTGGGAAAATGGTAGAAAATTTTTCACCGCAGAGGCGCGGAGGTCGCAGTGCTGGGCTTACGGGATTTTTGAGGTTTAAAGTTTAAAATTTAAGATTTAGGCAAGTTGGCCGCGGAGGGTGATTTCGATGTCTTTGATCACGGTGTTGGGTGGAAGATCGAGAATGTCGGTCAGATTGATGCCGGGCTTGAATTTGACATCGTGAATCGTCCCGGTGGTCTCATCATGAAAATGGCCGTGCTCATCAAGATTTGGGCAATAACGTGAAGGCTCACGGTCAAAGTTCACTTGGCGGATGATTTTATGCTGAACCAGTGCCTCAAGGCAGTTGTAAACTGTCGCCAAAGAGACACTCGGAAGCGCTTCCTTGATTTTCATGAAAACCTCGTTTGCGGTTGGGTGCGTCCGCTCCCCCATCAGAAAACGATAAACTTCCTGACGCTGCCGAGTCATACGGAGGCCGTTGATCTCCTCCGGAATGGCCGTTTGTCGATTTTGTAAGCCGTTGGTCATCATTGCAGCGGCAAATTAGAATCATTCCTATTTTGATCAAGAACTATTCCAAATTACTTATATGGATTTCTTCTGAAGAAGCACAAACCCCCGCTCATCTGGAATCAAATCGATCAGATTTGGAAAGTTTTTTAAAAAGACTCAAAAAATCCTTGCAAGAGAGGTCGATTCATGGTGCATTCCGCGCCCGCTCCAATAGCGGACAACAACTTTTCCCTAAACGGCCATGGCCTACGCAGTAATCAAAACAGGCGGTAAACAATACCGCGTCAAACAAGGTGACAAACTCGATGTCGAGAAACTCGAAGCGGCTGTCGATTCAGAAATCACATTCAGCGAAGTTCTGCTTCGCGGCGAAGGTGACAGCGTCACAATCGGCACCCCATTCATTGCAGGCGGCAGCGTCACGGCGAAAGTGATTGATCAGTTCCGTGGCCCCAAAGGTGTCGCTTTCAAGTTCAAACGCCGCAAAGGCTTCCATAAGACCAAAGGTTTCCGCCGTCACATGACCAAGTTGGAAATTACTTCCATTGGCTAATTCATCCATTTCAACCTATCTACTCTCATGGCCCATAAAAAAGGACAAGGCTCCGTCAAAAACGGACGCGACTCACGCAGCAAGCGCCTCGGCGTGAAAAAATTCGGCGGACAAGCTGTCATCGCTGGGAACATCATCATTCGCCAGCGCGGCACTAAGGTGCATCCAGGTGTGGGTGTTGGCTGCGGCAAGGATCACACGCTCTTCGCTCTGACCGATGGTCAGGTGAAATTCGACCGCGAAGGCGGCCGCGTCAACGTGATCGCTGCAAACTAAGTTTCATACTCGGTTATTTTTGAAAAACGCCTCGGGTTTTCCTGAGGCGTTTTTTTGTGTCGCTCACTATCTTGGAAGATGTTTCGGGCATTTTTAACAAGGAGGGAGGAGAATGGGGAGAGGAGGAGAATCAACTGAGTAGCTTATTCTTCTGATAGCAAAGAAATCATATCTCTATTCAATTTGCTCCTCTCCTCCAAAACCTCCTCCCTCCTTGTAAGAAATGCCTGACTTATCCGAAAGTTTCGCAAGCTCCTAAACGCCGAACAAAGCTTGCTGATCCAGGTCTTCAGAAATCACCTCCAATTTCCATTGCCTGTCAATATTGAGCCTTACAGTGGCGAGGTGTTTGTGGTGCCACTGGTCTGGCGCGATCATCGAAAGCAGCTTGCGGCTACGGACCTCATAAAGATGATAGGTTTGGCCAATGATCGGCTCGAAATTGATATCCGCCTCATAGATCAGCTTGTTCCAATTGAAATGGTCAATCGCAGCCAGATAGGTCTCACGGATCTCCGTCAATTTCTGCTGCAATTCCCGCTCCACCTCGGAAATACCGCGAGATTTAAAGGAACTAAGGTCTGTGGGTACGATCCTCGGACTCAGGGTTGAAACCGGGTAAGGCAAAAAGGCTTGGGAAATTTTTTCTGAAGACATGGTTGAACTCCTTCTATCTCGACGAGGAACACTCATTCCACAAATAAAAAAACCGGACGACCCGAAAGTCGCCCGGTTAGAATGAATCTCAAAAGATTACATTTTAGGTGCTTTGATCGTTGGTGTGACGGTGCCCCAGAATTTGGCGTTTTTCAGTTCTTCACCACCAATCTTGACAGGCCCGAAGCCAGTTGCTGGATCGGCAGAAATCTTGAGAGCGCTGGCGCTTTGGTCGATCTTAAGGAGAACGGCAAAGCCAGCAAATGGACCTGCATCGAAGTTTTCACCATCTTCCGCCAGAGGAGTGACAGCAATCACTCGGGAAGGGTTTCCGGATGTGTTCATGGCGTCAGAGCCATTCAGGATGTAGCCAAAGCCGCATTCCTTCTCGTCAAGAGCTTTTGTCCCTGTCATGTCGCCATCGGGTTTTTTGCTGCCGGCGGCTTTAGCAAAAAACATATCCTCGGACTGAGCGATCCCGGCATGCATCAGTTGCTTGAAGTATCCATTGGAATCCTCACCAGCTTCACCAGTGACCTCCGCATCCGGCAAGTCTGCTGTAAGCGTTTCGAGGGTGCTGGCATCCGGGTAGGAACCGTAATCGTTCTCGAACTGGAACATCGCGAGGCCGATTTGTTTGGAGTTTGAAATCGCTTCCGCTTTAGCTGCTTGCTTCACCTGTCCCATGATCATGGGAGCTGAAAGCGCGGCCAAGGAGGCGATGATAACAATAACGACCAAGAGTTCCACCAGGGTGAAGCCTTGTCGGAGGGTTGATTTAGTTTTCATATTATGTATTGGGCTTATGTTTTTATGTTCGGCAAATGCCTGATTTGTATATCAGAAGTGAATCAACTGACGTTGTCTCAAGATATGACTTCCGCAGGACGTTGCAAGCTAATTGTAGGGAACCCCCGCCCCTAGAATTCATTCCGGGTTGAGATCCTCCTCGGCACCGATTTGGAGCCTGTGGAGAATGGCCAATTCGTTTTTTGTGATAGGGTAGGGGCCGGAAAACTCAACCGCATGGGATGATGCCAAAGCACTGCGGCATGCAAAGGCTTCACGGCTTTCCGGGTAATAAAGGATCAAGTAACGGCTTCCGCTATTTGAGGTTTCCGCGTAATATCCGGGTTTCCCCACTTTTTTGATAAATTCTCCAAGGTCCGGATAATATCGGGACAGCGCGCGAAGTCTTTCGTAGCCGAAGGTAGGCGGGCTCTCTTCCACCAGCATGATGTGGTCATGAGCGGTGGCGTCCGTCTGATGAAGATAGCTCGAATTTTCCAGAGACTCGCATGAGCTTGTGGCAGCAACCATGAGGCAGCCGCAAGCGATGATTGAAAAATAGAGGCGCGACATGAAGTTTGCAATCAATGGCTTTTCCGTGAACTCCTGTCTTTTCGAATGAGTTCCTCAATTCGGTGGGTATTTGGGCGAACTCCTTCTGAATCGATGAATATGGCCGTCTCCATGGGAATGAGAAATTCAACCGCAGAATTGATTCCGATCAGGTTTCCATAAGCATCAATCACCGGCCCTCCGCTATCTCCAGGCTCAAGCGGTATATCCATTTTGAATGCACGATTACCCGTTAAGAACCCCTCTGGTGCCAGGGTGGTCTGCAATACGCCGGAAGTTGATCTGGATCCGGTTGACATTCCGCCATGGATTACGGGATGTCCCTTGAAAATTTTACGGTGCGAATCCGACCATTGATAATAATAGGGGGTTTTGATCGGAACATGCAGGATCGCAAGATCATCCGCGGAAGAACGCCATACGATCCTTGCCTGATGTGTGACAACCCTACCGCCGTTGGCATAGATGACATAAACACTTTTATCACCTGCATCTGCGAGAACGTGATCTGCTGTTAGAAAATATCCATCCTCGCTGATCGGAGCGGCCGACCCTCCGTCGGCATCTTTGGGTGCACTAGCGATGGCAAACTCTCCATGCGACCACGCGCTGATGTCCTTGCTTTCAGTGACAACCACCGCACACAATCTTTCTTTGGCCATTTGTCTCGTGGTCTTATCTGGCATCTGGCCAGAAAGCTGATGAGGCCCTTGCACAGAACACGCCGCACTCGCGCCCAGCAAACACAAGATACCGAAATTTCCCAACCAATCACCCATCGCACATTATAAAAGCACAGGGTGACAAATCCGTCACATAAGTTTTTATCCGTATGATACTTAAGTGATTGGCGCATGGACGCTCCCTGCTCAACGATGGCGTTGTTCGATCGTTTTCAAAATTTCAAACTCTCCGTCCTTGATTGGAAAGGGTCCGATCAAATTGGCATGCTGCGGAAATGCTGTTTCACCTTTGCAAACGTAGGCTTTTCGCTCTTTCAGATAATACATGATGAGATACTGGCTGCTGTGGTGGGCGGTCTGGGCCACGAAACCGGGCAGTCCTCTGGTTTTTAGGAATAAATCGAGTTCGGGATATTTTCCCGACAAGGAGCAAATCATGCGGTAGCCCTGCGTGGATGATTCTTGTTGAACCGGAAAAATACCCTCATCCATCCCGGAAAGGCGATGACTGGAGGCAGGGGCAAACCCGACGGAGCATGAGCACAACCCGAACAACATGGGGAAAATGAAAAAAATTGAAGACCGAAACAAAAACATGGGACAGTAGCAAAGCATAAGCCCATCCCCCAGTCACATGGGCTTTTACCCAGATGGGGCTTAAGGGATCGTCCCATCTGCGTTCGAATTTCGTTAAAGCGACTCCCTGTCTCTGTCGATAATGGCTTGAATTCCGCTTATGCTGGGGCGAATCGCTTCCGATTCGATAAATATTTCCGTCTGGAGAGAGGTAAGAAATTCAATTTTGGCATTGATGCCGACCAAATGACCGTCGACATCGACTATAGGCCCTCCGCTGTCTCCCGGCTGTAGCTTTATATCCATGTGGAAAGTGCCACTCTTCGCCATCAGTCCATCAGATTTGATCTTACTGATGACTTTGCCTTGGCCTAGGGTGGCTCCTGTTACAACTCCGCCCTGCATGACGGAATGACCCAGTATCATGGGAAAATCGAACTCGGACCATTGATAGGAATAGGGCGTTTTTGCAGGTATGTGTAAGATCGCCACATCGTCCTTATCCGAACGCCATACGATCCTCGCTCGGCTCGTGATCGTTTTGCTGCCATTTGCATAGATGATGAAAACATGGTTCCCGCCAGCTCTCGCCAAAACGTGGTTTGCTGTGATGAAATAGCCGTCTTGGGAGATCGGAGCGGCAGAACCGCCATCCAAATTTCTATGGTCTCTGATGACTGAGGGATTCACATTTGGAAAATTTTCTAGGTTACTTCGCTTTGTGACCGCCACCGCTGTCAACCTATCCTCGACGATCTGGCGAGTGTGCTCTCGCCATGCCGTGTGATTCAGCGGCGCTGCGCTTTGTATTGGGGCGCAGCATGGAATCCATGTCACGCATGACAACACGGCAACAAGGCTGATACCCTTGCCGGAAATCTTTCCCGAAACACAGGGCAAGACGGCCTTGACCAAGCGCCGCATGGGCGAATCGGAAACCGAACGCTCCCGCCGTTTTCCGCAAATCTCTCTGGCGATGGGTTTGGACATGGTTTGCAAACATAGTGGAATCGGGCGGTGATGCCACTCATGATTTTCAATCCATGCCGACAAGGCGATCGAGCGATCTCCTAAAGGGAGCTGCCAGGGGCAGCTCATGCAATCGATCAGGATGAATCCACGCATCTCCATCGAGCATACGGACAGAATCTGCGTCCTCGATAAGATAGACGTTCAAGAACACGCGATAACGGGTGATCGTGTATTCAGATTGATAGGCCGGCTCGATTTTTGCAAAGTCTGAAGCAGAGCGCAGGGGTAATTTCCAAAGTCCGTTGCGACGTGTTCCCGATTCATGATGCAGCAAAATCCTCCCCGCTGAATCGCGGCAGAATATCGCGTATTCATGGAGATATGTGATCGCCACCGGGGGTTTTTTGATCGGTAGTTTCTCTGGCTCCGCGCATTCGCAGAACGATGCTAGGGGGCAAATCTCACAAGCAGGGCGACCCGGGCGACATATCGTCTGCCCCAACTCCATGATCGCCTGATGGTGAATTCTGGGACTCGTGGGATCACATAACTCAAGCGCCCATTGACGATGTCTACGGATCGCCGCATGTTCGTCAATGGGTGAAAAATCCGCCATGATGCGTGAGAAAACTCGAGAAACATTTCCATCGACTAAGCCGGATGGTTTCCCGAAAGCAAATGCCAACAGAGCTGCCGCCGTGTAATGACCCACGCCGGGGAGATCCAGCAAAGCCGCCTCATCATCCGGGAAAACGCCATCGTGATTTGTCAGGATTGCCCTCGCTGTCTCTCTGAGCATGCGCGCCCTGCGGTAGTAGCCCAAACCTTCCCAGGCTTTCAGCAAACTTTGGTCATCCGCTTTTGCGAGACTCTCCAAATCAGGAAATTTTTCGAGAAACCTCATGTAATAACCTTTTCCTAAAACCGTTGCGATCTGCGTCTGCTGCAACATCATTTCCGAAACGAGAATCGGGTAAGCCTCCCGAGTCCGGCGCCACGGATAATCTTTCCCAACCCTTGCGAACCAATCCCCCAGCGCTTTGCGAAATTGCGTTTTCGCAGCCAAGGGAGATGCTTTGAAACGCGGCTTTAGCCTGTCCATCAGCGTTTTTTACGAAGGCGTTTTCCCGTCAGGCGAGTGGCAATAAGATTTGGGCAACGCCCCTTCAATCTCAGTTGCTCACAATTTGCCTCGATTTTGATCGATTGGCGGACGGTTTTGAAACCCAGCCGTCGGCTCACGCAACCAGTCTGGATATCGACATTGGGATCCTCAAATTCAACCACTTTCCCACAATCGATGCATACGAGATGATTATGGGAGGGTTTGTTCAAAAAATTGGGATCGTAAGTCACCTGATTCTCTCCGAGATCGATCTGCCGCAAAAGATCCGCCTCCACCAGTAATCCGAGGGTGCGATAGACCGTGGCACGCGAGGTTTCGGTATCCACTTTGCGCACTCGTTCGAAGAGCTCCTCAGCTGTGAAATGCTCGTCGCGAGAAAACACGACATTCACGATTTGCTCGCGCTGCACGGTTCTTCTCAACCCTTTGCGGCGAATAAACTCATCAAGCCGTTGCTTAATTTCAACCTCCATAAGACCCGTTTATAGCTTTCAGCCCTGAAATGTAAACCCTGACAACCAGAATGGGACTTTGATTCTTGGATTGCGCATCCAACCAAGACGCGACATGCTCCGATAAGTCTTTCTCTGAAAAATTCGCATGAATAAACCAAGCGCCACGCCGTCCAACGCACGGCAGGATTCTATTGGATCGCCAAGTGAGGATGCGAAGGCTCCGAACGAGGATTTCCAATACGTCGCTCTTGCGCAACAGGGCGACATGGCCGCTTACAACCAACTTGTCATACGCCATCAGGGAAAAATCTACGCAATGATACGCAATATGGTCAGAAACGATGCCGATGCCTGGGATTTGTCTCAGGATGTCTTCATTAAAGCGTGGAAAGCCCTCCCAAGCTTCGAGAACCGCTCCCGCTTCTCGACCTGGCTGTTCCGGATTTCCCACAACGTGGTCTACGATTGGGCCCGAAAACGCAAAATCGAAGGCGGTGGCGAGCTGCAAGAAGGGATTCTCGACCGGGAACAGATCGATCTTTCCGCCAGAACGGCGCCAGCCCTCATCGAATCACCGGATGAGGCGCTCGCCAACTCCGAGCTCCGCATCAAGATCAGCGCCGCTCTGGAAAAAATCAGCCCGGAACATCGCGAGGTCGTCATCCTGAAAGACGTCCAAGGCCTCTCCTACAAGGAAATCGCCGATGTCATGGAATGCACGCTCGGCACGGTGATGAGTCGCTTATTTTACGCCCGCCAGAAACTCCAAACTTTGCTCAAAGATGAATATGAATCCCGATGAAACCAAACTGGCCTTGTGGCTGGATGACGAACTCGGCGGCTCCGAGCTCGCCGAGATGAATGCTTGGTCCGCTACCCGGCCCGAGCAGTTAGCAGCCCGCGAGAGGCTGAGAAAATTCCGCGGGATGCTCGCTGAAAACCTAACCGCCAGTCAAGAACCTCCTTATCCGGATTTTTTTCTCACTCGCATCAATCAAGGCATCCGCGAGATGGAAGCGGCTTCCCCGCCCTCCGCCAAAACCCGCGCAGGATCCTTTTGGAGATCATGGCTCATGCCAGTCGCCGCCTGCGCCGGCATGGTTCTCGCCTTTTCAATAGGCAGACAAAGCGGCGTCAGGGAAAATTCGGTTGGGAAAAAAGAGGCCCCGCAAACCATGACCGCTCCCATGGTCTATACACCTGAGGAAGGTGTGTTTGCGGAGTGGATCCCGAGCCCACAAAACCATACTTCGGTCATTTTGTTGAAAGGCGTTTCCGCCATCCCAGACTCCACCGGTTTTTCCGAAACCGTATACGTTCCTACTTCGCGAGAATCCGATCGAACCGCGAGATTTGAATCCGGCTCCGCCGAAACATCGACCCAATGAGATCCGCCGTGTCATGTCTTAGTCATTTTTTGTACGCGATGGCCCTGCTTGTTTTCTCATCTGCTTGCACACATGCGCAGGATGACCCAGGGCGCAAAAAAATCGGAACGCTCGATGTGGCCGTTTATTATGGGACCGACGGGGATCCTGCTGCCGCTGGAGCGAACCGCGAACAGGTTTCCGAGACCGTCAAAAACAAACTCCTCGCCACCGCGGAACTGAAGTTCAAGCATTATCGCTCCATGGGCGGAGAATCCAAAACCATTTTCCGATCCTACGAAAACTGGGCACAACCCCTCAATCCATCCGACGAAATTTTAATCCGCTTCGAAACCCGCATGGAGCCCACGAAGCACGAGGTGCCATTGAACATCGAACTCTGGCTGAGCCGGAAAAAAATCCTCAAATCCGATCTCTCCCTCAAATACGGGCAGCCGCTTTATGTCCTCGGTCCGGAGTGGAGAGGCGGCAGGTTGATCATTGCCATCGAGCTCGCATCAAGGAATCTCGAAATTGAAAAAGCCAACCCATGAACCGTTTCGCGCTATTGCTTCTTTCTCTAACAGCCATCTTGCAGGCCGGAGATTTGAAATTTGAAAAAGACATCCACGAAGCCCGCGCTGGCTTTATGGACACTGAAGTCAGTAGTGATTTCAAATTCACCAACACGGGCAGTAAGTCCATCAGGATCAAACATGTTGAGCCGGGTTGCAGTTGCATCACTGTGGAATTTTTAAACGGCAAGGCGACCTATGGCGCGGGTGAATCCGGAGTCATGCGTGTGAGGTTCAAACTCGACAATAGCCAGGGGACCGTTGACAAGCCCATAGCCATCTTTCTCGCTACCGACCCGGACGACAAGCCGTCCACAATAGTCACATTTCGCATTCACATCCCTGTCGCCGTTTCTCTCGAAACAAAAACTTTGAATTGGATTATCGGCTCCGAACCGGAAACCCAATCCATACGGGTCAATATGAACTATGACAAACCCGTTCATATCACATCGGTCACAACCACGGACACGAACATTTCCACTGAAATCGTGACGATCGAAAAGGGCAAATCTTACGATGTTCGCGTCACCCCAAAAAGCACGTCGAAGGGAGGGCTTTCCGCCATTCTCATCCAAAACGATATCGAAATTGACAGGTTCCGTTCCCAACAGGCCTATGCAAGGATCATGAGCCCTACTGCCAAGCCATGAAGTCCGTTTTTCAAATTGCGATTGTGGTCGCGATCGCTGTTTCGGCGGCAAGCATCACATGGTTTCTGAAAGATCCGAACTCCAAGCCGGCTCTCATTGTGCATTGCGATCCCGCTAAACTCAAACCCGACGAAATCTGTTTTGATCAAGTCTCGGGAAAGGTGCTTTGGATCGATGCCCGATCACGCGAGGAATGGCAAAAAAACGGATATCCAAATTCCATCCTGTGGAATCTCGATCCCAAAGAAGACGCGCTGAAAATGGAAGCCGATGCCGTTTTTAAAATCGCTGAGAGCAACTTAGTGGTCGTTTACTGCGCCAGCCAAGCATGCGGCACGAGTCGGCAAATCGCCGAAAAAATTCGCAAGTTGGAACTCGGGCCCATGGTCAAAATTCTGCAGGGCGGATATCCTTCGCTGCGTTTGAAAAAATAGAATGTTATCTCAACGACTCCGAAGAACATGCGAAGGGCATTCGCACGCGGCCATTCAGGAATACGACTCACCATTTTTCACTCACGAGGTCGCGATTAGAATTCGCGATTCCTTTCGTTTTGATTATTCCACTCAAAGTGTTTCTGTATGTTCACGCATCCATGTGCAGAATTCAGATTCTGAAATTTCTCCAGCGGCGAGCGCAAGATAGACTGAATACTTCTCCTCTTCACCGATGGTAAATCCCCGGCCATTGAGAATCAGAAAAGTCTCGCAAGCAATTGCTGCAGTCCGCTTGTTGCCATCTAGAAATGGATGGTTCATTGCCAATCCATAAGCGTAGGCGGCGGCTAACTGGCAAATATCTGGTGGGGGCGATCCATAATGCCAGAGCTGTTGAGGCTTTGCTAAAGCGGACATCAACATGTTATCATCTCTGATTCCACGGATCCCTCCATGTTCAGCAAGCTGTCTTTGATGAAAAAAGCGCACAGTCGCTTCCTCCAGCCATTCAGGTTCATGATTCATCGGATGAGTTCAGGGGGGACTTCTTCATCTACTGAGCTAGCTTCCTTAACATGTTGCGGTTATTGCGCATGACTTGCTCCGCAATCTCCATCTGACGAGTAACTTTTTCATCATAGGGGCTCAAATTCACGCCGTCTGGGGTTTCTGTGACGGTCAAGATATCGCCTCTTGAGACACGCAGTTTTTCCATGAGCTCCTTGGGTAAAATAATACCTGCTGAGTTCCCGATAGAGGTAATTTTTACTGTGGTGACCATGCATGCAGTATAACGGATGTTATAACACATGCAAGGCTTTAATTTCAAACCATCGAAAGCACTTTTTCCACAATCCGCTTTGGATTCGGGAGTTGCTCGTTTTCGATGTGCGGAGAATAGATCGCCGGTGCGTCGATGGTGCAGACACGTTTGATCGGCGCGTCGAGCTCGTCGAAGGCGTGTTCTTGGATGAGGTGGGAAACCATCGCGGAAACTCCGCCGAAGGGCTTGGACTCATCGACCAAGACCACGCGGTGGGTTTTGGCAACCGTGGCGAGAATCGCATCGACATCCAGCGGACGGATCGAGCGGAGATCGAGGACCTCAGCACTGATTCCGTGTTCGGCCTGAAGGGTTTCCGCAGCGGCAAGCGCATGAATGACCGAACGACCGTGAGCGATGAGAGAAATGTCTGCACCTTCACGTTTGATATCGGCTTTGCCGAGAGGGATCACAAAATCGCCATCGGCTGGATCCGGCACTTCACCGACGTTTCCGTAAAGCAAAGTGTTCTCCATGAAGTAAACCGGGTCGTTGTCACGGATCGCAGCTTTGATGAGACCTTTCGCATCTGCCGGAGTGGCGGGAGCGCAAACCTTCAAGCCAGGAAAAGCGGCAAACAAACCTTCGGGAATATGTGAGTGGGTCGCGCCGACGTTCGTGCCGCCGTTGGCCGGTCCGCGCACTACGATGGGACAGTTGCAGAGACCACCGGACATGTAGCGCACGCAGGCGGCGTTGTTGACGAGTTGGTCAAAAGCGACGGAATGAAAGGACCAGAACATCAGTTCCATCACTGGACGCACGCCGAGCATGGAAGCGCCGATTCCCATGCCGATAAAACCGGCTTCCGAGATCGGGGTATCGACGATGCGTTTGTCGCCCCATTTCGCCCACAGGCCTTCGGTGACTTTGTATGCGCCGTTGTATTGGGCAACTTCCTCGCCCATCAGGACGACGTTTTCATCGCGGGCGAGTTCTTCATCGAGTCCTTCGCGGAGGGCTTCACGGTAAGTCAGGGTGCGCATTTTAGAAAAGAGATTGGAGATTGGGAAATTGGATATTGAGTGCGAAAAAATTAGGCGAAGAAGTGATGGCCGATTTTTGACGCTTCGGTTTGGTTGTCGGTTTCCCAATACACATCCGTTGCAATGTCCGCGATGGTTGGAGCTGGGGATTCCTCGGCGAATTGGACCGATGCCTCGACTTCTTCTTTGGCGTGCTGATTGATGCTCTCAATCAACTCATCATTGAGCACGCCTTCAGCAACAAGCTTGCTTCTGAAAACATGGATGGGGTCGTGGTTTTTCTTGTAATTTTCAATCTCCTCAGGAGTACGGTATTTTTTAAAATTCGCATCCGCGACTGAGTGGCCGTAGTAGCGGTAGGTATCGATCTCAAGAACCGTCGGCTTGTGCTCTTTGCGGGCACGCTCCATGGCGATGTGGGTTTTCGCACGGACTTCATAGATGTCCGAACCATCGATGACATCCCATTCAATCGCGTAGCCTTCGGCGCGTTGGGCAAGGCAGCCGGTGTAGGCAGAAGAACGCTTCTGCGAGGTGCCCATCGAGTAACCGTTGTTTTCGATCACATAGACAACGGGGATATCGAAAAGCGCAGCGAGGTTGAGAGATTCGTGGAAGGCGCCTTGGTTAACCGCTCCATCACCAAGGTAGCAAAGGCAGCAACCTTCCCTGCCGAGATATTTCAGACCGTAGGCGAGACCGAGGCCGAGCGGAGTTTGACCAGCCACGATCCCATGGCCGCCCCAGAAATTTTTGTCCGGCGCGAAGAAATGCATCGAGCCACCCTTGCCTTTCGAGCAGCCCGTTTGTTTTCCGAACATCTCCGCCATGCACTCGTTCATCGACATGCCGGATGCGAGCGCGTGGGCGTGGCAACGATACGCTGTGATGTTGTGATCATGCTCGCCAGCGAGGGAAAGCGTGCCGACCGCCACGGATTCCTGGCCGATATACAAATGCAGGAACCCCCCCATCCGGCCGGGTTTCTGATAGTTCGCCAGGGCAACCTGTTCAAACCGGCGAATGCGCACCATCTGAGTGTAGAGCTCAATTTTTCTCTCAGGCGTGAGGGATTGGTTGATGGGCGATGCTGCGAAGTTAAGGTCGGACATGTGGAGAGTTCAGTTGGTGAAATCGGGTGCTGCGTAAAGGTAGCGGGGACTGGCGGCAAGTTTTATCTTGCTGGGGTCGCTGACGGAGCCGGAGAAAAACTTGGAAGCGCAAAGCGTGCCGAGAGGAAAATGGCGGTGAAGATCAGATTCGCGCCAACCATGTTGCGCAGAAAAACCCACGAGGGAACCGGACTTCCGGCAGGACCCGTCCAGAGAGATTGAATGATACCTTCGAAATTTTTCGCATACATCGGGTTGCCCAACCATGCGGCGAGGTTGGTGATGAGGTGAAACATCAGCGCGGCGACAACCGCTCCCGCAAGCGTGGCACCGAGGTTTTTGGGTGCCATGAATTTTCCGAAAAAGTATACCGCGGCAAATGCAACCGCCGTAGTCAGGAATTCCGCGAAACCGAGATCCTGGAAATTTCCTGAAAAAATGGCCGGCACAGGGTAGCTCACAAGCCATGCGGCCATGGGAATTACCCAGCCCCTCCATCCCGAGGCCATGATCGCGCCACAAAAGAATAAGGCGGCAAGAGGCTGAAAATTCGGCAGCGTTTCCGGAAACGCGCTGCCCATGCAGCGAAAGATAATCACCAGTAAAGTAAACAATGCCAATGGCAGGAAGCGGTTCATGCGGGAAACTAGTCAGTAAGCAGCCTCGGGGGCGAGGCGAAATTTCCGCATATCGTATTTTCCTGAGCTGGATTTGAGAAAGCCACAAAATGTGGCATATTCCAAAGAACCACCCACATCTTGTGATGCCGACGAAAGATTTCTGGAAATCTCGTGACTGAAAGCTTGCCAAGCCAAGGCGAAAAAAGAAACTCATTCCCAGGCACATCCATGCCAATCCACTTATGAAGTTCAGTATCTCCAAAGAAGTATTCCTGGAAGGTTTGCAAAAAGTTCAGCACGTGGTGAGTTCCCGGACCACCCTGCCCATCCTTTCTAATGTTCTACTCGTCGCAAAAGGTGGCCGTTTGGTTTTCACCACGACCGACCTTGACGTAGGCATTACCGGTTCGGTTGAGGCAACGATTGAAAAAGAAGGAGCCACAACACTTCCAGCCAAACGCCTTGTCAGCATCGTGCGTGAACTTCCATCCAGCGAGGTCGAGGTCACGGTGGATGCGAAAAACTACGCAACGATCAAAAGCGGTCCGTCCACTTTCAAAATCATCGGACTCAGCGATTCCGAGTTTCCTCCCCTTCCCAACTTCGAAGGCGCGAAGACTTTCAAAATCCCACAAGTGGAATTGAAAAACGGCCTGAAAAAAACTTCATTCGCCATCTCCACCGATGAGACCCGCTACGTGCTCAATGGAATTTTCGCCTCTTTCCGAGAAGGCAAATTGGCTTTGGTTGCGACGGATGGTCGCCGCTTGGCAATGGCGGATATGGATCTCGAGTTTCCTGCTTCACACGAAACGGATGTGATCATCCCTTCCAAAGCCGTTCAAGAAATCCAGCGTTTGCTAGGTGATTCCGGAGAAGTCGAAGTCAAACTCAGCGACAGTCAAATTTCTTTCACGGTCGGCGATACTCTGCTTGCGAGCAAACTCATTGAAGGCAACTACCCGAACTACCGCCAAGTCATCCCTGGCGATAGCAATGAGCGCGTGGTGATTTCCCGTGAGCAACTCCTCGAAACCGTCCGCCGCGTTTCGCTCCTCTCTTCCGATAAGTCGAATTCCGTGAAATTGATTTTCTCGGAAAACCAAATCGAAGTTTCCGCAAACTCGCCCGATGTCGGTGAAGCCCAAGAAACTCTCGAAGTTAGCTACAGCGGCCCGGACATGCAGATCGCTTTCAATCCCGAGTTCCTGCAAGCTCCGCTTCGCGCTCTGGATACGGATAACATCTATCTCGATCTCATCGATGAAATGAGCCCGGGCGTCATCCGCATCGAAGGTTCTTTCCTCTATGTCCTCATGCCGATGCGCGTGACCAACTAAGCCTGAAGCCATGGGAAGAGCGTTTGAGTGCAGACGGCGGGCGAAGGAGTCGCGTTGGGCGACGATGTCGAAAATTTTTCCCAAGTTGGCGAAGTCCATCACGCTTGCCGCGAAAAACGGTGGGCCGGATCCGGAATCTAACGCGCCACTCCGCGTAGCCATCCAAAACGCGAAAGCCGCAAACCTCTCCAAAGAGAACATCGAAAACGCGATCAAACGCGCCGCCGGCAAAGATGCTTCCGAAATCACCGAGGTGAACTACGAAGCCAAAGGCCCGCACGGCTCGTTGTTTGTCATTGAATGCGCGACTGATAATACCAACCGCTCCATCGGAAATCTCAAAGTCATCCTCGGGAAAAACGGTGGTGAAATCGCTCCCAGCGGCTCATTGAATTTCATGTTCGAGCGAAAAACCGTCATCGAGTTTCCCGTTCCTGCCGATAGAGATTTGGAAGAGTTGGAACTCGAGCTCATCGATGCCGGACTCGAAGAACTCAACGTCGACGAAGGTGTCGTCACCCTTTTCGGCGCATACACCTCTTTCGCAAGTTTGACCTCCGCTCTCGAAGCCCAAGGAATCCACGCCACCAAATCCGGCCTCCAACGCGTCCCCACCCAACCCATCGAACTCACCGAAGCTCAGATGGTCGACGTCGAAAACCTGTTAGACAAAATCGAAGACGACGACGACGTCCAAGCGGTTTATACGAATCTCGGGTAAGTTGCTAGTGCCGAGTGATCCGTGCAACTACATGGACCGCGCGACTCTAGTTGCGCGCCAGGTCGCCCGCGTTCGCCATTCTAGCTGCGCCACCCTCCCTCTATCGCTCACCTCCCTAATTGAATACTTGACGGGCTTAGATTAGGGTATAGATTCTATACCTAGATGGAGTTCGAGTTTGATCCGCAGAAAAGCAAATTGAACAAAGCCAAGCACAACATTGACTTTGAGCAGGCGCAAGCACTGTGGAATGACCCGGACGGCATCGGATTTCCCGCAAAATCAGAAGATGAAGACCGTTTCGCCCTTCTGGCGATGCTTAAAGGAAAATTGTGGGTCGCATTTTATACGTATCGGGATGATAAGATACGGATCATTTCAACCCGCAGAGCCAGAACCAACGAAAGGAATTTATATGAAAGCTAAGGACTTAGATAAAATTTTCGATGATGGGGAAATCGACATCAATGACTATTTGGATCTCACGAAAGCGTTCCGGCCCGGCCAGGAACAAAAACGGGTCAATGTGGATTTCCCTGTATGGATGATTGATCGTCTTGATCGTGAGGCTGGTCGTCTTGGTGTGCCTAGACAGTCCCTCATCAAGGTCTGGATTGGAGAGCATCTCGAACGTGACAAGACCAAACAAACCAAAAAGAAAGCCAACAAGGCAGGATAGGCAGCGCATGCGGCGCCCTAACTTTTGAGATACTACAGAAAAATCCATTGATGCGACGCCTGAGCAGAAAAACAATTTTAGTCGTCGCACTCTATCAGATAGTCCCGCTTTTCCTGATCGCAGCTTGGATTATGCCTACATTCTTCGAGTTATTTGGCGTCGATTAGAATGATACAACCTAGCGTAGTTACGCAGCCTGTATCGGTGGATGGATTATTATGGAGGTGCCACTTAGTATCTGGCTCATCTTTAAGAAAATAAAAGATAAGAAGAAATCGTGAATGTACGATTCATTCCCCCCTACTCCGGCCATCCGCGATGTATTTCTCTAACCGTTCTTTCATTTTCTCTGCAACTTCTGAGTTCCCTTTGATCACGTCGGATTTCTCTGAAGGATCTTTTGCGAGATCGAACAATTCGAACTTTTGATTTTTGCCGCCGGAGCTAACCAGCTTCCATGAACCGGCACGATAACCAAACTTTCCAGAGCCATTGTCTTGTTGGATCAAATGCTCACGGCCTTTGGCGTCTGGTTTTCCCAACAGAACATCAGAAAGATCGAAGCTATCGAGAAACTCATTCTCTGGTAAAAGCGTTTCCGTAAGTGCCGCGAAACTCGCTGCGATATCGATCGTACAAACCACCTCGTCCGACACACCGGGCTGGATTTTTCCCTTCCAACTAGCAATGAACGGCGTGCGCGTGCCGCCTTCGTAAACACTATATTTTCCTCCACGCAACGGCCCGCTCGGCTTATGATCGCCAAGTTTTTCAACCGCCCCATCCTTGTAGCCGTCATCCAGTACCGGACCGTTATCGGAGCAAAGGATCACCAAGGTGTTTTCCGCAATCTTGAGCCGGTCCAGGGTTTTCATCAACTCGCCCACACACCAATCGAATTGCAGGATGGAATCGCCTCTGAATCCCAGTCCGCTCTTTCCTTGGAAACGTTCATGCGGCATGCGCGGCACATGAATGTCGTGTGCCGCGAAAAATAAAAAGAACGGTTTGTCCTGATGCGCTTCGATCCATGAGTTTGATTTTTCAATCCACTTGTCTGCAAGGTCTTCATCTCTGAAGCGTGCTGCTTTTCCACCCGTGTAGAAACCGATGCGGCTGATGCCGTTATGGATCGTCCCGTTGTGTCCGTGCGACCAATCCATTTTCAGCGTATTGCGATGGGTGATGCCGGTCGGATGGTCTTTTCCGGGAATTTCATCGCCCACCCAAAGCGGATCTTTCGGATCAAGGCCGACGACCCGATGATTTTCCACATACACCTGCGGCACACGGTCGTTGGTGGTGGGCAACAGGAAGGCATGATCGAAACCGATCTCCAGAGGGCCGGGTTTGATCTCTCCGTTCCAATCGGGACCGTTTTTGGCACCCAAGCCCAAATGCCATTTTCCTATCACGGCCGTATGATATCCGGCTTTCTTGGCAAGGTCCGGAAGCGTGGTCGTTTCCGGATCAATCGTCAGATTGCCATTCGGAGGCGCGATGCCTGTTCCTTTTTTTCGAAACGCATAAGTGCCGGTCAGCAGGGAAAACCGCGTCGGCGTGCAGGTAGAAGCCGAGCAATAGCCACTGGTGAAACGAATTCCTCCTGCGGCCAAGCGATCGATGTTGGGGGTTTTCAACGCTGTTGCTCCATAACAGGACGCATCTCCGTAACCCAGATCATCCGCCATGATCACAATCACATTGGGTTTCTCGGCCGCAACGGGCGAAGTATGAAATGCAAGCGCGATAAGAAGTAGTGGCGCATGAAAAAAAATTGAGCGCGGTGACATATGAGACGGATTTTTTTGTTAGAATTTCAACGATCCGGATGGAGCCGAGCGCCATCCGGACTCCTCATAAATTCCTAAGCCACCACAAATCCGGCAGCTTGCTCCGAGGTGAGCTCGATGCACTGCCAAGGTAAACCGTGGACGTTGAGGTCGGCCATGAAGGTGTCAGGATCGTGTTGTTCCATGTTCCAGACGCCGGGCTTGTTCCAGCCACCTTCTAAGATTTGTTTCGCACCGATCATCGCCGGGACACCAGTTGTGTAGGAAATTGCTTGGGAGCCGACTTCAGCAAAACATGCCTCGTGATCGCAAATGTTGTAAACGTAGATGGCTTTCGGTTTGCCGTCTTTGATGCCGGTGATGACGTTGCCGATGCAAGTTTTGCCTTTGGTAGTTTCACCGAGATCGCCGGGGTTTGGGAGAACGGCTTTGAGAAACTGCAGCGGGACGATTTTTTGACCTTGGTATTCAACCTCGTCGATGCGGGTCATGCCGACGTTTTGGAGGACTTCCAAATGTTTCAGGTAGTTCTGAGAAAACGACATCCAGAACTGCGCACGTTTGATCGTCGGGATATGTTTGACGATCGATTCGAGCTCCTCGTGATACATGCGATAAATTTCATAGGTGCCAACTTGTTGCGGGCAGGTAAACGGCTGATGTTTCGACATCGGTGCGGTCTCGACAAATTTGCCGTTTTCCCAGTGACGGCACTCGGCGGTGACTTCACGAATATTGATTTCCGGATTAAAGTTCGTGGCAAACGCGCGGCCGTGATCTCCGCCGTTCACATCGATGATGTCGAGCGTGTGGATTTCATCGAAATGATGTTTCAGCGCCCATGCGGTGAACACATTGGTCACACCCGGATCGAAGCCGGAGCCCAGCAAGGCGGAGAGGCCAGCTTTCTCAAATTTTTCCTGATACGCCCATTGCCAGGAGTATTCGAATTTCGCGACATCGAGCGGTTCGTAGTTCGCGGTGTCGAGGTAGTCGATACCGGCTTTCAAACAGGCATCCATCAGGTTGAGGTCTTGGTAAGGAAGCGCAACGTTGATAAGCAGGACCGCGCCGGTTTTTTTGATGAGCGCGGCGGTTTCATCGGAGTTGTCCGCATCGACTTTCGCGGTGGCGATGGTTTTGCCGGTGCGCTGTTTGACGGATGCGGCGATCGCATCGCATTTGGAAACCGTGCGGGACGCGAGGGTGATTTCGCCAAACGTCTCGGGGAGCATCGCGCATTTGTGAGCGACCACGCTGCCGACTCCGCCGGCGCCGATGATGAGGATATTCTTCATTTCAAGGATGGTTAAAGTTTTGGATCAGAACGATGGGCGTATCGAGAGCCAGCGAGGGCGAAATGGCAAGTATTTCAAAGTGGCGATTTAGGAAGGATTATTTACCAAAAATGAATTCAAGCCACGGAATGCACGGAGTTCACGGAATGAAAACTGAAGTGGATATTGCGTACGATAGCACCCACTCCGGGTATCCCGTGCATTCCGTGGTTTTCTTTTCACGGCATCAGATCGATACCGAATTTCCTCAGGATAATCACCGTTATCCAGAAAAAAACCGTCGTGAGCGCGCAGTTGACGGCGAGGGCGCTCCAGAACGACCAACCGTGCCGTAACATCCATGGCAAAATGAGAAACATCGGGAGGGTCGGCAGGACAAACCAGAAAGTCCCTTCGGCGTGGCCGGCGATTCTTGAGCTGGATTGCCCGCCCTGCCACATCCAGATCATGGCCAACAAAGAGGTGAGAGGCAGGGCGATAAGCAGAGCGGAAAGCTTGTCGCTGAAAAGCTGCACTTTGTTAACAAACAGGATAATGACCGCGGTCAGCAGGACTTTGACGATGTCAAAGAGCTTGAAGGACAGGAATTCGGACCAAGGCAGGTTGGACATGGCTGAAATCTTCCGCCACTTTCACGAACCAGCAATATAAAATGCACGAAAGTTGACCGTTGGCTGCTTTTCGCTAAAGTTACGCCATGAAAGCTGCAGAACTTGCCCAAAAAATTCTCGATGCCATGCTGGGTCACCTCGGAATTGTGGCGGAAATTCAAATCCAAGACACGGATGAGGGTCCTTGTTTGCAAATTTTCTCCTCGGAAAAAGAAGCGATCATTGGCGACCACGGAGATCGCCTCGATGACATCCAATACCTCGTCAACCGCATCCTACGCCGTCAAATGCCAGATGCCGAACGCGTGAAAGTGGATTGCGAACATTTCCGCACGATGCAGGAAGATCAGCTCAATCAGGAAATCCGCGATCTGATCGGGTTAGTAAAAACCCAAGGGAAAACCTACCGCGTCAGGCCGCTCAATGCCTACTACCGCCGCTTGGCATACAACGTGATCGCGGCTGATGATCAGGTTTCCGCCACATCGCCTGCCGGCGAGGATAGGCTCAAGCGCATTGCCATCTCTCCGAAAAACAAGCCCGGTTCCCAGCCATGAAAAAATTCTTGTTCGATTGCGGCACCCGAGACGACGGCATTTCCCTTGGATTGCTTGTGCTTCGGGTCGGAACCGGCTTCTTGATGCTGGCTGGCCATGGCCTTTCAAAAATTCAGGGCTTTGCAGAAAAATCCAAAGAGTTTCCCGTACCTGATTTCTTTCCTCTAAAATACTTGTCTCCCTCCATGAGCTTGACCGCAACGATTGGTGCGGAGGTTGGATGCGCCGCCTTGCTGGTTCTCGGTTTGGCAACCCGCCCCGCCGCTTTTATCCTCGCCTTCACCATGACCATCGCGGCTTTCAACATCCATGCGGCAGGTCCATGGTTCATGAGCGGTGGCAATGGCGCAAAAGAACCCGCTTTGTTGTTTTTGATTCCCTGCATCGCGCTCCTGCTCACTGGCGCGGGTTCTTTTTCCATCGATGCGTCGATCCTCAAAGATCGCCGCCGGAATTGGTAATTTCTCATATTTAACATTTTGGAAACCCATCGCCTAGTCATGCCGGGAGACTTGAATCATTACGGTTCATTGTTTGGAGGACGCATGCTGGCATGGGTTGACGAAGCGGCATGGATCGCAGCTTCTACCCAATTTCCACATTGCCAGTTCGTCACGATCGGCATGGATAAAGTCGAATTCCGCCAAGGAGTCGGTGATGGGACGATTCTGAAAATCAATTGCACCCTCGTGAAAAAAGGAAATTCATCCGCCACCTACCAAGTCGTCGTGACCGATGCGAAAAACACTTCTGAAATTCCTGTTTTTCAAACCAAAGTCACTTTCGTTTCGGTGAACGACCAAGGCGAGAAACGAGCCATCTGATTTCTTAAGATGCTTCACACGCTTGATATCGTCCTTCCGCTTGAGAGTTCTGAAAAAGATGATGCGCGCAAGCTTGCCGCGGCGAGAATGTTAGGGATCGATTCCTCACGGATTCGTGGCATTCGCCTGCGCAAGCATTCCATTGATGCGCGACAGCGGCAGGTAAAAGTGCAACTACGCATCGAAGTCTCTGTGGATGAAGATTTGCCGGAAGAGCCGAAACCTGTTTGGTCAGCGCCCGTCCTTTCCACCGATGCCAAAAAAATTCTCATCATCGGAGCCGGCCCTGCCGGATTGTTCGCCGCCCTGCGTTGTCTTGAGCTCGGACAGAAACCCATCGTCCTCGAACGTGGCAAAGACGCTTCCGCACGCCGCTTCGATCTCGCTCCCATTCTCCGTGAAGGTCGTGTGATCGAGGACTCCAATTATTGCTTCGGCGAAGGCGGCGCCGGAACATTTTCAGATGGAAAACTTTACACCCGAGCCACCAAACGCGGCCCGGTCGCTGAAGTTTATCGGGTTCTCGTTGCCCATGGCGCTCCTGAAAAAATCCTGACCGATGCGCATCCCCACATTGGATCGAACCTTTTGCCAAACGTGGTCAAAGCGATACGCCAATCCATCATCGACCATGGAGGCGAAGTTCATTTTCACGCAAAAGTGAATGACCTCCTTGTCTCCCATGGAAAAATCCACGGCGTCACCACGCTCGACGGACGCGAGTTTGCCGGCGATGCGACGATCCTTGCCACGGGTCATTCCGCCAGAGACATGTATCGACTCCTGGCTCAAAAAGGCATTTTGATGGAGCACAAACCCTTCGCTATCGGCTTCCGCATCGAGCACAGGCAACCGTTTATCGACCGCCAGCAATATCACATTCCCGAAGGCCAACCACGTCCGGATCTGCTGCCCGCCGCGCGTTACCGGCTCGCCACCAAGATCGAAGATCGTGGCGTGCATTCCTTCTGCATGTGCCCGGGTGGCTGGATCGTTCCGGCGGCGACCGCTGATGAACAAGTCGTCGTCAACGGCATGTCGCTTTCCCGCCGAGACTCCCCTTTCGCCAATTCCGGTTTGGTCACCACCATCGAACCCGAGGATGTTGCGAATCTCATTCCCCAACACGGAATCCTAGCAGGCATTGCGTTTCAAGAAACCATCGAGCACTCAGCAAAACACGCGGGAGGAAACCAAACTCTCGGACAAGTCGCCCCAGCACAGCGCGCCGCCGATTATCTGACGGGAAAGATTTCCCAAGACCTACCAGAAACCTCGTACTTCCCCGGATTGAACTCCGCTCCCCTACACGAGCTGCTTTCCAAGCCGATCACACGCCGCATCCGCCAAGGACTGAAACTGTTTAACCGCCAGATAAAAAATTACGCTTCATCGGAGGCATTGTTGTTAGGTTTTGAAACCCGCACCTCGTCCCCCCTACGGATCCCACGCGATCCGGTGAACCTCGAACATCCGGAAATCTCGGGACTCTTCCCTTGCGGCGAAGGCGCAGGCTACGCCGGTGGAATCGTTTCCGCCGCACTGGACGGAATGAAAGTCGCGGAGGCGACGGCTGCAGTGAGTCGTTAGTTCTCGGAAAGACAGAAGAGATTAACTACGAATTTCACGGATAACACAAATGGTTGCTGATAAATCGCCGCTTCGAATGAACATCAACTAATCTGTCTTCGTATTCGTGTTATTCGTGAAATTCGTGGTTTAAAAACTTTGGTGCGAGTTCGGCTCACTTCCCTTTATCCAACTCAACCTTGTAGTCACCGATCGCCCATTGAATCCCAGCCAGGTAGTGACGTAAAATTTCAGGATTCCAATACATCTCGTGATTGTGTCCCAATGAGCAGTAGAAAACCCTGCCCTTTTGCCAGTTTCTTGCCCACGCGACTCCGTAGTCGTTATCCTCACGCTTCATGCCTTTGACTTGGGCGGATTTCTCAGGATCCAAGCGAAGCAGCATGTGTACTTTCGATGAATCATACGGCGCCTTGAACTGATAGATCTCTTCTTTGAAATCCAAGCGCTGACCCTTAAACATTTCCACCAGCGGATGTTTCTCCTGACCCGGCTCGACATAAATATTCACCTGAGAACCTGCGGTCCATGGATGACCATTGAAATAGCCATTGATCATTTCTCCATACTCCGGCCACTCGTAAAACGTATCGGTCGCGGCATGTATCCCGATGAATCCGCCACCACCCTTGACAAAGGCCATCAGGCTTTCCTTGAGCTCCAATTCATACTTCGTTGCCGCCTCTTTTTCCTCCGCAGACATCTTCATCCACTGATCCTTGAACGGTGAGAACGGATTCATGGTCGTGCTCAGAAAACAGATGGCATCAAATTGATGGATCTTGTCTTTCTCAAAATTTGAAAGCTCATCGCTGATCACCGCCTCATAAGCGCCCGTTTTTTTACCCATTTCCTCGAGAGCGATTTTACCCGTGACGATGGATTGATGGCGAAAACCATTCGTACGTGAAAACACTAGTAACTTTCTAGGCTTCGTTGGCTTGGCATAAGCCTCGGCGGGAATCGATGCCGTGATTTTTTCAACCGCACCCGCCGGTGGCTGCTCCTTGGCGGGATTGTAGGCGACGACCAAGGCCGCGATGACAGCCAATGTAGATGCAGGAAGAAGTGCTTTCATGTTGATTTGATCCTTGGGTTTCGTATTCATGTATCACCAGTTATCATCAGATGCCGATCCTAAATTTACGGAAAATTCGCTTCTTTGACGGACTGGATGCTGGATAACAGGGCTCTCTTCCATAAAATCACAAAATTAGGAAAGTCCATGTAAAGGCCAGCCATTAAATAACGTATCCAAACTTTCCCATGAAAAAACCCACCAACATTTCATCAACAATCCGCCGTTATCTCGCGATTTCATCAGGGCTCGCGGCCATGATTCCCCTGACTGCAAGCGCACAACTCCCCCTGCAGTCGGGAGATACCATCTGCATCATCGGTAACGGCCTTGCGGATCGCATGCAGCATGACGGATGGGTTGAAACGTCACTTCAAAGCGAAATGGCCGATAAGAAACTGTCTTTTCGGAATCTGGCTGTCACCGGAGATACTGTGACTTCTCGGCCAAGAAGCAAGGGCGTGCCGCTGCCTGAAGATTGGCTGAAACTCTCTCAGGCGGACGTCATCTTTGTATTTTTTGGCTACAATGAGTCCTTCGCCGGTGAAAAAGGACTAAGCAATTTTAAGAGTGATCTCGGCAAGATGGTCGATCAATACAAGGCCACGAATTTCAATGGTGAGTCAGCTCCGCGATTGGTTCTTTTCTCGCCAATCGCCCATGAGGATCATCGCAGTCCCTTGCTTCCGGACGGCAAGGCAAACAATATCAACCTGGCGCTTTACACTGGCGCGATTCATGAAGTGGCCGATGAAAAGCAGGTCGGCTTCGTCGATCTTTTCAACCCGATGCTGGCACTCTACGCCAAATCGAAAGAAAGGCTCACTTTGAACGGCGTGCATCTCCTTCCTGAGGGTAATCGCCAGCTTGCCGGTGTGATCGCCTCTGCGCTGACGGGTAAAAAAGTGGAAGTAACCGCCAAGCTGGAGCCGCTCCGCCAAGCCGTGCTGGACAAGAACTGGCATTGGCACAACCGCTATCGGGCCACCGATGAAAATGACATCTGGGGTAGCCGGGCAGGACTGAAGTTTGTCAAGGGCCAGACCAACCGCGAAGTCCTGGAACATGAGCTCACCATGCTTGACGTGATGACCGCCAACCGCGATCCCAAGATTTGGGCCACAGCAAAGGGCAAGGAATATAAGGTGGACGATTCAAACGTCCCCCAACCTATCGAGGTCATCTCGAACGTCGGCGGCCAAAGCAAGAGCTCGAGTGCTGAAAAAGAAGGCAGCAAGGATTACTTGGGCGGTGAAGAAGCGATCGAAAAAATGCACATTCCCGAGGGCTTTAAATTGAATCTGTTTGCCGATGAGAAGATGTTTCCCGCTCTGGCAAACCCGGTTCAAATGCAGGTGGATGGCAAAGGACGCCTCTGGGCCGCTTGCTGGAGCACTTATCCCAAGTGGGAGCCTCTCAAAGAAATGAGCGACAGGATCCTGATTCTTCCTGATGAAAATCGCGATGGCGTGGCGGACAAGGCGATCGAGTTCGCCAAGGTGCACAACCCGCTCGGATTTGAATTTTGGGGCGGCGGGGTGATTGTCACCTCCCAGCCGGATATCCTTTTCCTGAAAGATACCGATGGTGATGACGTGGCGGATCTTCGTATCGTATTGGTGCAGGGAATCGGATCGGCAGACACCCACCATGCAGCAAACAATTTAGTCATCGGACCGGACGGTGCGCTCTACTGGCAAAGCGGAATCTTCTTACAAAACAACTTTGAAAATCCCTGGGGACCTTCGCTCGCCACAACCGCATCCGGCATGTATCGTTTTGATCCCCGCCGCCACACCCTTACCTTTCACGCCGGCAACAGCCCGAATCCGCACGGCACCAGCTTCGACTACTGGGGTTACCTCTTCGCAAACGACGGAACAGGCGGCAGATCCTATCAGGTTCGCCCGGACAAAAATGGCTTCAAGATGTTTCCTCTTGTGAAGATGGAAGTTCGCCCAGTCCCAGCTGATGCGATCGTCTCCAGCTCGAATTTTCCTGATGACATGCAACAGGATTTCCTAGTGTGCAACACGATTGGATACCTGGGAATCAAACGGTATGAATTGCATCGTGACGACTACAAGGATGACAAAATTGACTACAAGCAGGGGGAAATATGGGGCACGCCAACTGACAACTTTCTCTTTAGTGATGATAAGAACTTCCGCCCAACCGATGCGGAATTCGGTGCGGACGGCGCTCTCTACATTGCTGACTGGCAGAACATCATCATAGGTCACATGCAGCACAACATCCGTGATCCTTATCGTGACAAAAAACATGGACGCATTTACCGGATGATCTGCAAGGATCGCCCGCTTCAAAAACCCGTTGCCATCGATGGCCAGCCTATTGAAGCCTTACTTGAAAATCTCAAACATCCGGTTGATGGAGTGCGCCACCGCACCAGAATTGAGTTATCTGAACGTGATCCCGCAGCGGTCATCGCTGCCGTGGACAAGTGGATAAAGCAACTCGATCCCAATAAAAAAGAGGATGCCCACCACTTGCTCGAAGCTCTTTGGCAATACCAGCAACACGACGTTCGCAACGAAGCACTGCTGAACGTGGTTCTCAACTCGCCAGAACCTCATGCGCGCATCGCTGCCGCCACGGTCAAACATTTCTGGGGACCTGCCGATCCCACCCAAGGCAAGAAGCCCAGCCCTGTCGCGCCTCCGGATGAAAAAATCGCAGTGACGGTTCCAAGTCACCTGTCCAAGGAAGATGCAGCGGCCTATCGCCTCGGCGCGGAAGTCTTTCACCGTGATGCCCACTGCGCCACATGCCATCAGCCGGATGGTAAAGGCATGGATCCAGTCTACCCCCCACTTGTTGCGAGCCAGTGGGTCACCGGAGATGAGGAGCGTTTGGCCAAATTGACTCTTCATGGATTATGGGGGAAAATCGAGGTCAATGGCAAAACATATGATCCGACCAAAGGTGTTCCTCCCATGACCGCCTTCGGCTCATTGCTCGACGACAAGGAAATGGCTGCGGTGCTTACCTATGTTAGAAATTCTTGGGGCAATAAGGCTGATGCCGTGAAGCCAGAGACGATTAAAAAAGTTCGTGAAGCGACAAAAGACCGGAGCATTTTTTGGAAGCCGGAAGAATTGCTCAAGCAACATCCGATGAAATAGGCATTCACATTGCCATAACCCCAGACCACAACGCATTCCATGAAAAAACTTCTCATCCTAGTTCCACTGCTTTCCTGCATGGCGTTTGCCAATACATCCGTCGTTTACGAGGGCGCTTCCGGGCCGGGCTTCGGAAAACACATCGTGTTCCTCGCAAGCGATCATGAATACCGCGCCGAAGAAACCTGTCCGGCTCTGGCACGCATTCTCGCCAAGCATTACGGCTTCAAATGCACTGTTGTCTTTGGCGTGGATGCAAATGGCTGCATCGAAGCAGGTTCCTCGAAGATCTCCGGATTGAGCGCGCTGAAACAAGCCGATCTGTTTTTCATATTTGCCCGCTTTCTCAATCCTCCCGCAGAGGAAATGGCGGAGATCGAAGCCTATCTCCAGCGTGGCGGACCGGTCGTCGGACTACGCACATCGTCCCATGCTTTCAAGATACCCGGAAATTCGACCTATGCAAAATATGACTTCAAATCCAAAGCAAACGGTTTTGAAAACGGCTTCGGACATCAGATCTTGGGAAATACGTGGGTGGGTCACTACGGACAAAATCACAAACAGGGAACTCGCATACAGATTGATGCGGCGCAAAAACAAAACGTGATTCTCACGGGTGTAGGAGACAACGCCTTCTGCCATGCGGGCGCTTATGTCGGAAAGCCGGGCCCCGACTTCACCGTGCTGACCCATTCGCAACCGTTGGTTTCGATGGATCCCAAGGCGGAGCCAGACACCCAAAAGCCGCCCATGCCTTGCGCATGGACTCGCAGCTATGCGGACAAAGATGGAGACAAGCATCGGGTCTTCCACTCCACCCAAGGAGCATCCGAGGATATCTTGGACGAAAATTATCGTCGATTGATCATCAACGGCACGCTCTGGGCACTCGGCATGGAAACCATCATCAAAACGGATTTGAACATCTCATTCGTTGGACCCTATCAACCCAGCACCTTCTCGTTTGGCGGACATGCCAAAGGGGTCAAACCGGCAGATCTGGCTGGCTGGGAATCCCCCATCATGCCCGCTCGCAAAGCGGATTGAGCGAACGGCTTGCATCCTGAACCTTGTCGCCGACTATCCACTTGCTGGAGGGATCGTATTTCGTTTAGGAATTTGTAGATCCCGATTTATTCAATGACTTCCCATACCACGCCTCTTACTGCCGCGCAGGCCAGAAAACTCCGGGAAATCCTTGAAGAGCAGGGTTTCGAGTTTGTTGAAAAGGCATACACCCTCTATTCGGCAAAAAAGGGCAAGCTGAACGTAAGCGTTTACGAGAAAGGACCGAAGGTTCTGATTCAAGGCAAGGAGACCGAAGATTTCATCCGCTTCACTTTGGAACCGTTGGTCCTTGGCGAGGCGAAGTTGGGCTACGAGGAAATCACCGATCCCGAGCACTTCGCTCCTCACTTCGGAATCGATGAAAGCGGCAAGGGCGACTTCTTCGGTCCGCTCGTCATCGCTGGCGTTTACACGAATGCGGAAATCACCCGCCACCTCATCAAGGCCGGAATCACGGATTCAAAAAAAATCACCACGCCGGCGAAAATCCGCCAGCTCGCAGCGGTGATCAAAACCACACCGGGAATCGAGTTCGACGTGATCGCACTTCGTCCCGAGAAATACAACGAGCTTTATGCCTCGTTCAAAAACCTCAATCGCATGCTCGCCTGGGGACATGCCACAGTCATTGAAGAACTCGTCAGGAAACGCCCCGACTGCCCGCGCGCACTTTCCGATCAGTTTGCCAAGCCGGAAGTTTTGCAGCGTGCATTGAAACAAAAAAACATCACTCTCACACTTGATCAGCGCACCAAGGGCGAATCCGACACCGCCGTTGCCGCCGCATCCATTCTTGCACGCGAACGATTCATCGATTGGATGGATGCCGCGACAAAAAAGATGGATTTTAAAATTCCGCTCGGTGCCTCAGCCGCGGTTGTGGCAGCTGGAAAAACCCTCGTAAAAGCACACGGCGCGGAAGCATTGGGCAAATTTGCGAAACTGCATTTCAAAACCACCGCGCAGGTTGGCGGGGAATTATTTTAAAGATTCACATGACGAAAACCGGAATCCCCAGCCTGTCGGCAGCCTTGGCCAGCTCCGTGTTCGGCTTTGCCGTAAGAATGAAATCTATAGGCAGGGGTTTTGACCGATCGATTTCCTCAAGCTCTTGAGGATGCCTGCCGGTAACGAACTCCCATTCAATATCAGCATGCAGAAATTTATCTCCGATCTCGGTCTCCTCGGAATCTGAAATCTTCCAGAACAAGGCCCGATGAGGCTTTTCTCCTCTTAATCCATCGTCCCCGAGCCAACTTCTTGGATTGAGAGATTTACGCATATAAACTTTCCAGCGCTCTTGCAGCCAAAACACATCCGGAAGCGAGACCCTCATCGCCATTTCCAAAGCATTCATGCAGTTCTCCGAATGATAAGGCTTCTCCACCTTGTGATAACGCGCGCTCCATTTTCCGGGCGCCAGAGTGCGCAGCGATAGAGCCAACACTTCACTCTTGCATCTCCTGACCAACAAACTTGGCAGCGGACTCACACGTGTCAGCCGTCCGAAAAAACCAACCACTTCACCTTGCTTGCCAACCCGCTGATCCGCCAGAATTCCAATCACGCCGTTATCTCTCAAAAATCCGCCGACCTGATGCAAATTGTTTCGCTTGGAAAACAAGCGGGTGCCATCTGCCTCACGCAGCCTCACGACCCGCCCGTTCAAAATCGGATTGTTAAGCGGCCGGTAGAACGCACCGCTCTTCGTTCCCTTAGGAAAAAAATGATTCATGCGTGTGAGCAGCTCCCAGTTCCCCATGTGAGCCAGCAAAAGCACCACCCCCCTCCCCTCTGCACACGCGTTTTCTAACAATTCGGGATTTTCAATCACCAACATATCATCGATGCCGCCTCCCTTTGCTTTGGGCGAGACCGATGAGCTCAGCAAATTCGCCACGGTGCGAACAAACGATTCCTTCGCCATTTTCTCAGCCGTTTCAAACTCCAGCGGCGCACAGGCGATCCGCAAGTTTCTGATGATGATTTCCCTACGCCCTTTCATGATCGGCCAGAGGAGTTTTCCAACAAACTCACCGATTCGAAACACCGTCTCCGCAGGCAAAAGCCGCATCAGAGCCGTCACCAACGCATGCCCGAAAGCCTCCAACCGCCAGCTGATTCTTTTCCCGAAAGTCACAATCATTTATTCCGCTTCCTCTCTCCTGCCAAGTGTGATCGCCAAGCCGATCGATCCCACAAAAATAAAATAACATGCCAAGAGCTCCAGATAGCTCTTACAAATCCTCGGCACTTCAGGCGAAAACGCATCTCCTAAAGAAGCCTGCCAAAATTGCGGTGTGGCAATCACTCGGTTGAAAACATAGATGATCAACAATGCCGCCCCGATGAAGCCGGCGCCCGCATGATGTCCCAGAGTGGAAAAAAATTTCAACATCACGGATCTGTGCCGCAGGACGGTGATCAGTGCGCTCAACAAAAGAACGCCTATCACCCAGACATCCGGGAAGGGCCATCGCATGATTCCCACGATGAAATCCTCGATCTCACCGACCAACGCCGCCGCCAAGCCAAAAGCCAAAACGCGGCAGACACTGCGTCGGTAGCCCGAGTGCCCCATCGCTCCTATCATCACCGCGGCGGACGCAGCGAGTAAGGCGGCTTGCAACAACTCAACCGTGCCACGCTCCAAGGGCGCGCCCGGCTTGTTGGGCAACCATGCGGGCAGTAAAATTGCGACCGATCCAGCACAAACTATCACCACTCGGATGAGGGTTTTTTTCCATGAACCCGGATTCAATTTTCGGCTTTGAGTCGTCGGCACCCCTTTGCCTAAATCGGTTTACCCTGCTTTTGCAAGGCGGATGAGCAGAAACATCATTTACTCCCCGAGCTTGCGATCCCCGTTTTTATCGCTAACCTGCGTTCAAGGTGAAAACGCTCTTTGAAAAGATCTATGATGGTGAAATTCCCGCGGACATCGTTCACCGTGATGCGATCTGTTGCGCCTTCAGGGATATTTCCCCACAAGCTCCCACCCATATCCTGATTGTTCCTCGCAAAGCGATCCCCCGGATTGGCGAAGCCACCGCCGAGGATCAGGAAATTCTCGGGCATTTGCTGCTTACCGCAGGAAAAATCGCGCGCGATCAGGGAATCGATCAAACGGGTTTCCGCACGGTGATCAACCACGGCCCTCACGGTGGCGAGACCGTTCCCCATCTCCATGTCCACCTGCTAGGTGGTAGACCTTTAACCTGGCCTCCGGGCTAGCTCACATGTTCACTGCAAGATTCTTTCAACTTTTCACCGGCATCTGCGCGACCGCCGTTTCATGTCATCCCCAACCCGCCAGACCCAAAGTCGAGCGCGTCGTTTTAGTACACGGGATTTTCGAGGACGGGAAAGCGTTTGATTCTTTGAAAAAACGCCTGGAATACAACGGTATCGAATGTTATGTGCCCCGATTGAAACCCGCCGATGCGAGGGATGGCCTGGAAAATCTGGCCCAGGGCCTTAAGCAGGACATCGATACGAAGTTTGGAAAGGAAGAGCCCGTCGGCATCGTTGCCTTCAGCATGGGCGGCTTGGTTTCCCGTTATTACCTGCAGGAACTCGGTGGCGCGGAGCGTTGTGAGACGCTCATCACAATTTCCACTCCACACCACGGCACCAAGGTCGCCCACGCCTACCCATCCAAAGGCGCCCGGCAGATGCGCCCCGGCAGCGAATTCCTCCAAAAACTCAAAACATCGGAAAACACCTTGCAAGATATTCCAATTGTTTCCTATCGAACTCCTCTCGATTTGGTCATTATTCCCACTGAATCTTCCTATTGGGAGCGCGCCGAAAACCACTCATACAACGTGGCCCTGCATCCGCTCATGCTTCACACCAAAGCGGTACTCGATGACATCGAGAAACGCCTCACCTACTAATCTCCAACATCCACCATTTTATGAAACTCCATTATCCCATCCTCATGATCGCACTCGGGTTATCCGCGTGCGCTCCCGGCAATCCTCGTGCTGATATTCAAGGCAGTCATCTCACCGCCGCACAGAAGGCCACGATCGGCAAAAAAATCTGGCAAAACGAATCCGGCGGAAAGATCGATGGCTTGACCGCATGGAACGTGGGAGAGGAATTTCCCTCACTCGGCATCGGACACTTTATCTGGTATCCGGCCGGCTTCAACGGACGCTTCAGAGAGACCTGGCCGGAATTCATCGCCTACGCAAAAAGCAAAGGAGTCAACCCGCCAACCATCGCCAAAGTCGCCAACTCACCATGGAACACTCGGGATGAATTTTTCAAAGATTTCAGATCCCCTGAAATGGTAAGGCTTCGCGACTGGCTCGCCTCAACCGTAAACTTGCAGACAGATTTTATCGTGGACCGATCACATGCCGCGTTGCCGAAAATACTCTCTGCCGCTCCCGTTCCAGAGCGCTCGAAAATCAAGGCGAACTATGAAAAGGTCGCCACCACTCCCCAGGGCACATACGCCTTGATCGACTACGTCAACTTCAAAGGCGACGGCACCAGCCAAACCGAAAAATACAAAGGCCAAGGTTGGGGATTATTACAAGTTCTTGGTGGCATGCAGGCCGTCGATTCCGGCGCTGCCGCCGCGAGGGAATTTGCCGCTTCTTCCAAGCGCATCCTCTCGCGTCGCATTGACAATTCCCCTCCCGAGCGCGGTGAAGCCCGCTGGCTCGAGGGCTGGCACAAACGCTGCGACACCTATGCGAAACCGCTTTAAATGTTAAATCGTGAAGAGTGAATGATGAAAAGTTAGAATAGCAACTTTCACTCTTCACGATTCCAATTTCACCTTTTCCATATGATTCCCGCACGCAAGATCATGTATGAGGTTTCGACCAGCCTGCGGCAGTATCTTTACCGTTTTGACAGGCTGCGGGAAATTCCGAATCTCTATCAGGAACTTACGCGTTTCACGGGCGCAATGCCCTATGAGGATGTGCGGGGTCGTGAAACTCTCTGGCTGACGGTCATGTATCCGCAAGAAGTCAGCGATGATTTGCGGCGCGGGCTGATCCGCATCTATAGCGAGTTGAAAATCGGGCGCGATGCAGCAGCCCAAGAGCACGAGCATCTTTTGGTCGATCGCATCGACTTCGGGGATTTCGGAAACTCAAAACCGTTCCGGATTCGCGTGACAAATCTTTTCAACGATAACTCCGACTACTTTTACGTGAAGCAGGCGGATGCATCCCGGATCTACGGACTGGAGCTGGAACACATTCTTTCTCCAAACCGCATCAACTACATCATGAGTGGAAACACCCTGATCGAAGAACACATCGCCGGAGTTCCGGGTGACATGTTCATGCGGGACTATCTGAATAATCCCTCGCTCAACAAAGTCCGTATCGCCAAAGAATTCACGAAATTCACGGAGCGGTCTTTCATTCGCTTGTTAGGCGACATGCGCAGCGTGAACTATGTCGTGGATATCACTCCGGACTTCGAGGAAGTCCAATATCGCGTCCGACCCATCGATTTTGACCAGCAATCCTATGAGGGAAACGGCAACATTTACCTGGCATTCCGTTTCAACTCAAACCGTCCCGTGACACGACTCGCCTTTGAAGTTCTGAACCGGAAATCGATTGATCAATACGTCAATGAAGAACACGCCCAGATGGCAAGAAGGGCAAAGGTGGAGTCGACCCGCCTTCGTTCGTTACTCGGAATCATGCGCCGCGAGCAGATTGCGCCGGAAGCGCATGTTAGGAGGTTAGCATTTGATCTCAACCGCATGCATGGAACCACGGATTTCAGCGATTGCTCATCCATGGGCGAGCTGACCGCCGAACACATTTCTCTCATGTTGGGCGTCTAAACCGGCTCTCCTGTCCGCTTGCGCTTTTCGAATAACTGGGTTTCTCGATATCCGGCGGCCTTGGCGAGCTCGCGGGCTTTTGTGAATTCCCTCGCGACTTCCCGAGGCGCGTGCGCGTCCGAGGAAATCACCAAGCCTATCCCAGCTGAGGCAGCGAGCTCTAGAAAACGGGGTGCGGGATATGCCTCCGCACAGGGCTTGTGCAAGCCGGCGGTATTCAGCTCGATCACCGAGCCATTGGCAGCGATCGCTTCAATGACTGGATCATAAAACCGATCCAGATCGCCTGCTGGAACGTAGGAGAATTTTTTGATCAGATCCGGATGCGCGAGAATATCGAACAAACCGCTTTCCGCCATTTCCGCGTAAGCCTTCCAATAGGTTTCCCAAGCATCCTCGACATCGGTCTCCGCCCACTTGCCCAACCAAACCGGATTGTCAAAATCCCAATCCCCAAGGTAATGCACGGAACCGATCAAATAATCCCAATCCGATTTAGCCGCGAGTTCCGCGATGAAACTTTCGCAGCCTTTCAACCAATCGCACTCCAGTCCTGAACGGATGGCGATTTTATTCCCAGCTGCTTGTTTCGCCCGCGCGATCCAATCAAAATATTCCGGTAGCTCGCTTTCCAACATCCGCCAATCATCGAAAGGTTCGGGTCGGCATGGCGCGTGATCGGAAATACCATATTCCGTAAGCCCAGCGGCGATCGCCGCCGCCACATATTCCTCCGGAGTGCCCGTGGCGTGTTTGCAGAGCGGCGTGTGCGTATGGTAGTCGGCAGGCATGGCTGGAAATTTCATATGCCGGATTGAAAGATTTCACAAGGTTCGTAGTGTTTAGTTTCTATGTTGAAACCCATCCTTACTTGTTTGCTTGTGATGACGGGCGCCATTGGCGCTCAGGAAAACTCGCCGAAACTCACTTTGCCAGAGCAACCAGAACCGAAATTAGGCCCGGATTCCTTGGAGAAACCGGATGTTCCAAAAGGAAAAGTCACGAATTTCATCTTTAAAGATTCCAAGGTATTTGCCGGCACATCACGCCAGATCCACCTGTATGTCCCGGCGAATCACGATGCCACCAAGCCGACCGCAGTGATGGTCTTTCAAGACGGGCATGCCTATGTGAATCCAAAGGGGGACTTCAGAGTGCCGACGGTTTTTGATCATCTCATCGCCGCCAAGGAGATGCCGCCGGTGATTGGGATTTTCATCGACCCCGGACACAAGGGCGAAGCGCCACCAGAGTCCGCATGGAAGAAAAACAATCGCAGTTTTGAATACGATACCCTGTCCGCGGATTATGCGACGTTTCTCATCGATGAAATTCTTCCCCTTGTTGAGAAACAATACAAACTCACAAGCGATCCTGAAATGCGTGCAATCTGTGGCGCGAGCTCTGGCGGAATTTGTGCATGGACCGTTGCCTGGCAGCGTCCGGATCAATTCCGAAAGGTCGTTTCATCCATCGGCTCCTTCACAAATATTCGCGGTGGAGACGCCTATCCCGGTATGATCCGCAAGACGGAGAAAAAACCGATTCGGGCATTTTTCGAGGAAGGGATCGATGACCTCGACAACGAACACGGCAACTGGCCTCTGGGCAACATGCAGATGGAGGCGGCACTGAAATTCAAAGGTTACGATTACAAATACGTCTGGGGAAAACACGGCCATAACGGCAAACACATGGGTGCCATTTTCCCGGATGCCATGCGCTGGTTGTGGCGGAAATGAGCCGCAAAGCTGTGGAAATCCAAAGAAAGGAACCGCGATTTAGAAATCGCGGTTCCTTTCTGGAAATCACCCTGACGCCAGCCTTGCTACATCTCCCGTTTTTTGACTAACCTGCCACCCCGCCGCATTTTCCGCATTTCGCCATGAAACCCCAAAGCCTATCAAAATACCGCCCGTTTCCAGCGGTTTCTCTGCCCGACCGCACTTGGCCGGACCAGATGATTACCCGCGCCCCTATCTGGTGCTCGGTGGATCTCCGCGATGGCAATCAGGCGTTACCTCAGCCGATGTCGATCGAGGAGAAACTGGAATTTTTCGATCTCCTGGTAGCGATCGGTTTCAAGGAAATCGAAATCGGTTTCCCCTCGGCGGCCGATACGGAATTCAATTTCTGCCGTCGTTTAATTGAGGAAAACCGCATCCCAGATGATGTCACCATCCAGATTCTGGTGCAGACGCGCGAGCCACTCATCCGCCGCAGCTTCGAAGCCATCGCCGGCGCGAAGCGTGTCATCGTTCACATTTACAACTCCACCTCACCGCTGCAGCGGCGCGTGACTTTTGGCGACGCCTCGCGCGAGTCGATCAAACAAATCGCCATCGATGGTGCGAAGTTGGTAAAGGAACTCGTCCCAACGATTCCGCAAACCGAAGTGGTGCTGCAGTATTCTCCCGAATCCTTCTCCGATACGGAACTCGATTTCTCCGCGGAGGTTTGCAACGCGGTGATCGATGTCTGGCAGCCGACTCCGCAGAAAAAAATGATCATCAACCTGCCGGACACCGTGCAGTGGACAACACCCAACATTCACGCGGACATGATCGAGTGGATGGGCAGAAATCTCCATAAGCGCGACTCGATCATCCTTTCCCTTCACACCCACAACGACCGCGGCACTGGCGTCGCAGCGACCGAGCTCGGGCTGATGGCCGGCGCGGATCGTGTCGAAGGCACGCTGTTCGGAAACGGCGAGCGCACGGGAAATCTCGATATCGTCACCCTCGCGCTGAACATGAACAGCCACGGAATTGCGACCGGCTTAGATTTTTCAGGGCTTACGGACATCCGTTTGAAATACGAGACATTCACCCGCCTCGCGATTCCGGAGCGCCAACCCTACGCGGGCGAGCTGGTTTTTACCGCGTTCTCCGGATCCCACCAAGACGCGATCAAGAAGGGCTTGGACCGACGCCAGAAAGAATCCAAGGAGAATCCGGATCTCACTTGGGGCGTGCCGTATCTAACCATCGATCCCCAAGACATTGGCCGATCCTACGAAGCAATCATCCGCATTAATTCGCAATCCGGAAAAGGCGGTGTCGCGTATGTGTTAGATCGCGAACACGGTTTCGATCTGCCGAAGTCGATGCATCCGGTCGTAGGAAAATACATTTACGACCTTGCCGATCAGCACGGTCGGGAGCTCACGGTCGATGAAATCCGCGATGCGTTTTTCGATCACTTTGTGAATCAGAAAAACCACCTGAGCGTCAAAGAATACGAGCTGATCCACCAACCCGGTGGCGGAAATGTGCATTGCAAGGCGACGATTTCACTTGATGGCAAAACCCAGAAAATCGAAGGCGACGGCAACGGTCCAATCAACGCCTTCGTGCATGCATTGGAAACGGTTGGTCTGAAAGACTTCAAAGTCACCGATTACCGGTCCCACGCCGTTCGCGGCGGATCGGATGCCAGCGCCGCGGCCTACGTCCAGCTTCAACACGATGACAGCCGCATCCTCTGGGGCGCAGGCGTTGATCCATCGATTGAAATGGCGGGATTGAAAGCTTTGGTCACCGCTTGGAATTTGTTGCGGTAGGGTCATTTCGATGAAATGACCGCTTCTGCAGCTAAGATCATACGAGTTCAGTCATCCATCGCTTGAGCGCATCACTTACCGGTCATTTTATCAAAATAACCCTACCAAATTTCTCCGTTTCCAGCACCCTTCAGACATTCTGCGTTCGCTATTTTATAGCGCATCCTTGTAGGGATGTTTAGCGCTCGTTATGATTTGGGTCTCTTGGTTCGATTTCTTGGCCACAATATCAAAGCTGGAAATTCTCCACTTATTCTTTTCCTGATCCAACTTCTCGATGAGCATTTTCCACTGTTTTGTCTCTTTGCCAGTCGGAGCGTTCATTATACGTTATTTCTCCATCCCAGCTTCAAGCGCCTCGACATGCCGTCTCACGCCTTCGGTGATTCCTCCTTTGCTGTAGCCGCCTTCCAACAAGGAAACGATGCGTTCGTGGCCTTGTTCGCGGCAAAGCCCACGAAGGATTTCTGTGAGTTTCGCATACACCTCGCTCGACCAACCGAGCGCGCCCAAAGGATCGTCTCTGTACGCATCGAAGCCTGCGGAAATAATCAGCAGCTCCGGTTTGAATTTCCGGAACGCTTCGGCGAGATCGGTCTCGAAGGCTTTGATCACCGCGGCATCACCGCTGCCGGCTTGTAGAGGCACGTTCAAATTGAAACCCTCGCCTGCGCCCTTGCCTTTGATGTCCGGTGAGCCGCTAGGTCCTGGATAAAGCGGATATTGATGCACGGAGAAAAAGAACACGGTGGGATCTTCAAGAAACATCTCTTGGGTGCCATCACCGTGATGCACATCCCAATCCACAATCATCACGCGCTTGAGTTTGTGATGTTTCTGTGCGTATCGCGCGGCGATTGCGGCATTTCCGAAAAAACAAAAACCTTTCGCGCGATCCGGCATCGCGTGATGTCCCGGCGGCCGCAGGGCGGCAAAAGCATTCGTTACTTTTTTCTTCATCACCAGATCCACCGCCGTCAAGGCCCCGGCCACCGCTCGTGTCGCTGCTTCGTAAGTGCCTTTAGAAATGGGCGTGTCACCGCTTTCATGCATGCGTTTCTCGCCGGCATCGCAAGCCCGCTTCAGCTCAACCACGTATTTCTTGTCATGCATTTCGTGAATCCACGGAATGGGATCGATCTGTTCATCCGGCTTCACCCATAGCAGGCGCTTGGATATTTCGTTTTCCTTGAGATGTTTCGTCAAACGCCGCAGCCGATCCGGATGCTCCGGAAATCCCGGGCCGGTATCGTGTTCGAGGAATAGATCATCGTAAATCAACGCCGTGCGAAATCCATTCGGCACAGGCTTTGCCTTCTTTTCATTGTCTGCCGCCATCACGGCAGTCAAAGAAAGAAACACGGCGCTGCAAAGCAAGAAGGCTGTTAGTCGAGAATGCTTAATCATGTTCATGAGGAATGAATCACATTCATTTTTCATCAGCTTTCAGAGACCGCAACCCCGCATTTGATTTTACAGAGTCTTTACGGACAGGCGTCCGTGTCGGGTCTAAAAAGAGATTGTTATGAAAACAACTCCCATACACACCCTAGCGCTTGCAGCGACTCTTGCCACCATCGTCACCAGTCAGATGCCAGCATATGCGAAAGTCGCTCATGAACCTGAAGACAAACCAACTGTCGATGCTCCAGCGAAACCTGTAGTCGATGGCCAAAATAAAATCCAAATCGCTTTGCTCTTGGACACCTCCAGCAGCATGGACGGATTGATCGATCAGGCAAAAACCCAATTATGGAAAGTCGTCAATACGTTCATCGATGCCGAGCGTGACGGCCTGAAGCCTTTTGTTGAGGTTGCTCTCTACGAATACGGAAACAATGGCAACGCCGTTGGAAACGATTGGATACGTTTGGTTAGTCCGCTGACTCGTGACCTTGATGAGCTGAGCGGGAAACTTTTCGCCCTGAAAACCAATGGCGGCGAGGAATATTGCGGTGCGGTGATCCAGCGCGCGCTCGGCGATCTCGCGTGGGATGACAATAAGAAAACCTACAAGGCGATCTTTATCGCGGGCAATGAGCCTTTCACGCAGGGCCGTGTCGATGCTCGTTCGGTTTCCAAAGAAGCCCTAGCCAAGGGCATCATCATCAACACGATTCACTGCGGAAGCCGCCAAGATGGCATCAACGGTGCCTGGCACGATGGTGCTGCTCTGGGTGGCGGAGACTTTCTTGTGATCGATCAGGACAAGGTCGTCGCTCACATCGATGCTCCACAAGACAAGCGCATTGCCGATCTTAGTTTGAAACTCAACGAAACCTATTTGGGTTATGGTGCGCAGCGTGAGCAGGCTGCAGGCATGCAAATGCAGGCGGATGAGTATGCGACTGCGAACAAAGAAAAGGGCGCGCATGTCCAACGCGCCATCACCAAATCCAGCCAAAACTATTCAAATGCCAGCTGGGATCTATGCGATGCGGTGAAAGATAAGAAAATCGACATCACCAAATTGAAACAAGAAGAGCTTCCGGAAAATATGCGCGGCAAGACCGCGGATGAGATTAAGCAATTGGTGGCCGATGCCACAGCCAAGCGCGAGCAGATACAAAAAGAAATCCAGGCTCTTAGCAAAGAACGCGAAGCACACATTGCCGATGCGTTGAAAAAGCAAGCGGACTCCGGTGATAAGTCTCTCGATCAAGCCATGATCGAAGCGACCCGAGCCCAAGCCTCAAAAGTTGGATATAGCTTCAAAAACTGAAGCCCGTTTTAGTTAAGAATTTTTTCAACCACGAATCTCACGAATTGCACGAATGAAACGAATTTTTTGAGTTAAATCTTTGATCCAGAATATATTAGTTCTGAGAATTCGTGAGATTCGTGCAATTTGATGAAGAGATTTAGTGTTCGAGTTCATCTATGTCCGTTACGGTTCCATTGCGGTTCAACTTTTATCAAATAACTCCAGTTTCGTTTTTAATTAGATCATTCTGATATAAAAACATTGTGATGGCGTGAAGCCCTGAATGACCTATCTTCCCCAAATCATGATCGACTCTCCCACCATTCTTGTCATCGAGGACGATTCCGCCGTCCGCACGGGAATTGTTGATACTTTGGAATACGGTGGATATCGTACTTTACAGGCTCCGGACGGCCACGTGGGCATGGAAATGGCGATGAGATCGAATTACCGGCTGCTTTTGTTGGACATTGTCATGCCGGGTCCTTCCGGATTTGAAATCCTTGCCGCGTTGAAAAAAGCCCGCCCAGGTCAGGCGGTGATCATGCTCTCCGCTCGCGGTGAGGAACAAGATCGGGTCAAGGGGCTCGTCGGCGGGGCGGATGACTATGTCGTCAAACCGTTCAGCATGAAAGAACTGCTAGCGCGCGTCGATGCGGTGCTGCGGCGTACCCATGAGCGCTCCGCTCCATCCGTGAACTTCTCATTTGACGGCACGGAGATCGACCTAACAGAAAACAAAATCAAATTTCCCAACGGAACCCTCACCGAACTCAGCGATAGGGAGAGCTGTTTGTTGCGTTATCTCATTGAAGCCAACGGCCGCATCCTCACGCGCAACGAAATTCTCCGCCATGTCTGGAATCTCGATCCGGATAAAATCGAAACCCGCACGATCGACATGCACATGGCGAACTTGCGTTCAAAACTCGGAAACGAACTTGCGCCACGCCTTGTCACCGAACGTGGCAAAGGCTATCGTTTCATCAAAGCCAAGGACACTTAAATGAACTGGACTCGCTTACAATCCACGACCCTTGTTTGGTTTGCATTTATCCTATGCGCAGGCTTGGTCATCGGCGCGATGCTGTGGCTGACGCGTAGCGTAATCCAAACCGAACAAAACCGCGCGCATGCGGAAATCCGTGCGGAGGAACAGGAGCGAGTGCGTTTGGTTCTCTGGAGGATGGATACACTAGGGACTTCTTTGTTGTTAGAAGAAAACTCTATTTCAAGTGAGAATTTTCTAACAAAACTGGATCGCACCCTCCCAGCAACCGTTCGTTTCGAGACTCCGGATGGTGTGGCCATCAATGGCTGGGGAAGCGAGCAGCAACTTCAGATATGCGGCACTTGGTTGCCAACTCTGGTAGCGAATCAAGAAGCTGCAGATCATGATTCCGCCGGTCTAAAAAAAGAAGACACGATCAGCCTGGAAAATTTGGAACAGACGGGCCAATCAGCCCAAACGAAATACCGCGGCTACAAAGATGAGCAGACCCAAGCATGGTCTAACCGAAACGAGAAGGCGAGTCGGGAGCAGTTGATGAGCAAGAATGTGCAAAATTCCTATGCGTTTGGACAACAAGAAGTTGTTTTGAATGAGGGCGCGGCAATCTCATCGAGCCTTGAGTTCAACAACCCGCTTTCGGAGTTCAAGCCCATGTGGTTCAAAGATTCCCTTCTGATGATTCGTAGAGGCATGACTCTAACATCTTTTGCCCAAGCAATCATGGTTGACCAAGCGGCGCTTGAAAAACTCCTTTTGAACGAGGCGAAATTGTATCTGCCCAATGCCAGATTGAGTCGCCCCATCGAAGATGCGGATGATTCATTCGTGCTCGCATCGTTTCCATTGAGATTGATTCCCGGAAACATAAACCTAACACCCGAATCCATTCCGAAAAGCATCATGAATTCCCTTCTCGCGGGTTGGTTCGCCGCGCTCATCGCGGTGGTCACCGCGTTTTTCCTGATCACCAATGTGATGAAACTCAGCGAGCGCCGCGCCTCGTTTGTTTCCGCTGTGACACATGAGCTGCGGACTCCTCTAACAACTTTCCGGCTCTATTCAGATATTTTACAAAACGATGCGGTCAGCGCGGAGAAACGCCCCGCCTACCTTCGCACTCTGTCCCGTGAGGCGGATCGCCTCTCTCACCTGGTGGAGAACGTTCTCGCGTTTTCTCAAATCGAACGCGGTAGCGCGCGCAGTTCGGTTTCAGAACACGACATGGGTGAATTGTTAGAATCAATGCGCGAGCGTTTCGAAGCGCGTTTGACTTCCGCGCATTTGAAGTTGGAGATGAAAATTGAGAGTCCGATCCGTTGCGCGATCGATTCCAACGCGCTTGAACACATCTTGTTCAATCTCATCGATAACGCCGCGAAATATACAACGGGCTCGGAGCCTGCCATAGTCAGCATCGAGACAGCTACCCAATCGAATGGCTTTATAATCAACGTTTCCGACCACGGCCCGGGCATTTCCCAAGCCGAGTGCAAAAAGATTTTCCGTCCGTTTCATAAAACAGCCAAGCAGGCGGCAGAGACCAAGCCGGGAGTGGGTCTAGGCCTCGCGCTCTCGAACCGCCTCGCGCGTTCGATGGGCGGCAAGCTCCGTTGCGAAAACCGAACAGATGGGCACAGCGGCGCGGTGTTTGTCCTGACTCTGCCAGTTTATCCATCCATCGCAAAATCTTAATTCTGGCAGTTTGACAACCCTGACCCACCCGTCATTCTCAGGAAAAATGAGAATTCCGTTTTTGTTGTTAGCCATGGCAGCGCTCGCTCACTCTGCGGAGAAATCCCGCAATGTGGTGGTGATCATCGCCGATGATCTGGGCGTCAAAGACATCAATCCGGACGGAACCCATCCATTTTACGAAACGCCAAACCTTGCGAAATTCGCAAAGACCGCTGTTAATTTCACAAATGGTTACGCGAGTTGCCCGGTTTGCTCTCCGACACGCTCCGCCATGATGACTGGGCAAGCTCCTGCCCGGACTGGAAACACCGATTATTTCGGCGCTCCCAACGAGTTTTCTGGAGAAATCCCAGCCGACTACCATCCCGTCCGGGATTTCCTGAAAACCCACAAAAACAACAAGGGTCGCGAAAAATATCCGCTCTGGCCGGCACCCTACTTGGGACACCTTCCCAAAGGCACGATGACTCTACCGCAAGCTCTCAAAAACCACGGCTACTCAACGTTTTTCGCCGGCAAGTGGCACCTCGGACACAAGGGAAATTTACCCGAAGACCACGGCTTTGATATCAACATCGGCGGCAATCAAAGCGGCGGTCCTTATACCGGAAAAAAATACTTTTCTCCATACGGAAATCCCAAAATCAAAGATGGCCCGGACGGCGAATACCTTACAGATCGTCTAGGCAGCGAGACGGCGGGATTCATCAAAGCCAACAAAGACAAACCTTTTTTGGCATACCTTTCATTTTATGCGGTCCACACCCCCCTGATGGCGCCGGAAAAATTGGTAAAAAAATACGAAGCAAAACGCGAAAAGTTAGGCCTCAAGGATGAATTCGCACCGGAGCCGCCGCGCATGAATCGCACCGTATCATCGCACGCGGTCTACGCGGCCATGCTCGAGTCCATGGACTCGGCGATCGGGCAAGTGCTCGATACGCTGGAAGCGGAGGGTCTTGCCGATGATACCTTGGTTATTTTCACTTCAGACAACGGCGGACTCTCCACCTCCGAAGGCTCTCCGACTTCGAATCTACCCTATCGCGCCGGAAAAGGCTGGCTATACGAAGGCGGCATCCGCGTCCCCGTGCTGGTCCGCAATCCTCCAACCGGCAACGGCGGCACGACTTGTGCCGAGCCCGTCTACACCACGGATTATTTCCCAACCATCCTCGCCGCAACCGGCCATGACCTGCTTCCAGATCACCACAAAGACGGCATGTCGTTTCTAACATATTTACAGAAGCCGTCATCACCCCCATCGGGGCGTCCCATGTTCTGGCATTACCCTCACTGGGGCAATCAAGGCGGATCGCCCGGTACCGCCGTGCGTGAGGGTAAATGGAAACTCATTCGTTGGGCATGGCCGGAGCGTACGGAGCTTTTCGATCTGGAGTCGGATCCCGGAGAATCCGCGGACTTATCAGCCAGTCAACCCGAGCGGGTCGGGCAACTCGGGAAAAAAATCGATTTATATCTAAAGAACACCCATGCACATTCGTTTTCACAAAACCCGAACTTCGAAGGTAACTTCGAAAAGTGGTGAGCTGATTTTTTGAAAAATCACTCATTTTTCCGTAAATTCTTCCTTGCCGAGTCCTGTTATATTTCCAAACTCCACGCTTATCCGAGCAAACTTGTAAACTCATGATCCATCCAGTCAAAAACCGCCCTCGTGTATCCGCACTCACCGTCTTTGTATTCGCACTACTCAGCGCGCCTCAAATCTTTGCGCAAGAGACTGCCGCTCCAGTCGCACAGAAAACCTTTCTAGATCGTTGGGTGATCGATGGTGGTCCCACCATGTTTTTCATCGGCGCCGCTGTCGTTGCCTATATCGCGCTCTCGGTTTATAACTCGATGAATTTCACCAAGGCGAAATATCATCCTGCGGATCTGCAGATGGCACTCATGGATCACATGGTTAACTGCCGCGTGCGTTCCGCAATCGAACTGGCTGCAACCCACCCCTCGTATCTCGGCCGTCTTGTCGCCTATTCCTTCCCCAATATCGATGCGACCCAACCGGAAACCTTGGGCCGAGACCAAGTTGAAGACGCCATGGCGGACTTCACCAACAATGAAGCGCGCAAGAATCTCCTGTGGGTGAACTATATTTCCCTTTGCGCCCAAGCCTCCCCCATGCTCGGACTGCTTGGAACCGTTATGGGTATGGTAAGCGCCTTCGGCACCCTTCAAACCTCCGGTGGCGCGGATCCTTCCGCTCTCGCAGGTGACATCTCGGTCGCCCTTCTCACCACTCTTTGGGGTCTGATCAATGCGATTCCCGCAATCATCAGCTTCGTTTATTATAAGAACAAATACAATCAACTCGTCGCGGAATCTGTGCATGCAGCAGAGGAGATGCTCAACGCGGCCATTGCCACGGTGAATGCGGACACTCTCTACGCCAAGATCCCAGAGGGTATCGCCGTTTAAGCTGCCAAACTGTGGTGCTTGCCAATTCCTCGGCAAGCACCCGCTTTCCAAACTCGCGAAAAAACCTATACCATGGCTAAAAAAGAACGGTACACCGGGATAGATGATGAAGAAGCGAAAATCGACATGTCGCCCATGATCGACATGGTTTTCCTTCTGCTTATCTTCTTCATCGTCAACGCGACTGCGATCATCGTGCAGACCGATCCCAAGGTTTTGCCGCCAGTAGCCAAGAACTCAAAAAGGCAAGAGGATGGGCGGGGTCGTATTGTTGTTAACGTTCGTGAGGACGGAACATTCACAGATGAGCAATTTGTCATCCTCCCAGACAAGCAATCCATTTTTGAGATCGTCAAAAAACGTAAAGAACAAATGGATTCCGAGGGATTGAAACCGAAATTGCATCTTCGCGGAGACCAATTGGCTATGTTCAAATATTGCCGAACCGCCATCAGCGCAGCGGCGGAAGCAGGTGTGACAGAAGTGGTTTTTGCAGTTTATGAAACCCACAAAGGCTTGAAATCTGCAAAATAATTTCCACCTCCCCGATTCGTAACCTTCAGTAAAAAATCCCCATGGCCCGTCACAAGAAATCAGCCGTCCCAGAAGAGGGAATGCCAGAACTCGATATTTCCTCGCTGATCGATGTCTGCTTTCTACTCCTCATCTATTTCATCGTTACTTCCACGATCACACCGCGCGAGCAGGATCTGGGGATGGCTCTTCCCGCAAACTCGCCGCCCAGCAGCACGCAGCCAAAGATCGATCCCATGTTCATCAAGGTCGATGCGGCAGGTGCGGTTTTCACGGGTGCGGGTGATGCCCAACAATCCCTTGATACGGATGCATCGGTTCGCGAATTGCCACTGCTTAACAGCCAACTGCAACTTTACTCTGCAGCCGCCAAGAGCGCGGGAAACAATCCTCTCGTCCAGATTTGGGTAGATCCAGGCACGACCCAACAACGGGTCATCGATGTCCTGAATGCACTTGCCGCAGTTGGAATTTCATCGGTTACCTTCACGGATCTTATCGAGTGATTTACCGTAAAAGAAATTTTCAGCTAATTTTTTAACGCCGGCGGACGTTACCTCCTGCAAGGGCAGGCCCTTGGCGTTTCATTTTCCACAAATCCAACTCCCCCTCCAACCTCTAAATCAACCACTAAACAGCTATGAAAAAATTCATTTTATCCGCAACATTGCTGCTCACTTCCTCATTGCTTCTTCCGGCCCAGGAATTAGCCACGCTTGTCGATGACGGACTTAAGGCCATGAACGAGGGCAAATGGGAACAAGCCCTCGCCCTCAATGCACAGGCCATCGAAAAACATGGTGAGGACAAGAAAGCGGCGTTGGAGACATACGGACCGCAATTCGGCATGATTTGGTTCCGCAAGGGCGTTTGCGAACTCCAGCTCAAGAAATTTGACGATGCGATGAAATCCTTCGAGGCCACTTACAAGGATTTCCCAAATACTCCCGAGAAAGATGGCAACATATTCAGCAAAATGGCATTGCTGAAATGGGGTGAAGCAGCGATGGGCGCTGAAAAATATCAGGTCGCCATCGACCAGTGGAATCAGTTCATCAAAGAGCGCACCCCGAAAGACAAGTATCCCCAAGGTCTGTTCCATGTGAATATGGCCATCTGCCAATACAACGTTGGCAACATCGCCAAAGGCAATGAGCACTTGGAGATCGCCATCAAAAACAAAGCCGCATTCGCCACCCCGAACGCGGCTATCGTGTCAGGCTTCCAAGTCTTGGTCTCTGTGTCGCTCAAAGAGGAAAACGAACAAGGATTCCTTGATTTCCTCGCAAAAAACAAAGGGGTTCTGATGATCGAGCCCTTCGAAATGCAGCGCTTTTCAAAGGTTTTCATGAAGCTTGCGGGTGATGCCATCGCCGCTGAAAAAGTGAAGACCGCACTGGTTCTTTACCAATTCGTTCCTCCGACTCAAGTCGCCATTGATGACCTAACGGCCAAGATCAAGATGATGGGTAAAATGCCGGCATTAACCGATGGATTCGCCAAGTTGAACCGGGCACAGATGGAAAACGACCTTGCCGCCTTGAAGGCGGAGCTTGCCAGCAACAAGTCGCTTGAAATGATCAAGCTCGCAGCCACCGCTTACATTTACGAGGCACAAGGCTACGTGCCTGCCGCCTATGCCGCTTATCTGCAGCTCGAAACCCTGTATTCGAGATCTGAGAAACGCGAGGACAACCTCTTCAGCCTCATCCGCACCGCCTCTCTCCTCAGCAAGATGGATCAGGTGCAAACCTACAGCGAACTTTTCCTGAAAACTTTCCCCGAATCAAAGCATAAACCGGCGATCATGAGACTCATGCTCTCCTCCTTGTTCTTCAACGGGAACTATGAAACCTGTATCGAAATCGCCTCAGAACTCATCACCAAAGAAAAACTCAAAGCGCCTTCGCCGGAACATGATCTCGCACTGTTCGTGCTCGGCGGTTCTTACTTCTACACGGCTAAATATGATACAGCCGCTCCATATCTGGAAAAACACATCGCCACCTATCCCGAGAGCCGCTTCGCGATGCACATCTCCTACTTTCAGGCATCCAATGCCCAGCGCCTGCAATTATGGAAAGAATCCGCCAAACTTCTCGACGCATTCCTCGACAAATACAAAGCAGATCCGGACCAAAGCTATATCCCGCTCGCTCTCTTGGATCGCGCAAACGTCCACTACTCCGAGGATGAAATGGAAGCGACTGTGGAAAAAATCGATCGGTTGCTGAAAGACTTCCCCGATAGCCAAAGTGCTAACCAAGCCCTGAACCTCAAGGGCAATGTGCTCGAGGGACAAGGCAAAATCACCGAGGCCATCGAATGTTACGGCGTTTCATTAGAAAAAGCAGAGAGCAAGGGAAATGACGCCATTGCCGGAGAGGCTCTCTACTACTTGGTCTCTCTGCTGTCCGGCGAAAAAAGCGATGAAGATGCCGCCACCCGCTTTCCGAAAGCGGTCGCGTATGCTGAAAAATATTGGGAGAAATATTCGGAAGACTCGCCTTATCGCGCTCAACTTTCCGTCGCCATCATGCCGGCGATGATGGCGGTGGGACGCGGTGAAGAAGCCCTGAAACGCCTCCAGGAAATCATTTCGGAAATGGCCAAGCTGCAAGAAGCCTACGGATTGGAAGAAGCTATCAACTCCTACACCGAGGCTTATCTGGCAACCCACAAGCCTGAAAAACTCAAGGAGCACTTCTTCAATTTCCCGAAAATCGAGGTCGGTGACAAGGTGGCACGCGCCCTCCTGCGCATTGCTGTGATCGGCGTCTATGAGAATCTCCTGACAAAGGCGAAAGACGACGGTGAGAAGCGCAACATCAATGCCATGATTCAAGTCCTGTTCCAAAATCTAAAAACCGAATTTAATGTCAAGGAGCTCTCAAATTTCATTCTGGTGAAACTTGGCGACTACCTGCGCACCAAAACCTCAGCCCCACTTGAATCCCTGCCTTATTACAATGAGGCGCTCTCGCGCCAGGATCAAGCTTACCGTTTCGATGCCCTGTTAGGTCGCGCTGACGTTTATGGCAAATCCAAGCAGCCTGACGAACTTACCAAATCCATCGAGGATTTCGAGCGGGTCTTTGCGGATTCCGATGACAAGGGCCAGCGTGAATTCTCTCTCTACAGGATTGTTCAAGTCCTCATGCAAAAAGGCGATTACGTAGGGGCCGCCAAACGCGCAAACGAATATCTGAACCGTGATGCGGCCGCAGGACCGGTTCTTGTATTCAGCAAATACAGCGCGGAAATGGGATACCTTCTCGCACAAACTTTCGAGAAGCGCGACATGGTCGAGGATGCGATCCAGATGTATGTCAAAGTCTGGTCCACTTACATGGGCAACATCAAAGTCTCCGCTCCCGCGATCCGTTCCTGGATGGAGCTGTCCTACAAACGGAACAACATCTCTACGGATCCCAATATCCCATCCGATAGGCAAGGTGCCTACGAAGGCGGTTACAAATTCATCGAGCTAACCAGCCGCTTCAAAGACAAGCTGACACCCGCCGAACTCGAGCTCTGGCAGGAAGTTGAAAAGCTCACCGCCAAATATGTTGCAGATCCCAACGTAAAATCCATGGAAGAGATCAAGAAGGAGAAAGAAAACAAGAAGTAATCCCCAACGCCACTTGTCCACGTTCCAACATTCAAATCATTCAGAACTATGAAACCATTTCTTCTCCTCTCACTCATCCCCGCACTCGCCCTCACCGCTCTTGCTCAAGAGCCATTCATGATCAAGGTCGCGTTTGTCCCCAAAGAACCCGGCAGCAGACCTTTTGTCGGTGCCGTTGTTGCCGCAAACGCCGCGCAGATCGAGTATCGCAACCCCATCACGGCACCCGGTACCACCGTATCGGCCATCAAGGATTTCGAGTCGATCTTCTTTTTGGAACCTGCGGAATACGTTGCCGCCTTGGATCTTTACGAATCCGGTAAGTTTGAAGACGCGAAAGCGCAATTCGCAAAATACAAGGACCAGACAAAAGCCGTCGCGAATCTTCCCGGAAATTACAACGTCCTCGCCGCCTTTTACGAGCTCGAGTGCCTGAGAAAGATGGGCGATTTGAAAGGTCTTGCCGAGGCCCTGCAGGGCTTTTCCAAGCAACAACTGACCCGTGAGAATCAACTGCGCCAGCTTGATCTCTATGTCATGTGGGATGCCATCAAATCGGAAAGCTGGGATCGTGCGCTGGCGATTGCCACCGAGCGCGAAAAAGAGAAAATGCCGGATGATCAGCTCGTCCAAGTTTTTTACTGCAAGGCTTTGGCTTTGCAGAAGTTGAATCGACTTGAGGAAGCCATGGGCATTTACAATATGGTGATCACGGCGGATGCGGCATCTTCAGAAGGCTTGGTCTCCAAGGCCGCCCTGAGTATGCTCGATATCTATTTCAAGGACGAAGCCGTTAAAACCGCGATGACAGATTGGGGTACGGATCTGGAAAAGAAAGGCTCCGCAGGATATAACAAATTGTTGGAGGCCGGCGCCCTGGCCAGACTCTATAAGAAATATTTTAACGATATCAAGGAGATCCCCGTTGAGTATAAAAAACTCATGGATTTCAAAGCCAAGGAGGAAGAAGAACCTGTTTCCAACTAGCCGAACCTGGCTCTGGCGCTCTCCTAGGTCATGTCGGGCTGGTAAAATTTATTCTGCCCTCTGAGCACATTTATGACATGTTCCCCGCAGAGATGCTACGCCAACTGACTGTATCAGCCCTTTGTGTTTGCCTGGTTGCCTGCGAAAAGGAAAGCCAGGTGGATCGAGCCACGCGTGAGGGGATCCTGATCATGGGGAATGCGAACGATCCCAAAAGTTTGGATCTCCAGGTCGTTACCGGCGTTTTGGACAGCAATGTCATGCGCTCCTTATTCGAGGGCTTGGTTCAGTTTCATCCATCCGATGATCTCGCGACCCCGGCGGGCTCGGCTTTAGAAGTCACTCCAGATGAGACATGCACGGTTTGGACGGTAAAACTCCGCCAAGACGCGAAGTGGTCGGATGGCCACGAAGTCACGGCAGAGGATTACGCATTTGCCTACGAACGCATCCTCACGCCGGATCTCGCTGCCAAATATGCCGAGATGCTCTATTTCGTGAAAGGCGCCGAGGCGTTCAACAAGGGGGAAACCAAAGACTTTTCCACCGTAGGATTGAACATCATCGACAAATGGACGTTCACGATGACCTTGCGCGGCCCAACACCTTACTTCAGGGAATTGCTCAAGCACTACACCTGGTATCCGGTTCCGAAACATGTGGTTCTCAAGCACGGCACCATCGGCCAAATTGGCAATCCGTGGTCCAAGCCCGCAAACCACGTGGGCAATGGCCCGTTTCGAATCAAGTCGTATCGCAGGACCGATCACATTGAGGTTGAGCGCAACCCGTATTATTGGAATGCCCAAAATGTTCCTCTCAACGGCATCCGTTTTCTGCCAATCAACAATCCATACACGGAAGCAAGAATGTTTCGCGATGGCCAGATTCATGTCACTTACACGGCACCGGCCGAGGTGGTGGATATGATGAAAAAAAACCATCCATCCGTGCTGCGCCAGGAACCTTATTTCGGAACCGACCTGTTTCGTTTCAACACGACCCGAAAGCCCATGGATGACATCAAGGTCCGTCGCGCGCTCAGCATGACATTGGATCGTCAAGCGCTGTGTGAGAACGTATACCGGGGCTATGTCCCTCCTTACGGATTGACTCCGCCAACCCGAGGCTACCAGCCGCCGGCAGATGTGAAGTTTGATATTGCCGAGGCTAAAAAACTCTTCGCCGAGGCCGGCTTCCCAGATGGCAAGGGATTTCCCAGACTCAAACTTTTGGTCTCATCCCGAGAAGCTGCCGCGACAATCGGTGCGGCCACTCAAGCGATGTGGCGCGAGCATCTCGGAGTGGAAATCGAAATCGAACACAAGGAATGGACTGCGTATCTTGTCGCCATGCAGTCTTTGGATTTTGATATCTGCTCGGGAGGCTGGATAGGAGATTACATCGACCCGCTCACCTTTCTAGAAATGTGGTCCCCGGGCAACGGCAACAACAATACGGGTTGGGTCAGCCAGCCATTTGCAGACAAGCTGGCGGAATCTTTCCAGCTCACAGATCCATCGGAGAGGTATGCGAAATTAAAGCAAGCGGAGCAAATCCTACTGGCAGAGGCCCCCATGGCGCCAGTCGCATGGAGATCGAAAAATTATCTCATCCATCCGTCCGTCAAAGGTTGGAATCCATTGCTTCTCGATTGTCACCCTTACACATCCGTTCGCCTCGTCCCGCGGAAAAAAGATTAACAAGAACATGTTCAAACTTCTCTTATCCCGGTTTTTTCAAGGTTTGATGACGTTGTTCATTCTCGTCACATTGACCTTTTTTCTAGTTCGTGCGATGCCGGGGAGTCCCTACACCGAGGAGAAGGCGGTGCCCGCACATGTGCTTGAGCGGATGAAAGCCTATACCGGACTCGATAAACCCCTGCCGACGCAATACGTGCGGTATTTGAAAAACCTGATCATCCATCAGGACCTCGGTGATTTGATCAAGAAAGACGGGGTAAAAGTCTCCGAAGTAATTCGTGATTCCTTTCCCGTATCGCTTGCCCTCGGTCTCGCTTCGATGTCTATCGCATTGATGGTCGGTATCCCTGCGGGCGTGATTGCCGCGGTGAGAAAAAACACTCCCGTCGATTTCGCCTGCCTTTCGTTTGCCATGCTTGGCATCTGCCTGCCGAGTTTTGTGATCGGACCTCTGCTGGCCGTTTTCGCCGGACTCCGGTTTGAGTCGATCCATGTTGCGGGCTGGAGTTCGCCAACGGATTGGATGCTTCCTGCCGTGACGCTGGGCATGATCAATGCCGCCTACCTCGCCCGGCTTTCCCGCGGCGGCATGTTGGATGTGCTTAACCAAGACTACATTCGCACCGCGAAAGCCAAAGGCGTTCCGGGATACAAAATCATCATGCGTCACGCATTGCGCGGAGGATTGATTCCCGCCGTAGCATTCATCGGGCCCGCATTCGCATCGATGATCTCCGGCTCGTTTGTGATCGAAACCATTTTCCAAGTCCCCGGCATGGGTCAGCATTTTGTCAATGCGGCAACCGACCGCGAGTTTTTCCTCATTCAGGGACTCGTTCTCTTTTACGGTTTTCTGATTGTCGCAGCCAACCTCCTGGCAGATCTCGCACAGATCGCCCTTAATCCGAGGCTACGCTGAAAGGAACCGCGATTTGGAATCGCGCCTGCAACGGTTTTGTTAGAGCTAGATGTTTCGCTTACGAGATCGCGATTTGGAAATCGCGGTTTCTTTCAGATCTCAATCCTTTGCGGCGCTGAAATAGGTCTTTTGTAGAAGTTGAATTGAGGTCGCGAGTTCCTTTTCATCCAACGGACGTTCCCAAATCAGGAATCTCGCGATTTCCCCATCAAAGGATTCGAAGCCGGGATGTTCGATGGCGTCGCGTTCTTGACCGATGACCATACGTGACGGATTTGCTTTCGGATCCACGGGGAAAGTGACTTCCGCGACGGGTTTCGCAGAGTCGACATAAAGGCTTAGGGTAGCGGTTTCATTTCCCGATGTCATGCGCCCTGCAACGACATGAAATTTTTCCAGTTCCAGAACCGGCCCGAGGACTTGCGGATTGTTCTGATCAAACCGCCCGAAGCTCCGGCCGTTTCGCCCGCCCCACCAGACGGAGTTGTCATCGTTGAAGCACCCCCAGACTCCCTCGTATTTTCCCCCGTTACGAAGATTACCGAAAAACGAGTTCACATTTTTCAATCCAACGCGTTGCGTATGCGCGGCGATTACGGCAATCCATGTGTGGCCTTTTCCGTGCGTCAATCCATCAAAGAAATCCTCGTCTTTGCAGACGAGTTCTTGCTGAAGAAAAACAACCGACGGCAACCCATGGATCCCTGAAGCGGATTTGCGAAGGGTCGGCCTACCGCTACCCGCTTCTTTGCGACCCTTGTCCTGAGGCTCGAAAACCAGCTTGTTTTCGATAGGCGCCTGATTGCGCCATGCCACCACCCGATCACCATCAGCGAGTTCGATCCCCTTGGCCGCGTCCAGATCCAGAATTAGATTTTTCGCAGGCAAGCTGATAAGCTCGCCACCCATAGCGGTCGTGAACAACAGGCACGGCGCGAGTGACCCCGTGATGAAAGTGGAAATTTTCATCAATTACATCAGTTGTGCGCCAGCCTCAGCAAGTTCGGAACGCTCGCCACGGTTCAGTGCGACGTGTGCGGCAAAGGGCTGACCTTTGAGCCGATTGCGGGTGTAAACCAGACCATTGCTCCGGCTGTCGACATAGGGATTGTCGATCTGCGCGGGATCTCCGACCAACACCAACTTCGAATCCCGCGACATGCGCGTCACGATGGTTTTCGCTTCCTGTGGAGTGAGTTGTTGGGCTTCGTCCAAAATGAAAAACCGATTCGGAATCGAGCGGCCGCGGATGTAACAAAGCGCTTCAATTTCCAAAATACCCTGCTCCATCAGAACCTCGTAAGGCTTTTTGATAGCTAAGCCGCTTGCGGCAGGCTTCTGCTGTTTGCGTTTCGGACCAAGGGGCACATTGGGGCGCATCAACAGATCCAAGGCATCATGAATGGGTTGGAGCCATGGTCGCATTTTCTCATCGAGTGAACCGGGCAGGAATCCAAGCTGATCTCCCATGGAAACAACCGGGCGACTGACGGTGATGCCGTTGTATTTACGATTGAACATCTCATGCAAACCGGCAGCGACCGCCACCAAGGTTTTGCCCGTTCCGGCATGGCCGTAGCAGGTCACTAGGGAAATGTCCGGATTGAGCAAGGCATCGATCAAACAGCGTTGCCCGAGGTTCAGCGGCTTCAAAGTCTGCCCATCCGGGATTTTCAAAACTTCGGGAATGTCTAGGCGCACAAAGCGGTTGTCGAATTGCAGGCGCGCCGGAATCGTTTGTTTTTCGCCACTGCAGAGCAGCACATATTCATTGATCGCAATGCCTTCATACCTCTCTTGCTGCAGTTCGATTTCACCGCTGCTGGCGAAACGATGCAACTCGGACGGGTCCACTTCCACCCGCCGCACATCGTAGTTGGAAACTTCACGGGCATCGACTTTGTCATTCAGATAATCCTGGCACTCGATGTTGACCGCACGTGCCTTGAGCTGAAGATTGATGTCTTTGGTAACCAGCGCAACTTGTCCGTCAGGATTGAATTGCCTGAGAAGGAAACAGGCAGCGAGGATGCGGTGATCGACCCGTTCGCGATCCGGAAAAATCCGATAGAACTGCTTGAGTTGCTCCGAGTTGTCCGGGCAACTGATGGGATCGTAAATCACCAGCCGAATCGTGCCTCCCCCTTGGGTGGGCGCGCCGGCAGTTACTACGGCTGCCGTAGCAAAGATATCGGTCAACCGGCGGTGGACGCGCCGTGCGTTGGCGCCGCGCTCGGATTGCTCGCTTTTGAATTTGTCGAGCTCGGCAAGAACATCGACGAGAATGCAGATATGATTTTCCTTGAACCGCTCCAAACAACCCGGGTCATGGAGCAGGACATTCGTGTCGAGAACATAGTTTTTCCCCATCGGCGAGGGTGCCTTGAGTCCGAATTCCTCTACGGCTTTGCTGGCCGTGCGGCGGGCTTTGCGAGCGGTTGTCACGGGGGCTGCGGCGTTGGTTTGATCAAAAAGGGCGGGTTGCATGGACTCGTTGGTTAGGTTCATGAGGTTTCAAATGACGGGTACGGTTAGAAGCGGAAAAGTTTCCGGTGTTAGTGTGTGCAGTATTCGTCTCAAAGGAGAAAAAACTCACAGGATCTGAAAGGATCCCGGCAACGCCATCAAAAGGCGGCCTGCTGACGACACTTTTAATCAAGATATCCTGACTATCGACAAACTCGTTGCGATGACAATCGCTAAATGAATCAGGTCGGAATTTTTCAATCCGCACCTGAGTATTGAAAGGCTGCAGCATGCTCAACCGCGGGTTAAGCGTTCCGCTTCGAGCCAGTCGGTATCGTGATCGCCGGGAAGACCGAGATCCATTCGGCGCCGGTAATTCAAATAAGCCGCGTGCGCGATGGCGTCGTAATTGGCCGACGATTTCCCCGTTACAGGCTTCTTGGCGGATTTCTTGGCAGACGACTTTACAGCTACAGGCTTTGCAGCCTTTTTCCCAGCTGGTTTGGCAGCTTTCTTGGCAGGAGCTTTCTTTGGGGGGGCGGGGGTCGCAGTTTTTTTTGCGGCTACTTTTGAGGTCGTTTTCTTTGCAGGCATACTTTTATGGGGCAGTTGAATTCGGTTTCAGCAGGATTGGTGCCGTTTGTAACACTAGTCCTTTTTTCCGGGATTGCCAGCCCGCAAGCATGGTTTATGATGGCAATTATGGAACAGGAGTTTCGTTGGAGCGCAGCGCGCGATGCCGATGGTTACCGACTCCCCGGTCCCGATCATCTCGGGCGCTGGGCGGCGGTCGCCATGGTTGTGTCTGTACTGCTCCATGTGGCGCTGTTTTTCTCCTTGGACAAAGTGAAAATCGCCTTCGGCATCACGCCGGCCGATGAACTCATCACCGAGCCCGTCGACATACGACGGGTTGAGGTAAAGCCCTACGTGGAAGAATCCCTACCTCCCGTTGAAACCCTTCTCACTCCGCCAAATGACACGGCGGATTTGTTGGATGAAATCGATTTGCTGGAAATGCTTCCCAAAGAGGTGGATATCGATATTTCACCAAATGTCGTCGATCCGGAATACGCGATCAAAATGTCCAATCCGCTCGCCAGTGGAGAGGTCAGTCAGACGGTCAATGAGATCTCATCGAAATTTGACCTCGAAGCCAATCTCCCTGAGTTCGGCAGAATGACCACCGAGCTTCAGCCTGCCGCGGTCGGACAAATCATCGTCGATCCGGGTGCGGTCAAAGTGGATGATGGCGAGATGGCCAATTTCACCGATCAACTGATCAAACAGGGCAATCAAGGATTGGTCGATCAAGGCAAGCTCGATGGCGTTGAATCGCTTGACCAACTTCTCAATCTTCCCGCGAATCTTCTGCTTTCCAAAAAAACCCTTCTGCCCAGTGATTTGCTCTTTGAGTTCAATCGCGCCGAGTTACGCGAAAGCGCGAAAGTCGGGCTGATGAAACTCGCCTTGTTGATCGATAAAAATCCAAGTCTGTATTGTTGGATCGAGGGACATACCGATTTGATCGGTTCTGACGAATCGAATTTCAAATTGTCCGAGCTTCGCGCGGAGGCGGTGAAAAGCTATCTGGTTCAATCGCTGCGCATGGATCCGGAGCGGATTTTCACGCGGGGTTTTGGAAAACTGCAGCCACTCATCACATCGGGAGACCCGAAAGCACAAGCTCCCAATCGGCGCGTCGAGATCCGCATGCGCAAGACCCCGCCACCCAAAGGCGATATCAGAAAAACACCCAGAGCCCGTGCGGTTGAAGTCGCTCCTGAACCACCCAGAGCGGTTTTGGTGAAGCCCAACTTAGATGCGATTCACCCCAAGGAGCCCGAGCCTCCGCAAGCGCGACCTGTGGAGCCGCCGAGGGCGGAAGCGGCTCCTCCCCTTGCCGTACCGGTCGAAGAGGATGCGCCTGTCGCCGTGCCCAGAGCTGTACCCATTGAGCCGTGAATCTTGTCCAACAATCGTTGCTCGGCCTCTCATTCGCCGAGATTGAAATCGCTCTCTCCGATGCCGGAGTTTTGAAACATCATGCCAAAGCCTTGTGGCGTGCCGTACACCGGGATCACGCGATGGATCTCGCTTCGCTTGATCTTTCACCTCCACTGAAAAAATGGGTCGCCGCAAATGTGGGTGAGGGAAAGCCCTATTTCATCGATTTCCCTGGGCAAGAGCAGGAAATTCACAGCAACGATGGATTGACGCGAAAGTATCTTTTGCGCCTCCAAGACGGCCAAGTCATCGAGACCGTGCTGATGGGATACGACGGCCGCTTCACCGCCTGCTTGAGCTCACAGGCGGGTTGCGCGATGGGTTGCGTGTTTTGTGCAACGGGACAAATGGGCTTTGTTCGTCATCTGACCGTTGGCGAAATTGTCGCCCAAGTCCGCCACGTCAGGCGCATGTTGGCGCAGAGTCATCCGCACAGGCGCCTGCGTAACATTGTGCTCATGGGCATGGGCGAGCCGCTCCACAATTACGACTCCGTGATGAAGGCGATGGATATCGTTTCCGATGTCCGCGGCGCATCGATCGGACCATCCAGAATTGCGATCAGCACGGTGGGTTTTGTGCCGAACATTCTGCGCATGGCAGAGGAAAACCGACCCTACCGTTTGGCTGTCAGCCTCCATGGTTCAACCGAAGAAGAGCGCTCCTCCCTGGTGCCAACGAGCAAGAAATGGAATCTCGAAAGCCTGATCCAAGCTTGCAGGAATTACTGTGACACCACAGGCAAAAGGATCTTTTTCGAATGGACCTTGATTGCCGGAAAAAACGATTCGCCAGAGACAGCGGAAAGATTGGTCGCGCTTCTGCAAGGCATCGACAGCCACGTGAACATCATTCCGCTGAACCCGACCCATGGCTTCGCGGGTGCCGCTAGCGAGAGCGGTGCGGAGTTCCAAAAGATCATTCGCAAATCCGGCATCCCCTGCACTTTCCGCCAACGCCGCGGCATCGATGTCGCGGCGGGTTGTGGGATGCTGAAAGCGGGTAGGGTCGTTTTGACAAAACGACCGTGAGTATGGAATGACCCTGCTAAAAAGTGCACGGGATTTGCGCGATTCAACATTTAACCGATCTTGCCCCATGCCGAAACACGTGAAAAAAGCCAATCTCCCCACTAAACCCTGCGCTGCGTGTAACCGGCCATTCACATGGCGTAAAAAGTGGGAAAAGGATTGGGATGAGGTGAGGTTTTGTTCGGAGAAGTGCAGAAGAAATTTTAATCGCTGAAAACACAAAGCGCAATAAATGGTCAAGTATTTAGAGCTAAATGAGCTCTCACATTTTGGTGGTTGTAAGCGCTTAAATCTTCCGTTGCGTGATTTCTTTTCACCGATAACCTAAGCGATGATTTTTCAGTGCCATGGCGAAACATGCGGCATCGTCAGATGGATGCGCATCATTCTGGCCGCAGGCGGGCTTTATCATCTTCTCTTTGCGGCATGGACGATTTTCTGTCCGATGCATGTGCTTGGCTTGTTGGATTGCAAGGCTCAAGGCCAGCCCGTCTTGTGGCAGACGTTTGGCATGATCTCCGCGATTCTCGGCCTGGGTTTGGTCATTGCCTCGAAAAATCCAATCCGGCACTGGCCGATTGTGCTGCTTGGATTGGCCGGATCGATCATCGCCATCACGTTGATGGGTTGCGCAGTATTCAGGGAAGAACTTCCGGCCAGGGCTCTGCTCATCCTTGCGGCGAATGATGTCATCTGGATCCCCCCGTTTGTTCTGATCCTCTGGGCCGCACTACGAGCGCATGCGGGGATTCCTCCGTCACGCACCCAACCTTACTCCATCGATGAGGCGGCCTCGGTTTACCAACTGTCCGATGGCAGAAACCTCAAGGACGCATCCATGGAAAAACCGCTGGTCTTGGTGTTTCTGAGGCACTTCGGCTGCACGTTCACGCGACAGATTTTACGAGGGCTGCAGGATTTGGAAAATCAAGCCAAGCAACACCACGCGTCTTTGGTTTTGGTCCACATGCTTCAGTCCGGGCAGGAAATGCATTACCTCGGACAGAACCCGGACATCGATCGCATTGCCGATCCCCGCTGCGAGCTCTACCGCGCGTTCGGCTTGGGCAAAGGCGGTTTTTATGAAATCTTCGGACCGCAGGTTTGGTGGCGCGGCGCGCTCGCCATTTTCAAAGGCTGCGGCGTAGGGCACCTCGCCGGCGATGGATTACAAATGCCCGGCGTCTTTGTGTTTTTCCAGGGCAAAGTCGTCTCATCTCAACCCGCTCGAAGCGCCTCGGACTTGCCAAATTTGGAAGCTTTGTTTGCAGAAAATGCGGATTTGGCAAACACTACCGACCGGAGCTGACGCGCTCCATGTTTTTCTATGAATGCTTCAACGAGCAAATCCTATCTCGTGACCGGCGTAGGCATCCGAATGCTCCGGCCTGAGGATGACGCACCATTTATCCTGAGCATCCGCTCCAACATATATCGAAATCACGTTTTGCTTCGCTCGTCTGTTCAGTTTGCCTGACATATCCATATGCTCCGTCTTCTTATCCCCTGTCTCGCCGCGCTGCTCTTTTCCTCATGTCTTGATTGTCATGAAGAAGTCTGGCTGAACCCAGATGCTTCCGGCAAAGCACAAGTCAGAATGACGATCCCCTTACAAGCCGCCAAAATTCACGGCGGAGAAAACGGAATCCAGACGCGGATTAAGGATTATTTGCAGTCCACCCCAGCCTTTACCAGTCATAGGGTTGAGACAACTGTGTCGGGAGATCAGTTAAAAATCGATATCACCATGACTTTCGATAACGCGCTCAATCTCGTCAATCTGACTTCAGGTTCCGCTTATGAAAATCTGCCCGCTGCGGCTGCCGATCTGATAGGGCATGCGAACATGGAATTCCGCGGCACGAATGTCAGCCTGCAACGCCGGATCGATCTCACTCGGTCCATTCCCGGATCCATGTTTATTCCAAGCGAACAACTCAAAGGTCGCAATCTGACCACGGTCATACATCTTCCAAGGGCTGCGACGTCGCACAATGCCGACACGATCGAAGATTCCGGCAAGACCCTCATCTGGACCACTCCACTTGCTAGCGCCCTTCGCGCTCCGCTAAACCAATCCTTCATCATGCCGCTTCCTATCCCGTGGCTGGCGATAGGCGGGGGTATCTTGCTATTAGCAATCCTCATCGCTGGGATTTTCTACTCTATCTATCGTAGAAAAAAGATGAAGCGGATGCCTGCCGCTTGATGCTGAAATCAAACAAGCCATTTCCTGACCGTCGCAAGATCCGCTTTCATCGCAGCGACAGTTTTCCCTAAAATATCATCGCCACTGACGTATTCGATGTGAATAGAGATAGGGATATCTTTGGATAACTTTTGTGAGACGAGTTTGCCTGCAAGTGGATTGACCGCGCCTTCTCCGATGGGACAAGCCTGCCATTGCTTGCCGACGAGTTTGTAGTCCTTGAAATACACGGCACCAATGTGTGGCTGCGCGAGATGAAAATTCATTTCCCATGCGTTGGCGCCTTCCACGGTTGCGTGAGCAAAGTCGAAGGCCATACCGAGATCCTTGACGTCAATTTCTTCCAACATGCCCACCATGTCCCAGATCGGACCTCCAACATAGTCTTTGCCTCTATGGTTTTGATAAAGTCCTTGAATGCCGATTTCCTTATTGAGCGCGGCGAGATCCGCTAGCTGTGCCTTGAAGTTCGCGACTTGGGGTTTGATCGGCTTGGACAGATCGTATTTCAGATGCTGCAAACGATACCGCTTGATCCCGGCTTTCGCTGCGGAGCGGAGTTGTTTCTCCGCCATGCCGTTTTTATCAACACCATCAATGCTTGATGCCATGATGACCACACTGAGATCTTTTTTGGCGAGAGCTTCAACAAACGTCGGTAATTTTTCCACCATGGCTTCAGGCTCGATATGACCATCTTTCCGCAAGGGCGCCTCCAAGCCTGTCACACCCAGCGGCGCAATGGCTGCTGCGAGTTCATCGAACGCTACTTTTTTGAGAGGCTTGGTAAACACCGCGAACTCACGCGTGGATACTTGCTCCGCAGCCATGGCTTTGTTGCCCGTCATCATTCCCATTCCGATAAGCGCTGATTTGGCGACGAAAGATCTCCGATTCATGAGGAAGAGGCTAATGCATTGAAATTTCCTGTCAAAACAAGGTGACGTGACGCGAGGGAGAATGCATTGACGGGTTGGCAAAAGTCTAAGCCGACCGCAGGCGCGGCTCTCCGATAGCAAAAAAAGTGCCGCCAGGGAACCGCGGCAAGAATGGACAAACTACCGTTGCTCCGATTAAGGCCTGGCGGGGTTCGCTTGCCAAACCTCCACGGCCCCTGACAGCGAGAGAAAACAAACGCAGTTACACCCAACTCGCAACCTTAAACTCAGCGGGTAGTTACATTTCAAATAGAGGAACCGCGAATGAACGCGAATGGACGCGAATTTTTAAAATGATTAGGCAAGGAAGATGAAATGCGTTTTGAAGAGCGATGAACTTCATTTCCGAACAGAATTACATCAGGATTGTAATCCGATTCGCGTTCAGTCGCGGTTAAACGATACTTTCCCAGCTACGCAGCCTCAATGCCTCCGCCGCAGCTCTGGCTTCGGCTTCTTTTTTGCTCTTTCCCTTGCCGGTCGCGAGCAGTTTGTCCTGCCAAGTCACCTCGGCTTGAAACACTCTGCGATGATCCGGTCCGCTTTCTCCGACAATGCGGTAGACCGGCGCGACGGGATGGATGGCTTGCAGGGATTCTTGGAGCTCTCCTTTTGGATTCCGCTCGTCCGGGCTGTCCACCATGCCTTTGATTTCATTCGCAAACAGCCTGAGGATGAGTTCTTTGGCGGATTCCAAACCCGTATCCATATATACCGCGCCAATCAAAGACTCAAAAGCATCGGCCAAGGTAGAGAGGCGCCGCCTGCCACCTGTGGACTCCTCGCCCTTCCCGAGCAAGACATAATCGCCGAGATGAATTGCAGTCGCAAAACGCGCCAATGCCTTGCGGGAAACAACCCGGGAACGCAACTTGGTCAAATGCCCCTCAGTGGCGTCAGGAAAAAGTTTGAAAAGCGCCTCCGTCACCGCGAGTTGGAGCACGGCATCCCCGAGGAATTCCAAACGCTGGTTGTCAAAATGAGGCCGCTGGGACTCATAAGCCAAACTCGGGTGCGTCAACGCTTCCGCTAATAAAAGCGAATTGCGAAACTTGTATTGGATGCGGCTTTCCAGCGGTTGCATTCAGAAAATGACAGTTGATCACTTCTTGCCACGAACCCGGAAAACGCTCCGAAATCGAGGGAAAAAGTGGGGTGATCGACGGGACTCGAACCCGCGACAACCGGAATCACAATCCGGGGCTCTACCAACTGAGCTACGACCACCGTTATAGGCGGGCGACACGCTTAGCCCACCCCCGCGGTATTGCAAAGACAAAAATACGCTGAATCGGGTGAATCCTGCAGAGAGGACTCCCGTTTACTGAATCGAGAGATGAAAAAATCGTTCCGTTTTCGCCCATTGGGCAGCCTCGACTTGTCGGGGCTAAATGTCCATATCTGACGGCACTTCATGGCCCATCGAACTCTTTTCGTTATGAAGGCTGCAAGATAGGGACGCGTGGCCCCGACTTGTCGGGGCTGCCTTTTTGCTTCATCACGGGCTGTTCTTGTCTGTCCCTACATATGAACCAAATCCTGAAGTGCGTCCTCCAGTTTGCCGTATCGAAATTCAAAACCTGCTTTGAGCAATTGGCTCGGCAGGGCACGTTGGCCTTCGAGCAAGGCGCCTCCGAAGCCGCCGAAAACCAGTTTCAGGACCCATCCCGGGACAGGCAGGAACACCCAGCGATGCACGGCCTTTGCCAATTTCCGGCTTAGCGAGGCATTGGTTTCCGGATAGGGGGCGGTGCCGTTTACTGCGCCTTGCAGCTCGGGATGATTTAGGGAAAAGACGATGGCGCGACGCAAGTCATCCACGTGGATCCAGGGCGTCCATTGTTTGCCATTTCCCAAACGACCGCCGATGCCGGCTTTGAAAACGGTCATGAGTTTTTCAAATGCCCTGCCGCCACGGCCTAAAACCACACCTATTCTGAGTCTGATGACTCTCACGCCAAAGGCTTCTGCCTTGATCGCCGCGTTTTCCCACTCCACGCAGAGATCCGCCGCATAGCCCGCTCCATGTGCCGCATGCTCGTCCAAAATCTCATCGCCTCGTCCGCCGTAATAGCCGACCGCTGATGCGTTGATCAAAACCTTCGGCCTATGCTCCTCAGCGAGGGCCGAGATTTTTTGCACGATGTCATTCGTCACTCCCACCCGGCTGGAATGAAATGCGCGCTTGTTCGCCTCGGTCCAGCGCTGGTCGATGGGCTCGCCGGACAAATTCACCACTGCATCGCAATCGGAAAGGTCGGCTTCCGCGGGGGTGGTCCATTTTGAAATACCCGGGGCAGCCCCCGTGCCCTTGCGGCTGACTCCCATGACTTCCCAGCCCTCCGAACTCAACATGCTGGCGAGGCCTTTGCCGACAAACCCGCTCGCACCGTAAATCACCACTCGTTTGCTCATGCCGAAAACGTAACTCTGAAGTGCGCAATTCGCAACCACCCTGAACCCTTTGCGAAAAGTCGGCATGAATGGACCATGTTGCACAGGTTAGCTCTCCAATATTCCTTGAGGTTTGGAGTTTAAAAATTAGAGTTTTCCCCAGATGAAAGCCTACCACGACTTATTGAGCGATGTTTTGGAAAACGGCGAGGAGCGCGGCGACCGCACCGGCACCGGCACGCTCTCTTTGTTTGGCAGGCAAGCGCGCTTCGATTTACGCAAAGGCTTTCCCTGCCTCACGACCAAGAAGCTTCACCTGCGCTCCATCATTCACGAGCTGCTCTGGTTTCTCAAAGGTGAAACCAATATTGCTTACCTTAAGGAAAACAAGGTCACAATCTGGGACGAGTGGGCAGATGCCGAGGGCCAGCTCGGCCCCGTTTACGGCAAGCAATGGCGTGCTTGGGAAGCCCGTGATGGTCGTGTGATCGACCAGATCGCCATGTTGATCGACAGTCTGAAGGGCAACCCACAGTCCCGCCGCCACATCGTCTCAGCGTGGAATGTGGGCGATGTCGATCGCATGGCCCTCCCTCCCTGCCACTTGCTTTTCCAATTCTATGTCCACGAGCCCAAGGCGGGCGGCAAGCCGGGCCTCTCCTGCCAACTTTACCAACGCAGTGCGGATCTTTTCCTTGGGGTGCCATTCAACATCGCTTCTTATGCGCTCTTCACGCATCTTATCGCTCAGGTTTGTGATTACGAGGCTCGTGATTTCGTCCACACCTTCGGAGATCTGCATCTCTATCAGAACCATCTTGACCAAGCCCGCCTCCAACTGACCCGCGAACCGCGTCCTCTTCCCACCCTGCGCCTCAATCCCGACGTCAAATCCATCGACGACTTCACCTTCGACGATATTTCTCTAGAAGGCTACGATCCGCATCCGACCATCAAAGCCCCAATCGCGGTTTAAGAATTTTAACCACAATGGGAGCGAAGCGGACATGGACGGAATAAAATGTAGTCAAATTTCACGAATGACACGAATTTCAAATGCATTGCGCGTTTTTTAATCTTTTTCATCAAAATCATTTCAACTAGCCAAGCATTCGTGCCGATTCGTGCGATTCGTGGTTTAACTCTTCCATCTAACATTTCATCCAAAATCATGCTAATCGCCGTTGTAGCCATGGATCCGAACCGCCTGATTGGCGCGAACGGCTCCCTTCCCTGGCATCTTCCCGAGGATCTCGCATTCTTTAAAAAAACCACGCTCGGCCATCCCATCTTGATGGGCAGGAAAACCTTCGAATCCATCGGCAGGCCTCTTCCCAAACGCCGAAATATGGTTTTGACCCGGGATAAGGATTGGAGCCATGAAGGCGTCGAGGTGATCCACAGCCCTGCGGAGATCCCTGATTCTGGAGAGAAAATTTTCATCATCGGCGGTGCGGAAATTTACAAAGCCCTTTCCCCACAAATTGACGAATGGTTGGTCAGCCACGTTCACGAAACCTACGAAGGTGATACTTACCTCGCTCCTTTTGAATCTGATTTTCCGAACGTGGAAATCGTCGAGACTCACGAGGCTTTCACCGTGCGGCGATATCGCCGCTAAATTCTAAATTTTAAACTCTAAACCTCAAAGAAGAGGAAGAAGTGACAAATCCGCTGCGGTTTCAGGACATATTTCTCCAAGCCGACCTTGACGCGCACCGCTTCCTGTGGTTCAAAGCGGGTCGACCAATTTCATTTCAACGGAACGATGGCTGAGTGGTCGAAAGCACTCCCTTGCTAAGGGAACGTAGGGGTGACTCTACCGAGGGTTCGAATCCCTCTCGTTCCGCCATCTTCTAGGAAGAATCCCGCAAGGCATTCAGCATCAACTGAATGCAGGGATAACCAAGAAGCCTCGACAGGAATTCCAGCACGAATTCCAGCACACTTGACACGGCAACCGGGGCCTATGCCCCGAAAACGCAAACGCAGCAGTGTCGTGGAGATCGGAACTGGTCCCGCGAGAGTCAAGATCTACACCGTCAATCGCAAGGACGGCTACCCGATGTATTCCCTCTACTGGAAGGAAGGCGGGCAGCGGAAGACACGCCACTTCGCCTGCATGGACGAGGCCCGCCTGATTGCACAGCAGACCACCATTCGACTGACGAACGGGTGGAGCGCCAATGACGAGGTGACCAAACGTGAACTTGAGTTGCTTCGCCACTGTGAGCGGAAAGCCCAGGAATTCGGCGTCAGCCTGACCGCGGCGATGGACGAATGGGCCAGCGCCCGAAAAGCCGCCGGAGAGATCACCCTCTCGGATGCCGTCCGCTTCTACGCGGCGAACCGGATCGACTTACTCGCCGTCAGAACCATCGTCCAAGTGGCCGATGAATTCGTCGAATCACGACGCGGCAGCGGTGTCAGTGACATCTACGTCCGGAACTGCAAAAACAGTCTCAAGCGGTTCTCGGATCGCGTGAAGGGTAATATCACGGATGTCACGGTTGCCGACATCAACCGCTTCCTCAAGGGACTCGAAGGCTTAGGGCCGGTCAGTCGGAACGGCATACGCCGCAATATTGTAACTATGTTCGGCTTCGCCAAGCGGAACGGCTACCTCCACCCCGACCGCAAAACGGCCGCAGAGCAAAGCGAGTCGTTCAAGGTGGCTGAGACGGAGATCCAGATCTTCACTCCGGAGGAAATGGAGAAGCTCCTCCTGACGGCCCACGCCCGCATTCTCCCGCTCATCGCCATCGGGGCCTTCGCCGGTATCCGTTCCGCTGAGGTCTGCCGCCTCAACTGGGAGGACATCAAGTGGGACCGGGGGCACATCGAAATCGCAGGGAAGAAGGCAAAGACCGCAGCACGGCGACTTGTCCCGCTCCCCGACAACCTCAAGGCGTGGCTCGCGCCATGGCGTGAGGAGACGGGGCCGATCATCACGATCAGCGATCCCTCGGGCGCTCTCAGCGATACCGCCGTGAAAGCTCAGATTCCCGGTGGATGGCGTCAGAATGCCCTCAGACACTCGTTCGTCAGCTATCGGGTGGCTGAGACCGGGGACGTGGCGCGGACCTCTCTGGAGGCAGGCAACTCCCCAAAAATGGTATTCGGCCACTACCGGGAGATCGTGGATAGAGCGTCCGCTGAGGCGTGGTTTTCAATCACGCCGTCCGATGACTGGGAGCCAAACGGACTCAAATGGAGCATCAGGGAGCGGTTGAAGCACTTGTCATGTCGCCGTGACAACCAACCGTGCGTTGACACGGCGATCGGTGCGTAACCATGAACGCCACCATCACACACTCTGCGAGGACGAAGAGCACGAGCGAACCCGTCCAAGTGGCGGCTCCCGTCCAGCCCACGCTCATGAAGAAGAAGGACCTCGCCAAGCGCCTATCGGTCAGCACTCGATCCATCGACGGATGGGTTTCCAAACGGGTGATTCCCTACATCCAAATCACTCCGCGGTTCTACCTCTACGAGTTCGACGCTGTGCTGGCCGCGCTGAAGAAGCTCTATCAGGTGGACGCCCGGTCCTGAATGAATCAAAACG
>CAMCBV010000009.1 GCA_945873125.1 Prosthecobacter debontii
CAAGGTGAAGGCTCTTCTGCGCAAGGCCGAAGCCCGCACCAACGAAGCCCTCCTCTTGGCAATTGGAGACGCTCTCTCACAGGTAACCCAAAAAGACGCCACCAATTGGTTTACCCATTGCGGCTACAGTTTTATTTAAAATGCTCTAGTCCCATCAATGACTGGTTGAAAATGTTTTGTCCGCGCCTCATTGCACACAAAACTCGTCCGATCAAGAGTCTGAATCCCAAAGTAGGCACCACAGTAATTTCCCAACGGATGCGAAACTGAATCAATTGCATTTAAGACAACGGCAAACGATTCGTTCACGTCGAGTTCCAATTCATAGCTTGGAGGAACGATCCGTTCAGGCGGCGTCATACGCCAACGCAGCGTCGCGAAGAGATCCTCGTTATTGTTCATTGGTGCTGATCGGATTGGACCGAGAGCAGTAATGTCAGGAGATTCACGTTTCCTCCAAATGCTAACAGCATTATCCACAGCCTGACCGGGAAATACTGGATAGTAGAACAAAAGGAACGCTAGAGGCTGTGATTCCGTAAGAAGTAATTTTCTCAGGGCTGCGGAATATTTATTTTTGAGGAATGTGTTGGGCGTAATGAAAGCTAATACGCCACCGGGACAAAGCACTCGTAGTGACGCTTCGAAAAACACCTGGTACAGATCGACTTTGTATTGAGCGGAAACATATCGCTCTCGCCACTCCGTGAGCTGTGATCCTGTCAGTCCTAATGCTTGAAGGAGGACATACGGCGGATTCCCAATAACCACATCGAAACCGCTATCCACCTCTCTCGCAGCCGATTCCGTCAACTCGGACTGGCCAGTGGTTTCATTGATAATGCCGAGGTTGCCCCGTAAGGTCGCGGGAGTTGCCGGGCTATCCGTGCGGACTTTTCCAATGGGTAAGCCAAACATCCATTCCGAATCGAAGAATGGAGCGAAGTCGTTTTGGTCGTAGGGATCCCAGTCCGCGAGTTTGGCGGCGGCGGGGGCATCCATGCCGGTTTTTGCGAGGACGGCTCCGAGTTCGGCGCGGATCCGCTGATCCTTTTCCTTGCAGGCGCGTTTGTTGCTTGGATCGCGGGCGTTGAAGTGATCGTGGCGTACATCCTGAAGGCGTTGTTTAAGTAGTTTCACCTGCTCGTGGCTGGCGGCATCGCCTTCGAAGAAGCTGGCCTGTTTGAGTTTCGGTCGCGGGATTGGGATTAGCGAATCCGCGGCGACAAGGCGGGTTTCGAGGTTGGGCAGCGGGCGGACGCCGAGGTTGCTTTCCTCCGGAAGGACGCGCTGATCCACTACGAGGGCGATGAAGAATCGTAGCTTGGCGATCTGGACGGCGACGGGCTGAATGTCCACGCCGTAGATGGCGTTTTCGATTAGGTAGAGTTTCCTGCCGTAATCGGAGGAATTGAACTCGAAGGTGTCATTGATTTCATTGAGCCGTTGTTGGCGGGTTTCCCTGTCGCCAGATTGGAAGGCGGCCTCGGTCTCGATGAGGGCGCGTTGCCGCTGCACCTCGCGCCAGCGTTCGTTTTCGTCATCGAGTTTCTTGAGCAGATCCACCAAGCGGTGGAGCGCACCCATGGGGAAAGCTCCGGAGCCGCAAGCGGGATCGAGGATTTTCACGCGGCCAATGGCGTCGATGAGGGCGGCGCGGGTGGCGGGCTGGATTTCCTTGAGGGTGGCCTTGTTGGAAAAGAGATCCTCCAGCGCGGCCTTGCACTTGGGAACCTGGGTGGTGAGGTAGGATTTCAAGGACTCATCCACCATGTAGGAGACGATCTCCCGGGGCGTGTAAAAGGCACCGAGAGCCTTACGGGCGGTGGTCTTGGTGTCCTCGTTGTAGGAGGCGAGGAGGTTCTCGAAGACTTTTCCCAACAGCTCGGGGTCGAGGGCAATTTCCTCTTCGAGCGGGGTGTTTTCCTCGATGGTGAACTTGTAGCGGGAGAGGATTTCGATGAGGCCGCGAACCTTGGCTTTCTTCGAGCGGGCGGTCTTTTTGGTTTCTTCGCCATAGTCTTTGGAAAGATCCACGTTCCGTTCGGAGCCGAAGAAGAGATCGTTCGGGAGTAGGCAGGAGAGCTTTGGATTGTCGGAGAAGCCGTCGAGGATGGTGTTGTCGGTTTTTTTGCCGCTCTTGTCATCTAGGCAATCGAAGAGTCCGCCGTTGAGGAACGGGACACGCTTCGAGATGGCTGTCCACTCGGAGGGATTGTGAAAGGTGGATTCATGCCGCCAGAGTGTGGTGATACCGAAGTTGGGATCGAAGCGATCGCCTTCCTTTTTCCGCTCACGAAAGCCGCGCTGCTCGGGCGGCATGTTGAGGGTGCCGAAGAAGAGGTTCTGAAGGACGGCGTGGTAGTAGGCGGGTGAGGAATCGGGTTTCGTGGAGTCGGTGGACGGGTTGAAATCCTTGATGAGTTTTTTCAGGGTGTGTGCGCGGAAGAGATCGGCGGGTATGAGGCGTTTCTCGACCAGGAACCAGCAGAAGATGATCCGGGTGAGCAGGCGGATGAGGAAGAGGGATTTCTCCTGCTCGGTATCGCAATGCTCGGGCAGGCGGATAATACCGTCCTCGACCTGATGCTGCGCCCAGAAATACCAGTCGGCGATCTCGCGGTAGAAGGCGTTCGAGAGCGCGTAGGAATCCAGTTTCTTTTCCCAAGCGGCGTGGAGTTTGACGAAGTTCGGTATTTCATCGAACTCGCGCAACGACGGCAGGGAGAAGTCATTGAGGATTTCGATATGGGCGCGGATCGGATCGGCGCAGCGGATGTCCTTGATGAGGGTGGCCTTGTCGAGAACGTCCTTGGTGGAATCCCGTTTGTTGAGCCGACGCCGAATGATCGCGATGGAGGTGAGGGGTTCGTCCTTTTCGCCATGACGAAAAAGAACGATGGATGGCATAGGCAAGGGCTTATTGATGAGCCGTGCAAAGGTTGTGAGTTCACCGCGGGTGTAGGTTCCGTGGGGCAAATCGACGGCGAAGAAAATGTAGGACTGAATGCGCTGGGTGTCGACAGTGGTGGTGGAGTCGAACATATCGATGTGTTTCGATAGCTCCGCGTCTCCAATCTGGAAAATGAGATGAAGGGACTTTATGCGTCGAAATTCTTTCTCCTCCTTCGCTGTGAGAGGCTTGGATGAATTAGCCGCAATTTTTAGGAACTCATCGAGATCCCAGGATGCTGTGCGCTCTGATTCGTAGCCCAGCGTGTTGAACAGAGCCTTGCCTGACTTCGCCAAGCTACCTGTTGCAAGGTCAGCAAGTGCTAGTTGGATGGATTCGCGTAGATCTGACATCGGAAAAAAGATTGAAGGTTGAATTTTTATGATACTACTTCCCAATGGCCGCCCTTTGCTGGGCCGATACGGCGGATGTATCCCCCTTGTTGAAGATTTTTGATCGTGCGTTCAATGGAGCGCTCGGTGACTCCAATGGCGTTAGCGAGTTCTGGGATGGTGATCAGAGCGTTGGCAGTCATCAGAGCGACGATTTTCCCCGACGTTTTCCCCGACGTTTTCCCCGACGTTTTTTGATCTCCTCCTGTCAGGGTTTCGCCTTTGGATGTGGTGGCGATGGCCTTGAGGTATTCCGGCGAGAACGGGAATTCGATCCACAGGTCATTCGGCTTGTAGTCGATGATCGGGGTGGGTGTCCCAGCCTTTTGGCAGGCTTCAAAAATGCGTTGGATACCGCGTCCCCAGGTTTCGATTTCGCCGGCTCGGAAGAATGCGTTCGCGATGTCGGGATTGAAAGGTGTGGAAGCATGATCCGCCAGCAGGCTTTCCGATGTCCAGCCTTCCGGCAGGACGGCGGGGTTCCAGATTCTCAAACGGTCTTCATAAGCTCGGATCTGCACGGGTGCGCCAACGGCGTAATCCCGATGCACGAGTGCGTTCAAAATGGCCTCGCGCAGTGCCACATCAGGCACAGGGTAGCGTTCGATGCGATGGATGCCATCGTAGGTGATGGCGGCCTTGAGATATTTGGTTCTAACAAGATCGATGGTTTTGGCACTTTGCTCGAAGAGATTACCATGCACCTCGTCGTGGTATGCAAACTCCGCAGCCGTGCGGAAGTAACCGATCTTGACGAAGGCTCCGGTGACGAAGTGTTCCGGGTCGTGATGGAAGAGAAGGAGAGCGGCGCGTTTGAGGTAGGTGCCCTCGGTGAGTTTGAGTTTATCGATCAGAGCGGTGTCCGACACGCGGAGGTCAGCGGGATCGAGTCTTCCACTGCGTTCGGCGAGTTTGCGGAATTGCTTGATAGCGGTGCCTGACAAGTCGGTTGCCTTCACCTTCGGCACTGGGACGCTGTCCCAAGTTCTCCCTTGCTTGCGCAAGAGGAAGCGGTCGAGGGCTGCGCCCTTGAGCTCCTGCAAAGTGCTGCCGCTGCGGATGTAGTAGTGACCCCGGTAGCTGATGGGGTTCGGGTAGGAATCGACTTCGATGGCGATCCATGGCTTGCCCTTGGTGTGATGGAGATTGACCGCTACGAGGATTCCCAAGAGATCACGGATTTTGTTAGGCAGGTCTTCGAGTAACTTCGAGGCGTCCGCCAAGCCGACGATCTCGCCTTTGTCGTTGCGCCCGATTTCCAAGCGCCCCCCTTCCGCGTTGGCGAATCCCGAAACCCAACGGAGAAGGTCGTCGCGCCACGACTCCTTCCATTCGGCGTGCTGGGATTCAAATTGGCTCATTGGGTGTAAATCGTGTGGGGTTTGAGTTCAGGATTGCGAACCCATGATCACAAGCCAAGTGACAAGTTCCATGTCGTCGGAGGATGTGGGGGTTTCTGAGGCTGTGGGTAGCAAGCCATCCCGGCCTGAGAGTAGAGAGGATGTTGCGCGACGGGCGAAGGTGCGCTTGATGGATTCCATCGCAGAGTCTAAGAGATTCGATTCGTGGCTCATGTCGGAGCCGTTGGTGGTGCGGGTATCGAAGGCATCGCAGAGATCGGTAAAGGCGCTGACGTGACCTGCGGCGAGTGCGCGGAAGAGTTCCAAGCACTGTTTCGGCTGCATGAAGGTGAGGCGGACGTTTCCGTCATCCAGAACATAGACGAGGTAGAAGGGCGCGAGTGGGTTTACCTCCGTGGGTCGCTTGTTGTCCCGCTGGCGTAGGCAGAACAAAATCCCCGGCTGAGACACCGGTAATTGAGGATCGGGCGGCACGACTGCGAAAAGCCCGAGTTCGGCAGTTTCGAGAAGTTCGCGGTTGTTTTCGAGGAAGCGGAGCAGGTCGAGCCGGAAGTCTGTGAGCGAGAAGTCGGCGAGTGAGATTCCATCGGGATCTTCCTCGTCAAAATCGACAACGCCCTTTTGCAAGTCCTGAAGTTGCTTGTTGCGGTAATGGAGATCCGCCTTGATCAAATCTTCGATTTGATCGGAGGCAAGGAGATTGTCCTCACCGGAGGCTGTTAGATCGACGAGCGCCATGCGGTCTTCCACCCGGTTCTTGACGTTGAGGTAAGCGTCGAGGTCTTTCGTCGGCCAGAAATTGACGAGTGAAACGGATTTGTTGCGTGAGCCGATCCGGTCAATCCGGCCAAAGCGCTGGATGATTCTAACAGGATTCCAGTGGATGTCGTAGTTAATGAGGAGGTCGCAGTCCTGGAGGTTCTGGCCTTCCGAAATGCAGTCTGTCGCGATGAGGAGGTCGATTTCCTCATCCTGAGGAAGTTCCGGCTGTCGATCGCGTTTTTTCGAGATCGGAGAGAAGTTGGTGAGGATGTGTTCGAGATCCACTTTGCCGAGCGATGCCTTGTATTGGCCTCCGCCGCAGACAAGCGCGGTGTGGATGCCGAGCGATTCCTTTGCCCACCCGGCGAGGTTGTCATGGAGGTAACGGGCGGTATCGGCAAAGGCGGTGAAAAGCAGGACTTTCCGAACGGGTTTGCCATCAATGTTCTCTGCCGGCTTTGTGACCTTGGCTGTGATGAGTTCCTTGACGCGTGCGAGCTTGGCATCGCGGATGGGAACCACTGGGCGGGAGTGGTCTAACAAATTCTGGAGCTGCGCCCGGTCTTGGCGAACTGCAAGCAACCAATCCGGAAGATTGAGGTGGGCGAGGTTGATCTTGTGCTTGCCACCGATTTCGAGGTCTTCCGGGTCGAGATCCAGATCGTCGAAGTCGTCTTCGGAGAGATTGGCGAAATCCAGCGATGGGTTATTGTCCCGCTTCTCCTCGAAAGCCCGGATCTTGGATTCCAACTTGTCGATTTTTTCGATGGTTCTTTCAAGCGTAAGCCGGAAGGAATCGATGGAGCTTTCCAGGCGTTTGAGGAAGTTGATCTTCATCATGCAGATGAGAATCCGTTCGCGGCCTTCCTGGTTGAAGTTCCCGATCTTCGCTGCGTATTTCGCAAGAACTTCAGGGGGGAGGTTCTTCTTCAGCTTGGTGCTGGGATGGTAGAGGCTGAGTTTGAGATCGCTGATTTTCTGGTCGAGTTCCTCGAAAGAAATGAAGTCGTTCAGGAGATCAATGTGCGGGTATTCCGCAGTGGGTTTCTCACGCTTGGGGAAACCACCCAGGCGTTCCATTTCTTTTGCGTAGTAGCGTTTGATCTGAGAGCGCGAGCGGGCGATGGAGAGTCCGTCGAGCAGTTTGAAGAAATCGCTGCCGAGTTCGTGGATGAGGTCGCGGGCTTTACGCTCGTTGGCAGGTTTCTTCGTCCAGTTGGTGAACTTGGCCTGAGCTTTCCGGGTGGTTTCCTTGATGCTGGGGATACCTAGCTTCTCCTTGAATACCCCGTCATACTCACCGCTGCTATCACGTGCGACATCGCCGCCGGCAATGAAGGAGATCTGGTTTCGTAGGTCGGCGATCTGGTTGTTGACCGGAGTGGCCGATAGAAGAAGCACTTTGGTTTTTTGTCCTTTCTGGATGACCTCCTCCAGCAGGCGCTCGTAGCGTGTGCGTCGGGGCGTGCCATCCTCTCTTGCTTTGCCGACGGCGTTGTTCCTGAAATTGTGAGATTCATCGATGACGATCAGGCTGTAGTTGTGCCAGTTGAAGTTCGCGAGGTCGATGTCCCCGGTGAGGCCGCTTGTGCGGGAAAGGTCGGTGTGGGACACCACATCGAATCCGAAGCCGTCTTCCAACAGTGGATTGAGCTTGCTGTTAGATCGGAATACCGTCCAGTTCGGGCGGAGCTTCTTCGGGCAAATCACGAGGACTCGTTCGTTGCGGAGTTCGAAGTATTTGATGACGGCGAGGGCTTCAAAAGTCTTCCCTAACCCGACACTATCGGCGAGGATACAACCGTTGAATTCAAGCAGTTTATTGATCGCTCCTTTAGCTCCATCGCGCTGAAAGGAGTAGAGCATTTTCCAGACTTGGGATTCCAGCAGTGTGGTGCGCTTGAGTGCGTCGTCCACGTCTTTGGAGCCTTCGAGTTCATCCCGGAACAAATGGAATAGCGTAAGGAAGTAAATGAACTGAGGCGCATTCGGTGATGCCAAGCGCTTGAGGTAGGTTAGCACTTCCTCTTTCACATCCTTGGTGAGCGAGTCATCCCCCCAGACCTCGCTGAACCAGTTCTTGAGATCTTTGCGGTCGCGGTCGGAATCGACCACTAGGTTCAATTCGATGTTGCTGTTCGTTCCGAGTCCCAACCCAGGCACCGTGAAGTTCGAGCTACCAAGAATGGCACTGGAAGCATTGCCGTTCTCAATGTGGTAGGCTTTACCGTGGAGGAAATTCGATTGGCGGATAGAGCGGATCTCCACCATGCGTTCGATCCATTCGGCGCAGGCTTTGGCCGCTGGGCGCTGAGTGAGGGTTTTTGCGATGGTGATGCCGTGCTCTGTGAGCTTGAAATTCGCCTTCGTTTTGCCGTCGCGATCTACTTCCGTGACGAAGGATGGCTCACCGAAAAGAAACTGGAGCTTGGCGGCTGATTCGAGCTGCGATGCCAGAGCCTCGTAGGCATGAACGGTGAAATAAGCTGAGACGAAGGAGAGCTGGCTGCCCGGCTGTATCTCCGCTTTGAGGAAGTCCCCGACGGTACCCCGGTGGGTGCGGTTGTCACGCAATGAGGAGTTTGATTGGGGATGGGCGGGCGGCATGAATGATGAATGAAAATTATTGATTGGCTCTGATACAGAACAATTAGAGCCAAGCGAAAATTTCACCATTTGGGAAGGTCAAACACTGTGAAGGAGTTGCACTTTCTCCGGTGGCATTCCGCCGCTATAGGCGGTGTGTCAAAAGCATCAGGCCGCAGTCCGCCGATCTGAGTCTTTGGGTCGCCCGCGCTTCGGGGTTTTTGCCCGTGCCTCAATCACGTCGACAATGTCCGCAAAGCGTGTCTGATGAATCCGAGGCTTACAGTAGGCCACCGCCGATGGGGGAATCCCCAAGCTCTTAGCGATGTCGATTTGCAGGGCGCAATAGCGCCCCGTTTTGGGGTCGATTACGGCTCCGGGAATTTTTGAAGGGTCAAGGTTGGCGTGAGTGTTCATGGTTGATTGGGCTTTTGATTACCTCAGAAATTAGTGGATTTCACCAGCTCTGTCAAAGATTTTCATGTGTTCGTTTCAAACAGGTGTTTCTTCTGGGGGAGGGGGCGCATTCTACATGTGGGCGTAGCCAACATGCATTGGTTTATCGGCACGCCGATAAACAGGTCTAGCCCCCTCTTCCCCCCTCTCCCCTGGCTTGAAATACTTGAATAAATACCTTTTTACGGAATTTGGCTGTGTTGGCAAATCCAGGTTAGATTCCCAACATGCACATCGATCAAGCAATATGGAAAAAAATCACCAAGCGCCTCTCTCTGTTAGAAGATGCCATCGAAAATCAGAACGATTGGAACCAAGGGGTCTATGCCTGCTTGCGCATGACCTCGTGGCGCAACGGATCTTCTTGCGGCACTGATCCGATGAGCGTTCTCATGCTCGGCCCAGGTTCGCGTCCGCGTGTTCTTCCGGATGGGATTCCGAATGAGGACATTCCGGGGTTTTACAAAATGGCCTTGGGCTTGCTCACGGGTGAAGAGGCATTGGAGTTCGCCCGCCGCCAATCCATCTTGTGGGAGTTGCGCCAGATGCGTGAGGAGCGTTTGGCGCTCAAAGCGAAGCTTACCCCTCCACCAAAAAGCCCGCCTAGTGGAGGTATGAGCGGCTTCTAACAAACAAAATACGATGCCTCAAAATCTAACAGGTTCGGTAGCATGGCATGATGACGCCACGTCTGCCCTGCATGCCAAGCACAAGGCGGAAAAAGCCTTGCGGCTTCAGAACCACTATGAAGCTGTCCCAGCAATCGAGCGTGAGGCAGGCGGCGGAATAGTCGATGGGGTTTTTAAGTCACCTATCAAAGGTTTTTCATTCAAGCTTTCGGGAGGTTCTGCCCACAAAGTTTCTGACTCGGCTGCCTACACGCGCCAGGCTTTGGCAATGAGTAAATCCAGAGCGCAATTTGTGCGGGTTCGAATCCGAGATGGAAGTGTGCGACGCGAAGCAGGGCGATACAAATATGGGGCGGTTAGTCTCGTCACAACATTGCCTCCGTGGTGTGTCAAAACCGTATCCCGCATCGGTTCGTCAGAGCGTGAACACCTCTTACTGTTTCTTGCTGAGGCTCAGGCTCGTGAGATCAAGAAGGTTTCAGAAAGGGACTTGTTTGGTGGAGGAGCACATTTGAATAATGCGGTCCCACATTTCCATCTCCACGTGCCTAAAACATCAGCTGAGGGAAGTCCTCACCCTAAGTCGAAATTTCTAACAGCGGGTCCTTGGATTGTAGGGGCTCATCGTATCGAGGCCAAATTCCCGGGGCTCTTGACCGAAAAAAAGCGGTCGCAACTTGCCCGTCATTTGGAGCGAAAAGATCAATCCCATCTGATCGATGTGCGCTGTGCAGCGGTGATAGATCGTGAGCTGGAAGTGTGGATTCGCGAGCGTGGTTTGTGGCCGGATTTTCAAGCCGAATGCACAGAGTATTTCAGGCGAAAAAGCAAAGCCCAGAGTGAAGAGCCACTTCGCCGGCTCATTCAAGCGGCGGTGGGACATCACGCGCGCAGCGGTGTTTGGCCGATTGCATACAGCGCGATGGGATTCGTGGCTTGGCGTATGATTCCGCGCGAGCTACGAGGGCCGATCATGTCATGTATCCGCGTGCATCAGATCGTCCGGAAGCCTTCCAAGGCGTTGAAGATCGGCGTGCGAATGTTAGCCGAAATGGATCGGCAACCAGAAATGAAAGGGCCATCTAGATCATGATTTTCATAATCCCATAAACTCTCGGGCTGTCTGCTGAATTCCGAGACTGATAGCAGGCGGTATTGTAATAAGATCCCAACGGGTTGCAACCCGTTGGGTCTTTTTTTTTGATACGAAAGGATGATTTCCGCCCGACGCATCCCCGCTGGTATCTTCTATTACTTCCATCATTTCTTGGAGTGTTCTTCCCTATCAGCCCGTTGGGCTTCCAGCAGCATCGCACCGGAAAACCCGGACTCTTTGAACCATTCCAGCATGTCTGCGCCGACTGACTCGATCCTTCTAATTTCCTCTTCCTCTGCCTTCTTTTTCTTCTTGGCTGCCTTCGCTGCTTTTTCCTGCGCCTTGCGTTGCCCCGGCGTCTCGAATGCAGCCTCCGCCTTGGATGCGTCCGCCTGTAAATGCAGGTAGTGCTTTTCGAGCGTGGAAATTCGGTCGCCAACCCACGAAGACAGCTGCGCAATTCCAACCCCGTAGTTGGCAAGGTGGCTCGCATAGCTATGCCTCATCACATGGGCTGTCATGGTCGGACAATTTTTCTTGGCGAACCGGTCGAACATTTTTCGGAAATCAAAACGGTAACGCCATTTCCCCATTTCCTTATCAGGGCGGAGGCACCATTTCTGATTTTCCCAATCGGGGAAATTCTCGCGAATGAATGTCACGAACTCAGGAACCAGCGGGATGATGCGCGAACGCTTGGACTTTGGTACAAAACCCGAAACGGGGTCTTTGGCCGGTATACGGATTTTTCCGTTTGCTAGATCGAACCATGCTGGCCTTGCCATCGATATTTCCGCCCGGCGCAACCCCGCTCGGAAACCGCAAAGCAGAATGAATTTCAACTCAACGTTGCTCTTCGCCGTTTCGAGTAGTTCATTCACTTTACCTTTGGCGATCACCACTTCCCGCGATGGTGTTTCCTCAGAGAATTTGGGTGATGTGACACGTAGACCGTTCCATCGAGCGAACGTGCCAACGCGGGCAACGTATGTCTGTGCTGTGGCCTCGCTTTTCTCCTCGCGGGTTTTTGCGTAGTAAGCCGCAAGATTTTCCGTTGTTATTTCCTCGGGGTGTAGCACTCCCATGGATTTGGAAAAGTGGGTGACGGCTAGGCGGGCGGTATCCTCTGCCCTTCCCCCAAACCCACCGACCGCACCCAACCTGGCAGCCTTGTATTTATCAAGCGCCCGATCAATCGGGGTGCGACCTCCTACAACCCGGCCTGTTTTCTTGGCCGTGATTTTCCTCCCCCGCCTTTCATCTGCCCGCTTGATCGCCTCCGCCGGATCTTCCGTTTCCAAGCTAACCCGAATCTGTTCACCGCCGGCCGAGTAGCGCAACCAGTAGGTTTTCCCTCTCTGAAAAATGCCGGGTGCAACGGCCGATTTTGGTGGACGACCAACGGTCGGGGTTTTCTTTGCCATGCCCAAGTGTGCTAAACTACTTGTGCTAAATCGAGCAAAACTTTTCCTTTTCCTCGGAAACCAAAGGCTCTCTTTTCCTTTCTTATTCAGGGGCGAAATCCCCGGAAAGTGGTGCGCGATACTGGGTTCGAACCAGTGACCCCCTCCGTGTCAGGGAGGTGCTCTACCACTGAGCTAACCGCGCATTCCGAAGCTCTTCTGCGGGCGGCGAAGCTAGTGTCAAAGTCGCATTTTACGCAACCCCTTTTTCAATCGAAGCGAAAAAATTTCATTCATGACTCCCTGGGATTCCAGCTTGAGTTCTTTAGGGGAGCGTCGCAGGCTACCCGCACATCATGAAAATTTTCTCCCTGTTGCTCCTTTTCACCGCCTCCCTTTCCGCTGAAGTGCCTGAAATTTTCAAAGGTCTGTTTGAAGAGGAAGTGCCAGTGAAGGCCAATATCGGTTTGGTCGTACCGCCTGCAGAAATCGATAAATTCATGGCCAAGGTCGAGATTGCGGCGCGCAAAAATCCGGAATGGTTCAAAGAATATTCAGCTGCCGCAAAACCCGGAGTTCCGCTGCCTTTTCATGAAAACCTTGGCCTCACCAAAGAAGAATATGACGAATACATTGCACTCTGGGCGAAGCGTGAGTTCAAGCCCACCGAGGAAGTGATCCTCGTGCTACGTAAAACCATAGGCGATACGTGGACCCTCACCGCAACGGGCAGCGCCGGTGTGATCTCAACGCTGCGCTACAACCCGAGCAAAGACTCTTTCCACTCACCTGGCGGAGATCTGAATCGTCTCAAAGACATCAATACTGACGAAAATCACATACTCGGAGCTTGGACCGCAAAGGAATGGCGCTTTCAGGAAAACAGTCTTTTAGGCCTAACCAAACTGAACTTCGCAGTCGGAAAATTCAACAAGGGAGAATTCGGCATCATCATTTATCATGCCCAAGAAATTTCGCCCAAGGGCAGTCGCGTACATGATAAAAGCATCGTCCTTCGGTTCCCCCTCGGTAAAGCCACTCAAGTCAAGCCCCAGACGAAACCCAAAAAAAACAAGTAGGGCATCCCCGAAGTAGGCCATCCAAATTCTCAGTCCGGAGAAATCTCCAAGCGCGTTGGCCTGCGAAGTCGGATCGTTTCCTCGATGTTGCCCAGGTCCAAGCTATCAAGAACATTGGTGGAACGGTTCGTCAGGCCGGTTCCGGCGCGCGCCGTGGTGTCATCCGGCAATTCCGTATGATAAGGATCCACTCCGATCAGCACCAATTGCGCGGGACGGACCGGTATCGTATCCAGTGCGGGAAGATGATTCAGGGTATGCGAAGGATCGATCTCCAGGGAATGCGACCCGGAATGGACCCCACAAAACGGCAAGCCTTGGGTACCTTCTCTCATCGACTCGATGATTTGTGTGCTGACCGACTTGGCTATTCCACTCGCGAGATCTTCCTTGAGTTCCTGACAATACTCCGTCGAGCGCTGGCCTGAAACCGAACAGATTTTGACATCAACCAAACCGACAGGACGATGAATCCTAGTGGAAGTGAGTGAGGGACTTTGAATCGCATTCATTGCCGCAAGCCAGACGGGCATTGCCAAATCACGGCTGAAGGCCCCGGGATAAATCGGCTTGCTGTTGCCTTGAAGAAATCCAGTCCAAACGCCGCAACTCAACCGGCCGTTATATCCCAAAAACCATGCATCAGAAAAATCATGTGTGGTACCACCCTTACCAGCTCCATGAAACGGCTTGGCAATGAGTTGATCTTTCAAACCTCGCGCACTGCCTTTTTCCATTCCGGACGTCATCATTTGATGAACCTGCCACGCCACCCTTTCATCCAGAAGACGTCCCGATGGATTCGATGGCGGGGTCATTTCATATACCACCAAACCATTCGCACTCTCGATTCTGGAAACATAGGTGAACTTAGACGGACCTTTTTTTCCTCCCAGAGGAAAAGTCGAGATCGCGGTCACGGCCTGCTTGAGTGAAACCGGCTCCCAACCCAGCGTCACGCGAGGAAAGACTTCCGCATCCTGCATCGGAAAACCGAATATTCTAGCGGCATCAATCACCTGTTCGATCCCGATTTCCGTTCCCAACCGAACCGTCGCCGCGATCTTCGAATTCTCAAATGCCTGCCGCAATGTGATACGTCCTTCATACACAGGTGAGCTGACTTCCATCCCCCACTCGCCCAGAATTCCCTCGCGTCCACTGATCATCACCGCACGGTTATCCATCGGCTCATCCTCAAGAATCGATACCGGAGTGTGCTTGCCGGCAAGTCCAAGCGAATAAAGAAATGGAAAAAACGCCGTTCCCAACGGGCGCTGTCCTTGTTCGATAAAATCATAGGGAACTTGCGCATAGTCCCTACCACCCACGTGAACCAGGACTTCGCCCGACTCATGATCCATCATGAATACCGCACCTTGCAGATACTCTGGCGCAATCCCATTCTGGTTTTTGACATAATCACCGCGTTTCTGATTCACATAATCCGGATGCTTCTCCGCCTGGTTCAGCGATTCTTGCAAAGCCTTTTCCGCAGCGAATTGGGCTTCCGCCAAAATGGTTGTATGGATGGTAAAGCCACCGGCCGAGAGCGCGTCACGCCCGAGTGAGGCTCCAACCACATCCGCAATGCGCTCATACAAATGCGATGTCCCGCGTTGCAGGGGCTTGGAATCAAGATCGATAGGCTTGAGCAGCGCTTCCGCATATTCCGAGCGACTCAACATCCCCTCCTCCCGCATTCGCTTCAGCACCATGTTTCTCGACTTGAGGCTCGACTGCAAATTGTTCAGCGGAGAATTGTTCGTAGGATTTTTAATCAGCCCGACAATCGTGGCGCATTCCACAAGATTGAGATCCATCGGCTCCTTGCCAAAATAACCCAGAGATGCGGACCTCAATCCGTAAAACCCGCTACCGAAATAGATGCGATTGAGATAAAAATCCAAAATCTCTTGTTTGGAATAGCGCTTCTCGATTCGCATCGCCAAAAATGCCTCGACCATTTTCCGCTCGATTCCGCTCTCACCCTTTGCCAACGCATCCTGTTTCAACGGATACGCATTTCTCGCCAGTTGTTGGGTGATCGTGCTTGCACCTTGGGTGGTCGTTCCCGCCTGAAAGTTCAGCTTCAAGGCGCGCACAATTCCGATGTAATCCACCCCTTGGTGCTCGTGAAATCTTGAGTCCTCACCTGCTTTCAACGCTCGGATGAATAGCTCCGGCACATCACTGATCTGCATCACACTTCGGTTCTGAACAAAGATCCGACCAATCTCTTTTCCGTTCCTATCCAGGATCATGCTTGGAATCTCCAAATCGTTGATCTTTTCCAAATCATACGTCAAAGCGCGTTCCCGATAGGATCTCGTGTATTGCTCCGCATAGAGGTAAGCGACCAAACCCGCGCTCGCAAAGAACATGAAGAGCACAAACCAAAATGTTTTGCGCTTGTAGAATCGGCGCTTGCCGCTCTTTCTCCCGTTGCTTTCCTTGTGTTTTACCATGTCTGAAAACCATCCAACAACGCCGCATAAAGCTGACGCGCGCTCTGTGGATTATCCGAATCCAGCCCCAGCCGCAACCTCTTCCTGTCTTTTGATAAGGGAAAAAATCGCTGCGGAACTGGCAAAACAAGGCGCCATCTCTTTTCCCCGTTACCTCGATCTCGCCCTCTATGATCCCGATCATGGCTATTATGCAAGCCGGTCAAGCCAAGTCGGCCGTGAGGGAGACTTCCTGACGAGCGTAAGTATCGGCCCTCTTTTTGGACAACTTCTCGCCCGCAGAATGGTTCATTGGTGGCAAAGTCATGGAAAACCCACCGCATGGCGGATACTCGAAATCGGTGCCCACGACGGCAAACTCGCCGCCGATATTTTGGAATCCATCGCCACCCTCTCGGCAGAAGCATGGCACACCCTCGAATACGCCATCGTGGAGCCCATGCCTTTACTCCGAGAAGCACAAGAGCAACGCATCAAACCCCTCGCCGCGAAACTTCACCTCGCCTGCGATACCCTGTCGCTCTCTGAAAATCCCCTGCCCGGCATCGCTTTTGGAAATGAAATCCTGGACGCCCTCCCTTTCCATCTTATCCGGCGTTGCGATCACTCTTGGAAGGAACTCTTTGTCGCCAACAACTTAGAATTCATTACACGGGAGATCGACCCCACATCCGCCCTTGGAATAAAAACCCACACCCTCGGCCATGCGTTTCCTGAAGATTATCAAACCGAAGTGCGCACCAACTACCTGGAGTTTCTAAGCAAGATATCCCCCTGCATCGGAGATGGGATGCTGCTCTTTATTGATTACGGATTCGCCGCACCTGAATACTACGACACGCACCGCACCCGCGGCACCCTGCGAACTTTTTACAAACATCAAGCAGCAGAGGATCCGCTGGTTGATCCGGGAAAACGAGATATCACGGCCCATGTCGATTTCACCGATCTCGCGCGCGAGGCAGAAACCATCGGCTGGCAACCCACCCATTTCTCCTCCCAAGGCAGCTACCTCACCCACCTCGCTAAGGAGATGATCGAAACCGGTGAATTCAGCGATCCCAAAACCATCGCCCAATTCCGCTCCCTCACCCACCCGGCCCGTCTTGGAGCGAGTTTTCACGTGATTGAGTTTGAGAATTCGAAAGAGCCGACGCCGCAGGTGATGCATCGGCTTGCGTTGGGGTAGAAATTTTTAACCACGAATTTCAGAATGACACGAATGGGTCCAATATGGCCTCGGTTCCACTTTTCCTGAATAATCCAGATTGCTGAAAGGTTGAGAAAAATCCATAATGGCCAACCATCTCCAAAAATTCGTGCTATTCGTGAAATTCGTGGTTCAAAACCTCCATTTCCTCAGCTCCATCCGTTTTGATATTTTCTCATTAAGTCATTCAGATTGTCTGTTCCTTAGTGACTCAGCGCCAGGGGTGATTGAGATTTTCCCGCTAGATTTTCATTTCATTCGCATTTTCCATCCATTAGCTTGCGTCAACCTCACATTCGATGGACGAAGCCTTGCTACAACTGATCCGGGACGCCTTGCAGGGCGTGGCGACGGATGTTTTCTTGCTTGAGGACGAGCAGCCACGCATCCGCAGCGAGGGGAAAGTGGTTCCGCTTCATCCGGGTCCGGTTCCGCGTTTCGCGATCGAGGGTCTGTGGAAATCCTGCGGGGTCGATCCCAATACCACCAAGGAAGCGGATGTTTCCTGGCAACTTCCTGAGGGGAAACGCCTGCGCGTGAATCTCTACCACACCCTCGGGCGGCTGGCGGCGGTGATGCGTCCGATCCGAGAGGATATTCCAGCACTGAGCCAACTCGCGATGCCATCTGAGCTTCTGGAATCCTGGATGATACGCGGCAACGGCCTCATGCTTGTCACGGGGCCGACGGGTTCCGGCAAATCCACCACGGTCGCCGCTTGCCTGAATTGGATCAACGAAAACCAATCAAAACACATCGTGACTTTGGAAGATCCCATCGAGTTCCTTTTCCAAAACGATAACTCGATGTTCTCTCAACGCGAAATCCGGCTCGATACCGAGAGCTTCGCAAGGGCACTGCGATCCGCTATGCGACAGAGTCCGGATGTCATTTTCCTAGGTGAGATCCGCGATACCGAGACGGCGGTAACCGCCCTGCATGCGGCGGAAACTGGGCACCTGGTTGTCTCGACGATGCACAGCGGCGGTGTGGTGGAAACGATTGAGCGCTTCATCCATCTGTTAGGCGAGAGTGGTGACGGTGCGGTGCAGATGCTCGCCGCGCAACTCATCGGCGTCATTTCCCAACGCCTGCTTCCTAAGTGTGGTGGCGGGCTTTTTCCAGCCCTCGAATATTTCCAGAATGAGGCTGGTACGCGCCGCTGGATTTTAGAAAAACGGCTGGCCGATCTACAGGATCACATCAACCGCTCCGACGGCAGCAAGAACTGCTCGGCGCTCAATTATATGGTCGCATCGGTAAAACAGAATTACCTTGAATTAGAAGTCGCACGCGCTGCGTGCTCGAAGCCACAGGATCTCGACCGAGCGATACGCGGAATCAGTTAAAAAACAGAAAATCACATGCCACGCGAAATCACCGAATATCTGAGAGACACTATCGCGAGGGGCGGCTCGGATCTGCATCTCAGTGCATGGGCACCCGCCTGTGCCCGGGTGAGCGGATCGCTTGTTTCCCTTGATGAACAACCGCTCGATTCCAGCACCGTACGCAATCTTATCATCGATACGCTCAGCGAGGCGCAGCGCGCCCGCCTGGAGGAGGATATGGAACTGGATTACGCGTTGCAGGTGGAAGGAGTCGGTCGATTCCGCGGCAACGTATACATGGCGCGCGGCAACACAGAGGCAGCGTTCCGTTTCATCAGCGACGAGATCCCGGATCTGGAAGCACTGGGACACCCACCAGTGATCAACGATTTCTGCGGAATTCGTGCCGGTCTGGTGCTCGTCACCGGAATCACCGGCTCTGGCAAATCCACCACGCTCGCCTCCATGGTGAAACGGATTTCCGACACCCGCAGCGGCGTGATCATCACGATGGAGGATCCGATCGAATACATTTACCAGCACAGTGCCTGCCTCATCAAGCAGCGCGAGGTCGGCGGCGATACCCGCAGCTTCCCCAAGGCGCTGCGCCAATCGCTGCGGCAGGATCCGGACGTGATCGTTATCTCTGAGCTTCGCGACTTGGAGACGATCCAGATCGCTATCACGGCGGCTGAAACCGGTCACCTGGTGTTGGCCACACTCCATACCTCGGACGCGCCGCAGAGCATTGACCGCCTCGTGGATATTTTCCCACCGGAGCAGCAGCCGCAGATCATCACCCAGCTCGCCGCGGTGCTGGAGGGGATCATTACCCAACGTCTCCTGGCCCGTGCCGATGGCGAAGGACGGATTCTCGCCACAGAAATCCTACGCCCCAATTACGCGATAAGGACTTGTATCCGCGAGCGCAAAATGGAGCAGGTGGTTGGCCTCATGGAAATCGGCGCCAAGGAGGGCAACCGCACTATCGACCAAAGTCTCACCGAGCTTTATGAGGCAGGATTGATCACCCGCGAGGAGGCTTTTTTCAATGCCCGCGAGCGTGCCCTTTTCGCCGAAAAACCCAAGGCCGCAGCTAAACCGAAATCGATCTGGAACACATAAACCATGGAACCTGAGCACATCCGTTACATCCTATCCCGCGCCGTCGCAGTCATCATCCTGATCGTGGCCATCCTCTACGGCGTCAGTATTTTCAAGAAAAAGCAACGCAAGGACGCGATCATCGCCGACATGAAATCCGTGTGCAGCGATAGCTCATTCTTTCGGCAGTTTCATGCTCAAGACGCTCGCAAGACGCTGATCCGGGGTGTCGGTCTGATTGCGGAGGCGAAGCAGATGGGATTAGATCCCGATAAGGTCATCGACGGTGGACTGGGCATCGAGCAGAAATATTTCGCGATGGACGAGAACAAAGATGAAGTCTCGATCAAGGAAAGCATCATCCGCGATTCCCTGCGGTCAAACTATGAGAACTTCATTAAACTCGGCTACACCCCTGATTTTCGAACTCTGAAAAGTATGAAGCAAGGCGAACTCCCACCGCCCGTCATCACCGGTTCCTCAGCGGGCAGCCGCGCCGAAATCGGTACTATCATCGATCCCAATCTTTCGCCGGGGATCGACCGCGTCGTCGCAAACTTGGAAATCCGTCCGCCAAAGAAGCCGGGTATGCCAATGACCGATGTGGAGATCGCATCCGCCAAACAGCTCGCCAAGAATCTATCCCAGGCGCTTGTGATTGAGAAAGTGGCGGCTGACCGGATTATCGAGAGCCTCACTCCGAAACAGACCGAAGACCCTGATAAGAAAAAGTAATACCGCGCCTTTCCGCTTCTACCTTTCCCAAACGAGCGCTCCATCGTATGATCCACCCTAGGTAAAAGAGCATATCCCTAACATGAGTTTAGGCAAAATCAGTCTCTTATTCCCTCCTCTTCCTCCTCTCTCCTTGGAGAAAAAAGCGTGAAACATGAATAGTGCCTCGACTCCATATCCTTGCCATTTCGTGTTTTTCGTATTTTTCGTGGTTAAAAACTCCCCAACTAAGCTCCAAAAAATATCCGCGCTTGCAGCCTAAGAGAAAAACCTCCAACTTGCCCGCGTTGCCGAGGTGGCGGAATTGGTAGACGCGCCTGACTTAGGATCAGGTGTCTTTGATGTGCAGGTTCGAGTCCTGTCCTCGGTACTTACTTTAGCGGAGAGCATGGAGCTGAGAGCGAAGAGTTGGAAATTTCTAAATCAACAATTCTTACAGAAGGTAACAAAGAGAACGAAGGATGTTCCAGCCTCTCATTCTCAAATCTCCTACCAAAGAATTATGAAGCAAAGCCAAGGCCGATCGCGAAGCTCCTTCGTTGACTTCGTTACCTTCTGTTAAAAAATCTGAACCGAAAATCAGCAATCTGGAATGTGATAGCTAAGTTGTTCCAGCTCTCCGTTATCTCCGTATGCTCCTGTGAAATATTTTCTTCACAGAAGGCAACGAAGAGAACGAAGGATGTTCCAGCCCCTCATTCTAAAATCTGCCGCCATAGGAATCATAAATGCAAGGCCAAAGCCGATCGCGAAGCTCCTTCGTTGACTTCGTTACCTTCTGTTAAAAATTCTAATTCTAAAGATCGCAGTTAAAACGTCGATTTTTAGGTTCAACCATTATCGCAGCTTTCTGGCACCCACTCCGGGGTGCTGAATTTTTTTCGTGATTCCTCTCGGGGTATTCGTCGTTGCACTCCTCGACCCCGAGCTAATGTCTGGAATCCCTTCAGGATTAATTTCACTCTTCAAGAAACTTCCCTGGATTGAGAATCCCGTTCGGGTCGAGAGTGTTCTTCAAGGCCCGATGCACATCAAACGATGTCTCGCCCAAGGCTTTTTTGATCCAGCGTTTTTTCGCAAGGCCCACGCCGTGTTCTCCGGTGATCGCTCCACCTTGGTCTAACACCCAGTTGAAAAGTTTATCCAGCGCATCATCGGCGCGCGCTTTGGTTGTTGGGTTGGTGTAATCATCGACCATCAGATTGGTGTGGATGTTTCCATCCCCTGCATGCCCGAAACATGCGATCGAAATTCCGGTTTCCGCCTCAAGCGATCTCGCAAAATTGACCAACTCCACCAATTTTCCACGCGGAACAACGATGTCTTCGTTGAGTTTAGTTAGACCCGTATCGCGCAATGAATAAGAAAACTCCCGGCGCAATTGCCAAATCGCTTCGCATTCCACCTCGTCATGTGCCAATCGGATTTCTCCGGCTCCACATTGCTTGAGCAAAAGTTCCAACTCTTTGAGTTCCGCTTGAACGGCGGTGGAACGACCATCGATTTCCACAATCAAATGACCATTGCCTTCAGGGAAAACCTTGGCACCCATTTTTTTGCGGGCAGCAGCCAAAGTAAAAGCATCACTCACTTCGAGTGCCGATGGCAAATGTCCTGATTGAAGAATCGTTTGAACGGCTTTTGCCGCTGCCTCGAAGTCTGAAAACACCGCCGCCAGCATCCCGCGGCTGGCGGGCTTGGGAATAATACGCAGGGTAATTTCCGTCACCACACCCAACATCCCTTCAGAACCCACGAAGATTCCGATCAAATCAAAACCGGTTTTGTTTTTATGGAGTCGCCCCCCTGTTCGCAACACGCGTCCATCGGCCAAGACAACCTCCAGTCCCAACACATAATTCCGCGTCACTCCGTATTTCAAACAACGAGGCCCGCCGGCATTGGTGGCGATATTGCCGCCGATCGAACATTCCTTGAGCGAAGCCGGATCAGGCGGATAATCCCAACCCACCGCGCGAACCGCTTGTTGAAGATCGCCTGTGATCACACCTGGTTCTACAATCGCCACCCCATCCTCCGGATGAATGCCAATGATTCGTTTCATCCGCTCCGTGGTAAGGACAATCCCACCCGAAACCGGAACACATCCACCTACATAACCTACACCCGCCCCACGTGTGGTGACTGGAATCCGGTTTTCATTTGCATATGCCAAAACGGCGGAAACATCAGCAGTCGATTCCGCGAAAACCACGACATCCGGCGCATGCGATGCGAACCATTTATCCCCCGAATGTGAATCTAACACCGCCTGCCTGCTGCTGACTTTATTTTCTCCTAAAAGATCAATCAGCGCTTGTCTGGTGATTTCAACATTCATGTGTATTTGACTAGGGATAGTATGACCGAAGCATCAGGTAACAGATCGGCCCTGTCACCGCGACATACAACCAGATCGGAAACACCCATTTTGCCAGCTTGCGGTGCGTTTGAAAATGACGGCTCCATGCGGCTGTGAATGTCAGTAAAATAAGCGGCAAACTCACTCCGGCGGCAACGATATGTGTGATTAAAAGAATCAAATAAACCACGCGCCACATGCCGACTGACGCAAGCTCGGCGACATCAACCACCTGATCCCCGTTCGTATCACCGAAAAGAACCTCGGTATTCGTAAAGTGATAAGCCACGTAGCCGAGCAAAAAAATGACCGACATCCCCATGGCACCCAACATCAGGTTGCGATGTCTCGTGATATTTCCCGAGCGAACTGCCAGAACCGCTAGAACCAGCAAGATGGCCACGATCGAATTTACCATCGCATGGAATGGCGGGAGAAATCCCAAATCCACACCCTCGGGCAACGGGATGCGCAATTCCGGACGCCGCATCAACCCCACCAAAACCAACACCAGGGAGGTGACGATCCAAGTAACGGATTTAAGGATCTTGGAAAGCTTTTCATTTGGCTTTTGGCTCAACCATTCTTCTCTGTTTCGGTTCGGTATCATGTGGATCAGGGTTTGCTTGGAGATTTTGCCAATTCCTTGGAAATTTTCTCAACCATCTCTTTCTTGAGGTTTTCATATAGCCCCGGATTGAGTTTCACTCCCTGTTCCGAGCGGGCATCCGCAAGCGGCCATTTGCCGATCACCGTGAAATCACGATCCACCAGCATCAATCCCATGTCATGCTGGAAACGTCCGCTCGCCTCGATCTCCGCAGGATCGCTGCGCTCGCGAATACCGAAAAATTTTAGGGTTTTTTCCAGATACTCATGGGTCACCGCTTCATCGCCCGCATTCAAAAACCACCAATTTTTAACATCCGCACCAAGTGCCTTGGCGTAATCATTGAGTTTTTCGACCTTGTCCTCTTTCGGATCTACACTGACGCAAACTATGTGAAAATCAGGATGATCCTTAAACTCATCGTAGAGCGCGCGCAGTTCGGTTCCATTTCTCACCGCGCAATGCGGACATACAGCGAAGAATTCCGCGACCACCCATACTTTTCCTCTCAGATCCGAGAGCTTAACTTTCTCTCCCGCTTGGTTGGTCGCGCTCAAATCCTTCTCAATCTTCAACCACTTTTCCTCGGCTTTTCCACCCACATTCACAAACGCCTTCTCACCCTTTCGCTCGGACCGCATACCTGGAACAATAACGAGGTTCACAACGCACATGATCGCAATGCAGATCAGTGCAACGCAGCTGTAGAAAAAAATAAGAGATGTCTTTTTGCTCATGGTTTGAGGGGTTCTTGGAGTAAAATTTCAATGGTATCCGCCAACAAAACTTCGGTCTGCTCCACGTTGGTATGTGACGTGCCGGTCTTGATGCCCTGCTCATCCCATTTGCTTGCCAACTCGAGATCGAAACTCGCCACATACGGCGCACCACCACGCTTCTGAGGAACCACCGCTTTTCGAACATGCCGGTTTTTATCGATCAGAAACAACGAGCGATCATACTTCCACTCCCCATCTTTCTCGTAAGGCAATTGATTCGCTTTGAATTCGTTTTTGATGAATTTATGCAATGTCGGCCTGTCATTTGAAGCCACGGTCCATTGCGGCAACTTCGCACCCAACTTCGCAGCAAGCTGGGTGAGCTGATTCTTCAGCTCTTCCGAAGCACCCGGATCAAGCATGAGGGTCACCAAGGCAAAATCCTCGTTCGCCGCATATCTCTCCGCCAGGCGCCGCATCGCCGCGGTCGTCAGGGCATCGTCCTGATTTGAAGCCAGACACTGCATGACCAACACCTTTCCTTTCAACGACAACAAATCCCTCAACTCCCCATCCTGACGCATGAAAACCAAATCCTTCTGCTCGGAAATCCGTGCCACAAAACTCGGTCTGTCATCGTTGACGGATTCCTTGTTGCGCTTCTCATAAGCTTTTAGGATCACGATCCCTCCAATTATCATCACAACAACCAGAATTAAAGCCGTCCGACGCAGTTTTTTCGGGTCGGGATTCACAGGTTCAAGATCTTGATAAGCCATCACTTGTGGGCAACTTAGCGAGGAACCCTCTCTTGGCAAGATTTCCAGAGTGGTTTTGAATACAAATCTTATGTATTCTTGAATCTGGCGCAAAAATGAAACGTGCAGAAGATCGAATTTGATGAAGATGCAACTTGACACAGAGTCCCTCCACATGAATCATGAATCATGAAAAATGAAATTTATGAAAAACCGATACAAATCTATCTTGGGGCTGGCTCGTATGACCGGCTTACGCACTCTGCTCATCACAGGTATGATATTCAGTCCATCCGCCCTGATGGCCGCGCCGAGTGATCTGGATGGGGATGGTATTCCCAATTCCACGGATACTGACGTTGACAATGACGGCAAGCCCAACGGCAAGGACACCAACGTCGATGGAGGCATTGCCAAATCAGGCCCTTACAAAGGCACCTACATCGGAGACTCACTTCCAAACAATCATCCTGCCGAATTGGATATTGATGATGACGGACTTGCGGATGATTCACCCGCTGAACTTGATATTGACGGAGACGGACTTGCGGACGATTTCCCAAAAGAAAAGGACATCGATGGTGACAATCTGAAAGATGATGCTTCTTCCGAGTCGGACATCGATGGCGACGGACTTGATGATGATGACGTCAATGAGCTCGATATCGATGGAGATGGCCTGGATGACGACGACTCCGAGGAACTGGATTGCGATGGCGACGATTTGTTGGACAACTCCGCCAAAGAAAAAGACATTGACGGTGACGGATTCAGTGATGACGCCTATGCTGAATACGATATCGATGGTGACTCACTGGATGACGGTGATGCGGATGAAGACGATATCGACGGCGATGATCTGGATGACGACAACTCCTACGAACTCGACATCGACGGAGACGGTCTTTTAGATGCTTCCAAAAAAGAAAAAGACATCGATGGAGACGGCGATTCAGATGAAATCGACGACGATTGCGATGGCGACAGCCTGAATGATGATGAGGACGACAACGACGATGGTGATGATTTTCTCGACGACGACGATGACGATGACGATGGCGACGATGTTTCCGACGACGATGAAATTGAAATCGAAATTAATTAATCCGTCATGCGAGCGACCGCTCGTCTCTAACGCTTAAATCCAAGAGCCGGGTCGATATTCGCCCCGGCTCGTTTTTTCTAAAAATAAACCTCCATATGTTTAAACCTAGTCATTACTCGTTTTGGATCACCTTTTTAGGCGGTCTCATCGTGGGTGGAATCGGAGTCAATGTTTTAAAAATCCGGCATTTCCCATTCACGGAATCCTCTTCCCACAACGCAGTTGGGATATCCAAGCCTGAGAGATTCCGTCACGACAACAACGGATCCGGACGAATATCGGGCGTGGGTGAACGGCATCGCTCGATGATTGAACTTGCGAGAAAACTGGGAACTACGGATCCAACCGCGGGATGGAGCCATGGGATGAGCTTGAAAAATCTCAGCGACAAGGCTGACTTTATGGCGGCATTCATGGAATCATGGGCCATAAAAGATCCCGAGGCGTCCTTGGCAAAAGCTGGCGAACTGGGAATTGGACGACTCAGAAACGAGTGTATCGCGGCAGCTTGTGGTGGTTGGGCGTCACGCAATCCAATGGCTTCCGCCAAATGGGTTGAAGATCAACTCACGGGCGCGGCGAAATCCCAAGCCAACGCTGCTATTGCCTCGGCTTGGGCAGAATTTGCCCCAGACGCAGCAACTGAGTGGGCAGGCTCCCTACCCTCCGGAACAGCTTCAGAATCCGCCATTTCGAAAGCTCTGAAAACTTGGGTTGATCGGGATCCAAAAGCTGCTTCCGATTGGGCTTCAAACCAGCCTGAGGGGTCCAAGCGAAGCACCGCGATGCTACAACTTGCTGTCGAATGGTCCGATCAAGATCCAACTGGGGCTGCCGAGTGGATCACCCGACATGTGACCTCAGAGGATGGCAGTGACATGGTGGACATACTCCTCAATCGCTGGTCTTCAGCTGATCCAATCGCTGCCGCAAGTTGGGCCGGTTCTCTACCGGAAGACCAACAGCCAGAAGCTTATGCGATGATACTCGCCGTCTGGACTTCTGATGATCCGGCCGGCGCTTCTGCTTGGGTTACAAGTTTTCCACCAGGCAAAACTCGTCAACAGGCCATTCCAAAACTGGCAGAATCATGGGCCGGTATCAATCCGCAGGAAGCGATTAGTTGGACACTCGCACTCGCCGAATCATCAGAAAAAAACAAGGCACTCGACCAATCGGTTCGCGTTTGGGCACTCAAAGAGCATGATACCATGAGCGCATGGATTGAGAGTCAACCCGCCGGAGCCGATTCGGATCATCTGCGATCCGTTGCCGCAGTTGTCATCGCTGAAAATCATCCGCTGGAAGGTGCTACCTTAGCTGCCGCGATCGCTGATCCCTCGGTCAAACAGGATGCCATCGTGGATGTTCTTCGCCAATGGCAAAAGAAGGATAGCAAGGCAGCCAATGCATGGATAAATCAACAAGTTCTTGATCCTAAAACTCTGGAACGACTGGGGCAATGATGGCTCGGATCTAACAGGAATCCATGGTTCCCTCGCTAATCCTCAGCGCATCCACATTTCCTTTCACATCATGCACACGGTGCAACATCACACCTTGCCGCCTAGCGAGGGCGGTCAGGGCCGATGTGGCAGCATCGCGGTCTGCGGGTAACTGTGCATCGCATAGTTTTGCAAGAAACGATTTGCGAGAAACCCCCAGCAACAACGGTTGCCCGAACGGCACGAGTTTGTCCAAATGCCTCAACAGGGCGAGATTATGTTCCAAGGTCTTTCCGAAACCGATACCGGGATCAAAACAAATGCGCTCCCGCCCTATTCCTGCGGCGGTCAGGGTTGTGAGGCGTTCTTCAAAAAACGCGCGGATGTCACTGACCACATCTTCATACGTCGGATTGGTTTGCATGGTTTGTGGCGTGCCTTGCATGTGCATGACGACGACCCCGCATTCATCATTCGCACACACCCGGATCATTTCATGATCAGCTGTCAGACCAGAAACATCATTGACGATATCCGCCCCCGCACGAAGCGCCGCAGCGGCGACTGCGGCTTTTTTTGTATCGATCGAGATCCATCCATTCCATTCCTGCCGCAACTGCCCGATGACTGGAATGGTGCGGGATATCTCCTCCGCTTCAGAAACCTCTTCTGCACCGGGTCGGGTGGACTCACCTCCAATATCGATCATTGAAGCACCTTGTTGAATCATCTCGCGAGCTCGATCCACCGCCTTTCGAACGTTATCGAAACATCCGCCATCCGAAAAGGAATCCGGCGTGACATTCAGAATGCCCATCACTTGCGCGCGCTCTGAGAGATCGAGCACTTTTCCTTTCACTTTCCAAATCATACGCCCAAAGGCTAACGGATCGGGTTTTGAATGTAACCGTAAAAATAACTCGCGCTTTTTCCAAACAGGTTCCATTTTTTATCCATGTCTTGGAACGATACCTTCATGGAACTCTTCGCCCGCTGCGCCAGTGCTTATCAGGCCGGAAATTTTGATTACGAAAAAGACTACTCCCCACAGGATCTGGATTTCTTAAAAAGCATAGGTTACAAGCCTAGGGAGTTTTTCGATTTCATTGAGGACTATGTCGACGAAGCAGAACCTTCCCCCACCACCGCTCTTCTCATCGCCGCTGCACGGCGGGACTATTTTCTCGTTCATCAGCACGGCATGGTCAGTGGGAAAACCATAACCCGTGATGATCTGCCCTCTTTTGGCGAGGAAATGGACGGAATCCCTTACTTACCTCGCATCCTCGCCAAGGCCCGCGGAAAAATTCGGGGCGAACTCGATCCCGATATCATGTTCGGTTGCGGGGGGGATCGCCATTTCTTCAAAAACAACGGCAACATCGAGCCCGCGGATTTTCTCCGTCAGGTATGGGCAGCAGGCGAAAATGATCAAAAAGTCGCCGCTTGGGTCAAACTCTGCCGGAGCTAAGTTTTCGATTGTGAGCCGGAAACAAAAAATCCGGAAAAACCCCGCTTTACAAGAACCTGCCTCTTACCCATATTCTGCCGCCCATGATTTTCGCCGCAACTTCCATCAACTGGCTGAGCCTCAGCATCACCATGCTTCTCGTCATTTTCGTAGTCATCTGCATACTGCTAGCAGTTGTCGTCCTTATCCAACGCCCGAAGCAAGAAGGTTTAGGTGCGGCATTTGGCGGGGGTGTCACCGATCAATTGTTCGGCGCAAGATCCACTGACGTCTTCCAAAAAGCGACTTGGGTCCTTGGCACGATGTTTTTCCTGCTTTGCTTCACTTTGGCGATTCTGATCTCAAAACAGAACAAGACCAAATCCCTCCTCACCGATTCCAAACCAGTTGCCGCAGCGGTCAAAGATGAACCCAAGGCACCTGTTGAAGCTCCAGCTCCTCCATCTTCTCTGGTCAATGAACTTCCTGCTACAGAGACTCCCGCTCCTGCCGCAGAGACTCCTGCTCCTCAGCAAAACCCAGAAAACAAAACCGAGTAAGCTTATCGCTTGCCGCAGCTAAACGGGAAAAATTAAAAAACTCCCGCATGGTGACTTGGCGATGTTCCAGGCTCAGCCAAAAAATTCTCTGCACTTCTAAGTCGGACCGCGCGACTCCAGTCGCGCTCAAACATTCTCACTCTCCACTTTGCAATCTATTGCTTGCACGCAAGTGAAGTCCGCGTCTAGGCTAGTGCCATCATATGAGTGAGCGACGGGTTGTAATTACTGGCATGGGTTGTATTTCACCTTTGGGGAATGATCTGGAATTGACATGGGACGGATTGAAAAATGGACGGAGCGGAGTCCGCAGAATCCAATCACTTGATCCGGAACCTTTCGAGTGCAAGATCGCAGGTGAAATCCGCGACTTCAACGCCGATGGATATTTCAATGTTCCCAAAGACGCCCGCCGTTCGGATCGCTATGTTCAATACGCAGTCGCCGCATCCAAGATGGCGATGACAGACTCCGGTCTCGATACGGAAAAAATCGATCCCCGCCGCTATGGTGTCATGGTAGGCAGTGGCATCGGTGGACTCTCAACCTTAGAGCGCGAACATACGGTTTTCCTCGAAAAAGGTCCACGCCGTGTATCCCCTTTCACCATTCCAATGATGATTTCCAACATTGCTTCAGGAATCATTTCCATGGAACACCGGCTTCTGGGCCCCAACATGGTGATTGTCACAGCCTGCGCGACATCGAACCACAACATCGGTGAAGCATGGCGCATGATCAAATTCGGCGATGCCGATGGCTTCCTCTGCGGCGGCGCAGAAGCCGCGGTTCTTCCCATGGGTCTTTGCGGTTTTTCAAGCATGAAAGCCCTCAGCACCCGTAACGACGATCCAGAAGGCGCATCCCGCCCGTTTGATAAAAACCGCGATGGCTTCGTCATGGGCGAAGGTGCCGGTGTGATCATGATCGAAGAACTCGAAACCGCAAAAGCCCGCGGAGCAAAAATTTACGCAGAGCTCATCGGTTACGGTGTCAGCGCGGATGCCTATCACCTCAGCGCCCCCTCACCCGATGGCAGCGGTCCCGCATACGCCATCGGCATGGCTCTCAAACACGGTAAAACCAAGCCTGAAGAAGTTCAGTATCTCAACGCCCACGCCACCTCAACCGGTCTTGGCGACGTCGCGGAAACCAAAGCGATCAAACTCGCTTTCGGCGATTACGCAAACAACGGCCTGATGGTCAGCTCCACCAAATCCATGACCGGTCACATGCTCGGTGCGGCAGGCGGTATCGAACTTATCGCCAGCGTCATGAGCATTGTGGATGGCGTAATACCCCCAACCATCAACATCGAAGAACAGGATCCCGAGTGTGATCTCGATGTTGTTCCCAACATCGCACGTGAAGTCCCTGTCAAAGTAGCTCTCAGCAACAGCTTTGGCTTCGGCGGACACAACGCCTCCCTGCTGGTCAAAAAATTCGAGGACTAAACTTTGGAAAAGATCCGCTATCGCCAACTATCCGAAGTCGCTTTCTCAGATACGGATGCGAGCGGATGGACCCATTTTTCCAAAATCCTCAGCTACGTGGAAAATGCAGAGCACGGATTTTTCAGTTCCATCGGAATTCCCGTCTTTGATCCGGCACAAGGAGGGTGGCCACGTGCCCACGTCCGTTGCGATTACCGCAGGCCTCTGCGTTTTCAGGATACTTTTGAAGTGCGATTAAGCCTCTCAAAAGTCGGAACGACCTCCATTCACTGGCAATTCGAAATCGTCAAATCTGACACCACCCTAGCCGCCGAAGGCGAAATGGTCAGCGTAAAAGTCGACTCCACCGGAACCCCATCCGCCATCACTGAAGCCGAACGCACCAAGCTCCTATCAAAGTGATAAATCCAGATTTGACTCTTCCTTTGCGTTCCCTCTGCGACTTTTGCTGCTTTGCGTTGAAATGAAACCCTCACTGCCGATGATAAAATGAACCAAGACGAACCCGAAATCGGCGGCAGGATCTATCTCGTCCCCACCCCCATCGGCAACCTCGGCGACATCACCTTGCGTGCGCTGGAGGTTTTGAAATCCGCAAACCGAATTGCCTGCGAAGACACCCGCCACTCCGGCATTCTACTCGCCCATCACGGCATATCAGGAAAGTCATTGATCTCGCTTCACGAACACAATGAGGTCCGTAAAGCGCCCGAACTCGTCGCCTCCGCAAAATCCGGCGAACGCATCGCCTTCATCAGCGATGCCGGCATGCCAGGCGTTTCCGATCCGGGATACCGCCTCGTGCAAGCCTGCTTGGAAGCCGATGTCCCCTTCGAAGTCCTGCCCGGTCCATCCGCAGTTCTCACCGCACTCATCGGTTCCGGGCTTCCTAGCCATGCGTTTCGTTACGGGGGTTTTCTCTCAGTAAAATCCGGCAAACGCCGCAGCGCCATGCAGGAAGTCATCGACAGTGGTGAAACCGGAATCTTTTTCGAAAGCCCGCATCGCATCGTCTCAACCCTGAAAATTTTGGAAGAAATCGCCCCGAACGCAAAAGTCTGCGTTGCCAGAGAACTCACCAAAAAATTCGAAACCTATCACCGCGGAACTCCTAAAGAACTCCTTGAATGGTTTGAGGCTCGCAGCCCCAAGGGTGAAATGGTGATTCTCATGAACGGGATATAAGGCATTTCCCTGAAAAACTTAGATACCGCAACGCGCATTCTAATTTCTTAAACTGTGAACATAAATAGAACCAAAGATGAAGAATGAGTTACGTAACTCGAGTCTTTTAAAAAAATTCACGTTCATCTACTTCCATCTCTGGTTTATTTTCTAATCCCATCCAATATTTCATGATAGCCAAATTCTTCAAGATGCTCGCGGCATTGACTCCGCTTTTCCTTATCGCTCCACAGGCAATCAGCGCTGAAACACGCAGACCCAACCTGATTTTCATTCTCTCTGACGACGTGGCAATGGGTGACTTGGGTGCTTATGGACAAAAGTTGATTCAGACGCCAAACCTCGATCAACTCTGCAAAGAAGGCACTCGCTATCTAGCGGCATATACCGGCACCAGTGTCTGCGCTCCTGCACGTAGTTCATTTTTCACAGGCCTGCATATGGGTCATTGCCCGACACGCGCGAACCGTGAAATCAAGCCAGAAGGCCAACTACCCATTCCGGAAAACACCGTGACGGTGGGAAGCATCCTCAAGAGCGCCGGGTATCAGACAGCGACCATTGGCAAGTGGGGCATGGGTATGTTCGATACGACCGGCAGTCCGTTTAAAAACGGCATCGACCACTTCTATGGCTACAACTGCCAACGCCATGCCCACAGCTATTTCCCCACATACCTCTATGATGACGACAAGCGCATCGAAATCCCTGAAAATGCCAATGATCAAAAAAAAATCTATGCCCAGAATCTTATTCAAAAGGATGTGCTCAAATGGGTTGATCAACAGGAAGACAAACCCTTTTTCCTGTTCTACGCTGTGACCTTGCCGCACGGTAAATTCGAGATCGATAACCAAGGAATCTACGCGGATAAACCATGGTCAGAATTAGAAAAGAACTATGCAGCGATGGTCACCCGCCTCGACTCGGACATCGGTGCATTAGTCAAACTACTAAAAGATAAAGGAATCGCGGAAAACACGCTGATCGTCTTCGCAGGCGACAACGGTTCATCGTTCGAGCCTAACAGCGCAATTGGCAAACGCTTCAATCAGGCAATGGATGGTAAACACCGCGGATTCAAACGCGGCATGTATGAAGGTGCTCTTCGCCAAGCCTCATTCGCTTGGTGGCCTGGCACAGTTGCCGCCGGACGAGTAACCGAAGAGCCCTGGGCATTCTGGGATCTGCTTCCGACTTTCGCCGAACTGGCCGGCGCCAAGATTCCTGAAGGCTTCCAGCCGGACGGCAAATCACTCGTCGGTTTTTTGAAGGGAGGCTCGGCACCCAAGCGTGACCATTTTTACTGGGAACTCCACGAAGGACAGGGCACTAACAGCATTCAGGCAATTCGCTGGGAAGATTGGAAAGCCGTCCGCCCAGGCCCAGGTAAACCGATTGAACTCTACGATCTCTCAAAGGATCCCAGTGAAAGCAAAAACCTTGCTATAGCCGATCCAGATCGGGTTGCGAAAGCGGTGGAAATGATGGCCAAAGCCCGCACCCCCCATCCTCTTTGGCCCGATCCCGCTCTTCCAGCAGTTAAGAACCATAAGGAAAAGAAATAGATCGAAAACTCATTCTCATGAACGGTGCGTGACTTTCCACCTTCCCTATTGCACAAGGTCGCATGAAAAAATCATTTCCTCTCACATCCAGCACCCACAAGCCCGAGCGTGTCGTCGAGGCCGTAAAAGCCGATATCCGAAAATACCTGAAACGCGAGCGCCGCAAACCCCTCCCAGAAGAAGCCGATTTCTGGGATTTTGACTGCCGCGCAGGAAAAGACGAACCCGCGGCAACTGCCATCCACGTCTCCGAAATCACCAAACCCGTCGATACCGCCGCAGCTAACAACTGGGATGCCGTTTATATCGAAATCCTAGCCAAACCCGCCAAACGGACCGCTACCGAAAGGAACCGCGATTTGTAATCGCGACTGCAACCGCTGCGTAGACCCATGATATTTCGCTAACGAGGTCGCGATTAAAAATCACGGTTCCTTTCTACCTTCACTAGGCACCCGATTAAAAATCTCTTCTGACTTTGCTGGACGAATCGCAAAAAAGCCGCTTGAGTTCCCCAGCTTCTTCAACAGAAGCAATGCCGCCGTGGTGGAATGGTAGACACTGCGGATTTAAAATCCGTTGCTTTCAACGGCGTGCCGGTTCGAGTCCGGCCGGCGGTATTCTTTTCTAACATCAAGGTTGAGACAAAAAATTGCGGATCAATCTTAATCCCGCGTCTTGGCTTTTTTCCGGATGAAACTGGCAGGCTAAAATTTTTCCCTTCTCTACCGAAGCCGCAAACTCCTCACCTGCGTAATTTGTGCGGGAGATCTTCCACGTCGAATCCTCAGGCACTGGGTAAAACGAGTGAACGAAATAAAAATACGGTTCGTTGCCTAAGCCTTCCCAGAAGTGTGAAACCGGCTGATCCGGGCATGCCGCGTTCCATCCCATTTGTGGGATTTTTTTTCCAGCCTCTTCGCGGAAACGAACGCAGTTGCCTTTGATCAATCCCAAACCTTCAACTCCCGGTGCCTCGATGCTGCCTTCAAACAAAATTTGATAACCCACGCAGATTCCGAAATACGGTTTACCGGCTGCAAGCCATAGCTTCAGTGCATCGACCAAATCACGCTTCGCAAGTTGCGCCATCACATCACCAAACTCACCTTGTCCAGGAAGAATGAGATGAGTCAGTCCTTCAAGATCTTCTGGTTTACTCACCACTACAGGATCCACATCAAGCGCATGCAAAGCATTTGCCACACTACGGAGATTGCCTCCGCCGTAATCTAACAATCCAACCTTCACAGCGCTTCTTTGGTGCTGGGAATTCCTTTGACCCGCGCATCTTTTTCACAAGCTTCACGCAATGCTCTGGCCAACCCTTTGAAAACGGCTTCCGCAACATGGTGACCATCCCGACCATACAATACCTCGACGTGGATATTCGCACGTAGGTTCGATGCCAACGCACGGCAAAATTCCTCCACCAATGAAAACGGCATATTGGGCGCGGAAGGTGTCCCGACCGGCGCACGAAACTCCAAGTGAGGACGGTTGCTTAAATCCACGACCACACGGGCAAGAGTTTCATCCATCGGCAAGTAAGCACAACCATAACGGCGTATGCCTTCCTTCGTGCCCAGCGCTTCTCGCATACATTCTCCGAGGACGATGCCAGTATCTTCAATCGTATGGTGAAAATCGACTTCGAGATCGCCATCCACACGTAGATTCAAATCAAACAACCCATGCTTTGAAAACAGCGTGAGCATGTGATCAAAAAACGGAATTCCGGTTTTAATCTCGGATGAACCGTCCCCATCAAGATCCACAGACAGATCGATGCTGGTTTCGGCAGTTTTTCTAATGCTCTTGGAAGTTCGCTGGCTCATGACTTTAGATAAGTTCGATTCTACTGCTCCGGGTTCAAACGCCCTTTCAGCATCTTGATATAAGATTCCGGCATCCGCTCGCGCTTCAGCTTTTCAATGATGGCCTTCTGGTCTTCCACCGATGCTCCCGGCAATTTTATCCACGCTTCGGAATAGCTGTCTTCCAAAGATACCGTTTCCGAGCTGTTTTTTGGGGGTGAATTGAGACGCTTGATTTCAGCATCAACTTGACGCAGTGCTTCAACGATGGATTCCTTGTGAAAAGCATCTGGTGTAATCCAGAAATTTTTCATGGCTTTTTCCAACTCAAACCTGTGTTTCAAACTCGCCATTTGCTCATCAAGCGCTCCTTGGGTAACCATCCTATCTTCGTTCGACATGCGTGCCAAACCCGCTTCACGTAATTTCAACCGCGCATCATAACCCGACAGGCTCTCATTCAGGCTAGATTGGTAAAATACCAAAACCTGTTTGATCTTGGAAACAAGCTCAACCCTTGACTTGCCATTCGGAAATCTGGATTCGTAATCCGCAAACAAACGTAAGGCTCCCAGGAAATTCCGATTGAGCATGTCCCGATAGATTTTCTGCACCGCAATGGATTGGTCGTAGGCATAGGCTGTCGCCATATAATCCTCAACCGTGACCATCTTACCGGACAGCTTCATTCCTCCCGCACGAACAATTTCAAATTCCTGTTTCAGGGATTCCTGAATGGTTTTAGCCTCCTTAAGTTTTTCGCTTCGTGGAAAATCATTGATAAAGTCCTCCACGATTTTCAACCTCTGCTCATAATCACCCACCCCAAGTAGATCGGGCACCGGATTCAATGCTTTCAATTTCTTAAATTCCCCAATGTCGGGAGTCTCCAGGGTGATCGATTTGATATCACTTTTAAGGAATTTTTTCTCCTCCATGATACCTTTGCTATACTCAACTTCAAGCAGACAGGACGTGTCATCTTGAAAGATAACCTTACCCTCATGACTCTTTCCGTTTTTGAGTAAAATCGTATCGGCAGCTGCCTGATTCACTGAGAAAAGGAAGGTCATGCCAAGCAACGGGAAAAATTTGAGATTCATAGGGTATTTGAAAAACGAGTGTCTGTGGAGATGTAACCATCATTTCCCGATATAGTGCAAGCGAAGAGAGCAAAGCCACCTTAACACCGAAAAACGGGCAGATCAGGGGTGAAAGAGAATTCGAGCTCGCAAAAGAAAAGACTTTCGCAAGGTTCATGCTTCGATAATCTCTCTCAACTCGAATTTACATCCGCGTGATCAGCATCGCCATCTCAAGCCAAAAAGGAGGTGTGGGTAAAACTACATTGTCCATCAACCTGGCCCACGCCTTTGCGCGTGCCGGCTTCAACACCCTACTCGTCGATGCCGACCCACAAGGTTCTGTCGGGTTATCTCTGACCCGCCAATCACGTTTACTGGCCGGTTTTTATGATTACCTCGCTGATCCAAGTATTTCGATGGATCGCTTAATTGTACCAACCCGACTCAAAACCTTCTCACTCGTCGCTGCCGGACAAGCCAGTGATTACGAGGCCGGAAATGGATCTTCCGGTTCACACCTCACCCGTGTTCGGACGTTTCTAAGCCAAGTTTCCACTCGCGGATATGACATTTGCATCATTGATACCGCTGCCGGTTTGTTTGGTATCAGCAATGACATCATCTCCTCAGCGAATGCAGTGATGGTTCCTCAACAAGCCGAGCCCCTGGGTATCCGGTCTGTCCCAAAACTTTTGGAAGGACTCAACCGCATCCGCATCATCAATCCTCGCCTCCACGTGCTTGGAATATGCCTTACCATGCTTCAGTATAATCTCCAAGAAAGCCATGAAGCTGCCGCGGCACTTCGCGAAATTCTTCCTGAGGAAATGCTCTTTAAAACCGCCGTCCCTCGCGATGATATTTTCATCCGCGCCAGTGCGAAAGGCCTACCCGTCGCCATCCTTGAAGGCGGGGAAATCACAGAAAACGTTTTCGATGCGATCCGCGATGAAATTCAGGCAAAACTGAAAAAAACCAATCACCAACCCTTTCCCCAGAAAATCTAATGGACACGATCAATCCGTGGTTGGACGCGTCGGAAGTCCGGCAGCTCGCAGAAAAACTCATTCGCCCAGTTGAGCAGACTCAGGTCCCTTCACAAGATCCTGGGTTTGATACCTCTTTCGTCGGCTTCGTCGAGACCAGCGGGACGGCCAAAGAATTTGCCGTTCAGGAAATTACCAGCACTGCACCAGCACCTGTGATTCCTCAGCCAGTCTTGCAATCAACGCCTATTCCATCCGCAACCAACGTTTCGGATAACCGATTCCTGAATTTACGCAACAGCCTCACCGAGTATCTCGGTGCAAAAGAAATCTTCATTTTGGACCATACCGGAGCGGTCATTTTTGATGAAAGCCATCACGGTCGACTCCATTTCATTGCACGTGATCTCATCCTTCAGGCCGGACAACCTAACAACGTCCGAGTTAAATTCGGCCCTTCCGCCAATCTCGAGCTCATTCCCTGTGTAAGTCCGCAAGGCCTCGTGATCCTCGGCGCGCTTTTCCCTATTCCTCTTCCCGTCGAAAAAATCACCGGTATCCGCCAAGCGCTGAGCCAAGCCCTCTCCGCTTAAAGGATTTGCTTCTGCGTTTTCTCGGTCGCCTAGGTGTCCTCCGTTTTGAATCTTACACGGGCCTCGTTTTCTTATGTATCTTTCCGTCACCGAGAAACACGATCGATTGGACGCTTACCTCGCCAATCAGATCCAAGATCTTTCCCGTTCAAGAATTCAAGATCTCATCCGCGAGCACTACATCCTGCTCAATGGAAAGCCTGCAAAACCACGCGATGCCATTTCACCGGGCGATGAAATTTCGATCGTGATCCCAGAGGCGGTGCCTGATATCGCTAGTGCCCAGGACATTGCACTCGATATCCTGTTCGAAGACGAACACCTCATCGTTCTTCACAAAGCTCACGGCATGGTCGTTCACCCCGCTCCAGGAAATCCCGATGGCACCCTCGTCAACGCTCTACTCCATCATTGCAAAGGCAAGCTCTCCGGCATCGGCGGCGTCGAGCGACCCGGCATTGTGCATCGCCTTGACAAGGATACCTCCGGCTGTCTTGTCGTCGCCAAAACCGACCCAGCACACCAAGGCCTCGCCAACCAGTTTTCCGAGCGCTCGACGATGGAAAAAATTTACCTCGCCGTAACCAACGGCATTCCGCTTAAACCCAAGGACACGATTTTCACCCATATCGGCCGGCATCCGGTGAATCGCCAAAAAATGGCGGTCATCACCCCTCCCGCCGGCAAAACGGCGATTACCGATTACGAAGTGATCGCCCCCGATCAAGCCACCAAAACTGCCTTGGTTCTCTGCCACCTACATACCGGACGCACCCACCAAATCCGCGTCCATCTCCAACACATCGGCACCCCGATTCTTGGCGATCCCATTTACTCCAAAAAACATTCCCTCCCCACCCCCAGACTCCTCCTCCATGCTTGGAGGCTCTCCTTCAACCACCCGGTCACCGGAGAAAAACTCTCTTTCACAGCCCCACCTCCCCCAGATTTCGATCCCTGGCTACCGGAAAACTTTAAACTCTAAGAATGAGTCATCAAACAGCCTCTCTTCATTGAGATTTAGAGTTTAAAATTTAAAATTTCACCCAACGACGGCCCTATGAATCTTGCCCGTTGACCGTTTCAAGAAACGCCTTGCGAGTTCTTCAAACTGCTCTGAAAGGTCCGTCAGATAAATGGACAACTTGCCGTCTTCTTCTTGATCGCTGAGAAGATCGATTTTTTCTAACATGATTTTCAAATGCTCTGCACAAGTCGTCGCGGAATCCACCAAGCGCACATCCGACGGAAGCACCTCTTTCAAAACCGGAACCAACAGCGGATAATGCGTGCAGGCCAACATCAAAGTATCGATCCCTTTATCGATCAGAGGTTGTAAATATTTTAACAACACTTGTTGAGTCACCTCTTCAGAAATCCAGTTTTCCTCAATCAACGGCACCAATAACGGCGCGGCGATCCCATGGATCATTAACCCAGTCCGACGTGTCGCAAGAGCGTGCTGATAAACATGTGAACCGATCGTTCCACGCGTCGCGATAATCCCGATCCGCTCCGCTGTGGGATCAGCCAACGCGGCTTCAACACCTGGTAGAATCACTCCCATGATAGGAATTTCATATTTCTGCTGGAGTGATGGCAAAGCATGTGCCGTCGCGGTGTTGCACGCTACAACAATGGCCTTAACGCCCTTAGATAACAAAAAATTTACATCCTCATCCGCAAACTGCCGGATCGTCTCCGGGCTCTTCGACCCATATGGCAAGCGTGCCGTGTCACCTAAATAGATGACATCCTCATGCGGCAATAAATCCTGAACCGCCCGCACGACGGTCAACCCGCCGACTCCCGAATCAAAAAATCCCAATGCTGCTTGCTTCACGAGTCCGATTCTTATAGCTCCAAAAAAATCATCAATCACCAAAGCAGGAACTGGGACTAAAAATCAGGGATGACCGCCCAAGAGCCCATGGTGACAACTTTCAATTTTGGACCATCACCAGAATTTTGGGCAAATAGATGATGCATCCAACCGTTACCGCCCCGATCACCGAGATCAACACGGCACCTGCCGCCACATCCTTGGCGTGCGCGATGACTGGATGAAAATCTTCGGTCGTAGCATCACATAAAAACTCAAAAGCCGTATTCATGGCTTCGGACGCCCAAACCGAACTGATTGCCAATGCAATCCAACACCATTCCGCCGAAGCGAGGTTCAAGGCAAATCCCGCAACCACCGTCACTACCGTCGCAACCAGATGAATCCACGCATTGTGCTGGGACCTGAGCATGTGGCGTATGCCTTGAATCGCGTATGTGAAACTGCGAACTCTACCGGTGAATTGAAAGGGACGGTTCATGGATTTCCTTGGAATGGATCTATTTCAAACGGTCATTGACTGACATCCAAGCCATAAAGGTATCAGCCGCAGCTTCCGAGTTCATGACTGGAATACCTCCGGCGGCTTTGACCCGCTGAGCATCTTCATTTTCAAAAACCCGGGCGATCACTGGCACACCGCGGACATGGCTCAAAACGGTCAAGGCATCGCCGACCCGTCTCATTGATGCAATGATAAGCTTCGCATCGCGCGCACCGGCTTTTTTCAAAACCTCCTCCTCTGCCCCGTCCCCACGAATAAACGCGATATTTTTGGCTGCCAGTGCACGGCAAACCGCCGCGTCATCATCGACCACGACGATCTCATCGCCCTGTGCCAACAACGGCTTTACCGTCCACATCCCTGCCGATCCAAAACCGAGAATCAGCACGTGTCCTTTCGGCGTTTCAACAGGCTTACTCCTCTTTCTCAGGGGATGAAATGGCAACAGGAAATTAGCAACAGTTTCTCGGCCTAGCAGAGGAGTCATCACCATAGTCATGATCGTAGTCAGGGCTAAAACCGAAAATGTATCCGCACTTACATGACCAAGGAGCACCCCACTCAATCCAAGGAGCAGGGAATACTCACTCGTTTGTGCCAAGAGCAAACCCGTCTCGATCGCCGCTCGCGCATTGAGTCCCCGCCATTCCGCGACCCATGCAACCAATGGCGGAGTCACAACAATGACCACCAGAGAATAAACCCCCGCCTGCAACCAAAATTCCAAATCCGGAATACCGAGCAAAGCACCCAGGGCCACGAAGAACATCGCGTGGAAAAAATCGACCAGTGAAGACAACTGACCACGCACCAAGCCGTTAAGCGGAAACGCGGAAAATACAAAGCCTCCTGCGAACGCACCCGAGATGAGTGGCAGTTTCAGCCAGGAAGCCACACCCACAAATCCCAGCAACACCGCAATCAGCCAAAGCAACAAGTTCTCCTCATCGGGTTTGAATTTGAGAACCAATTTCGGAATCAAGAAACGTTGTGCGACCCAGGCTACAGAGCCCATTAGCAAGACTTCGAGAAGCCCCCTACCAACATTCCAAGCCCCGCCATCCACTCGGGAAAGCATGACAATCAACAAAACCAACGCCACATCCTGCAACAACAATACCCCCGTCACGACCCGCCCATAGGGCTCAAACATTGCCTTGCGAGTTTGCAAATGCCTTAGCACCACCAAGGTCGAACTCGCCGCTAACCCACCTCCGATATATATAGACTCCAGCGTTCCCACACCCATCCACTTCGCGCAGAGAAATCCGATGCCCAATGCGAAAAGAAACTGAACACCAGCCACCCAAACAACCGCCTTTCCAAATTTCCTGAAACGCTTGGGGTTAAGCTCAACTCCTGATGAAAACACCAGAAACACCAAGCCCAACTCGAGCAGGTTCATGGATCCGGCGCCGTTGCCTAAACTCAATTCTCTCGGAACCAGACCAGACAAACTCAGAGCCATTCCCGCTGCAATGAGCACGGGAAGCGATGGCAGACGAAAATACTTCGCCAATCCATAGGCTATCGCGGCAGCACCGAGCAATAAGGCAAAAAGATTCATTCAATCACCCCTAACTCTTTCATCTTTTCCAGCTGCGCCTTTACCCCGTCGACTTTCGAGACCATCAGATAATCCGTTTCCAAATCCAATAAATTATCCACCACGGATAGATCCACGACATGGATTGCACAGGGCACATTCACACTCTTCGCGCGATACGCGAGTAGGTCGTTCGTCTCCTCAATTTGTAGCGCGGAGACGATCAGTTTCGCGCGCGAATATCCCGCCTCCTCAAGCACCGAAAGATATCCGACACTTCCTAATAAGGACCGGCCTGGCAACCCCTCGAGTTTGGCGGGATCCGTGTCCACGGCCAAAACGTCCTCGCCTTTCCCAACCAAACGCCGCACCAATGACCTGCCCAAGGTATTCATACCGACCACAATTACATGCCCCTCCAAATGCTCACCCGCATGCACGATCCGGTCCGTCACCTCAGGCTTGCCATCGAGAAATTTCCATCTAAGCAAACCCGCCTTCAGCACCCACGCGAATACCCCATGGTTGTGGATAATCACATAAGACGAAACCGCAATTGTCACCACCCCGACCAAAGCTGAAACTAAAAGGATTTCCGCACCGATCAAACCGTTGCTCATGGCCAGCCCAGCGAGAATAAATGAGAACTCACTGGTCTGAGCCAAGGTCACACCTGTTAGAAAAGACGTCTTACGGCCGTATCCCAGCCAACCTAGAATCCCGAGAAACAACAAGGGCTTCACAAGCAAGACAAAGGCGGAAAAACCAAACACCGCACCCAAGTGAGCGCTCGCACCAGTCAAATCCATCCGTATTCCCAGCGTCACGAAAAACACCGCGATGAAAAAATTCATCAAGGGATGCACCCTGCTGCGCAGGTCTTCGTTATAGGGAAGTTGCGCCAAACTCATGCCCGCAAGAAACGCTCCTACCTCCACGGATAGCTCGAAATGATGAGCGCACAAAACCATCAGAAAACACCAGGAAAGCGCCCAGATCAATAACACATCCGGCGACCTCGCCGCCCATTTGAACGCTCTTGGTAACAGGTATTTCGAGGCAACCATGGCCACGACAAGCAATACCACCATGCCACCAAATGCTTTGAGCAGTCCCTTTCCCACCACCGCGATGTCCATGCTCCCGGCATCACCTGAAAATCCCGCTAAAAAAGTCAGCAGCATGATTACCACTACATCCTGAACCAACAAAACCCCCAGCCCGATCCGACCATACAAACTTTCAATCTCACCTTTAACCTCTAACAATTTCACCACCACCACCGTGCTGCTGAATGTCAGCGCCAAAGCCAAAAACAAACCCTGCACCAGTCCGAAACGCATCGCTTTGGCCAAAAGAAAACCAAGTCCCGCCGTCAAAACAACCTGCATGAATCCGGCAATCAAGGCCACCTTTCCCACATCGCGCACTTTTCTCATGCTGAGCTCCAGTCCGACCAGAAACAGCAGCAAGGCAATTCCCATCTCGGAAACAAGATCCAAACCTTGCTCAACCGCCACCCAACCCAACACCGGTCCAATCAAAATTCCACATACCATATAAACCGCAATCGCCGGCATGCGTAACATCCGCCCAGCCATCACCATCACCGCAGCACAGATCGCAATAATTCCCAAACTCTGTAAAAATCCGATTCCTGCCATAAACCATGACATAGTTAGAGGATGGAACGGATCACGTCGAGAAAAGAGCCTTCAATTTCAATATTCGATTTTTTTTACGGCTACTGAATCACGACTGGCGATACCAAGACAGGATTGGGGTTGTAGCTACGGAATGTCATCTGAACCAACCGACTGGCAGGGGTTGCACTTCACTCTTGATCCTGAGATTGAATTATTTGATGTAATATCCAGATACACGCCATATTCCATCAGCTTTCATCGGTGTAACTGTCTCAACCGATTCACGCTTATCTGTAAATGATGTCTTGAACTGAATGACGACATACTCGCCATCGGGCGCGCCAGGAAGTGAAGTCTTATACATCACAGAGCTTAATTCTCGTGATTTCAGCACACCAAACGGCTTCCGAGCTGACGCAACCATCTCTGACCACTGCTCCTCTTTCACTTTATCCTTAAAAAATGGCGCAGCCTCCTGCCAGCTTTTCTTGTATTCTTTAGAATCAACCAACGCCAGCCACGACTTGGCGGCGGTAACAGCTGCATCAGTCTTCTCATCAGCTTGTGCGGTGGCTGCGAATATTCCGAGCCCGCATACAAGTACTGCAGTCTTAATCATTGTTGATGTTTTCATGAGGTTGATTTGGCTGGTTGGCTTCATTGTTAGCATACAGCTTTATTATTATGACTTAGGCACCCTATATTCAGCGAATGCCAAATCCAAATCTGATAGAAAAGTCTTTTATTTGAAAAGGATTATTCCAGCTGGCGTATGTAGAACCAGCTCCTTTAACACGATTTTAGCTCCAGCATCAAACCTCATCATGCTCTCTCCGTTTTACGCGGCGGTTTTATCAAAACCGCCCTACCATTGATTCCCTACCTCTTATTTCTCTTTATTCCATTGAGAACTTACTTCGAAGATCCTGAGCTTCTTGGGACGACCCATCGCTTCCTTGGAATTTGAACTTTGAACTTTAAACTTTACCGCTCATCGTCCCCACATGACTCGCCCCGACGCCCGCGCCACCGACCAGCTCCGCCCGATTTCCTTTCACCCAAATGTCGCCCCTAACGCCACCGGCTCCGTACTCGTCAACTTCGGCAATACCCGCGTGATCTGCTCTGCAACGGTTGAAGAAGGAATTCCTGGCTGGATGCGTTACCAAAAAGTCTCCGGTGGCTGGCTCACCGCGGAATACTCGATGCTCCCTTATTCCACCCATGATCGCAAAGCGCGCGACATTTCTCGTGGCAAACTCGACGGTCGCTCCTCGGAAATCCAACGCCTCATCGGCCGCTCGATGCGCGCGGTGGTCGATCTCCAAAAAATCGGCCAACGCACGATCTGGATCGACTGCGATGTCCTGCAAGCCGATGGAGGAACCCGCACCGCATCGGTCACCGGTGCCTGTGTCGCCACTGCGATCGCCTTCAACCGCATGATGGCCGAGGGGAAAATCAAGGATTTCCCGCTCAAAAAACTCGTCGCCGCCGTTTCTGCCGGAATTTTCGAGGATACTGCCGTACTCGATCTCAATTACCTCGAAGACAAAGCCGCTACGGTCGATTTCAACATCGTCATGACCGAGTCGCTGGAATTCGTCGAGGTCCAGGGCTCCGGCGAGGAGGCCGTTTTCACCAACAACCAAATGACTGATATGATCGGTCTCGCACAAAAGGGTATTTCGGAGATTTTCTCCCTCCAGAAACTCGCCATTCTCAATGCAGACAAGGCCGAGCCATTGGATTTCGCTTCTCTGATCGGTAAGTTTTCTCAAAAATCCCAGTGAATACCCGCAAGTTTTCCCCAATCATCACGTATTCCCAACCATGAAACGCTTTTTCCTTTTTATCCCTCTTTTCCCCTGCCTCACGCTCGGTGCGGAAGAACTTCCCAATCCCAATCTACTGCCTACCACCAAGGCGATTCGCGAAATCATCCTCGCCAAACAGAAAGACGAGAAGGCAAAGCTCGAAGCTTATACCCAAACCATTCCTCTCGCCGAAGGCTCGAAAATCGACCTCATTCCCATCCCCGCCGGAAAATTCAAAATCGGCTCCAATCCTGCCTCTCCAAACCATAAACCCGACGAGGCCCCACAAAAGGAAATCGCCATTCCATCTTTCTGGATGGCAAAGCTGGAGACGACTTGGGATATCTACCGCCCTTTCATGGAAAACGGTAAAGCCCGTAACAAAGACGGCACTCTAAATCGCGATGCCGACATGACGACATCCGAAGCACCCGATCTTAAAGACGGCGAAACCTTGATCGATACCGTGACCCAACCCACACCGCCCTATATTCCCATGCATTTCTCCATGGGCGATGGTTACTCAAAAGATTACCCGGCTGTCGGAATCACCTTTCATGCCGCCAATAAATTCTGCGAATGGCTCTCGGGACAAACCGGCCACTTTTACCGCCTCCCGACCGAAGCCGAGTGGGAATACGCCTGCCGTGCAGGAACCACCACGGACTATTCCTTTGGTGACGATGTGAGCAAACTCGGCGAATACGCATGGTTCGCCGATAATTCCGAATTTCAGTATCAAAAAGTCGGCACGAAAAAACCCAACCCATGGGGCCTTTACGACATGCACGGCAACGCTGCCGAGCTAACCCTCGATCACTATGCCGCCGACACTTACGGAAAGATCAAAGATGGTGCGATGAACCCTTGGCTATCCGGCCAAAACCGCTACCCCACCATCCATCGCGGCGGCCACTGGGACGCGGATGCCAAAGCACTGCGCTCCGCGGCGCGCGGACAGACTTCCGCCGAACTCAAATCCCTCGACCCCCAGATTCCCAAATCACTCTGGTATTTTACCAACGCCTCATGGCTCGGCTTCCGTGTGGTGAGACCCCTGGAACTCCCAACGCTCGAGGAAATGCACAAAGCATGGAATCAAGGACCGGGGCCGACCGAATGAGTTTAAATCTCTAAATTTTAAACTCTAAACTTCAAGACCGAGAGGAGCAGTCCCGACAAATTCGGAGCAGACAGCCGCGCAAAGCAAAGAACGAAGATTTCCTGGATGGTTAATTGACTTCACGCTTCGCGTTGCGTCCTCGGCGCCTCAACATCGGGCTGTAGGATGGCGACCAAGCTATCATTATCGGATTTTTAGAAGCGGTTTCATACTCAAAACAGAAAGCCCACCTCGATCACTCAAGGTGGGCTTTTACGTAATGATTTTTTAACTTATGCGGTTTTCTTGAAAAAACCTGGCAGCGTTTCTTATTAGAACACCTTCGTCACTCCGGGAATCGGAGCAGGATACAATCCGTCAGCCCCCATCTTCGGACCTGGATCGGCATCCCAAGCCAAGGTTTTAGGCATGGTATCCAAATCTGAATTCAGTGCCTGCTCCCATGTGATTTCCTGACCGGAATAGGTCGCCATTCTTCCCATGATGGCTGTCAGAGTGGATTCAGCCGTATAGTGGGCATTGTTGATGGGCTTGTTCTCATGAATGTGCTTCACCAACACATCGTGCTCGGTCTGATAAGGGTTATTATTCTCACCGCGGAAACGCCAAATAATCTTTCCAGAAAGATCCTTGATCACCCCAGCTGTTGCCGTGCCTTTGGTGCCGATGATGGTCTCTGAAACTTTCGACCAAGTGCCATTCCAGTGCTTGCACTGGCTATTCATGATCGTTCCGTTCGGATATGTATATTCGACGTAGTGATGGTCATAAATTTCACCCCAGTTTTTGCCGATGCGCTTGGTGCGGCCACCCATCCCGACAGCTTTGACCGGATGCTGACCCATGAACCAGTTGCCGACATCGATGTTGTGAATGTGTTGCTCGCAAATATGATCGCCACAGATCCAGTTGAAATAGAACCAGTTGCGCATTTGATATTCCATCTCGGTCATCCCCTCTTTGCGCTCGCGGGTCCAAACTCCGCCACCTGACCAATACACCTGCGCGTTCACAATGTCGCCGATCAAGCCTTCTTTGATCTGCTGCAGGGTTTCGATATAGGTGTTTTGGTAATGGCGCTGAAGACCACAAACCACTTTCAGGTTTTTCTTATCCGCCTCCTTCGCTGCCTCGATCACTTTGCGAATTCCCGGTCCGTCGACGGCAACCGGTTTCTCCATGAAAACGTGTTTTCCTTGCTGCACCGCATACTCAAAATGCGCAGGACGGAAACCCGGTGATGAACACAACAAAACCAGATCCGCCGCATCAATCGCTTTTTTGAAAGCATCAAAACCGACAAATCGACGCTCCGCAGGAACATCCACTCTTTCCTTATATTGATTCTGCAAGGCGGTGTGCGCTTTGGTCAAATTATCCTCAAACGCATCCGCCATCGCCACAAGCTTGGTTCCGGGAACATTCAGCGATTGACTCGCCGCTCCGGTTCCACGTCCGCCGCAACCGATCAAGGCCACTTTGATTTCTTTCGCCGCGCCTTGGGCACTGGCGATTCCCGGCAACAAGGTCGCAGCACTGACTAGAGCTCCGGCTTTGATAAAATCACGACGGTCCGATTGAGGTAAACTTGGATTTTGCATTACGGATCATACGTAACCCTATCTGACCGTCTTTCGTAAATGGATTTTTTGCTAATTTTACCCAGATAAACAACCTCGGAAAGAAACCGTGAATCGAAGTCAGCGGAGATAGCGCTTTTAAGATGGTTTGCCATTCGAAGCTTCCGAAACGGAAGCGAAGAATGGTGGGCAGGGCTGGATTGGAGAATGCTTTGCACTCCCCCGACTCCGCTTCGCTGCGGCTCAAACCTTTTGCCTCACCGCTTGGGCGGATTCGGCAGTGGTTCGAACCCAGCCCTGCCATAATAAAAAAACGTTCACCGTGATGATGAACGCTTTGTTTGAAAATGATGGTGGGCAGGGCTGGATTCGAACCAGCGTACTCAATGAGAGCAGATTTACAGTCTGCCGCCTTTAACCACTCGGCCACCTACCCGGTGCCGCATGTGCGGGGCGGGATGTTTGTTTTCGATACGGGGTGCTGACAAGTAAAAAGAGGGGAAAAACTTCATTTTTTACTTCTCCAGCGTTTCCGCACGGGAAATCAAGGCTCGTGCGGCATCCGCGTTACGGCCTTCAGCGTTCCAGATCCCGGCAAGCGCTCGAAGTGCGACTGCGGTTTCCTTGGTCGCTGTTCTCGGAAAGGTCTTGATCGCGTTTCTCAGTCGTTCCTCGGCGGCCTTGTTCTGCCCCTGAGCCACAAGCTCTCGAGCGAATTCTAACAAGAAACTGGGATCAACTTGAGATGGATGGGTCATCATGCTTTCTGCCTGACGAAACAAACGAAGCGCCGAGTCTTTCGATTCCGAATCCCTTACCGCCGCAACCGCCAGCTGCGTCATCAAACGCACGTTGTCGGGATGGTTATAAACGGCTTTCTCGAGCAACAAGCGGGCATCGCGGCTTTTTTCTGCCGCGAGCAACTCAACCCCGAGTTGTTCAAATTCCTCAGGAGATCCGCCTCGGATTTTCAGCAACTCCGCTGAATGATACAGAGCTTCATTTAGCTGGCTGCTCTTCCGATAGTGCTTGGCAAGCGATTCATGAGCCAATGCTTTGCGCGAATGGATAACCAAAACAGCTTTCAATGCGTTAACCCCTGCCTCGTCCTCTTTTGCGACGAAATGCAGAATTCCTTTGCGTATTCTCAGATCCAACGAAGACGGAACCACAGCCGTATGGATATTAAGCATACGAATCGCCTCTTTGATGTTTCCCGCTTCACGGAAATGCTCGCTCGCCGCTCTGGCAATTCCGGCCCATTCCGGATGCTCTTCCATCGCTTTTTGAAAGCTGTTCGCTATCCGTTTCTGCGCAGCCTCATCCTCCGAATCGTAGAGGCTTTTTGTGCTTGTAACATAAAAGCTCACCGCCTCCTGCGAATCCATATCGATTTTTTCTAGCCATGCTCTCGCCCCATCGTCATCTCCTTTTTCACGAGAGAATCGAATCAAGCGCTCAATCGGCAAAACTTGGCCCGGCATGGCTTCCAGCACAGCCCGATACGCAGCCACGCGCTTGCGATCGGCAAGAGCATCTCCCCTACCGATCGTCCCGAGGAAATCGCCGAATTCAATGCGTGCCTCCATGGATTCAGGTCGCTCCGAAATGACTTTTTCATAAATTCCAATAGCCCCCAACTTGTCGCCGGATTCCATTTTCATTCCAACTATGATCCTCACCAGCGGCATGGCAGTAGGATCCGTTGCGTAAGCCGATTGGAAATACCCGTTCGCACGTAAATCATTGTCATTCAGGGACTCCAGAGTTCCATATGAAAAATCCAACAAACTTCCTGCGTTTAATAGACCGCACGAAGCTGAAATCATTCCCACAATCAAGCGCATCCCTCTTCCCTACCCGCAAAAAACCACCATGAAAAGCCTCTATCTTATCACTTTAACGATAGTTTGGCTTATCCTGCCTCCATCCCTGCTGGCAATTCCTGAGCACCCGCGACTGCTTGTCACAGCAGACGATTGGAAAAATCTACCCTCTCGCATGGAAGGCGATCCGAGAGTGAAAAAAATCATTTCCGCCACCATCGCACGGGCTGATGTCACTTTTGAAAAGCCCCTGCTCCAATACAAACGCGAAGGACGCCGCATTCTTTCCGTATCCCGGGATGCCATCGAACGCGTGCTCGATCTCTCCACCGCATGGAAAGTTACTGGGGAAAAGAAATACCTCATTCGCTGCCGAGACGAAATGCTCGCGATTTCGAATTTCAAAGACTGGAACCCCGACCACCACCTCGACACCGCGGAAATGCAAACCGCACTCGCCATCGGCTATGACTGGTTGTTTCATGATCTATCAAAAACGGATCAAAAAACGATCTCCACGGCACTGCGTGACAAAGGTCTGAAATCCACGCTCGCCAACCGTCACCTAGCCAAACGCAAAAACAACTGGAACCAGGTTTGCATGGGCGGCCTAGTCATGTCCGCCATCGCCATAATGAATGAAGAGCCTGGGCTCTCAAACGAAGCTCTAGAGCTTGCAAAAGCTGGTATACCGAACGGCCTGCGTGGTGGCTACCCAGTCAACGGAGCTTACGCGGAGGGCGGGGGTTATTGGTCTTACGGAACGATCTATACCATCCTCACTATCGAGGCTCTTCGCAACGTTCAAATGCCTTTCGAAGCCTATCGCGCGCATCCCGGCTTCCTCCAAAGTGCGGAGTTCATCCAACAAGTCCAAGGCACCAGTGGTCTGCTTTTCAACTATGGTGACAACGCTCCGAAGAATCTCGAATTCAGCACGGCGTTGACTTGGATGGCAAAACAAAACCAGAGCCAATCACTCAATCAATTTATCGCTCCAACTTTCGATCAACTCGACGCATCCACACATGAGCGATTTCTCGCTCTGGCTGCCTTCTGGGTTTCCCATACTGCCGAAGCAAAAGAAAAAACATTAGCCCTTCATTTTCTCGGATCAGGCTACAGCCCCATCGCCATCCACCGCACAGGCTTCGAATCCAAAGATCTCTTCCTCGGCATCAAAGCCGGAATGGCCAATGTTAACCATGGTCACATGGACGCCGGATCATTTGTCATAGACTGGGCAGGAGAACGTTGGGCGAGTGATCTTGGCGTGCAAAAATATCACGATCTCGAGTCCGTTGGGATCGATCTCTTCAAAATGACCCAAGACAGCGGACGTTGGTCCGTATTCCGCCTCAATAATTTTTCACATAACACCCTCACCTACAACGGCAAGCTCCACCGAATAGAAGGAAAATCAGAAATTCTCTCCTCAAAAAGCACTCCTCAACACGAAACGATTGTCAACCTCGCAGCCGTCTTAGACCTACCGAAAAACGCCACGGCCACCCGCCGTTTCATCTTGAATTCGGATCAACGCACAATGACCATCACCGATTCCCTTTCGGGTCTCAAACCCAAAGATGAAATCACCTGGAACCTCTACACTCCAGCAACGCCCACCCCAACCGATAACGGCTTCCTGCTCTCCATAAAGAAATCCAAGATGCAACTCGATCTGACATCGCCACAATCTATACAGAGACTCGCCTCCCCCGCTGATCCACCACCCAACGCTCACGATGTCACCAACCCTGGCATCACCCGCATCCACCTGAACGCAACCGCCGACTCCGAGGGGAAAATCCAAATCAGCGCCATTTTCAAGACCGCTCGCTAGTTTCGCCCTCGATGGATAGGTATCGTTACGGGTCAGACCCGAATGCAAAATTGTCGACCAAGAAAGTATCTCGACAGAAATGCACCAACCTTTATCTTTCTACAGCACCGATTGATGCACTTCCGTCCTGAATTCGCCGATGGCAAAAACATAAAAATGCTCAACAGGATCATCGATGATCTCGCGATAGTTAAATATGAATCCATCGAGGAAGCGATCGCTGACCTAGTCTCATATGGAGAGGATCCATTGATAGCTCATACGATGGTTCTAACCATGGATCGTATCGACGTCATCGAATAGAATTTTCAACCTCAAATGAAATGCACAACGGCATAAAATCAACGCCGCCCTTCAAGAACGAACATCCCCTTCCCAGACCGGCTATCGAGTCGATTCTCCGGCCCAAGTGGAAAACCATTTTAGCATATACCGATTGACCACATTGGATCAATTTGACTTTTACCACAGGAAACTATGATATCATCAAAACGCTTAATATTAGCTGGTGCATTAGCATCCGCTTGGTTTGTAACAACAGCATTCCTGTTGGCCGCGCCGAAGAAGGTCGATACACCGCTATCCCCTGAAGCCCAGAAGGCACATGATGGTTATGCTGGCATGCTTGAAGCATTGCGCAGCGAGTTAATGCCAAAGCTTCCGCAGATTGATGCAGCCAAGTATGCGAAGCTCACAGAGGCTTATGCCGCAAAAAAAGTTTCCAGCGATGCCTGTATGCTGGCAGCAAAGCCGGTTTTGGCCGATATCGAAGGATTTATAGCGAGTGATGCGGTGGATGAAAAGCTGGTCAAAGCAGCAGTCATTGCGGATGCAACACCGCGTGGTTTGGCTGAATTTACCCAACAAGGACTGGCGGAGAAAAAGATAATCGATGATCTGTTGAGTCGTCCAACCCTCATGAAACAGATGCTGCTTGCCGGTGGTGCCAAGGCGGGGCGTTACGGAAGATCCATGCAGATTTATCATGAAATCCTATCGAGGCATCCACGAGCCAAAGACGGGCAACTCAATCGACTGGCATGGGCTGTTTCCTTGGAGTTTGCAGCACCGGAGTTGTGCGGATACAGCGCCATAGATCCGATCAGGCGCTATGCTTTTTTTGAAAAATCCTATTTAGAAAAGGAACTATCGCCCAATTTTGAAAAGCATTCCGTCTGGCTGCTCAGGCACGTCGTCAATGATCCCAACATGGAAGAGGACATGCTTTGGATGCGAGAGATGCTTTGGAACTATCGGCCGGATCAAATCAATGCACCAGATGAATACAACGCTCATGTCGTGGGATTGATGTATTCCGATTTTGGGCACAGAAAAGCCGAAGTAGGCGAGACAGGCCCCCCTTACACCCAGTTGCAGCAGTTCATGGACAGGGGCTCAATATGTGGAGGAAAAGGCTCCTTCGGTCGCTGCTTGGGTCGCGCTTTTGGAATTCCAGTCTGGGGTGCACGTCTCAGGAGCCATACCGCCATGAGTTATTGGACGCCGAAGGGCTGGGAGACTATTCTCGGAGTTTCGTTCGCAAACGGATACTGGATTGTTGATCAGGTTGACTCGATGCGTGGTCCGTATTTTCTGGATATCGCCAAGTCACGTAATTTTCCAGATGAATACATCAAGGCATGTCGCGCCGATTGGGTCAGCAGTATGCTGGGTGAAGAAAAAGTAAAGGGAATGGAGCCAGACAAGACTGCGGGAACGTGGAGCACTTTGGCGGTCAACAAAAGACGCGCAATCGTTGCGACTTTTGATCCTCCTCCAGCCCCCGTGAAGCCAGATCCGAATGTGCCTAAGCCTGAAAACAATCAGGGCTATCCCGAGCGCTTGGTAAAAGTCGTGGTTCCAAGCGAGCTCAAAAAAATCAGCATCGATGGGCATGGAGGAATTCATATTCCTGCTGTAGCTTGCACCAGCCCAACAACTAACACTAAAAAGATCGTTTTCATGCCAACTCGCGAAGGCGGAATGAATCTGCACTACAAACGCTGGGAAATGCCAGAGCCTTTGGTTTATGAAATAGAGGTACCTGCTGCTGGAAATTACGCGCTGACGGCGAATGTCGTCACCGTCAATCGCGAGCAATTTTTCCTAGTCACAACAAATGAGGCAAAGGAACCTATTAGATTGGAAATGCCTTACACGGTTGGTAAATGGGGAGGAACTACCCCGGTTACGGTCTCTCTGACAAAGGGCGTAAATAAAATGACTTTCCAACGCACCGTGATTGCGGATTTCATCAAAGAGGGATATCGATTTGCAGGTCCAGAATATGGCGGCATCACCATCAAAGATTTTGAACTCAAACCCTTGAAGTAATCAGTCTCACCCTCATCCCATAACCTTTATTATTCGCTCAAAAAAAACCTCATCATTCCATTCCATGAAAACCACCCACCCTTCCCTGTTTTTTCTCGCTTTTGCAGCACTTTTTGCGCCGTTGCTCCATGCCAAGCCGCTCAAGGTCTTCATCCTCGCCGGCCAATCGAATATGGAAGGGCATGCGGAAATTTTCACTTTCCCCCTCATCGCCAAGGATCCAAAAACAGCGGATCTCTATAAGCAGATGGTGGATGCCACGGGTAAGCCGGTGATCTGCAAGGATGTTTGGATCTCTTACGCTTATGGTGATTTTGGCGGCGCGCCGATCGGTCGCAAGGCAGGTAATCTGAGCGCCGGTTGGGGTAGCCAACACCACGTCCGCGAGGCCAAGATCGGGCCCGAGTTCACCTTTGGCATCACGATGCAGAAACACCTTGGCGAGCCGATTCTACTGATTAAAAACGCATGGGGCGGCAAGAGCCTGATGGTTGATTTCCGTCCGCCAAGCGGTGGAGAACCGACCGATCCGCGCCACAAGGAAATGGCAGGTAAATACTACGGACACATGTTATCCCATGTGAAGGACGTGTTGGCCGATCCAAAAAAGGTCTATCCGGATTATGATCCGAAGGAGGGCTATGAGATTGCCGGCTTCGTCTGGTTCCAAGGCTTCAATGACCTCGTGGGCCCTTATCCTGGCGATCCAAGCAAAAAGAGCATCAAGGACTACTCCGAATACAGCCGTCTGCTGGCTTGCCTCATTCGCGACCTGCGTAAGGATCTCAACACACCAAACATGCCTTTCGTGACGGGCGTAATCGGTGTGGGCGGAGAAACGAAAGGTGATGGCACCGAGGCCTTCCGCAATGCGATGGCAGCGCCGGGAGAAATGGACGAATTCAAGGGCACTGTAGCCAACGTTTACACCCACAAGTTTTGGCCCGCCGACATTGATGCGATCAAGCTCAAGCTATCAGCAGCCACCGCGGAGTTGGGCAAGAAAAACAATGTGCTCAAGATGCGTTCCAAGAAGGGCGAGGACGTCAAGGAGGAGATGACCAAACTTGCGGCCGAGATCGCAGCGGTCAACGAGAAGGCAATCAGCGAGGACGAGAAATACCTGCTTAAAAATGGAAGCTCGAATCAGGGATTCCATTACTATGGCTCAGCCAAGTTCTTCGCCCAAGCGGGCCAAGCCTTTGCGGAAGCCATGGCTAAAATGAAAAAACCTTAAGACTCATCTGTTTCGTTTCCAATCAAAGCAGGAATCATCCCGTCCAAACGACTCCTATGTTTGATAAAATGACTAGCAAACTCCTGTTGTTTCCGGCGGCTATCCTGCTCGTTTCCCTGAAATTAACGCCATGTATCGCCGCTGAACCGGACATTGACGGAAAACACCTGTTTATCCTCTCCGGGCAATCCAACATGGTGGGAATGAATCAAGATGTCTCTTTCACCCCTGCGGTAAACAAGGCCTTCGGCAAGAACAAGGTGATCGTGGTCAAAGACGCACACGGCGGGCAATCGATCCGCAGCTGGGGTAAAACAAACCACGAATTCCCACCACCAACGACTGGCCGAGTGCCTAAAGTGAGAGGTGAGCTCTACGATCGCCTGATAGAAAAAGTGAAAACCGCGATCGTGGGGCAGCCACTCAAAACCGTCACCTTCGTTTGGATGCAAGGTGAGTCGGATTTGAATAATACGGCATACGATGCCTACCTGAAGGAGTTATTAGACCAACTTGAGACCGACCTAGCATTCAAAAGGATCAACTTCGTAATCGGGCGAATCAGTGATGCTGGGCTCGATGGTGGAAAACGACGTGAAGGAATTATGACCATACGCCGTGTCCAGCAGGAGTTCGCGGAAGCGCATCCGCGGGGAGCATGGGTCGATACGGACGACCTGAATGACAGGAAGGATGGGGAAAAGGTCGTGCACGATCTTCACTACACCAAGGACGGATACGTGATCCTTGGTGCAAGGTTCTCCGAGAAAGCCATTGAGCTTATCGAAAAGTCAAACAAGTAGCTCGCCCAACACTTTTTTCCGCTACCAATGACCAAATCTCCAGTGTGTCTCTCCCATGGGTAATTGAGCAAATTTCCTGCATTCATTGATACGAGGACCCATAGGATAACGATAACTTTCGACCATTATCCAAGGAGCTTGTAAACGGAATCAAACAAACCAGATAGGCGGATTCAGATCAAAAACACTTTATGTTGTGGTCAATCTCGGTTTTTAAAAAATAGCCCTTCTTCGGCTCGCATAAACCGGACATCATAGCAGATCCCCATGCACCCTCGTCGAGAACTGCCAGCGGCATGTAAAAAATATCTAACAATAAATCAAATTCGCAAATAAACGAAAGATCAGTCCTTTTGCTTTTCGGGGACAAATTTACGTATTTCCGCAACCAGCTTTTCAATGATACCAAGCTCCTTGGAACGGAGACTCATGCCACCATCGGTAGCCTTTTGCCGACTAAGAACTTCTTCGGCATCAGCAAGAGCCTTATCGTATTCCTTGAGTGCCAAATACACACGAGCTCTTGCACGCAGATGTTCCGTACTAGGCGGAGCGGGTTTGATGTTCTTTTTTTTGGGATCGGTCGAGACCGGAGGTTCCGCCGGTGCGAATTGAAACACTAACCGTTTAGCTTCCTCAATATCGCCCTTCTCCAAAGCCGCATTCACCAAAGACTCATCGTGCCAGTTGATGATGTTTTGTATATTTGCATACCTACCCGAACGCATGGCAGCGATGCTACCATCAGGCCGCATGAGTAAAACATTCGCAACCTCGTCTTCCGATTCGATGCCTAGTTTTTGGACGATCGGATTTTTGAGTCCGTTCGGCACCATCATGACTGGACACGTTATAGGCGCCACTCCCTTATCGGATGGCTTGAGAAGAGCTCCTATTTTTTCAGCATCATCATCAAGAATTGCATAGAACGCTTGCACATCGCCAAGACCACGAGCCTCCATGAAAGTGTTAAGCCCTCTGGTGTCACCCACGAGGCTCCGGGTGATGCCTGCAGGATCTTGGTTTCCGATGGATCTGAAATAAATCACGGCCCACTTTCCTGCGGTATCTTTCGGGATTTGGAACGATGTACCATCGAGTTTTTTCAATTCCGCCGTGATCGTTCGTTTGCAATCCTCAGGATCACCTTTGGAAAGGAAGTATTCATCGCGTCTTCCATAACTCCAACCAGCAGAGAACGGCACCTGATAGAGCCAGTAGCGGTTATTTCTATCCACCATGTAGGAAACAACCGTCCACATCATCGGATCCTCGTTATATTGATCGAGGATGTTTCTACGGAGTTCATCGTGGAGCATTCGGTCTCCGATTTCCAAGGCAAGTATGGCAGCAACCGCAAGCGCAGGACCCGGAGCTTTATCTCCGCCGAGGGCTCCGAGGAAATCCGTAATGACTTGCTTAGGCTTCACTTCAGAGGAGCGCAAAGCCACCCGTGCGAGACAAAAACGTGCGATGAGATCGGTTCCGGCGGGAGGCTTGGAATCGATGAGAACTTTCGCTTCGGCAGCCGCGCGATTGAATACCGTAAGATCATTTTCGAATTTCCAGAGTGCCATGAGGGCGATGATGCGGCGATTGCGCACGATCCAAAGATCAGGGGCTTGCGGATGATCTTTTATAGCTTTGGCACATAAGGCCTCGGCTTTCTCAAAGTTGGCTTTGAGATCAGCGTTGGGTTTTCGAAAGCGAATGGGTGACATGATAAAACAATCCTGAATGGCATTGAGTGTCGCCTCCGGTATTGACGCATCCGTACGGGTGAGTGGCTTAGCATTTGAACCCAGTGATTTGATTTCCGGAGGTCTTGAAGGATCCAAAGGCCCTTGCGGATCAATCACAAGAAACTCACCGTTGATAAAGGAAACCAACTGGCTGGTATAGCGAGGCATTGCCCATTCCTTGGTGAGACTCAACCCAACCAAACGCTTGAAATCCGGCATCACTGTTACATCTGTCTTAACAGGAGCACTGTTTCTCGTTGATCCCGCCATAAGAAGCGCGGCTTGAGCTGAAACACTGAGCGGTACGTAGGCAGGATTGAGATTTGCAAAGATTTTATAGGCAGGATTGCGATTTGCGTAGATTTTGTAATACGGGTTTTCGCGACCTCCGGGAAGCTTCAAAGCAGGCCAGTCGACTCCTATTTCCTTTAAAATACTCGCACCCGCATCGGGCAATTCATCCAAATTGAAACTGACAATCATGGTTCGGCCGTAACCTTCCGCTTGCAGTTCTTTGACCGTTGCCGCGAGAGCCTCCAACTCCTTGACTGCATCGCCTTCCTTCGACCAAAAACACAGGATGGTGGATTTTCCCATGGCATCCATCGGAAACCGCATCACCGTCCCATCGGACTTTTCGAAGGTTCCGGTGAACCATGCACCGATCACTTGGCCACCCAGTTTTTCGCGCTGGTAAGCTAGCATATCCAAATCCCCAGAAAAACGTTCGGAGATGAGATTCATCAATTCATCGATTACAAGGTTATCTCCCAGTTCCAGAGCCATTGCGATCGCAACCTTGATTGCTTTGGTCTCAATCTCCGTGCCGCGATAGCGCCCAACAAGATCCATCAGTGCCTGAGCTCTTTGTCTTGTATCAGCTCCTTTACGTACCATCTCGCTTTGTGATAAAAGCAAATCTGCATCGAAGCGGAGCGAAGCATAATCATTGGGGGCGGCGAGCAGCAGTTTGCATGTTTGCAAAAACGCTTCACGGTTCTCGGTTGAATTGTCCGCATCCAACAATTCTTTCTGGGCGCGGGACATCAATCCAAGCACCTCAAATCGATTCGGCGCAGTGGCATTGGCCGCCACGAGTTCGCCAGCATCTCTAAGCAAACGCTTCACGGACAGCCGTTTGCGCGCAGCTGAGCTTTCCGTCTTGCTACTTGTATAGGTTTCCTCGAGAGCCGTAATCTTTTCTACCGGAATCGGCGCACCAGTTTCCTGTGCCGATGCAACGAATGCGCAGAAAAAACTGAAAATAACAATAAAGTTAAAGATACCTGTGCGAGATTGCGATTTCATGTAACGAAGATGGTTGATATCAAAAGCAAGTATTTCACTTCACCGGCTTAAGCTGGAAGCTCTTGAAGCTTACACCACGATTCGTAGCACGTGCCGTCACGCTGATCGTATTTTTGCCTTCCTCAAGTTTCACTCTAAGCGGCTCCATTTCACCCCACATGCCTTTGGTATATGGAATCGAATGAGTCACCGGATCCTCACGATTCATGCGGAAAATCATCTCTTGCTTGAAGGATACGGTAGCGAGCTGTGCGGTTAGCTCGTATTCACCGGCAGCAGGAACTTCAATACGGTATTTGATCAGTTCAGGACGGCTACCGAGGCGACTGTAGTGAACTTGAGAACCTTTGTTCTCCCAACTTCTCATGAATATCACGCGATCCGTTGGCTCTTTAGGAGAGTAACAACCCGCAGCAGGAATGGTTATCACACCATCCGCGGAAATCACAATCTTGCGATCTTCTTCCGGGATCTCGATGATTTTTGCCAATTCATCGCCAGTTAGATGATCCGATTCGGCAAGTTCTCCACCGGTCAGCTCGAGTGCTTTCAATTCGGCGTCTTTGACCAAGACCTGCTTTTTGCAAAACGCCAAACTGTCCCAGAAACCGCCGCCAATACCGTATGAACGAATACTCACATCCTCTTCATTCAGAGCATCACTAATCCACTGAGCTCGCAGCACCTTGAAATAATCGTCAAAAAACTTACGTGCCTGTGTCTCTAACAACAAATCCAATCCGCCTTGCGGGCCGCACCAGGCAACTGACCACCATCCACCGAAACAAATCGTCCATCCATCCGGCGTCCAGTGACTAAGAGCACCGTGTCCTCTTTGTGTCGATGGTTTAGAGGGAATACCGAAAGCGCGTAGCGAAAATCGGCCAAAGAACGCACGAGGTCCGCAAATACCACCAAGAGCAAGTATCTGCTGTACGGTGCTGCCCAACTCTGGCATTCTACCCAAGAGCGGTCCATCCGCATCAGCAGGCGTGCCATAAGGAACATCGGTCTTCACAATACGAGCATAGCGCCATTTGTAATCGGGATTCGTGACATGGTCAGGGCGATAGGTTCGCATCATTTTCCTGCACCATGTGAGGTCTTCGTTCGAATAAGGAGAATCCGTGGCGAAACGATATTCCCATGTCGTCAAATCCTTGAATCCAGGATCGAGTTCGCCTTCGAGAAAACATTTTTCATAATACATGTAACGCTCGACCTGATCTGACTTGAGCTCTGTAGCATGAACAAGGCCGTAAATGCCAGTTTTATCCGAGTCGATTTTCCATGGAGTATGTATACTGGTGCCGAGTGCGAGTCTTTGGAAAACACTACCGACTTCACGAGAACGCTCACTCTTTTTTTGGATCGCAGCATAGATCTGCATGGCTTGTCCGTAGGCTCCGCCATTAGCACCACCAGCTTCGAGGATTTGTTTCATCAGTGCTTGATTTGCAAACAAATCATTAATGATTTTCTCCTGTTCTGCTCCAGCTTGTGCAAATTCCGCGAGCCCGTGTGGTGTGGCGTGAGTGATGATTGCGATTTTCATCAAACTCGCATCCAGCTTTTCGCTTCCCAAAAATCCATCCAAATCTGCCAGTAAGGCCCTAGCTGTTTCGATCGACTTGGCCTCAATATTTGTAACCGCTTCCTTATAGTCATTTTGCTCTTTTGGGGACGCGCCCTCTTCAGGAGCTTTGAGTGCATTCCATTCAGCACGAGCTGCCATGAATGCTGATTTCTTGGCTTCGTCCACCGCAGGCAGTGATTTCTTAACTTCCGCACTCAGTTCATCGAGCATCTTCGTATATTTCTCGAGCAGCGTATTCCCACGGGCTGAGAGCGGATTTTTTTCCGGCGCTTTGGCGGCAACCAATGACATAAAGGAGCCGACCGATACGATAATCGCGAGTATGTTACGAAGGGTTCTATTCCGAAGTGTGATCATGGCTTTAGGTTGTGATGGATTCAAATATTAATAAATGTTGGGAAAGATGTCATTATCTGTGCATCAACGCTGATAAATAGGAATGTAGCAATGTGGAGTTCCAAGGATAATGATCGCCATCGGCGTATTACTTGGGTAATCGTTTTCTTTCTCATTCCAAGATCCGTTAGGCTGTTGAAGTTGGATGAGCGAATCACGGATTTGAGGATACCATTTGGCATAGTGATCTCCCCCAGCCTGGACCATCGCGGTAATCGCATAATAGTGGGCGTAATAATAATAACCTATCTCCTGTCTCGAAAACACCTTGGGGCTGTTTTCAAGATATCTAATAGCAGCTCCGACCCACTCCGTATCACGCTTGCCACAAAGCTGAGCGGCGTATGCACCGCCTGCCGTACATGCAATGGTCGTTCCAGATTTTCCTTGATAGCCAAATCCGCCGGTAGTTTCGTTCCAAACCTGTTCACGCAAATACCCGACTAAACGATCAATCGTCTCTGTTGGAACCAATATCCCCGCCTGTTGAGCTGATGCCAATGCAATGAATACGGTAGCGGTAACAGAAGTGTCCTGTCCCGCATCAGGACGAGCCGTATAGCGCCAGCCACCAAGAGGACTCTGAGCACGAAGGATGACTGCGACCGCTTTTTCCAAAGCTGCCTGGATCACTTTATTATCCTCCACATTATGAGTCATGCCCCACAATTCCGAAAGCGCGAGGGTGAACAACCCATGCTCGTACATTCCCCCCACCACACCGCTCGTCGACTCCTTCGCCTTGGTCAAAAGGTAGTCCTTCGCTTTATTTAATTGTGGACCGTAACGTCCGAATCCAGGAAAATGCCCCTTCACCATGAACGCCATCAACCCAAGCGAAGTTCCGCCGATATCATAAGCCCCATCGTCCCTTGTCCAAGAACCATTCGGCTTTTGACTCGCAATAAGGTGGGCAAATCCCTTCTCGATGGCACGGTCGGCGGCTTCGGTGAGTTCAGTCGCGCTTACTTCCTCAATTTCATCAGACTCAGCGATAGCCGTTGTGTTGGGCGATTTATTGTCCTGCGCATTGACTAAGGAAGAAATGCTCACGCAAGCGAGACAGAAGAAAGCGAATTTTTTTCCAAGATTTTTAGGTTTCATAATCATTATTTCGCAACTTTCTCATAATAATTTTTCAGCATGCCACGGTATTCGAGAGGAAGTTCCCGGGCAAAATTCTGGTTGAGGGCCGCACGATTTCTTGTTCCAAGCACTTCCCATTCAGTGCGTCTGTCCTTGGGTGCTTCACCGCTGGCAAAATCAGCCGCAGCCATGGCAAGATCAGATACACTGAGATCATCTGTTTCAGCTTCCGTGATGACAGGATCACTCGAAACAGATCCTGGCTTAAGAGATGTATCGAGGATCAATGCCTGTTCGATGATGTAGTGGCGAAGCGATTGATCATTCATCGCAAGGGACTTCACAACTTCTTCACGAGAAGGAGCCTTGGTCGCTTGGAGCGCGCTCTTCTGTGCACTGACCAATATCGCGTTTGGAGCCTCAACTTGAGTCAACTTCGAGTAACGGGCATCAAGTTTCTGTTGAAGAGTCATCAGATCCGAAATCACCACGTCTTTGTCGAAACGGGCTTTTTGATAAATCGTTCTCTGTTCGCTCGCCAATGCCAAGGCATCTAAGAGGACAGGAAGCTCTGGTGGAGAGGTGGAGAGCACCTCAATAATTGAAAGCCCGTAAAGCATGCTGATCACACTGAACAACTGATCACCATTTTCCTTCAGCGCAGTCTCGGCAATTTTCATTTGCTCCACAGCCGCAGCAGAGTCACCTGATTTGCCGAAACGCATGGCTTCCGCCATGGTGTTGGCAGCTTTCGTGTAATCCGAAATCCCCTCAGGACCCTCAAGCAAAAGCGGATCGATGGGCTTAAGTGATGCTTTAAGCTTCTCAATTTTTTCGTTATGCTTGGCGATCTTATAGGACTTGAAGTTTTCCAAATTACCCATGATTCCCTGGATCAGGTTACCATGTGACTCCGTGGCCTTTTGCAATTGTTCCAGACGTTTGACGATATCAGCAGGCATTTCGCCGGTCTTGCCTTCAAGCATAATACGAAGTTCCAGTTGCTCGGATTCCAACAACGCCAGTTCCGCCATGGCTTCGTGAAGAAACTCAATGATCTCCGACAAATAGTTAGTTTGCCCGGTGACAGAATAAATGAGTCCTTTGACTTTTGTCAGTGATTCAGCAACTCCTTCCTGAGCATCAAGAGCATCTTCCATGTCACCATCCTCCATTGAAGCAATGGCATCTTCCACATCGGAACCTGCAAAAAGCAGCGCTGAGCCAGCATCCAACCTGATTGCCACCGCATCCAATAACGGTGCCACATCCGCAAGGCACTGAAGCAGATTTTTCATCGTGGGAAGCAATTTCGCGATAGCATCCTCATCATTCTCATCCAGTGCCTTACAAGCCTTGATCATGTCATTCTGCTGATCAACCACATCGATCGTCGCCTGATATGAATTACTAACCGATTTCTGGAATCCAAAAATTCCCTGAATCAAACCCAACCTTGAACCCTGAGCCGCAACCAATTCTTTTGCCGAAGCCAGAGCATTCGAGACATCCTCCTGAACCAACAGAGCATCTTCCGCTTTGTCGGTTTCTAGTGCTACCGCGGCTTTCGTCATGGCGACACCAATTCTCTCGATACGCTTCAAAATCGGCTCCACATCCTTGTCAGGATCCAAGCGGTTCTGCTCCAGCAATTCCTTTTTAAAGCTGACCATTTCTTCGGCAAGCTGACGCTGGGACTCGGCTAAAGCCTTAACAGGTTTTTTATCAAGAGCCGCTTCCTCAGTCTGTTCAAGAAGCGCAATCTGCCGGTTCTCACAATCTTCGATCCTTGTTAAGCGTTTGGTTGAGTTGGTAACAAGCGATGTCAGTCCTTGAGTTTGGAGAGCCAGTTCCGATGACCATGTTTTGACAATTTCGGTAAGATCTCCCAGAGACTTTTCTGTTGATATGAGTTTTTCGATTGTTGCAGCTTTCGACCCATTTCCCAGCTCCGCAAGCGTTTCAGTCATTCCCTTTTCGGTAGCGGCACGAAGAGTATCGACTGGAGGAATCACAGGCAAAGCTTCATCCAACAAGCGCGTGCGAGGCGCAGGGATCGCCGGAATGATCGCTTGCAAGATGAGTTTACGCAACCTTGTCTGACTGGCGATCAATTCTTCACGCTTCGTTGCAAACTGGTCATCTTTCAGGGCTTCACAGTCCGTGCGCAGTTTCACTTGCTCCACCAATAGTGAACTAAGCATTTCATGGTTCGCTTTAATTGCAGCGTATTCCGCACCGGTTCGAACGCTATACTCGGCCTTGAGCAATGGCTTGATCAGACCGAGCTGTTTTTCAGATGCCTGAGAGAACTGCTTCTTCTGAATGAGTGCGGCAGATTCTTTCATCCCGTTCTCAATACCAAGTGAGCGCAATTCATTCATCCTACGCAGGAGGGTCAATACCGATAGCGGACGTTTGTCGTAACGCATGCCATTTTCCAAATCCGTGAGCAAGGCGGCAGTCCAAGAAGCCAGTTCCTCCTGATGTTTCGCGATGAGTTCGATTGCTTTCTCATCCTTAGATGATTCCATATCAGCAGTACGCTGCCGCAGTAACGCCTGCTCTTGAGATAGCATATGAAGCTCAAACGCAAACACTTCGCGTGCCTGATCAATACCACGTTGCAATACAATTTTTGCTAGTTCACGAGCAGACTGGTTCACCATCGCATCTGCTGCCAGAAGTGCGCGCCCGTCTTTTGCTTGATCCACATCCAAGCTCGCGACATCGCGCAACAAGGAAGCTGCTTTCGCGAGACTTTCATCAGACACTTTTTCCAATTCCGCACAGATAAGCTTGAGCGATTCGTTTTCAACCGCATCGGAGATGTTATTGGCATCCAAATCAGCGAGCAATAACCTTACCTCTGCAGCTGTCTCCTTGAGTTGTTGACGCAGCATCTCCTGACGGATCGCCTCTAACTGACAAGTTTGGGAGAAACCCGGCTGGGCAACATCCAAAGTTTTCACAAGCGCATGAGCGGAGCGCTCCTGTCGATAAATGGCACGTACACGTGAAAGCAACCGATCCAGCTTTTTCTCAATCTGCGCCAGATAATCCTCACGGGACACGAACGTAATTCGGCGAGTATCCGTACGAGCGACGTGAGGAGTTGGGTAGCGATCGGCGATTTCCACCAAAAATGAAACCGAGTCACCAATCTGTAAATCGGACAATTCTTTACGATAATCCCAATCGATCTTTTGTTCACCGCCATTACTGACAGGAAGATTGGCCAGCGGAACAACCTTTTCGGGCCTGAGATTGACCCGATGGACAACAGATGCGGAACCGATGCCGTAATCATCACTCGCCCGGACCATAAGATCAAGTTGGCGACCTAACATCGCTACGACGTTCGATTCGGGCGAAACCAATTCCACACGAGGTGCCTGATCCGAAGCCACCTGCATGTGATAGCGAGGACTGGTAAATTCAAATCCATGGTTTTTTTCAACCCATGAGAAGCTGTAGCCACGGGATGCCTGAACCAACTCTTCAATGATGAGTTCGCGTCCGTTATTGCTTATCTCAAGCTCCAGTGGCTCTTGGCCATCACGATTCAAAACGGCTTTCTGGATCGGCTGATCCAATGTGAGTTGCCATTTCACACGTGTGCTCTCTGGCACCGTAAGCGTTAAAGCTTCGATCGATTCTTTTGGCTTGTTCAAGTAAGTCGGGTAATCCAGCACGACGTTTACAACATCGATTCGAGGTGCAGGAATAACCTGAACCTCATGCCAGTCACTACGCGCATCACCTGCTTTGATGCGATAGCTAAAATTCCTTGAAGCGGAGGCAATCGTATAGATACCCACGCCATTTTTCACCTCGATGTCGATCTCCTTCGATCGACCTTCACCTGTGACTAACTCAAACTCCGCTGTTTTGGGTAATTGCCCTGAAAACTGGATTTCGATTTTTGCCGCATCACCTTCTTTCAAAATCCGTAATTGCTCACCGGGTTTGATTTGAGTTTTCGTAGGGTAAGAAACTGTCGTCCAGGGAGCGAATATCCGCGTCAATCCAGCTGCAAGAAACGATCCGTTGAAGGTACCAAACGTGCAGATGACCAATGTCACGAGCACAGCAAAACGCATGGGGCGTTTGAGCGCGGAAAAATCAACAATCTCAGAGATGGGCAAACTCTTGGAAGCTTCCTCAGCCTTCTTGAGACTGGATTCCCAGAGGGCCGACGATGTGCCCGGAGTTGCGCCGCTTTGACGATACTGCAAAGCGGTGAACAACAAACTATCGAGATCTTTACGGTGACTTTCAATTTGCTGAGCACTGCGGCGGGCATCAAAAGGACGAATATTTAACCAACCACTACGCCAAGCCTTGAAAAATGAGACACCCAATAAAATCAAAAGAATAATCCAGCGACCCGCGGACGGCAAATAAGCATAGCGATCCACCAGCATGCCGATCATGAAAATCGGTATCGCCCAAATACACATCACAAGCAATCCGGTGCAGATATGTTTGAGCTGGGTGCGACGCCAGACAGTGTCCAAACTCGCGTTCAGTGCTTTGAATTGATTGTCCATATTTAAGGGAGGTCGTTTTTCCTGCGTAGCAACCACTCGGAACCCAGCAAGCCGATAAGCAACAATGAGATAAGGCCATTATCCCAGATTGCGCGCTCCGAGCGAACCGTTGTCTTGTGAGGCTCCTTGTTTACAAGCGTGGCGAGTTGAGGAACTTCATCGATGGAAAGACACTTTCCGCCTGTGAGTTCGGCAATACGCTGCATCTGGGCAAGACGCATATCCGTATCGATCAACTCCGGCTTTGCATCGACCACTTGAAATTCCGTTGTATTCGATACTGGAAGGTCATCCTCATTCGCTTCCATCCGATAGCGGCCAACACCAGGTGGCGAAAAGTATCCCTCATACAAGCCTGGCTGGGTGCGATCCGGACGCAGGGTGACTCGCTGCTTGGAACTGGATTCATCGGTTGGACTGACAAACACATCGAAGCCGGGTTGCATGATTGGCTCATAGCTTTCATCAAGCACGTGAGCGTAAAGGCGACCTTGTCCGCCTACGGGATAAACTGCGCGATCGGTCTCCAAACGGATGCGTTTGTGTTCGCCCATCAGGCGGGAAAGAGTGAGGAACTGGATGCTCTGAGACCAAATGCGCCAGTGATACTTGTCTCCCGTGTTAAAGCGTAAGCGCCACAAACGATCCGTGGCAAGAGTCATACATTTTCCAGTGCCGTAACGCTGCCATGCAACAAGTGGATATCCTTGGGTATCCGAACCCGAATCCGAAAGGGTCGCCAACACTGTAGCACCTGGCTTGGTTCCAATCAAAGGAGGCAAATGGTCGAGAGGAGCAACGCGACTCCAAACTCGATCGTTGTCCTCGGCCTTGTGCTCCATGGTCATGACCATGCTACTGCGTCCCTCAGGAGTCAGGACGGGATACACTGTTTCCGGAACATCCTCCCACTTACCTTCAGAATCGAAACGTACTGGTAACATGGATTCGACAGGAGTCCCAGCATACGAAATTGGAGAATACATCGGGCCACAAAGCATCAACAAAGAAGCACCACGATCACGGACCAATTCCTCCAGAAGTTTAAGTTCATCCTCTTTGAAGAAAGCGGCATCAGTATCACCGAGAATGACGAGGTCATATTTGAAGGCTTCCTCGGGTTTGTTAGGAAAACGCTCAATATGATCTGGAGAGTTCCGGGCGATTTCTGGGCCAACGCTGGATGCGATAAACGTCACATCCATGCGTGGATCGCGCTTAAGGATCGCCGAAAGATAACGGAACTCCCACCGCGCATTACCTTCGATATAAAGAACTTTAACCTTCTCATTAACGATGCGAATGCTGCGCTCGACTTGATTGTTCGAAGGAGAGATTTCATCATTAAACGGTTCGATGACGACAGCGATACTTGCCGCACCCTTTTCATATACATCCACCCTGAAATCGATGTCTTCAAACTGCAATCCACCATCAAGCTGAACTTCTTTCTGAGAAACACTTCGATCATTCAACAACACCGAGAGCTTTGCCGTTCGCTTCTCATAGCCCTTCGATTGAATCTGCACGCGCACTGGAACGCGATCACCCGAAAAAGCAACTTCTTGCATCACAACATTCCGGATAGATACGTCATCCGGATCCGTAAGTCCTATAGCAACAGGATAAACGGGAATGCCACGTGACCCCAGATCACGCAAAATGGCCTCAGAACGAAGCGGAGAATCGTTATCAATACCGTCAGAAAACAGCACGATGCCTGCCGGAGCCACATTGCCGGAATTGGCAACAATATCGAGCGACTCCGCGATGGATGTCACTGGCTGATCCGCGTTCAAATCCTTGACTTCTTTAGACTTTAGCAGAGTGGAATCGCTGATCATGAGCGGCGACTTTCCGAACGCATAATAACTGAGGTCGAGATCTTCACCAAGAGACCCGAATATCGGTTGTTTTGATTTTGTTAGAACCGACTTCGCGAGATCAAGCCTGGACGAAGTGGTGATCGCTAAGCGTTTTTTGGAATCCAAAGACATGACGGCACGATCGGCATCTTTCTGATCATCCTCATTGACAAGACCCAATGCGGAAGCGGCTTCCATAATATCTTCTGAACGCTTGCGCTGATCCTTCATGCCCATGCTCTCGGAAACATCCAATAATACCGGCAAGCCGCGAAGACGGGACTCGGTCTCCTTGATTACCGCGGTTGGCTCCAACAGGCTTAAGGCGACAATTGCGATTACGATCACGCGGGCAACACCTAGAAAACCCCTCGTAAATGGGCGAAGTCCCCATGAACGGCGATATAAATAAGCACCGAGTGCGATAATCCCGATCAAAATGGCAAGCATGGCGAATACCCCTACCGGGCGTGCCAAAAAAACATCCTCAATGCGAGTAAAGCTGGAAATTGTCTCAGACATCATATGATCCTTATGCGCCCAAAGGCATGGGTTCTTGTTGGGTATTTTTTGATTGCTGGCGGCGAAGCAGTCGGTCCGCAAATAGGCATTCGATAATTAAAAATGCCAACCCAGCCATCATGAAGAATCTCCAAGATGAGCGACCCGTACGAGTCATATCAATTGCTGCTGACAGATCGGCCTCGTTTGCCGCGATCATGATTCCGGTATCCTTGAGATAAGATTCGAGATCGGCTACAGGCAAGCTCACGATATCGGATTCCGCGGTATCAACATTGACGGCGATAGGTATACCGGAAGACTGGACGCTGACTCGTGCCGTGTAGAATCCGACTTCATCAGCACTATCGATCATTGCCACGTATTGTTTGCGATATTCGCGAACAGGAACTGTGATCGTATCTCCGGAAGGAGTATCAAATATCGCATCACTGGCATCCGGTTCCTCGACGAAGGAAAGAGTAAGCGACTCCCCTACCGTTTGAGGACGTTCAAATTCACGCCCAGCTAGATAGGTTACAATCTGCTGCATGAGCATTGGAAAAACCGGAGTTAAAGCCATGTTGTTCCACGTGATTTGCGCCGAGGTTGCGAACATGAATACTTGTCCACGTCCAAGCGATTGTTCGAGCAAAATAGGTGATCCACTTCCAGCCAAGCGCAGCACGGTGAAACTGGATGCCGTGGGTTTTAGCTCCATGCATTTTAAAAAACGTGTTTCACTGAACAAATCCTCGGCTAAAGAACGAAGCGGCAGACAGACATTGTGATCGGGCATGTTAGGATCCAGAGGTTTACCTCCTCCAACGGCATCACTGGTATTGAGCAACTCACCAACGACAGCAGGCAATAAAGGATTGCCACCATCACCTTTTTGTTCATTCCAAGAAGCAGCCTTTACATCATCGCCAGCAAACCACACCAGACCATTGCCTTCACGAACAAAACGAGAAAGATTAACAGACTGATCTTTGGTGATTTCCGGCACATCAGTGAGAATGATCACATCGACTTTTTCAAGATCCTCACTTGGAAAGGACAGCCAGGGAATGGTTCGAACCGTATAATCCTCACCTGCAGCACCATCGCCACGGGCCGTAAGTGCCGCGCTGACGAGCTTACCCGCCTCTCCGCCTGATGAGCCATCGACGCAAAGAACGGAAACCTGATCTCTCACAACCGCAACCACACGACGCACATTGTCAGCTTCCAACAGGTCACCTGAAATTTCAGCAGTGATTGGCGTGTTACCGGCATTGTGAAACGGCACGAAAAGAGAAACCGTTCCGGAAGCACCTGGCGCAATGATAGGAATTTCTTTGCTATCGATCTGGATACCTTCAACCTTGCAGCGAACTTCAACATTTGAAACCGGTTCGGTTCCGTAATTTCGAACCGTAGCTTGATAACGTGCGATCGTCCCCTTGCGGAGTGCACCCGAAACCAAATCCAAATCCGTTACGGCCAAATTCGCAGCATCACCGGAAACCGGAACCATGAACACGCTGGCACTCGAACCCAGATCCACCAATGCCTGATGGAATTGTGAAGAGCGTTTCTTCCAGTCACGTGCCTGAACATCCGTAACGATATAAATTTCCTTCTGCGAAGAATCCATATCTTCAGCAAATTCTTTAAGACGCTTCGGCACGCTGTCCCAATCTGTCGTGGTGGGTGACGAAACCAGATTCTGAACGACGTCATCCCATCGATTGGGATCAAAAACCATGTTATGAGCAATCAGCTTTTCATCCCCACCAAGTAATACCAATGTAACCGGATCTCCCGGTTCAATTTTTCCGCTGATCGTAGCAACCTGTTTCAAAGCACGATCAAATCGCGAAGAGCCTTTTTCACCATGCTGCATGCTGAACGAACTATCGAGTGCAATCACAACACCCGCCCGTTTTTCACCAGGAATCCAAGAGGCGATATTACCTTTCCATGCAGGACGGGCTATCGCAAAAATCAAAAGGAGCAAGGCAAGACAACGTAAAATCAACAATAACAGATCACGCAGACGCAGCTGCCGACTGCGTACTCGGACACTGCGGTTGAGAAACTGCATTGCCGCCCAGTCAGTATGCTGTACTTGCAGACGGTTTAGCAAATGCGCGAGGATCGGCAGACCAATACCGAGCGCACCGAGAAGGATGAATGGATTGAGAAAACTCATGAACGGGCTTGAGCCGAGGGGCCACTTAGGTTTTGACGTTTCAGAACGATTTCGCTCAACACCGTGTTGAGAGGTATCTTGGTGTTCGCCAAGGTGTAATCGATACCGCTACCCATGCATCTTGAGCTTAGGTCGCCGAGAAATTGATTAAGCTGAGTCATGTAAGACTCTCTCATCCGTTCCGCTTGGGTGGTCAGAGGCTCTTCACCTTCCAAACCATCGAATCTCCATGTTCCTTTGAATGGAAACTCCAACTCATAGGAATCAAGCGGCTGAACCACAATGACATTGTGTCCAGCAAACTTGAGATGATCCAGACCTGCCATGACATCGTCCAGGTCCGAAAACATGTCCGAAATTAACACGATGAAGGAACGTCGCTTGATCATTAACGCGATGTCACCTAGCTGCTTGGCAATCGTTGTTTTGGGAATCGGCTTCGTGACACGTAGCATACGGTCAATTTCCAGAATCACATTCATCGAAGAACGTGGTGGCATGTAAGCGCGAACTTCGGTATCGAAAACAGAAAGTCCAACCGAATCCCGTTGTTTCAAAACCAGATAAGCAATGGATGCCGCCAGGAATTTCGCATATTCCAGTTTGGATACCTTCCCCGACCCATAAGTCATCGAAGCACTGGAATCGACCAGGATATGACAGTCGAAATTCGTCTCCGCCTCGTAGAGCTTGGTGAAATATTTTTCTGTCCGTCCATAGACGCGCCAGTCGATGGAACGAATCGGATCTCCGGGAGAATACTGGCGGTGATGCGCAAACTCCGTACTGAAGCCACGCAAGTTACTGCGATGACTTCCCGCTCGTAAGCCTTGAACAACCTCACGAGCGATAAGCTCCAGATCGCCGATTTTTTGCAAGACCTCAGGATCGAGATACTGCGTTTCTGGCAGGTGCACAGACATGGATTATGACTATGGGTTAGGTATTGCGGATCACTTACCTTTGGCAGGGATCGCTTCTAACAATTTCGCCACCAAGGTGTCGGAAGTCATTCCTTCGGAGCGAGCTGCGAAGCTGGGAATGATACGGTGACGAAGAATCGGTAAGCAAACCTCGCGAATATCCTCAATCGTCACATGGCAGCGACCACGGAGTGCGGCTCTTGCCTTGCCTGCAATGATAAGGTTAAGCGAGGCACGTGGACCTGCGCCCCATGACATCAGCTTGTTGACGAAATCTGGTGCATCAGGCTGGCCTGGACGGGTAGCTCTGATCAATGCCGCCGCGTATTCAAATACGTTGTCTGCTACCGGAATACGGCGCACAAGGTGTTGAAATTCGATGATGGTTGCGGCATCAACCACTTGGTTGGTTACCGGCTCGTTGTCCGTCGTCACGCTGCGCATGATGTCGATTTCCTCGGAAAGGCTTGGATATTTCACCAAGATGTTAAACAGGAAACGGTCGAGCTGAGCTTCCGGAAGCGGATAGGTTCCCTCCTGCTCAATCGGGTTTTGCGTCGCCAAAACAAAGAACGGGGCGTCCAACTTGTAATCCTCACCACCGGAAGACACGCGTTTTTCTTGCATGGCTTCCAACAGGGCCGCCTGGGTTTTAGGAGGAGTACGGTTAATTTCGTCCGCAAGTAGCAGGTTCGTGAAAACCGGACCTTTTTGGAACTTAAAGCTCCGGCGATGCGTTTCCGGATCTTCCTGCAACAACTCGGTTCCGGTGATATCAGATGGCATCAAGTCGGGAGTGAATTGGATGCGCTTGAAACCCAATGACATGGTTTTAGCAAGCGAGCTAACCAACAAAGTCTTGGCCAGACCGGGAACTCCGACCAGCAGGCAGTGGCCACGAGCAAAAATTGCGATCATCATCTCATCGATGACATCTTCCATGCCCATGATGGTTTTACGGAGCTCTTTTACGATCGCGTCTCTGGATTCGCCGAGCTTCTCTACGGCTTGAATGTCATCGGTTTGTGGTGCCATTGGTATTTGGGTGTTTGTACTGGATTGAATAATCCAATACAGCCGACTATTTTCAGATCTTACAAAAATTTACTGATTCTGAAAAATAAGCCGATCAGAGAATCGGAGCATTCGGAATGGACAAATCAAACGCTAAGTTGCCTATACTTGAAAGCATTGCTGCATAAGTCATGACAAAATTCAGATTTGGAAACAATAAGGTGCCAAAATTCCAAGAAACGCCAATTTCATGAAAATCCATTTATCCGCCGTCGTTGTTACAGGATTAATCACCGCCGCCCAGCCCATGCTTTCTTCGGAACCTGAGAGGACAACGGTGTTTTTATGGCCTTCCAAAGTAGAAGAATTCAAGGGGAGACCCACCGAAGAGATCTCGCCAAACAAAAAAGGCGATGTCACCCGATTGTCCAAGGTTTTGTCACCTTCCATGACCTTGTATTCCGCATCCGCCTCAGATCAACCAACACCAGCCATTGTGGTTTGCCCCGGCGGCGGATACAGTATCTTGGCTATTGATAAAGAAGGCACCGAGATCGCGGCATGGTTAAACTCCATCGGAATCTCTGCAATTGTTCTGAAATATAGCGTTCCCGGCAAGAGAGACAAAGCATTGCAAGATATCCAGAGAGCCATGGGCATCGTTCGCCAGAATGCGGAAAAATGGAAAATCCATCCCCAGAAAATCGGTGTGATTGGATTTTCCGCTGGTGGCAATCTCACGGATGCATTGATCAACTCGCATCAAAAAAGGACTTATGAGCTAATTGACGAAGCCGACAAGCTCAGCTGTAAGCCCAATTTCTGCATGCTGATCTACCCAGCATGGCTGAATGGTAAAACTGTCTCAGAAAACAACCCGCCGACATTCATCGTTCAGACAAAAGACGACCCCTTATGCAAGCCGACCCTTCCTTATGCCGAAGCCCTGAAGACAAAGAAAATACCCAGCGAATTTCACCTCTTTGATGTAGGGGGACACGGATATGGGCTGCGTCCATCAAAAGACCCTGTCTCGAAGTGGCCTGAGCTTTGTGAGAAATGGCTCAAGCAAACCATCGTCCCCTGAAATCCATCCGCAAGGACTTTGGTCATATGCATTCCTTTTGATAACCGAAAGGTTTAGAGCGTCGGATAGTCAGTATAACCTCGGGGACCAGAGCCATAGAAAGTTGATGGATCAGGCTCATTGAGAGAGCTTCCCGTCCGGAATCGCTCCACCAAATCCGAATTGGCGATGGCCTGTTTTCCGAATGCTACCGCATCAGCTTTACCCTCGAGAATTGCCTCGCGCGCCGTTTCCGCAGTGAAACTTTCGTTGGCTATGTAAACACCACCAAAAGCCGCCTTCATGCTCGGACCCAAAGGTTCCTGCAGGAAATTTTCACGGGCACATAGGAACGCAAGTTTGCGTTTACCCAGTTCCGCTGCGACGCTCATAAACAAACCTGCCAAATCCGAATCGCCCATATCATGTGCGTCCGCTCTGGGAGCCAAATGCATTCCTACCCGGTCCGCACCCCATACATCCACCACCGCATCAACGACTTCCAACATGAATCGCATCCGATTTTCCACACTTCCTCCATACTCATCTTTGCGTTGGTTCGTGGAATCCTGTAAAAACTGATCGATCAAATATCCGTTCGCTCCGTGGATCTCGACCCCGTCGAATCCTGCATTCTTGGCATTTTCAGCGCCACGCCGGTATTGCTGGACCACCTCACGAATTTCCTCAATGGAAAGTTCACGCGGTCTTACAAAGGATTTTTCAGGTCTGATCAAACTCACATGTCCAGCTGGTGCGATGGCACTTGATGAAACGGGTGATTTTCCATCGAGATAGATCGGATCCGATACCCTTCCCACATGCCAGAGCTGGCATAAAATCACCCCACCCTTCGCATGCACCTGATCAGTTACTTTTTTCCAACCCGCAACCTGCTCCGCCGACCAAATCCCCGGCGTATCTGGATAGCCCACGCCCATCGGATCCACCGAGGTCGCCTCACTCAGAATCATTCCGAAATCACTGCGCTGTCCGTAATATTCCGCCATCATATCGTTGGGGACGCGACCCTCAGATGCCCGACAACGAGTGAGAGGTGCCATGACCATGCGGTTTCGAAGCACAAATGCTCCTGCTTGTAGTGTTTGGAAAAGAGGATCAGACATATGAACTGGGCTTCACTAAGACATCCGATTCATGATCTCGTCAAAGAACAATCAGTGAAAATCCCCAATTTCCTTGATTTTGATTTTCGAATCCCAGATTTTCGAAGTAAATCCAACCATGACCTCCTTCCTGATTACTTGCTGCCACGCAACTTGTGCGATTCCGGAAGCACAACGTGAGCTTTTCAAAGGCCATGAGGATAGAGTCACTTCTCCCGAGGGCTGGGAACCGGGTGCCCTCAATCTAGCTCAGGGCCTAGCCATGAAGCTCTCCACTCCGCTGGTTCATGGCGACGTCTCCCGGTTGCTCATCGACCTTGAACAGATCGGCGATGCGCAATGGAGCGATATCTCAATCAACATTCCTGAGGCCAGCCGCAACAGATTTGCAGACAGGCACAACGAAAAATTCCATCATGCGATCAATGTAAAGCTCGATGAAGATTTCAAACGCTACGACACGATCATTCATCTCGACATCCACACGGCTCCCATCGCGGATGGAAAAGTCATCTTTGAATTTGTAGGCGATGAATCTGCTGAAAAATTTACCACCTTTGCTACAAAAAACATGACCATTCCCGAAATCGTCTGCTCAGAGAAACCCATGAAAGAGATCAGTCCCATGCTTGAGTGGATGCTTCAAAAAGACGTTCCGGGAAAAATCGGTATCGTTCGCATCACCGCATCACAATCGTTTTTCCTCAAATCCCAACCTCTCCGCTGGGAGACTGCCAAAAAAGCCATCATTATGGCAGTAGCCGCTGCAGCCACAGCTATCAATACAAGTCCTCCAACGAACTTACAGTTCGATTTTTAAGATTTGAATCCCAACCCGAAAAGCTGGCTTCGCCACGCTCTAACCACTCCGGAGTTCACCCAACACCTGGCACCTTTCGCCATGGGTGAAAGGCAAGTTGTATTCGACCATGCCGATGAGGCATCTCATTCGTTTCTCGTCGCCCTCGCTTGCACCTCCTCGAAAGACCTCGGGAAAAAACGGCATTGGATCATTCATGAATCTCCTCGCCAGCGGGAACGCCTTGCTGCCGAATTGGAGCTCTGGGGCATCACCGCTGTAGTTCTGCCCGATTCCCCCTTGAACCCGGAAAACGAGCTTCACGAAATTTCAGATCCCGAGACCGCCGCGGAATGGTTCTCCATCTTGGAAACCCTCGCCAGCTCGAACGCCTTCGCCGTGATCTGTGGGCCCGACTCCTTGTCCCAATACGCACCATCTCCACAGTCCTTGCTCTCGAATCGCACCCATCTCAAACCCGGTCTGATTCTCGATCCTACGGCCTTCGCGGAAACTCTCACCGAACACGGCTATGAGCGGATCCCGACGGTCACCACCCGCGGCCACTTCGCGATCCGTGGCGGGATCCTTGATCTTTTCCCTTTCCAGTCCCCTCGCCCACTGCGCTTGGAATTCTTCGATACCGAGCTCGAATCCATCCGCGAGTTCGATCTCAACTCCCAAACCTCCACCCGCAAGATCACGGAAATAGAACTGCTTCTAACAGAGCCACCAGCCGTGGCCAAGGTGGCGGATTATTTACGCCCAGGAGATGTTAAGATTTTGCTTCTGACAGATCAATCCGATCCTTCAGATCAGACGGATCTGTCAGATTCTTACAATTTCCTCATCACCGAAGGCACCTCCACCGCAGAAGAAAACTTCACCCTAGCCACCTATGGCTCACCCCTGGGCACCTTCGATGCCGGTGACTTCATCCTCGACGAACTCCGCCGCGAGGCCTTTTTCAAACAACTCAACGAGTGGCAGCGGGATACATGGGACATCGGAATCGTCTTTTCCACAAAAGGCGAACTCGAACGTTTTACCGAACTCTCAGGCAAAGATCTCGAACGTGATCTCGGCCTCACGCCGGTGATAGGCGAACTCGTTTCTTCCTTCATACTTCCTGTCACGAAACTCGCTGTGCTCTCTTCTTCCGAGCTGTTTGGCCGATACCGCACACCCGGAGCGGCACGTCGCTCATCGGTTGAAAAAGCCCGCGTGATCCGTGCGCGCGCCACGCTCGACGACATCGAACCCGGCGATCTCGTCGTCCACTACGAATACGGTATCGGGAAATTCAAAGGCATCGCCCAAGAAGAGGACGGCGAGGAGCTCCAGATCGAATACAAAGACGGTTCCATCCTATCCGTTCCCTTAGAACAAGCGCACCTGTTAGGAAAATACATCGGGGTCGGAGGTAAAACTCCGGACCTCAACAAACTCGGCAACGCCACATGGCAGAAAAACCGCAAGTCCGCCGAGAAATCCATCCTCGATTACGCCGCCCGCTTACTCCGCATCCAAGCCGAGCGCGAACACGACCAAGGCCACGCCCACCCACCCGACACCCGTTGGATGTTCGAATTCGAGCAATCCTTTCATTACACGGAAACCCCCGATCAAAAGCAGGCAATCCTGGATACCAAACACGACCTCGAAGCTCCCCGCCCCATGGACCGCCTGATCTGCGGCGATGTCGGCTTTGGAAAAACGGAAGTCGCGATCCGTGCCGCGTTCAAAGCGATCACCGGCGGGAAACAGGTCGCTCTGCTCTGTCCGACCACCGTCCTCGCGGAACAACACTGGCGCACGTTTCGCGAACGTTTTTCCGACTACCCGATCCGCGTCGATCTCCTCAACCGCTTCCGCTCACCCTCCGAAGTCCGCGCCACGATCCAAGGCTTAGCCGATGGCTCGGTCGATATGGTCATCGGCACGCACCGACTCATCTCTGGCGATGTCGCTTACAAGGACCTCGGTCTCGCAGTCGTCGACGAAGAACAACGCTTCGGGGTCGCTCACAAGGAAAAATTTAAAGAGCTGTTCCGGCAGGTCGATGTTCTAACACTTTCTGCCACACCCATCCCACGCACGCTTTACATGGCACTCATGGGCGCGCGCGATATGTCGACCATTGACACCCCGCCTCCCAACCGACTCCCTGTTTCGACCACTGTCACCGCCTACGACGAACGCATCATCCGCGATGCTATACGCCGGGAAATGAAACGCGGCGGACAAGTGTTCTTCCTGCATAACCGCGTCAAGACCATCGAGATAGTTCATAAAAAACTCAAAGAGCTCGTCCCCGAAGCCCGAGTCCTTGTCGGCCATGGCCAGATGGAGAAACACGACCTTGAAAATGTCATGCACGCCTTCGTCAATCACGAGGCCGATGTTCTACTCGCCACCACCATCATCGAAACCGGCATCGATATCCCTAACGCAAATACCATTCTCATCGACCGCGCAGATCGCTTCGGACTCGCCGATCTCTATCAGCTCCGCGGCCGCGTTGGCAGAGCTGGAGAAAAAGCCTATGCAATTCTTCTCCTTCCCCGCGAAATGATCACCCAAGGCGATGCCCGCAAACGCATCCACGCGATCAAACAATACACCGCCCTCGGCTCCGGATTCAAAATCGCCATGCGAGACCTCGAAATCCGCGGCGCGGGAAACCTTTTAGGAACCAAACAATCCGGCCACATCGCCCAAATCGGCTTCGATCTTTATTGTCAGCTTCTTCGGCAGTCCATTGATCGACTCAAAGGCAAGAAGGATCCCACACTACAGGAGACGAACTTTAAAGCCGATTTCATTATCTCAACGGAAACGCAGTGGATGTCTAAATTTCAAATTTCAAATCTCAAATCTCAAAAAGAAAACTTATCTGCCTCAGCGAAACTGGCGGTTCAATCTCTTCCCGCCTTCATCCCCACATCCTATCTCAGCGATGCGAAATTGCGAATAAACGCCTACCGCGAACTCGCGGAAGCCAACACCTCCAAAGCCATCGACTCCCTCGAAAAAAACTGGATCGACCGCCACGGCCGTTTGCCAGAACCCGTCAAACACCTGCTCACCATCGCCAGAATCAAAGCAGAGGCTGCTGCAAATAATGTCTCTTCCGTGGAAATCTCAGGACAACGACTGATCCTACAAAGAAACGGCAGTCCGATTTTGTTAGATGGATCGCGATATCCAAGACTGGTGAAAATGAAACTGGAAGAAATACTAATGGAAGCACTGGAGATGCTAAGAAAATTTTAGGAGCACCTCCTTGTTTTACTTAAATAAATGGATACACAATTTCCCAAAACCCATTCTCCTTCCAATCCCCACCGAAGAAATCCAACCCTCGCCCATGTCCCACAGAACCATCCACTTTCCGGGCAAGCAACGCTTTGAACTGAGATCCGGTCCCGGTGATCCGGCTGTTATTTCCTACCGTCAACATGGAGACAAAGTTATCATCGAGCACACCTACGTGCCAGAAAGACTTCGGGGAAAAGGCATTGCGGCAAGCATCACGCAAGACGCTCTGTTAGAAGCACGCCGACTCGGTTGGAAAATCGTGCCGGATTGCTCTTACATGGAAAGCTACATCCAGCGTCATCCCGAGTTCAATACGCTACTACATAAGCCATGAGCGAGATAGGCGAAGCTACTGCGTCCTCAAGATTCCAACTCTTTCTTCCTCCGATTCTCTTCCATAATTTCAGGAAAGATCGTCAGTGTGCTGATCAAAATCAAAACCGCTGAAATCCATGCAACCCAGGTTGGAGAAGCATAAGCCGAAATCATGAAAGCGATAAACGGCGCAACCACTCCACGAGCACCTGTTAGAAATGCATGCACACTCATATATTCCACTACTTTATCGCTGTTCGCAAATTTCGTAACCCATAGGGTCCAGATGATTTCACCTCCAGATCTGGCGATACCATGCAATGCGATACCGATACATAAAGCCATGAATCCACTGCCCAAATAAAAGATGAGAATTCCCAAAATGAAAAATACGTTCACAAGAGCACGTACGGTGTAAAATGGAAGTCGGTCGAAAACCATCCCCCATGGCACGACAAACACAATGAACGCAAGCATCGGCACAGTGCCGGTAATGAGTCCGACATTTTTCGGGCCATAGCTGTAGCCATAGAGAGGATTAGTGATGTATTCGACAAATAACGCAAGGCTCACCAAATTTCCAAAACCGAAAACCATCCACACGATGAGCAGTTTTCGGAACGGTGCGTCTTCGGAAACGTGACGAAAGGCATCGAACCATTTCAAGCGAACGCTCTGCCTCAATCCCACCGGAGCCATGTACATCACACATCCGGCCATCATCAAACACGCAGCAGCGTATCCCCAGAACAGGATCGAGAAATCATTTCCTCGAGATTTCAACCAACTTCCAATGAACCATGAGAACGCACCAGCGGCACCGGCACGAATCAAGGAAGTGATCGAGAACAAGCGACCGCGTTTGTCGGATGCATAATGCTTACGATAAATCTGCGCAGTCAAAGGCGCACTCATGCCCAGGCAAATGAAGGCGATCAAGCAACCCACGAAGTAAATGATCGCGTTTTTGCCAGACATCGATGCGACAGCAAATCCCATAAAGGAAAACAGCCATATGCATGCGGCAAGAATGTTGACCGGACTGCCTAATCGACGCGCGATCTGAACGATGAAAAGACTAAATAACTGACCCGCACTGCTGGCAGCAAGCATCGCCGCTTTCACCGCCCAGTGCATATCAAAAACCTGAATGGCGAAGAAGATCACAAAACTGGTCGCAGCGGTATCAATGAAACCCGCTGGCAACGCACGCAGCATTTCGAGCCGGAAAGTGCGCTCCTGCTGATCGAAGTCCTCCTGACCGGAAATAGTTGTTCTCATCCGGATTCAGTCTATTTACGCTTCATCAAATGGCGAGGCGCTTGATCAAAAGCATCACCGTCCAAGCGCGGGTCGTCATTGACCTTCAACTCCTCCATGAGCTGATCACGAAGTTTCACGAGCGTTTCCACATAGGCAGGATCATTCGCAAGGTTTGTCATTTGATCGGGATCTTTAGCGAGATCATAAAGCTCTTCCGCCGGACGCTTACCCCAAGCATATTGTATGAAGGTTTTCATTCCAGGATCGTTTCGATGCGCCACCAGCCATGCCTTGGTCGGTGAGGAGTCGATGTCCGGAAACCCGGCATAGGTATCGTTCGCGAGTTGGTCGTACGACGGCTCGGAAGTTTCGGTGACACCGTAGGGATCACCCATGGGCCATCGGTCGGGCTTGAAATTTTTCACATAAAGAAAATCCGGAGTGCGTAGGGCACGGATCGGGTATGAAAGGTTACCATCGCGTGCCGGTTGAGCGTGCACCTCGCGACCAATCAGCGCCCAACTGCGAAGTTTCGAATCATCTGCCCCCGGAGCCAGGGCAGGCAACAGGTTCTGTCCGTCCGGATCATCCGGGGACTCCAGCCCAGCGGCAGAAAGAAACGTGGGTGCTAGGTCAATCAGCGAAACCGGAACTTCCACGTTGCGACCAGACGCGATCTTTTTCGGCCACCGGATGGCAAGTAATACCCGCGACCCGAGATCGTGGACGTTGCATTTGCCACGCGGAAATCCGGGGATTCCGTGGTCTCCAGAAATAACGACGATGGTGTTATCCAACTCTCCCATTTCCTCGACCATTTGGATGAGAACCCCGCAAGCCGCATCAAAGGCCATTCCCTCCCCCAGATAATCCGCCATATCCTCACGAATCAGAGCTTCATCCGGCAACACGGGAGGCATTTTACCTTTTAGATGATCAGGGTTGATTCCCCACAGATTCCTGCCGGAACCAAGCGTCCACTTGCGATGCGTGTTGGTAGGATTAAATGAGTAAAAGAACGGTTTGCCCTTTTCTCTCTTGGCCAAGAAATTGCGGAAGTTTCCCTGAACCTGCGCAATGATCTGTTGCTTGGCAGCGTCCTTGTCGTCCGCCTCAGTTAAAAACCGGGAATATTTGTTCAGATTATTGCCGGCACTGTCGTAGATATTCTCTTTGCCTCCGATCATACTGGGCCGCATGTGAAGCTTGTAGGTCAGACCGATATGGTAGCCACCGTCGCGAAGTGTGAGTGGCATACCCTTGATATCATCAAACGGATCCGGGACACCTTTTTGCCACGGGAAATGAAGTTGAGCATGTGAGCCATTTCGGAAAAAATGCCGGCCCGTGTTCAGAGCAGCCCGTGAGGGCGAACACGATGGTGACGACACGAAGGCGTTCCGAAACAAGGCTCCCTCTTTCGCGATCCGGTCGAAAACCGGTGTATGAATGATGTCATTAGGTGATGGACGTTTCGGATCCGCATAAGCCGATGCATAACAGCCCAAGTCATCCGCAAACAGCAGCAGCACGTTCGGGCGTGAATCCAAAGCTGTCTGTGCAACGCAACTTAGGGTTTGCCCAAAAACGAAAACCGCAATCGGCATGACGATGGATCGAGAGAAAGGTGATTTCATTTTCTTATCATGCTGTGAAATTCCATATGCCAAATCAAAGCGGCGAGTCATTCACTAGGAAAGCATAAGAATGGGCAGTTCTCATAATTTTATCATTCGCCACCTGCCAGATGGCCACACTCTATCCAACTCTTCATTTTAAGGCTCAAGTTTCATGAATTGAGACTGGATACCTTCAAAACTTCAGCTAACCAGTGATTTGGCAAAAGGAATTTCCTCAGCGATGACAGGTCATTCACATGCCCGACGTAGTTTCCGAATGCCAACCTCGGATGAACTAATGAATTTCAGTCAACTGGGTTGATAACAAATTTCCAGTCATTGAAATGAAAAAAGCCCGCCTATTCTCTGCTGTCATGACCCTTGTCCTGCAATTATGCTGGATCGGATTGGCGACCGCTTCCGACAAGAACGCACCCGCAGCCCTGCCATTCCAACTCCCAAAGGAAACCGGAGCCCTGTTGGATCGCTATTGCCTGACTTGCCACGACGAAGATACACAAAAGGGCGATATCAGACTGGACAACCTGGCCGAATTGGAAGGTCAAAAGCGCTTGGATCTCATGAACCGGATGCAGGAGCAGATATACTTTCGGCACATGCCGCCAAAAAACAAACGACAGCCAAGCGAAGACGAACGAAAAGCAGTTTTATCGATGGTTTCATCTGAACTTGGCGCTCACGATGCCTCTACACTCGAAGAAAAGCTGCAGAAGCCGGAGTTCGGCAATTACGTTGACCATGAAAAACTTTTCTCAGGTGAATACAAAGACGTGCCGGGATTCACCTACGACAGGCGCTGGCTGATCAGTGAATACATCTTCAATGCGAAATTTCAGAAAATGCTTGAGAATGTCACAATGGGGCAATTCAAAGGCAAAAGAATCTCATTACTGGGCAGCAACAAAATCCAGAACCTGAGCTTAACCAATCCCTTTCTTCTGCCAAACATTTCCGGCGTAAGATACTACGCGAACGAGGATCTCACCGGTGGCCACCTGTCGAGCATGCTGACCAACGCTCAGAAGACGTCGGAATACATCACGAACACTTTGGTGAAGGCGAAAAATAGCAAATTTCTTCCTGTGATCAGTCAGATCATGGCATTGGAAAATCAGCAGGCCGCGACCTTAGCCTCACGCCGCTTGTTTTTGGAAACCTACATTGCGAAAGTTTGCGAGGACCTCTACGGCAGCAAGAACGAAGCCATGTTGCAAACGTTCAAGCCCGTCGAAATCAAACCGATCGAAAAGCCACCCGAAGGTGAAACATATAAAAAAGCGCCGATCCACGTTGCTCAGAACATGCTCAAAGAGCTCGGGGCTGAAACCACGGTTTATCAATTCCTATTGAATCCCGAGCATGCCAAAAAATCCGATGATGAATTCCGGGAATTATGCGAAAAAACCTGGTTCAACCTAGGCGATCATGAACGTAAAATCCAGAGTCGCATGGCACTCCTCCGTGAATACATGCCCGAATTCAGGAGCATCATCGAAAAAGACCAACATAAAATAAAACAGTTGGTCTACGCACCGCTGGCCACAGATGAAATGGAGGTCATTAAAACATCGATCCTAAAAAATCGTAAAAAAGGCGATCACTATGGTGAAGTGATTAGAAAATGCGTGACCGATTGGGAACAAGAATTCGAGCAACAACGGGCGGCGCAACTTTTTATCTGTAAAAGTTTTCAAGTTGGATTTGGAGGGTGATTTCAAGCTGCTGTTTTTTGGTGGTTTGTTGTGTTCGTAATTTGGTTTTGTGCTGTGAGAGTGAGGTAGGCTTTGCCGGTTTCCCATTCCTCTGA
>CAMCBV010000010.1 GCA_945873125.1 Prosthecobacter debontii
CGAAACGGCGGGCCACCTGTTCACGGGTGGTGTCGCCGCGATCATAGGCCTTGAGGATGCGCTGCCGGAGATCCATTGAGATAGTTGCCATGGGCGCACCATAGCATGGTATCTTGAAACGGCTACAGTTTTATTTAAAATGCTCTAGGCGACACGAAAATGAAGGAGTTTTAGCAAAATTCCTCATTTTTCACCCTAAAGCCTCCTCCAGCGGATGTCTTTGATCCGCGCCGAGGTCTGCCAGGTAGCCAGACCGAAGGGCGCGCATTCCTCGATCCCGCCCTGCCGGAGTGACAGGGTTTTACCCGTCGTATCAACATCAATGAACTTTTCTCCATCGATCCAGACCTTGATTGACTCTCCCTCCCTGGCCAATCGGATCTGATACCAGACATCGGTCTCGAAGGTGCGAATTTTCTGAATCTCGTTTTCCGAGGCATCTTTGCCGTCGATCGAGGAAATTCCCACCAGGCTCCCACCCCAACCGCCAACGATCAAACTCACGCACTGCTCGGGGCCGCGTGCTGGAAAGGTTAGGGCGCAGAAAAAATCCGTGCCGTTGACCCTTTTTGCCTTCAATTCCAGTTCAAATGGGGCCGCAGGCACCTGCCCTTTCCAGCGAACATTGGTCAACCCCTCGCCCCAACCGATACTCAATTCCTCACCCACTTCCACAGCTCCCCCACTCACACCCTCCCACTCGTCTTGCATCTTAGTCCATGGCAAATCTGCCATACGGGTGCTCACCGCTGCCTTTTTCCCACCGCATCCCACCACACAAAATCCCCCGAACAGTCCCATCCATTTCCGACGCTTCATTCCGCGACTCTACCAAATCATTTTCGAAAGTCTTCCTCTACCTTGAATTTTGAATTTTGAATTTTGAATTTTAAGCTTAGCGTCCGCGCATGCTCTCCACTGAAAGACTCACTGGCTTCGCTGACGAAGCCTCCCGCGACATTGACAAACAAATCCAGGCGACCCAAGAGCTTGGTTGGTCAGCCATCTCCACCCGCATGATTGGCAACGCCAATATCCACGATATGCCGGAAGATGATTTCCAAAAAGCCGCGGACAAACTTGATGCCTCAGGGATTTGCGTCCCGGAATTTGGATCCGCCATCGGCAACTGGGGTAAAAAAATCAGCTCGGACTTTTCCCTCACTCTCGCAGAAATCGAACGCGCGATCCCGCGGATGAAACGCCTGCGAACCCCGATGATCCGGATCATGTCGTATGCGCAAGAGCCATGGGGCACCGATCAAAATGAAGCGGAGCGCTTCCGCCGCTTACGCGAAATCGTCAAACGCTTTGCTGATGAGGGACTTACAGCCATCCATGAGAACTGCATGAACTGGGGCGGATTTTCCGCCGAGCATTCCCTACGTCTCGTCGAGGAAGTACCCGGTTTGAAACTCGTTTTCGACACCGGAAATCCTGTTTTCCAACTCGACCGCACCAAGCCCGAACCTTTTCCATGGCAAGATCCCATGGAATTTTGGCTAAAAGTGAAAGAACATGTCGCCCACATCCACATCAAGGACTGCATCAACCCCGTCTCTCAGGACATCGAGCCGGAATATACCATGCCCGGCCTCGGCCAAGCCAAGCTTCGTGAAATTCTAACAGATGCTCACCAATCCAATTACAAAGGCTGGATCGCCATCGAACCCCACGTCGCAACCGTCTTCCACGCACCGGATCCATCCGCGGTCGATTGGAATCAATGCTACAGCTCATACGTCGAATACGGACGCCAATTCGTCCGCTTGATCGCGACTTTGTAGGAGAGCCGGTCTCCGACCGACTACATCACCACTTCATCTCTAACATCCCGCGATACATCCGCACCCGGCCATACCACGCTGTTGATGATTCTTGCACGGCTTTTAATTCGCGCACCTTTTCCGATCACGCTGTTTTCAATCAACGCTCCATTTTCGATGACAGCTTCCGGATGTATCGGAGCCTGCAGGCCAAGCTGACGATGTGCGGCCAGATAAGATTCCACATTGCCGAGATCCATCCAATCGCCTTCATCTAGAACCACCGCACCGATTCTGCCTTCACGCACGAGCTCTTGGAAAGCTGGGATAACCGCAAGAATTTCTCCTGCAGGTATCCTTTTGAGAAATTCCTTTTTTACGCAATAAATTCCCGTGAAGACATGCGTCCCGGGCAAGCCCCGAACTTCGCTTCTTACATCCTCCACGCGATGGTTTTCACCGCACGCAATCCGTCTCTCACCTCCGCCAGACCGCAATGCCAGCGTCACTTCGTCCCCACTGGCTTCATGCGCATCGACCAACTTCTGCAAATCGACCGATGCAAAAATATCTCCATTGTGGATCAATAAATTTCCGTCTTCGATCCAGTTCTCGATGTTTTTCAAACCCCCACCCGTTTCCAACAGGATCGGCTCATGAAAAAACTTCACATCCCGGTTCAACCCGAACCCCTGCCATTTTTCCGGAAGGTGGTGGGTATTGATGGCAAACCTCTTGCAACCCACAGCCTCGCAAGCCTCCAACGCCCATTCGGCGAGCGGTTTATGAAACAGAGGAACGAGCGGCTTCGGTAACGCGTCTGTGAGAGGTCTTAACCGCGTCCCGAGTCCGGCTCCCAAAATAAATGCCTGCGTAATCATCTGGCAGTTTCTAAACTCCAAATCCCAAAGTTCCAAACCTCAATCGAGCTAAGCGCTTTTAAAAAAACAAAGAAAATATTGTTTTTTGCAGACAACTTTGAGGATTCACTCCGTTGTATCAGTGTTTTAAAACCAAAAACGCAAAAAACATGAAACCATTCATCACCGCCGCCCTCATCGGAATCATCACCCTTGCATCCGCTTCTGCCTCAGAAGTCGGCAAAACCGCACCCGCCTTTACAGCAAAAACCGCCAAAGGCACCGAAGTCAGCCTGGCGGATTATAAAGACAAAGTCGTGGTGCTCGAATGGGTTAACTTTGACTGCCCCTTCGTCAAAAAACATTATTCCGGCAAGAACATGCAGGCTCTCCAAGCCGCTTACACGGAAAAAGGCGTGGTCTGGCTGACCATCAACTCTTCAGCCGAAGGCAAACAGGGTCATCTCGCTGCCGACAAATTCACCGAAAAAGCCGCATCCGAGGGGAACAAAGCCACCGAACTTCTAGTCGATGCCGACGGCAAAGTTGGCAAAGCCTACGATGCAAAAGTCACCCCGCACATGATGATCATCGCTAAAGACGGCAAGCTCGCCTACTCCGGCGCCATCGATTCCAATCCATCAACAAAAGCCGAGGATATTGCGACTGCCGATAAATTATTCGCAAACGCGCTAGATGCAGTCATCGCGGGCAAAGAAGTCACCAACCCGAACAACAAGCCTTACGGTTGCGGAGTAAAATACTGATTCTTGCTTACAAACACCCCCGATTAAAACCGTCGCCACAAGCGGCGGTTTTTTTATGAGGTATGAATTTCCATCAGCGCGCTGCCCTGAGGTATTCGATGACAGCATTCGCATCCGCCCGGCTTAGCCCTGCATCCCATGCCATCGCCGGATACCGGGTGTGCCAATTCTCCGATGAACCGTCTTCGGGAATAACCTGCTCGTGACATCTGGCACATTTCGCAGTGAAAACTTCCTGACCGCGCTTGAGCGCTTTCGCTCCCGATCCCTTGCTTATATTAAAACTTTTCAGTGAAACGTTCGAATGAGCGGGCGAGGCGCAACTCACGATCACCAGAAGCCACATCGCATGGGTAAGGATTTTCACAGGATGGATCATTCGGTGAATGTTTAAGCAATGATTCGCTCGCTATGAGCCTAATCAAAACAACTCCCATATACACGAGCGTCGCTTGCCTGTCGAGAACTCGATGCTACGACTTGGAAAGAAATAACTCAGGAATCCATGAAATTGAACTGAACCGCGATCATCCGATTTACCGCGCTGCCATGATATACTTCAGCACGGCATCTTCATCGCCCTGTGAAATACCTGCGTTCCATGCCATTCCCGGAACCACGATATGCCAGTCCGCGCTGGAGACTTCGGATGGCATCATCGGCTCATGGCAACGCCCGCATTGAATCATGTAAATTGCATGCCCCTGCTGCAAAATTTCCAGAGATTGGCCACTTCGCTCCACCATCGCGGCATCCGGTGCGGGGATCTGGTTTTTTGACACACAACCGACCCCTAAACTGACCGCGATCATCGTGAGCACCCATTTCATGGGTCTAATCAATCAAAGTAAACCAACGGCGACAATCTCAATCCGATCGAGGAACGTTTTTGACAAATTCCCCACAATCCCCAAATCTCCGCGCACCGAATCTCTTTTCAGAAAAACACACTCCATGAGCTACATCCGCAATTTTACCACAGGCTCCGGCAAAGAAGGCAAATTTCATTCCCTTCCTGCACTCGCTGAAAACGGCTTTCCAAACCTCTCCAAACTGCCTGTTTCAATAAGGATTGTGCTCGAATCCGTGCTTCGAAATGTCGATGGCCGCAAGGTAACGGAAGAGGATGTGAAAAACCTCGCGAACTATAACGCGAAAGCGCCGGGCGAATACGAGATTCCATTCACCGTCGCTCGTATCGTATTGCAAGATTTCACGGGCGTTCCATTGCTTGTCGATATCGCAGCCATGCGTGACGCCGCCGTTGCACGCGGAGCTGATGCCTCGAAAATCGAACCGCTTGTCCCCGTCGATCTCGTCGTCGACCACTCGGTTCAGGTCGACTTCGCAGGATCCCAATCCGCGCTTGACCGCAACATGGCCATCGAGTTCATCCGCAACCGCGAGCGCTATGAATTCCTTAAATGGGGACAACAAGCCTTCGAAACCTTCTCCGTTGTGCCTCCGGGAATTGGCATCGTGCACCAAGTAAACCTCGAATATCTGGCCAAGGGCGTGCTCTCCAAAGACGGAACCTACTACCCTGACACACTTGTTGGCACTGACTCACATACCACCATGATCAACGGTCTTGGCGTCGTTGGCTGGGGCGTCGGCGGGATCGAGGCCGAGGCCGGAATGCTCGGCCAACCTGTCACCTTCCTCGTCCCAGAAGTCGTCGGAGTCTATCTCCACGGCACTCTCGCAGAAGGAGTCACCGCCACCGATCTCACGCTCCGCGTCACGGAAATTCTCCGCAAGCATGGTGTCGTTGGAAAATTCGTCGAATTCTACGGCCCGGGCGCCACGGCACTCTCCCTGCCAGACCGTGCGACCATCGCCAACATGGCTCCCGAATACGGCGCAACCATGGGCTTCTTCCCTGTCGATGACGAAACGATCAATTACCTGCGCGGCACCGGCCGCTCCAAAGAACTCTGCACGACCGTCGAGAATTATTACAAAGCCCAGGGCTTGTTCGGAATTCCCGATAAGGGAGACTGCGTTTACACGGATGACCTCGAACTGGATCTTTCCACCATCGTTCCGGCCGTTGCCGGTCCAAAACGTCCGCAGGACCGAATTGATGTGCCGGCTTTGCGTGACAGTTTCAACAAGCTCTTCACCGCCAGCCCAGCGGAAGGTGGCTTCGGCCTCAGCGCGGACCAGCGCGATGTAACCGTTCCTGTGAAAATGCCCGAACCTGCCGGTTACGCGGTCGGCTCGCTTCTTGAAGCAGCGGAAAACGGCAACGATCGTGACAAGAACGAGATGACAGCCAACCGGCCGACCCCAGACGTGGTTCTTGCGAAAGAGGCCTTCGAGCCGATCAGCACGGAAATCCGTCACGGCTCGGTTTTGATCGCTGCCATCACTTCCTGCACAAACACCAGTAACCCAAGTGTCATGCTCGCCGCCGGTCTGGTAGCGAAAAAGGCAAATGAACTCGGCCTGACCGTCGCTCCTTTTGTAAAAACCTCTCTCGGACCTGGCTCCCGCGTCGTCACCGATTACCTTGACGCCACCGGCCTTTCCAAAGAACTCGACCAACTCGGCTTCGAAACCGTCGGCTATGGCTGCACCACTTGCATCGGCAACTCCGGCCCGCTCCATCCCGCGATCGAAGCAGCAATCAAAGAGGGTAACCTCGTTTGCGCCTCGGTCCTTTCCGGAAACCGCAACTTCGAGGCCCGCGTCCACGGCTCGATCAAATCGAACTTCCTGATGTCTCCTCCTCTCGTTGTCGCCTACGCGCTCGCAGGACGGGTGGACATCGACCTCACCACCGAGCCGCTCGGACACAGCAAGAACGGAAGCCCTGTTTTCCTGAAAGACCTGTGGCCGACCCAAGCCGAGATCCGCGCTCAACTTGACGCGGCGCTCAAGCCCGAGGTTTACGAAAGACTCTACGGTAACGTTGATACCGCAAATCCAAAGTGGGGCGAGATCAAAGGCTCCACAGGCGACACCTATGCGTGGGATGAAAAATCCACCTATGTCCAGTCCCCGCCGTTTTTCGAAACCAAGGTCGGCGGTAGTCAGGACATCATTGGCGCGCGCCCGCTCGGTATTTTCGGAGATTCAGTTACCACCGACCACATCTCACCAGCTGGAGCGATCAAGGAAACCTCACCCGCCGGCCAATACCTTCTGGCCAACGGTGTCGAAAAAGCATCCTTCAACTCTTATGGCGCGCGCCGTGGCAACGACCGGGTCATGACCCGTGGCACTTTTGCCAACGTTCGAATCAAAAACCTCATGTGTCCCGGAGTTGAAGGCGGCTACACCCAATACTTTGGAGCCAAGGAAGTTTCAGAACCCGATCAGCAAATCGCATCATTGAACGGCGCGTTTCCAACTTTCATCTACCATGCCTCCATGGCTTATCAGCAAGAAGGCACGCCACTCATCTGCATCGGCGGTGAGGACTATGGCATGGGCTCTTCCCGCGACTGGGCCGCAAAAGGCACGCGCCTGTTAGGAGTGAAGGCCGTTGTCACGAAATCCTTCGAGCGGATTCACCGTTCAAACCTGATTGGTATGGGCGTTCTCCCGCTTAATTTCATCGACAAAGCAGACTACGATCAAGTCAAAGACCTTGCAGACGCGAAATTTGATATCACCGGTATCGCCGGCGAACTCAAACCGATGCAATCCGCCACCCTGACTGCCACCAAACCCGATGGCAGCAAGATCGAGATCCCGCTCAAAGTGCGTCTGGATACTCCGGCTGAAGTCGACTACTACAACGCCGGCGGCATCCTGCCTTACGTCCTAGACCAAATCTTGGCTTAATCCGAAGAGAGCCATCAAACGCTTTCCTTCATTCACCTGATCGTTGGCTTAAGAACAAAGAGTCCGTGGGATGCTTTATAGGCATCCGACATTTTCATGCGTTTGGCTTCATGGCGCGCGCCCCAGGAATCGGAAAAAATGATTTCTCGGGTCTTGTCGTTGTAGCCGATAATAAGTCGCATGTGACCACCCGCAGCCTGCAGATTGAGTTGAGGAACTTCCGGATATCTGCCAAGCTCAAGCGCCCAAAGCAGGGGTAAGCCGCTATCAATATAGCTCTGGATTGCTTTGAGAAACTTACGTTCATCAACGGGTTTCCCTATGAAGTATTCGCCCTTTTTCACTTCCACTTCAGTCATTGGCTGTCCCATGCCGACAATGTCGAGGCGGGTTTTGAAACGATAATCGATCTTATCCAGCTCCTTCGCCATGATCAATGTGCTGGTACCCCTTTGCGGATCCGCATCAGAAATTTGCGCGATCTGATGCATATCCGCGCCGATGCCATAATATTCAAAAACTCGCTGCACACTCGCGCAAACGCAGTAACCTTTGTCACCCTGATCAACCATAGGCATCCCGGAAATCAAAACATCTCCGTTCGCTTCTTTTTTGATGTTTTTGGGAAAATCACCGAGCTTGGCAGCTGCTCCACCCCGGGTATTGTTCATGGAAGCCGCCAAGGAACCCACCGCATCCGGACGTGCGATACGAAGCCTTAAAAACTCACGATCCGCCTTTTCCAAGGCGCCTTCGTTATACTCTAACAACGCCACTCCCGTCTCCCTGGAATTCCATGAATAACCCTCTGTCAAAAGACCGTTTTTTGCATCCGCAGTGCGGCGCTGGGGCTTCGCGACCAGAAGTTCACCCACCTTTTTGCCTGCCGTTTTAAAACGATTGGCAAAAGCGTCTGTCGTAATCTGTCCGCTATCGGCACGGTTGTAGATCGAGACCGTAATTAGATTCAGCCGACCGCCCGCAAAATCAACGGTCACTTCCTGAACAGGAACTTGTCCATCAAATGCCGTGAGATCAATTTCCATGTTACCATAAAGTCTGCGGCTCAGCTTCGCCCGGGTTCGATCCAAAGTCAGCCAGACATAGAGCTTGTTATTGTTCTCTGTGAAGATTTTTTCAAAATCATCTGGGGTCATCTTCCAGCTATCCCCTGCTTTGAGCAAAGGCTCGATCGAGCGAGGAATCGAGGCAGCATAAAGATTGAGGCCACTCAGGAAAACCATCGAGGCGAGAACCTGGACAAAACTTTTTGAAAACATCATCGCACAAGCTATCCTCAGGTTGAAAATTGAGCAAGAACTGAGTCCTACGACTAATAATCCCGCCGACCCTGCAGTGCGCGAATCAATGTCAACTCATCTGCATGCTCCAACCCGCCTCCGGCTGGCAAGCCTTGGGCAATCCGAGTGACTTTAGCGGATTTTCCACGCAACATGTCAGCCAGATAATTCGAGGTTGCCTCGCCTTCCACATCCGCACCCAGTGCGAGGATGATTTCCACATTTCCATCTTTGGCATCCACTCGCTGCAGGAGCTGAGGAATATTTAAATCCTCCGGAGAAACCCGATCCAAGGGCGATAATTTTCCCCCCAGGCAATGATACTTGCCTTTGAAAACCCCGGCGCGCTCCAAAGGAAGAACATCGGTCGCCTGCTCAACCACACACAACAACGACTCGTCGCGTTTCTCATCCGCGCAGATTTCACAAATTTCACGGGTCGCAAAAAATCCGCAAACCGGACACGGAACAATGGTTTCGTGGGCGTGAACTAGAGCTTCGGATAGCCTGATCGGCTCCGCCTTTTTGTTTTGAAGCAGCCAAACGGCGATTCGTTCCGCGCTACGCGGACCCACCCCCGGAAGCTGTTTTAGCTCGGTGATCAGATTTCCAACCGGATCCGGAAAATCAGCTCTTGGCATCGTCTTGTTTGGCAGGGTTTTGATCTATTAGATCTGCGGGCATTTCATGATTCGTGGAGTAAACCATCGCGCAGCAACCGGACCACAAAAGCCCCACCAAAGCCACGCCAATTTCAGGTTCATAGGCTGCCAGCAGTAATACCGGCACCCAGAAAAAAGTGACAATCAGCGCGAGCACCCAGATCAAAAGGCGCCGCCAACCACCCGACACATTCAACATCACGGCCGTCAAACTCGGCACCAACACAATTGTCACAGCCCAAATCAGATAGGGATTCAACGATTGTTCCGGGACGGAAAATCCGGGCTTTACCACCACCTCCATGATCCAGTTGTCCAACTGCCCGACCATTCCCAAATAATTGAGCCCAGCCGAAAGACCGATACCCATCAACGCGATCGCGATCGTGGCGAAACCCACATCCGCCGGTTGTTTGTGAGACGAAGGATCCATTATCCGAGAATTTGAGACAATTGCTCCGTGTGACTCAACGGCGAGACCTTTTCCAATACCGCCTCAATCTTTCCATCCACACCGATGACAAATGTGCTGCGCTCGATCCCCATGAATTTTTTTCCCATCATGGATTTTTGAACCCATACACCATAGGCATTGACGATCTGCTTATCTTCGTCCGCGATCAAAGGATAGGGTAGATTTTTCTTTGAAATGAACTTCCGGTGACTTGCCACACTGTCCGCGCTCACACCAAATACCCGCGCCTTGCCTTTAATCTCATCCCAATGCTCACGCAACGAACACGCTTGAATCGTACAGCCAGGGGTGTTGTCTTTCGGGTAAAAAACCAGCACCACCCGCTCGCCGCGCAAATCTGAAAGCGACACCCGGGCATCATCTTCCCGATTCACAACTGTTGCATGGAAATCCGGCGCCATGTCGCCAACCTTTGGTTTCATGGCCGGAGCTTCGCCTTGTCCGTGCCGCAAATCAACTCCTCCTTTGCCCTTGCTTTCATATAATCCGTTATTTTTGTTGTCGCGCCATTCCCAAAAATCCATGATTGTCTCCATTTTTCGACTGGCTAATCTCTCTACATCCTATCAATTACAACCATTGATCTTACGCATTTCCATCCTTCTGCTATTCGCTGGTATTACATACGCCAGAGATCCCGTTGCCGAAGCGGCGAAAAATCCCATGTCCCTGCTGCCAGATGGCAGCGTGCTACATGAAGTCCTGCTTCCTCGTTACGATAAAGATCGCGTTCTTGTCGGCGATCTCAAAGCGGAAGTCATGACACGGATCAACCCGCAGAAAATTCAGGGTGAAAACGTCCTCATCAAATTTTACAAGCCGGATCTTACCCTGCGTGGAAAGATAAAACTCCGTAAAGTCGTATTCAATCCACACACTGATCGGCTGCGCGCGGATGAACCGGTTGAAATCACCACCGACCGTCTTGTAGCCAAAGGCAGTGGGCTGATTTACGCTCTTCAAAAAAGCCAAGGCTTTCTCATCGGCCCCTCCACCACATGGATTTCCTACTCAGAACCCACCACCTCAATGCGTCCAACCACTACCAAAACCGCCGCCCTCCTCGCTGTGTGCCTCGCTCCCTCTCTCACCATTGCCGCACCGCCCGCTGCTGTTTCCGAAGCGGAACTTGCCGAGATCAAGACCTCTGCGGTTACCGTCAAACCACAACTCAACGCCAAAGACGAAGAGACCCAAGCCAAGCTCCAAGCGGATCTGGCCGCTGCGAAAAAAGCCTCCGATGATGCCCACGGTTTTGTAAAATCAGCAGAGCTGAAAGGTATTTCCAGCGAGCCGGCGCCCTCTGAAGGTTCTCCCCTTGAAATCGCTCCAGGACCAAATGACACGGTGATCAAGTGCGATGGCGGCATGTATTTTGACTCCGAGGAAGGAGTTCTCGTTTATCTGAAAAATGTCTCAGTCTCCGACCCGCGCTTCACCCTCAAAGGAGCGGACGAGCTCAAAGTATTTTTTGATAAAAAGGATCCAAAAAAAGCTGCTCCGACCGAGAAAAAAGAGGACGACAAAAACAAGGCAGTCAAGAAACCAGGCGCATCCGGTCCAGCGGCAAATTTCGGTGATGTCAAGAAAATCATCGCGACCGGCACCGTACACTTCATTCAGAAAAGTGTCGCCGGCAAGGAACCCGTCGAAGCCAGTGGAGGAATCCTGACTTACGATGTGCCAAAGGAAGAAATTATCATCAGCCAACGATACCCATGGGTCAAACAGGGCAACTTTTACGCCCGTGCCAAACAACCCAACCTCACGCTCCGCATTCTCACCAACGGTTCTTTTTCCACTCTGGGAGAATGGGAAGGGGGCGGCAGCAACCTCAAATTCAACGGGCGCTAATCTAATACCCGAGGTTTAAAGTTTAAATTTAAGACGATTCATATGACTCACGAACCCGGCTCCACATGCAATCACGTCGATACAGCTGTTCTTGCGGCAGAGGGATTGAAAAAATCTTACGGAGGCCGCGTGGTGGTAAATGATGTTTCCATCACGGTTCAACCCAAGGAAATTGTCGGACTACTCGGTCCCAACGGCGCAGGAAAAACCACATCGTTCTATATGATTGCCGGCCTGATCCCTGCAGAACACGGAAGCATTCACCTACTCGGTGAGGATATCTCGAAGCTTCCCATGCATCAGCGCGCGCGACGCGGCCTCGGATATCTACCCCAAGAGGAATCCGTCTTTCGCAAACTCTCCGTCCTCGACAATCTGCTGGCCATTCTTGAAACCCGACCCGGTCTTTCCCGCAGCGATCAAATGGATCGCGCTCACCAACTTCTGGAGCGCTTCAACATTTCCAAGCTCGCAAAATCCCATGCCATCACGCTTTCCGGTGGAGAAAAACGCCGACTCGCCATCGCTCGTTCGCTTTGCTCCGATCCCAAGGTGCTGATGCTTGACGAACCTTTCGCAGGCATCGATCCAATAGCTGTCGAAGACATCCAACGCATCGTCCGCGAGCTCAGGGAAAAAGACAACCTCGCCATCCTCATCACGGATCACTCCGTTCGCGAAACTCTGTCCATCACCGACCGAGCCTTCCTGATTCATGACGGACGCGTGATTCTCGAAGGGGCATCCAACGAACTTGTTGATGATCCCATCGCAAGAAAATACTACCTCGGTGAGGATTTCAAAATGTGACATCGCGACCCATACTAGACCCGATATGAAATCTTTTCTCAGCCTTCTTTTGGTGATTCCATTTCTGATTCAATGCGGTGGCCAGGCGCCCGAGATTCAACGTCGGAACACGGCGTATTCGCCCTTCATGGGGAGTGGAAACGGATTTGGCGGAACCAGTGTTTCTCGTTCTCCCTTGGTCCTGAATGTCTCTGGTTGGGATCCCAAAGAAACACAACGTAGCGGCAGTCGCTTCTCTGAGCATGACGTATCTGCTTTGAGGAAAAATGGTGGTTTGGCACTCATCGCACGCTCCGCGAAAGGCCCGCTGCTCGATGAAAAATTTGGCGATTTCCTAAGATCCGCAAACCGCGAGGGAATGATGCTCGGCGCCTATCATTTCGTCACCATGGACCAACCCGCCGCCATCCAGGCGGATCGCTTCGTCAGTCGCGTCCAAGCCATTGCCCGCGCGCGCGGCTTGTCAGGCAAACAGATTCTCTTGGTCGGGGATTTCGACACAAAATCCACTCCGGATCGTTTGGTTGACTTTATCCAGCGCGTCCACCAACGCACCGGTATCTACCCCGTAACGTATCTTGAAAACAGCGATGGTCTGCGAGTCCGCTTGAGTCGCGCTACGTCAGCACAAAAAAACATCATCCGGCAGTCTCCTTACTGGCTCGCACTCTACAGCCCGGGCGGAACCGAACGCGTGATGGCCGGCGGTGGGCTGACCCCTGATTCACTCAAAGCGCAGTATGGCATCTGGAACAACTGGTCCATGTGGCAATACGGCGGTGTCATTTGGGAAAATGGCAGATCCAAAGCCAAACATTATGACACTCCCGCCTGGCGTAGCCCTCGCTTTTTGGGTGATCTGGCAAGTCCCATGGAGCGTAATGTTTTCAAGGGAAGCACAAATGATCTGCTCACTTTCTGGGCACGACACAGCATCAAGATTTAATCCCAGCCCCCACTGAAAAAATCAGCCGTGGGTCATTGAAAAAATCCAACCTAGATCTTTAAAGAGAATTCTTTTTCCAAGCGGCTGATGTCATTCATATCATTCGAACTCCTCGGATTTTCTCTTTGGTTGATGTTTGAACTTTAGAATTTAGAGTTTCCCAGATGCTTGCTTTCTCAACCTGCTGGAACAATTCCCGCCATACCGATGGCGAGTCAATGATCGATGAAATTCTGGATCTGGGATTTTCCGTCATCGAACTCTCCCATGGCATGACGATTGCCAAGCTTCCGGGCATAAGGAAAGCATACCGCGCGGGGAAATTCACATGCTCCGGGCTACACAATTATTTCCCCTCACCGGTCGAAGTCATGATCGATGCACCTGATGCCTACGAATATACATCGCACCGCGCATCCGATCGTAAAAGAGCCATGGACATGACTCTGAAAACACTCGAACTCGCCGCCGAATTCAACGCCGGTTATATTGTCCTTCATATGGGATCGACACCTCTCAATCCCAAAAAATTCACCAAGCCTCTCACCGAACAAGTCGCCGCCGGCCAGCAACACGAGCCACGTTTCATCAAACAAAAAATCGAGTTCATCAAGAAGCGGGAAAAGCTCTCCGCTCTTTACTACCGGCGCGCCATTGAAGCGCTGGAAGAACTCGCTCCAAAAGCGGAAGAATACCAAATCAAGCTCGCGGTCGAATCTCGCTCACGTTTTGAGGACATGCCCAATGAACGCGAAATGGTGAAACTTCAGGAGCATTTCAAAGACCACCCATGGATCGGCTACTGGCATGACTTTGGCCATGTACAACTCAAACACAATCTGGGTCTCCTCGATCATGAAGCATGGCTGGAAACCATTTCACCACACCTCATCGGCGGACATGTGCACGATGTCGAATGGCCCGCGCGCGATCACCGCACCCCGTTTACCGGCTCGCTCAATTACTCAGCCCTCCTTACACATTTTCCCGCCAATTGCCCCCTCATCTGGGAGCTAAGCCCATCCCAGAAATCCGAAGAAATTCAGTCTTCGCTCAAAATCTGGAAACAGAAATTTCCAGAACGCTGCTAGGGCGCTCTCAGACCACTCAATGGGCTGCTTGCTCAATGTGTCGCCCAGCGGAACGGACATCCGATCCAAAACCGTGTAATGTGCCACATCCTGAGGTCATCAATGCGATAACCGCTGCAGCGAGTGCGAAAAAGACGATAGTTGTTAAATTGATTTTCATAATTACAGACTAACGACTGAATGCGCTATTTTCCATGGGGAATATCCTTACCCTTGCCGTGAATCCCAGCATGAGCAGCGCACCCCTAAAACCGTTCTTTTTATTTGACCCAAGGCCAATATCTACCAACATCCAAGCTCTGATTTAAGACTTAATCCCAATAAGAAATGATCAGAATATCGAGCCATGTCCCGCGCCATCTTATTCATTTTTTTATCCACTTGTTCATGGGTTTATGCCGAACCCGAGAACGCGGCCGTCATCCAGTTACGTGAAACGATTTCCAAAATTGTCGATGTTCAGACCACCGAGTCTCAAGAGCGCCTTGATTGGAAAGCCCGGAAGGATGAATTTGCCGCCTTGCTTGATCTGCATTCCCGCGAGCTTAAGCTTTTGGATGAAGAACTCAGCCAAGCCGGCCAATCCGCTCCCGGCCATGTCGAATCGGCCGAGGAAATCAAAGCTGAGATCGCCGCACTGAAACAAGCGCGTAGCCTGACCACCGAAGCGGTCTCCAGAAATCTTCCACTCATCAAAAGTCTCGCCAAGCGTTTCCCACAGCCTCTAGTCAAAGAAGCTGAAGTCGAGCTTGCCACTCTCAGCGCATGGAAACCCACGGATGAACCGCGCGATGCTCTACGCTCCATTCTCGCCCTTATCACCAAAGCCGAGCAATTCAACCGCCGCTTCACCCGCACCACAGAAATCCGCGAAGGCCGCGAAGTCGAAGTTCTCTACCTCGGTCTGGCCCAGGCATTTTATATGGATCGCAAAGACCAAGCCGGTATCGGTCAGCCCGGCGCTGATGGATGGGTATGGAAAGCAAAACCCGAGATCCGTCCGGACCTCACTGCCGCGCTTGAATCTCTCGATAAAAAACGTCCCCCAACCATGGTTACCCTACCATTGGAAATCCGCTAACTGGCAACGACCATGCAATTTTCCAACTTAGTATCCCTCCGCCGCTGCCTGCTTGTCTTTACGATGGCAGCATCGTCTCTCCATGCGCAAAACGAAATTTCCGCCGCTCTCAAACAAGCGGAGATCGACCTCAAACAAGCCTTCTCCAATCTCGAAAAAACCCGCCAAGCGATCGCGGCAGAGAAACCCAAGCTCAACACAGATTTCAGGGAAACAGAACAATCTCTGTTAGAAAAACGCCGCTTGGTGAGAATCGCTCGCCTGAGCAAAGAGGATCGCGCGCAAGAAATTCGCCAACTCCAAAACGATCTCTCCACGCGCCGCCAGGACGCAACATATCTTTCCGGCCTGCTGAAAGACCATGCGCTAAAAACCGCAACACTCGCCAATCCCGGCACCCCGGAACTAGAAATCGATTCCCAACTACTCGCTGCCGAAATCACTAATCCTGCCAATTCACTAAATCAGCGTCTTGGCATTCTCGATGCATCCATCACTCGTCTCGAACACCTTCTGGGAGGCTCCTCCACCCCCGGAAAAGCCGCTGATCCATACGGAGAAATTCACGAAGGCACCCTCGCTGCTAGCGGACCCGTTGCTTATTTTCTCTCCAGCGATAAAACCACTGGCGGTGATATCATTCGCTCCAAGTCCAACGATGTCCCACGCTACATTCCCGGAGACGTGGCGGATCTTACCGATCTCATCTCAGGAAAATCTGTTTCTCTTCCGCTCGACCCCACCGGTGGCAATGCGCGTGCGATGGATGAAATCGACGCCGGGTTTCCAGATATGGTTCGTAAAGGCGGACTCTGGGTCTGGCCTATCATGTTTCTTGCGCTACTCTCACTCGCCTTCGGCTTGGTGAAACTCTCACAATTCGCCCGCTTGATTCAACCGACCGATGCATGGATTGCCGCCATACTCGCCTCTCTCCGCAGTGGCGACCGCGACAAGGCACTCCAACTCGCCAGCGAACCGAATCATCCAGCTGGGGCGGTCATGGTGAAACTGGTAAGTATTTCGGAAAACTCTACGGACCTTGTGGAAGAAACTCTCTACGAGCAACTCATGGCCGTACAGAGCAAAGCGTCCTCACTGCTTCCGGTCATCGCGGTCACGGCCGCGACATCCCCTCTTCTCGGCTTGCTCGGAACGGTTTCAGGCATGATCGCGACCTTCAATCTCATCACCCTCTTTGGCTCTGGCGACCCCAAACCCCTCGCTGGCGGCATCTCCGAAGCGCTAATCACAACTTTGTTCGGCCTGGTCGTCGCGATCCCAGCACTCATCCTCCATGCCTTCCTTTCACGCCGCGCTCAAGGTATCGTACAAACCACCGAACGCCTCGGACTTTCCTTCGTCAACGGTCTCAGAGCCAAACCTTGATTTTCAAACTCTGAACCTCGATTTCTCCAATCGAAACGCGCCACTACGTCACTCTGATATCCACATGGATTTCTCTAATAAAAAACTGATTGCCTCTCACATCTCTTCTCTGAGATTTGAAATTTAATATTTAAAATCTTGAAACAAGCGATCCAACAAACTCTGCACGAAGGCGGCCTCACGCTTTGGGCGCTGCTGGTGCTTGCGATCGCAATTTATGCGATCTTGTTCAAAGCATGGCGTATGCTTTCATCCACCAGATATGCCCTCGCTCAAAAGGATTGGGTGAAACCAACACTCGTCGGGGACGGCTCGGCATCGAAAGGAATCACACCAACAGCGCGTGAGATCCAACGCTCCTATGCAGCCTTCGAACTCGATCAAATGGCATGTGTTGAGCGCCGCTTGCCTTTCCTTGCCGTGCTCATTTCCTCCGCCCCCTTGCTAGGCCTCCTAGGAACGGTCGCCGGGATGCTGATCACTTTTTCGGGTATGGCTGCAGGAAATGACGCACCCATCGATACCATCTCGACCGGCATTTCCAAAGCACTGGTCACCACCCAAGCCGGATTAGTGATCGCAATCCCTGCTGCATTCCTCCTCGCCCTGCTCCAGCGCAAAACCGAAACCACCCACCTCGAACTTCAGAAACAACTCCACACCCACCTTGCTCTAAACTCTAAACTCTAAACTCAACCCTCATGCGCAGATTCCGCCACAGCACCAGTACGGAAAACTCCGGAAGCATCGATATATCTCCCCTGATCGATGTCGTCTTCCTGTTGCTGATTTTCTTTATTGTGACCACGGTCTTTGTGAAAGAAACCGGAGTTGAAGTTTCAAAACCCCGTGCCGCAACCTCGGAGGACCTCGATCGCCAAGCCATCCTCATCGCGGTCACAACTGAATCGCGTGTCTGGCAAGGTGGACGTGAGATCGGCCAAGACGGAGTTCGTGCGGTTGTCGCAGCACTGTTGGAGGAAATGCCGGATTCACCCGTCATTATCCGCGCCGATGCGTCCACACCTACCGAAGCCACTGTCAAAGTCATCGACTCCGCAAAACTCGCCGGCGCCAAATCCGTTTCGCTGGCGACCGAACGCTGAAAACTTTAAATTTTAAACTCTAAACTTCAAGTGACTGACGGCCTTTTCAACAATTCTTTATTCACCAAATCATACCATCTCCAAACCACATTATTATTCGCTCCTCAACTGCAAACGCGGTATAGGTAAATTGAATTTTAGAGTTTAAAATTTAAAGTTTGAACCTTCGCTCCACCATCATTGGCATTGCCGCTTCCGCCATTCTCCTCGCGGTGCTGGGTGTGGCGCGCTTGTTTACAACGCAACCGATCGCACCTGATCTCATCATTCGTGATGTAGAGACGGTCATCTTTCAGCCGCCACCACCTTCACCTCCGATGGAGGAACCACCTTCGGAATCCCCACCACCGCCACCAACTCTCACCGAAGTCAGCTCCCTTCCGGATCCCACCCGTGTGCCGGTCCCGCAAGCGCGGATCCCCATGGACATCACCGCACCCGTGGAAAATTTCTTTGCCGATCTCGCCCCTGCTCAACTGCCAGTCGCCCCAGCGGATGCGAACACTCATCCGAAAATTTCCACTCCCATTCAAACCACTCTGCCACCCGTTGAGAAAACCCATTACTCCTCAGGTGAGCTTGATGACATTCCGCGACTGCTCAGCCATGGCCTGACCGCTTTTCCCTCTTCACTTGCAAACAAAGGCGTGAAAAGAGGCACGGTCACTTTTGAAGTCGAGCTCTCCTTGACAGGCTCTGTCAAAGTCCGCCGTGTCATTTCCTCCACCCATCCGGAACTCGTCGAACCCGCACGAAACGTCGCACTCAGCGCACGCTTCACTCCACCCAAACGTAAAGGTCAAGCGGTGAAAGCCATCATGCAATGGCCCATCGTGATTGAAAAATAATTTTTGTTAGAACTTATCGATTATGAGCCATTCGTATTTATCCCCAAATAAGAGAACATTCATCAATGGTATCACGATGCTTTCTGGGTTCGATTTTTCCAAATTCATCTGTGTTCTTCTGTGTTCATGCGTGGTTCTCTCATTTTTTACCACCGCATCTCCAGCCTTCGCTGCCGAACCCCTTCCCCTCTCCACTTCTTACTGGAAAGATGAGGCCTTCTTGAAATCCTTTAACGGCTCATACCGCATCGAAGCACGCATCGAACCCAACGTCTCGAGCGAAGAACGCGGTCTTCTGGTCGAAATCCAAAAACTCATGGCAGAAAACAAGCGTGCCGCCGCTTTGGAAAAACTTAAAGCGAATGAACTGACCAGATCCTCCTCCGCCCTGACTTTCAACCTCGCGAATCTCTACTTCGAATCCGGCGAAATGAAAAATGCGATTCTCGCTTACGAAGCCGCGCTCAAGTCCTACCCGTCGTTCCGCCGTGCCCATCACAATCTCGCTCTCGCTCTGGTGCGTGAAAACCATCTAGAAAAGGCCCTGACCCACCTCACCGAGGCCATCCGTCTCGGTGATTCCGAAGGATCAACCTACGGCCTGCTCGGTTATTGCCGACTCTCCCGCGAGGAGTTCGCCAGCGCACTGCAAGCCTACCGCTTGGCCCAAGTCACCGAGCCTGACGTTGCGGAATGGAAAGCCGGCACCGCGCAATGCCTGCAACATCTCGGAGAAAAATCCGAAGCCATCGCACTCCTCGAAGAGGTCATCCGCCAGCGCCCATCGGAGTCATCCTACTCGGTTCTCAAAGCAAACATCCACCTCGAACTCGAGCAGCCAGATCAAGCCGTCAAAGCTCTCGAACTCCCCTTCCGTCTCAAATCGCTTTCCGCAGATCCGACTTTGTTGCTTGCCGATCTCCATCTTCGCGCGAATCGCAACACTTCCGCTCAAACCGCCATAGATGCGGCGTTTTCTAACAAAGAAAACCCGCCATCCATTTCAGCCATCCTGCGCTTGATCCAAACCGCAAGCTCACAGGAAAATTGGAAACTTGTGAAAAGCCTGTTTGAACAAACCAAATCCGAAAAGCCCGGCCGCTCACTCAATATTGCAAAAGCCCGTTACCTTATCGCCTCCAACGAAAACGTCGCCGCCGGTGTCGCCTTACTTCGCAAGCTTACCCAAGAAGACCCCACCGACGGACAGGCTCTCCTCACCCTCGCCAAACATTTGGCCAACACGAAGCAAGCGGATTCCGCCGAGCTTCTGTTCGAACGTGCCAGCGCGGATTCCTCAACCGCCTACGAAGCCTTCGTCGAACTCGCCCGCCTCCACGTTTCTCAATCCCGCTACACCGAAGCCCTTGCCGCCATCGACAAAGCCCTCGCCCTCAATCCCACAGAATCCCTCCGCTCCTACCGCCAAGCCCTCCAGAAAACCCTCGCGGCGGCTGAGTGAGTTCCTGATTGGCTGGAAAAAAGTGTAAGATTGACTACATCGACCCTATAAAATATGGTTACCCATATGAAGACAACCATAGAGATTTCTGATCATCTGCTTTTGCGCGCAAAGGCACGTGCCAAAAAAAAGGGGATCACGCTGCGCGCCTTATTGGAAGAATCCCTCGCCACCTCATTAAACGCGCCTGTTTCTGCTCCTAAAATCAAACCTGTGGTTTTTAAAGGTAAGGGTTTGAGACCGGAATTCGAGGACGCACCGTGGGAGAAGATTCGTAACACTATCTATCCATGATTGCGGTAGATACCAATCTGCTAGTCTACGCCCATCGCGAAGATTCTCCCTGGCATATAAAAGCCTTGGCTACTATCACGGAACTTGCTGATTCAGGTACTCCTTGGGCCATTCCGTGGCCATGTGTCCACGAGTTCATCGCTATTGTGACACATCCAAAAATTTACGATCCCCCTACTCCACTTAACATCGCCCTCGATACCATAGAAGCATGGTCTTCCAGTGTCGCGCTCAGATTCATAGGTGAAGGACCCAGCTATTTTGAACTTCTCTCCTCGCTAGCGAAAGCTGGCAAAGTCCGGGGCGCCAAAATCCACGACGCACGAATTGCAGCCATTTGCCTGCATCATGGAGTCAAAAAACTTTGGACGGCAGATCGGGACTTTTCTTCCTTCCCAAAATTAAAATGCGAAAATCCTCTCATTTGACCCAAACACCGAGGTTTTTAGCAAAATTATGGGTATTTCGGCACCACAAGAGAGTTTGCTCTTGCAAAAAAGCTCGGTCTCTGGTTTCAAACCCAGCCCGTCTCCGACTTTATAACCTCTTTTGAGCGAAATCGCCATGTCCCATGATCCTGAGAATCTCGTTTCTTTCGAGCAAACACGGCCCACCTCGCAACTACCCGGCTCCACTATGAAAAGCGAACTCGTCGAACAAGCTTCTGAAATTGTCACCGACCCACTGGTCCTTATTAACCTTGTATCTCAAAGGGTTCGCCAGCTCAACAGCGGGCGCTCACCTCTGATTCCAACCGTCCCAAGCATGGGCGCGGCCGATATTGCCCTTACTGAAATCATCGAAGGTAAGATCAAGCTCGTGCACAAGCCGATGGCGATCTAACCGGAATCTCCCGTTTCGGGTTGATTCCTCCAGCCGATGAGTGCCGAAATCGCCACCAACCGCAAGGCCGGTCGGGATTTCAACATCCTCGACAAATACGAAGCCGGACTGGAACTCAAGGGCACGGAGGTCAAATCGATCCGTGCCGGAAAAATCAATATTTCCGATGCCTTCGCACGCGTGGAAGGTCATCAGGTTTTTCTATACGGTTGCGATATCCAACCATGGCAAACCGCCGGCGAGTGGTTTAACCACCAAGCAAAGCGCCCGCGGCGGCTGTTGCTTAACAAACGGGAAATCCTCAAACTCGCCGCCGAGACCGCCATTAAAGGCTGTTCCCTCCCGCTACTGCGGATCTATTGGAAAAATCGCCGGGTCAAAGTCGAAATCGGGGTCGGCAAGGGGAAAACCCATTCCGACCAACGCCAGGATCTGAAGAAAAAGGTCGAGCTTCGTGAGGCCCAACGCGAGATGTCACGTTTCAACCAACGTTGAAATTCTCATTTCCTTGATCTCGGTTGTTGATTCAGTGTCGACAAGGTTCAATCTAGCGCCTTACATCTTGACGCAATCTCATGCTAGAAACCTCCCCTGCCACCCTCAATGATGTCACACAGCGCTTGGTCGAGCAGCTCCGAAACCACCCAAAACGTGTCGTTTTTACCGAGGGAGAAGACATTCGAGTCATCAAGGTCGCAGCACGATTTGTAGCACTTGAAGCGGTTTCTCCCATTCTTCTCGGCAACTCTCAGCGCATTAAAGCGCTTGCTGCGGAACACAATATCCCGATGAATTTCATTAGGGTGATCGATCCGAAAACCTCCTCAGACCTCCCGCTTTTCCTCAAACGCGCGCTAAACATGGCACGCTACCGCGACAATCCCCAACTCGTAAATGAGGAAACCATCACCCGCCCCCACTGCTTCGGTGCGATGATGGTGCAATACGGTCACGCGGACGCCATCGTCGGCGGCAATCAGGCAATCCCTGCTTACTATTTTAGATCCCTGCTCCAAAACATCAAACCCAACAACAAAGACGCGCGTATTTTCGGTGTCACGATGTTGGTCGCTCCGCATTTTCCGCTTCTAGGAGACAGGCCCTTGTTTCTTGCCGATACAGGGCTGATTCCACATCCCGACGTTTCCCAGCTTTCTAACATTGCGATTGAAACCGGCAAACTCGCGCTGCATTTCCTCGGAAGGACACCTCAGATCGCCATGTTGAGCCATTCCACCAAAGGTAGCTCAAATACCCAAGAGGCTCAGAAAATCGCCGCTGCAACGGCTCTCGCGCAAAACCAAGTGTTGGAAGAATTGCTGGATCTCCATATCGATGGCGAACTTCAAGCCGATGTCGCCATCGACCCGGTTGCTGCCGAAACCAAGCTACCCGATGCTGTCAGCCGACTTGGCGCGGATGTATTGGTTTTCCCTAACTTGGATGCTGCTCACATTTCAGTAAAGCTCCTGCAGCACCTCGCAGGTGCTCAAAACTACGGCCAACTCATCCTCGGACTGTCCCGCCCCGCCGCGCAAGTTCCACGCACCGCCAGTATCGAAACCCTTTTCGGTACCACCGCTGCTGTCGCTGTGGAGGCCATCAAGTATCATCAGCTTCATCCGGATAGTGATTTTTGATCGAGTGAAAAATCTGACATCCAAAAGCAGGATCATCCTGTAAGAGTCAGCGAATCCGGAACAGATTGAAACTAGACTTTCGGGTTGCTACAAAGCAAACGAAACGATGAAAACGATTGACCGTGACGGTGATTGATAGCTGATAAACCACGGCGCAGATCCCTCTGTATTTCAGGATAAAAAAACCGGCGCCCCTTATGAGGACGCCGGTTTGAATTTATGATCCATCGAAGGGAAATTCATCCCTTATGCTTGATCAGACCAGAGGAGTTGTGACCTCTTCGAGAGGAGTGCCATTCACTTCCGCCTCTTTGGCTTTCTCGTCGCGAAGCCAAGCACGGCGTGACATTTTCACGCGGCCTTTTTCATCAACGCCAAGGCATTTTGCGGTCAGCAGATCGCCTTTCTTGACGACATCTTCCACTTTCTCGACGCGGCCTTCAGCCAGCTCCGAGACGTGAACGAGTCCGTCTTTTCCGGGAAGCACTTCCATGAACGCACCAAAAGCAGTGATCGAAACAACACGGCCGGTGTAGGTCTGTCCGACTTCGATTTCCTGGAACATGCGGTTGATCATTTCTTTCGCGCGATCCAATCCAGCTTGTTTAGAAGCGTAGATGTGAACGGTACCGTCGTCTTCGATGTTGATCTCAGCGCCGGATTCTGCTTGGATGGCCTTGATATTTTTACCGCCAGGTCCGATGAGCTCGCCGATTCGGTCCGCAGGAATTTTCACGGAAACGATGCGTGGTGCGTGAGCGCTGAGCTCTTTCGGCTCGACGATCGACTCAGCCATTTTTGCAATGATCTTGGTGCGGCCATCCTTGGCAATTTTGATCGCCTCTTCGAGCATGGAAAGCGGGAGACCAGGAAGCTTGAGGTCAAGCTGGTAACCCGTGACGCCTTCGTCGGTGCCGCAGAGTTTGAAGTCCATGTCGCCGTAGAAGTCCTCAGAACCAATGATGTCCAGAAGCATCTTGTGCGCCTTGAGCGAACCGTCTTCATTGAAATCGGTAACAAGACCCACCGAGATACCACCGACAGGACGGATCAGAGGGACACCGGCATCAAGAAGAGCCATGGTGCCAGCGCAAACCGAAGCCATCGAGGTGGAGCCATTGGATTCCATGACCTCGGAGGAAACGCGGATCGCGTAGGGAAAATCCGACTCAGCAGGGATCACTGGCTCGATCGAGCGCTCGGCAAGTGAGCCGTGGCCGATTTCGCGACGGTTGATGCCACCCATACGACCGCATTCACCCACCGAGAACGGAGGGAAGTTGTAGTGAAGGATGAAACGTTTTTCGTCTTCGCCACCTGCGTAGTTGTCGAAATGTTGTTTTTCGTCAGCTGGCGCAAGGGTGGTGATGGCAAGTGCTTGAGTTTCGCCGCGAGCAAAAATGGCGGAACCGTGAACGCGTGGCAGAGTTCCGACTTCACCGTAAAGCGGGCGCAGATCACCGATAGAACGTCCGTCAGCACGCACTCCTTTTTCCATGATGGAAATGCGGAATGCTTTTTTCTGCAGGTATTCGAAGGCTTGCTCGACGTCGAAGTCGGTTGCCTCGGGAGCCCGTTGCTTGATCGCAGCTTCCACTTCGTCACGGAGTGCGCCGACTTTTTTGCCGCGCTCAACTTTAGAAGCGGCATAAATCGCGTCTTCGATGCGGTCACCAGCGATTTCGTAAGCGATCTCGAGAAGGTTATCTTTCGCAACGGTGAGTTCGTATTCACGCTTCGGCTTACCGCATTTAGCGACAAGTTCTTCTTGGCCTTGCACGATTTTGAGAACGGCTGCTTGGGCGAAGTGAAGGGCTTTGATGAATTCCTCCTCTGGGATCTCGTCGGCTTGGCCTTCGATCATGATGACGTCGGTTTTGTTGCCCACATAGATGAGGTCGAGATCGCTGTTTTCGCGCTCTTCGTGAGTCGGGTTGATGACGAAATTGCCATCGATACGACCCACGCGTACCGCGCCGATTGGACCGGCGAAGGGAATATCAGAAATCGCGAGAGCGGCTGAAGCACCGTTCATCGAGAGGATGTCGGAATCGTTGATACCATCCGCACTGAGCAAGATCGCAACGATTTGGGTTTCGTAGAGGTAGCCTTTGGGAAACAACGGACGCAGGGGACGGTCGGTCATGCGGCAGGTGAGGATTTCCTTTTCGGTAGGGCGACCTTCACGCTTGAAGTAGCCTCCAGGGAACACGCCTGCGGCGGTAGCTTTCTCCTTATATTCTACGGAGAGTGGAAACCAGGTCTGGCCAGGTTTTACTTTGGTTTGTGAGACAGCGGTAACCAAGATGATGGTTTCGCCGCAACGGACTGTGACTGCGCCATCGGCGAGTTTGGCAAGTTTGCCGGTTTCGATGATCATCGGATTGGTTCCGACTTCGATCGTTGTGGAATGGATATTCATTTTTCTTATTTCTTCTTTTTACTTACGTCAAAGCAGAGCAGCCCTGTGCCGCCCTTGCTATCAAGGTTTTCGGGACAATCCCGAGGATACGGTTAAATCACACGCACCCCTTTTGCCAGTCAGCCACGAGAGATACTCCCGTGGCTGCTTTGGCGAAATTGGTTAGAAATCAGCGGCGGAGGCCGAGATTGTTGATGAGTTCCTGATATTTCTCCTCATTCTTGCGCTTGATATAGTCAAGCAGCTTGCGACGCTGGGAAACGAGTTTGAGAAGTCCACGACGAGAGGAAAAATCCTTCTTGTGGAGGTTGAGATGATCCGTGAGATCAAGGATTCTCTGGGTAAGAAGGGCAACTTGGTAAGGTGAACTACCGGTGTCTCCTTCGTGGGCTTGATACGACTTGAGGTCGATGGCTGGCTTTTCTGTTTTAGCACTCATTTTTTATAAGGGATGAGCTCAGCGTTCATCGCCAAGCCGTCCTAGGTGCGCGGAATGAAGCGGGTCATAGCAAGGATTGCAAGAATTTTTACAATCGCAATGCGGGGAATTCAAATTTTGTAAAAAACTGCCGCAGAAATCACCGTTCCACATCCTTTAAGTGCATTGACATTAAAGATGGGTTTAATATCCTACCTAAAAGGTGGCGAACCGACGAGAAATGTGGACGGATTTACCGATGAGGGAATCAAAAAACGTCTCCGCCCGGCAAGCATAGCAGTCAAGTAAACATGCGAAAATTCACATCGAAAAACAGACGCCACAGGCACCATGTCAAGGTGCTCAAATCCGAGGTTATGTCACCGCGGATCGCTTGGTTCAATTTTCTCGACGTGCTCAAGCTCTTTACAAAAATCTCGGCCGTGATCGCAGCATTGCTGGTCATTAGCTACGGGGTGCGCGAGGCGATTCAATATACCTTCCACCAAAATCCTGATTTTCGCCTCCAAGCGATCCAGCTCAACACCAACGATGTCATCGACGAGTCCGGCTTGGTTGAGCAACTCGCCATCGATCTCAACGCGAATATCTTCGATTTCGATATCGATGAGATGGAAACAAAGCTATTGATGACTCCAGCCATCGAGCATGTGAAAATCGAACGCGAGTTGCCCGGCAGCTTGGTTTTCGAAGTCACGACCCGTCGACCCCAAGCATGGATCGCCTGCCCTGAAGAGCAGGTCATGACATCCCGCAAGGTCAATCAGCTCCTTATCGATGACAAGGGCTTCATCTATCCCTGCCCCGAACAACAGCTTGAGCTGGCAATGAATCTCCCGGTCATCCGTGTCAAAGCCAACCCCAAGCATCCCATCCTTGAGGATTCCACATGGAAACACCCCGAATATCGCCGTTGCGTCCAACTCCTTGACGCCTTCCGCACCATTTTTCCTGATGACATCCGAATCATTGACACGATTTATCAAACGAACCCGTGGTCAATCAACTTATCGACCCGCTCAGGCACAACTGCCACATTCAGTCTCGACGATCACAGCCGGCAGCTCGAGTGTTTTAGCCAAGCTCTTCACCACGCGCAGAAAAAAGGTTATGATGTTGAAACGATCAACTTGATTCCCAAACAAAATGTCCCCATTACCATCCGCGGTGAGGTGGCTCCTCCACGCGCCATTCCGGTCGGCGCTCGTTCTGCTACCCAACATACCGGCTCTCGTCGTAACAACGATCCCCAATCCCTTTTAAATCGTAACTGAAGCTCATGGCACGCCGCACCAAAATTCATGTCGGTCTGGAAATCGGCACCAGCAAAACCTGTATCGTCGTTGGCGAGGTCAAACCCGATGGCGCGGTCAAAATTCTCGGCATCGGCGTTACCAAATCCGCAGGTGTTAGAAAAGGTGAGATCTCTGACTTTCACCAAGCGCGCGCCTGTTTGAAAGATGCGCTTGCTCGTGCCGAGGATTCCAGTGATGTCGAAATCGGCTCGGTCTTTCTCTCGGTCACAGGCGCCCATATGCAGGGCGTCAACAATCGAGGGGTTTTCCGTTTACCGAACAACCACGAGGCCATTGAAATGGAACATCTCGAGGAAGCCCGCGACATGGCGCGTGATGTTCAATATCCTACGGACCATGCCTCGCTTCACACCATCGTCCGCAGATACTTGGTTGATGGACTCGAACAGACCGCCTCACCCATCGGCCTTTTTGCTAAGACCGTGGAAGTTGATTTCCACATCGTCCACGGCATCAGCAACCGTATCCAAAACTCCATCAAGCTCGTACGCGAATGTCCGTTGGAAGTGGATGACATCGTATTTGCCCCCATCGCAACCGCTCAAATGGCCCTCGACCGCGAGCAGCGCCTGCGCGGTGCCCTACTCATTGACATAGGTGGCGGGACGACCGATTACGCGCTTTACTTGGACGGATCCATCGCCGCATCCGGCTGTATTCCTGTTGGTGGAGACCATGTCACCAATGATATTCATCTCGTCACTGGGTTGCCGTTTTCCAAAGCGGAAAAACTTAAAATTCTCGAGGGCAATGCTTCCAGCGATCCCGCTCTTTCCGTGGGAATTGCCAGGCTCACCGATGAAAACGGCTTCGCGGATGTCGAGGTCAAACGTGCGATTCTTAATGAAGTCATTCGTCAACGTCTGGAGGAAACCCTTCTGCTTGTTCGTGATCGTCTTCCAAAAGATGCGGTCGAGTCGATTGGCGCCGGAATCTATTTAACCGGTGGCACCTCGCTGATGCGCGGTTTTTCAGAACTAGCCTTCGATATCTTCGGTCGCGACATCTATCGCCCCGAAGCTCCCGAAAACAACGATCTCTCCCATCCTTCCTTCAAAGATCCGCAATTCGCCACAGCGATTGGACTCATTCGCTACGCTCAAATCATTGAAACCGAAACACAGCGTCCCCCCGGATTTTTCGGAAAAATTCTGCGCCTATTTTGGCCTTTTGGCCGTTGAGTTCGAGCCTACCCCACAACCTCAAAAACTTGAAATATGATTTCCTATTCACGTGATCCCAAAGAAGAGATCCCCACCTCAGCCGTTAAAATCCTTGGTCTGGGCGGAGCAGGCTCAAACATGCTGGAAAGAATCGCTCTGGACAGCATTGAAGGCGCACAACTGATTTCCCTAAACACCGACATCCGCACGCTAAGCGCATCACTTTCGAAAGATAAGATCCAGCTGGGCTTGAATCTAACCAAAGGCCTCGGCACAGGCGGTGATCCCGACCTTGGCCAGCAGGCGGTGCTGGAAGCAGAGGCGGAGGTACGTGCTGCTCTGAAGGACCAAAAAATCATTTTCTTGTGTGTCGGACTTGGGGGAGGAACCGGCTCTGGGGCCGCCCCCATTCTTGCGCGTATTGCCCGCGAAGAGGGCGCATTTGTCATCGTTTTCGCCACCATGCCGTTTCTCTTCGAAGGTTCGCGGAGGCGTGAACAGGCAGAAACCGCGCTCAACCAACTCGCGGTTCTTTCCAATGCGCTCGTCACTTTCGATAACAACCGCATGGGGGAACTCGTACTTGCCAAACAAGGCATCCACGAAGCCTTTGGCGCAGCGGACAAAATGATTTCCGAGTCGATCAAGGCCGTGATCCGTCTGGTAGTTAAACCCGGACTTATCCATGTCGGACTGGATGAACTGATTACCGCCTTGCGCACCACTCGCTCACGCTGCTTGTTTGGTTCCGGTATTGCCGATGGCAAAGACCGTGCTGCCAAAGCTCTACGCAACGCGCTTTCAAGTCCACTACTCGATCAGGGAGCCCTTCTCAAAGATGCCCAAAGCGTTCTTGTTCACCTCTCTGGTGGCGAGTCACTCACATTATTCGAAATCGAACTGCTGATGCAAAATCTGCAAAAGCACGTCCCCGAGCACACGCAAATCCTCTTCGGAGCCGCCATTGATGCCTCGATGGGCGATGCCTTGTCGATCACCCTGATCAGCTCCCTGCCAGAGGAGGCTTTGACAAGCTCGACTCAAAACTCCCACGCAAAGACCGCTCAGGAAGCTGCGAAAAATATTTCCAGCCCTATCGAGCCACCTCAGCCGAAAAGACCGACTCTCAAGCTTCCTGATAAAATCGTTCCGGAACGCCCTCAACCCAGATTGATCGATGAGGTTTTTGATCATTTGGAAACAAAAGCAACCGGACCTGTTTCCGTTCAAGCTCAGGATTTGAAACCTGATACTCAATCTTCTGATCAAACCGCACCTCCTCTAAAAGCCGATTCGCCGCCCGCCGAAAGACCGAAGGAGAAAGCCCACGACCGCCCTTTCGCCGAGCCAGAACTCATTTCATTGGAATCTCCAACCTCCCCCCTTGCCGAGACTCCGGTCGCCAAACCCGAGGTGAAACCCGCACCCCCCGTCATCACGCCACCAGCTCCCGTTCAAATCACGTCAGCTGAACCCAAGCCATCTGTTGCTGAAATCCGCAGTGAACCTGCTGCAACTTCCGCAAAAGAGCCGAAGGTTGATCTCGCGAACCCCTTACAACTCAAAACGGATTCAAAACATCCGGTTGATCAGGACGAACTTTCGTTCAAAAAAACCCCTCGCGGGCGATTCGAAGGTGAAAATCCAAACGTGATCGACGGTGAAGATCTCGATCTGCCTCCATTCCTCCGCAAAAAGAAGTAATTCGGAGACTATCGCCTTTTCCAAACCGTGATCATCGAGCGGGTCCATTGAAATTTCCGCGCCGTCTCACGAATCAAAAACGGCTCGTCGCACTCGGAACGAAGGTCGAATGTTTCTGATAGATACTCCCTCAGCCAATCAAACGTATTCGATCTGGGCCAGTTTTCACGCGGAGTATAAGTCTCCAACCAGGTGCATGGTGTTGCCAGGACTAACTCTCCACCTCTTGCAACCAAATCTCCAAACCGATTCAACAACAAAACCGGATCACTCAAACGGCACAATAAATTGGCTGCGTGAACCCGATCAAATGAACCGAGATCCGCAGGCAAATGCATGGCGTCCGCCTGCATGAACTTGACGCGAGAGGAATCGATTCCTTCTGGTAACCGGGCCGTCATATGGGTCTTTTTCAAACCCTCATCCAAGCGCGAATAATCCAGCTTACCTTCGTTCTTAAGAAGATTTGCAGCCGCGATAAAGCGATGCGAAAAATCCACTCCTACCACCTCTTGGCAATGGCGAGCCATTTCGAAAGTCGAACGTCCGACCGCGCATCCCAGATCCAAACCCTTGGCAACCGGCTTCTTTGAAAAATGGGACGGAGTACGCACGGCAAAATCCAATGCCTGCTTCATACCTTCGGGGTATTGAACCATCGGATCTAAAATTTCATTTCCCCTGCCGAAGTGGAACAGCAAATATTCATCCAAAATCTGGGGATCCTCATATACTTCACTCATTTTATAAACCTGTTGAAAACCTTTCCTGCGCTTGAATACAAAAGAAGCTGGAGGTGAGTCTCGTTTCACGCAAGGTTTCTTGTGATGCAATACCGAATCATCGTAGCCGGAAAACCCGCACTGCCATATGCGAAAATGGCCGTGGATGATTACATCAAACGCCTTACTCGATATGGAAGCTATGAACTCCTGATCGTCAAAGCCGGCGAGCAGGAAGCTGTTTCGGAACGTTTGCTCCAAGCATCGAATGGCTGTTTCCGCATCGCCTTGGACGAACGCGGGGAGACCCCAACCACGCGGGAACTCGCTAGAACATTTGATTCGATGAAAATGGCGGGGGAGGTCAAAACCATCGCATTTCTGATCGGCGCCGCTGATGGACACACTCCAGAGTTGAGAAAAGATTGTGATTTAATGCTCTCGCTCTCAAGTATGACCCTGCAACACGAAATCGCACTCGTTGTCTTAATGGAACAACTTTATCGGATCGAAACGATCCACGCTGGTAGCCCATATCACAGGGATTGAATATCGCTTGGGTTAGCGGCGATACTGATTCTGCGGCATCATGCCAAAAGCGCCACTACCTTGGCCTTTCTGAGGGAGATTCCACGGGAGTTGACTGGAGCCAGAAACCGGTCCCACCGGCTTTTTTGGCTTTGGGTCGGCACATGACACAAAAAGCGGGGCAGTTAAAAGCAGGATAGCCAAGTGTTTCATGATCGCGAAAATAATACTAGTTCGGAGCGGGTTTGGCGATAATCACTTCATCCCCCGGTTGGAAACGCACTCCTGGGGATAGCGAACTGAAATCAATATCAGCAATGGTCTGGGTCAGCTCGATGGCCGAGGGTTTCACGGTGCCAATCAGACGGCCCTCGCGCTTGATGAGCAGTCTGGTGTCCGGCATGAATCCGGAATTCGAGCCCGCGCCAATCACAAGAAATCCCCAGTCGTGGTTAACTGCCGTGACGCGTGCCTCGATCTCATTTTGAGCAATACGCAAGTCTCGGGCTTGGATACGGCCATTGTAGCGATCGATTTCCGCGCGCTTGTCAGCAAGTTTTTTCTCATCTTTTGCGATCGATTCATCCAAACCCTTGTCCTTGCCCTGCTTGCCCTCAATCGAGGTAGTCAGAGTTTTGAAATCATCATTGAGAGTGCTAAGAGTGACTTCCAGGTTCACCTGAGCCAACTCCTGCTTGACTCCTTCCACCACTTGCTTGAGCTCACCGAGCTGAGTATCCTGAGTCGCCAGTTTCGTATCCAAGCCAACGACTTGGTTTTCAATCGAACCATTTTCATCTTTCAGATTAGTAACGCTTGATTGAGCAACTGCACGCTCACCCAATGCCGTTTCACGATTGCCTTCTTCAACTTTGATTTCCTTCAAGGCCGTGTCAATGTTTGCACTGACGATGACAATGGTATTGTTCGTGTTGATCCTCAGATCTTGCAGCGCCTGAAATTTTTCAGTCTGACTGATCGTAAAGTATGCTGCCACCGCGGTAATGACGATCGCGAGAATGAGAGAAGCAAATTTCATGGTGATGGGAATTTTTTTATGGGAAATGATGGAACGATTCAAGGAATGATTGGAATCTCAGTGACTCATTTCTCGGGTGTGGGAACGACCTGATCTCCCACTCTTAAAGTCGTGTCTTCGCCAATCGAATCCGGCACGATACTGGCAGATGCGCTATTTCTCTCGACGGTGCTTACCAAGAGCTTACCAATCACTTTGCCATCACGTAAAACATCCAACGAAGAACCACCGGTTACGCCTGATTGATAACCACTCGCCAAGGTGACAAATCCCCAATTGGGATAAATGTGATGAATTCTCGTTTTCAACGATGGCAAAGAACTGCCGCGACCAATGATTTCCAGGTTTTCCTTCAAGCGCCGCCCCAAATCTTCCGCGGCCGTGTTCTCCGCATTCAAATTTGCAAGATTCGATTCTTTTTTAGCAACAATCACGTCGAGCTCCTGGGATTGAATTCGCATGTCTTTCGATTTGGAAATGAGCGTGGTTGGCTCGCCAACTAATAAGAGCGTGTTTTTCGTCTCCTCATACTCACGATCATTGGATGCGATTTTACGTGTCTTCGTCTCAACATCAGCCTTCAGCTTGTTGTTAAGTTCCTGCAATTTGCCCGCTTCCTCGATAGCCGCTCTTGTCTCTTCCTGAATCTTGGGAATCTCGACACGCAAATCAGCAAGGATGCCTTGTCTCAATTTCAGTTCGTCCTGATTGATTTTGAGGTTTCTGAGTGACGTGTTTTTTTTCTCAATTTCTTCCTTCATCTGCTCATTGTTTTTGTAAGAAACAAATGCCGATACGCAGAGAATGATAAATGTGAGTACGCTGAAAGTTGTCGCCATGGGTTTGTTTCTAAAGACTATGAAATCTGAAAGTGTTTCCAGCCTAATGACTAATCCGGTGACGGCAATCTCAAAAATGCTGAAAATTTTGATTTTTATCGGATTGGAATTAAAGCTTGGCTTTACAATTTGCCCACCTGCCCCAAGCGTCCGCGGCTACCGATGAAATCCATTCTCAGAGTATTTTCCTACCTCAGGCGCTATCCCATGCTGGCCAGCCTGCAGCTCTTCTGTGCCTTTGGCATGACTGCCGCGCTTTTTGTCTTTCCAACCATTACGGGATACGCAGTTGATGAAATCCTTCCGAATCCTTCACGGCACGAGGAATTCCAATTTTGGGTCACGCTTACCTTGGTCGCATTCGGCATTCGTGAAGGCCTAAATGGCTTGAGAATTTTCATCAATAACCATTTCGAACAAAAAGTGATCTACGACATCCGCTCGGATCTCTATGGTAAAATCCAACTTCTGCCTCTCAGTTGGTTCGATACCCGCCGCACCGGCGATATCATGACCCGCGTCGTTGAAGACGTGACGAATATGGAGCGTGTCCTCATCGACGGGATCGAACAGGGAATCATTGCCATCCTGCAGGTACTCGGCATCGGCGTCTACCTCTACATTCTCAATCCCGTGGTCGCCGGCTGGGCAACCCTACCCATTCCACTCCTCGCAGTCGGCGCGTGGATCTACTCCACCTGTGGGAGGGATCGATATCGGAACCAACGCGATGCTACCTCGGACATGAACTCGTTGCTGCATGACAACATTGCCGGAATTCGCCAAATCAAGAGCTACGCCGCAGAGACCGTCGAACACACCCGGTTTAATGAAGCATCGGCAAAACTTCGCCAAGCCAGCCTCAGAATGATGTGCTGGTGGGCAGTCTATTCACCGGGAATGTCTTTTCTGCGTACCACGGGATACGTGCTGGTTCTGGCATTCGGAGGCTTGGCTGTCATGAACCACCAAATGAGTTTTGGCGATTTTACACGATTCCTCCTTTTTCTTTCGCTCTTTTACGAACCTATCGACCGACTCAATTCTCTCAATCAAATGTTACTCTCAGGCAGATCGGCCGCAGACCGGGTTTTTGAGATTCTCGATGCGGAGGAAGAGCTTCATGCGACCGATGGCAAACCATTCATAGGACGTTCCGAGGGTAGTGTGGAATTCCGCAATGTCTCGTTTTCCTATCAGGATCAATCCACTCTGGAAAATATTTCCATATCCGCAAAACCCGGACAAACTATCGCCTTGGTCGGAACTACCGGCGCCGGAAAAACGACTGTCTTATCCCTGCTCGCGCGGTTTTACGAAAAAGATGCGGGTGAAATCCTGCTCGACGGGGTCGAAATCGGCACACTCAATAAAAACTCCCTCCGCAACCAGCTCGCCTACGTTACCCAAGAGCCGTTTCTCTTCAATGGAACCGTCAGGGAAAACCTTGAACTGGCCAAACGCGGGGCGAGCGACGAGGAAATCTGGAAGGCCCTAAGCGCCGCAAACGGCGACCCATTCGTCCGTGAGCTACCCAAACAACTCGATACGAATGTCGGCGAACGCGGCGTCAAACTTTCCGGCGGCGAAAAACAACGTCTCTCCATTGCCCGTGCTCTTCTGAAAGATGCTCCCATTCTTCTGCTCGATGAAGCCACGGCATCTGTCGATTCCGAAACCGAACGCCAGATCCAATCCGCACTCGATCATTTGATGGAAAACCGCACGGCGTTCGTCATCGCACACCGTCTCTCCACCATCCAAAACGCGGATCGTATTTATGTGTTAGAAAAAGGCAAAGTCATTGAACAAGGCACCCATGAACAACTCCTCGCGGAAAACGGCAAATACGCCGAACTTTGCCGGAGATCGTTTTTGGCGGAGCAAGGTTGAACCGTCTGGATAGCCGCGTCTTTGACCGGCTTCTTTCGATTTCTCAGCCAGCCAGAGACACGGCTCTCCAACAAAAAAACGCTCGGAGTTTCCTCCGAGCGTTTGTTGAATTTTTGATGGTTCGTTAATAAAGGCGACCGAAGATCGCCAATCCGATTAGCGGGAGTAAAGCTCGACGATGAGCTGCTCGTTGACGAGCGGATCAATCTCCGAACGCTCAGGAACGCGTGACATGGTCGCAACCATGTTTTCGCGATCCACCTCAAGCCAATCCACAGATGGTACAGCTTGAGTCAAATCGAGCATACGAAGCGCAAGTTGCTGTGAAGACGGTTTAGCCCCGACTTTGATCACATCGCCCGGTTTCACCTGATAACTCGGAATGTCAACGCAATGGCCATTCACAAGAACATGACCGTGGTTAACCATCTGACGAGCTGCTTGGCGGGAATTACCGAAACCAGCGCGGAAGCAGATGTTATCGAGGCGACCTTCAAGAAGCTGAAGCATCACCGTACCTGTGATCCCACGACGGCGAGCCGCTTCTTGATAGTAAGAACGAAATTGCTTCTCAAGAACTCCGTATTGGAAACGAAGCTTCTGCTTTTCTCCAAGCGCCACTGCATACTCGGATTTCTTTTTACGACCCGCACGAACACCGTGCTGGCCTGGTGGAAAATTGCGGCGCTCCAAAGACTTGGATGGACCGAAAAGTGAAACGCCGAAGCGGCGGGAGATTTTGGTGCGGGGACCGGTGTAACGTGCCATGATCTTGGAAAGTTAAGTGTTTAAATATTAAGGATTAAACGCGACGCGCTTTCTTCGGGCGGCAGCCGTTGTGAGGAATTGGAGTAACGTCACGAATCGAGAGAATTTCGAGACCCAAACCTTGGACGGCACGGACCGCGGACTCACGACCTGAACCAGGACCTTTGACGCGAACATCAACTTCCTTGAGACCGTGACCCATGGCTTGGCGGCAAGCATCCTGCGAAACCACCTGCGCAGCATAGGCCGTGCTTTTACGCGAACCTTTGAAACCCATTTTACCGGCACTTGACCATCCGATCGCATTACCACTCTGATCTGTCACACTCACAAGGGTGTTGTTGAACGTAGCGGTCACATGAACGATACCGCGCGAAACGTTCTTCGAACCTTTGGCTTTGTGGATCTTGATTTCTTCTTCGCCACCACCAATTTCAGCGAAGATATCCTTCTTCTGCTCTTTTTTCGGTGCACCGTCTTGGACGGCGGACGTGTCAGCCTTCTTAGCTGCCTCTGCCTTCGCGGCAGGAGCCTCTATGCTTTGATCCGACTTCGCTGCAGCGGTAGCCGGGGTTTCGGGTTTAGCCTCGGCAGCGGGAACCGCTACTTCTTCAGCTTCTTGGTTGTTGGTTTCTTCGGACATATGTCTTGATATAAAATGGAAGTTCTCGCTTCCGGAGAGTGGAACGTGAGCTCAATGGCTTACTTCTTAACACCGACGGTTTTCTTCTTACCTTTACGAGTACGGGCGTTGGTGCGGGTGCGCTGGCCCCGAACCGGAAGACCGCGCTTGTGGCGGATACCACGATAGCAATTGATCGATGTGAGACGCTTGAGTTGAGATTGACGCTCACGGCGAAGGTCACCCTCAACCATGATTTGCTCGGCTTGGATTACCTGAGCTATTTTCACCAACTGGTCTTCGCTAAGCTGACCCGTACGGATGTCCGGATCAATGCCGGCATGATCCAAAATGCGGCTCGCCAGCGGGCGTCCGATTCCGAACATATAAGTTAAAGAAGCCTCGATGCGCTTCTCATTGGGGATTTCGATACCTAGAATGCGTGCCATGTTGTGAAGATTTTCGCGTGATTGTTGTGGAGCACCGATTCTTATCGGAAGCCCCGCGGGGCGGGTGATTTACCAGACTTCCACCCACTGGCAAGCCGGAAATGGAAAAATTCCTCGAAACGGACACAATTTTTATGATTTCCACGCTACCGTAAGGAAATTTTTATTTTTAAAGTATCACGCCTCGACAAAAACTAACACCTGCCTAACTTGACCAGAGCGCAATACATCCATGGATAACCAAGCAGAAATCCCGGTCGAACCGGCCAAAGAAACCTTTTCGGAACCCTCCCTGACACAGCTGCCTCCGGACGATGTCGCTGCGATCGATGAATTAGGCAAAACCTACCAAGCTTTCCGTGCCGAACTCGCCAAAATCATCGTCGGCCAGGATGACGTCATTGAAAAACTGGCCATCGCCCTCTTCGCTCGCGGTCACGCCCTGCTCATGGGTGTTCCCGGCCTCGCGAAAACCCTACTGGTCTCCTCTGTCGCTCAGACTTTTAATCTCTCCTTCAACCGCATCCAGTTCACACCAGACCTGATGCCCGCCGACATCACCGGCACCGACATCATCCAGGAAACCACCGGCGGCAAACGTGAGTTCGAATTTGTCCAAGGGCCTGTATTTGCCAACCTCCTGCTCGCAGATGAAATCAATCGCGCGCCAGCCAAAACCCAATCGGCGATGCTTGAGGCCATGCAGGAAAACAAAGTCACCGTGCTCGGCAAGACCTACACCCTAAAACCGCCGTTCTTTGTATTGGCCACCCAGAACCCGATTGAACAAGAAGGCACTTACCCGCTTCCGGAAGCACAACTCGACCGTTTCATGTTTCTCATCGAAGTGGAATACCCGACTGCCGCTGAAGAAAAGCGTATTGCCCGCGAAACCACCGGAGCCGCGAAACAAGCCCTCACCAAGCTCATTGACGGGGATAAGATCATCGCGTTCCAACAGTTGGTGCGCCGCGTTCCCGTTCCCGATCACCTTTACGACTACGCGGTCGAGATCGTCCGCAAAACCCGTCCCGGGCAAGCGGAATCTCCACAATGGATCAAAGATACCGTCGGTTGGGGCGCTGGTCCGCGTGCCGTCCAATATCTCATACTTGGCGCAAAAGCCCGCGCCGCACTCCGCGGCAACTACATGGCCTCCATCGAGGACCTAGAAGCCGTCGCTCCCGCCGTCCTCAACCACCGCGTCATCACCAATTTCGCCGCTGAATCTCAAGGCATGACTTCCAAAAAAATCGTCCAGAAACTGATTTCTGAGATGAAGGATAAGTAAGCCCGCTGAAGGTTCCTGCTTTTTCTGACAAGGAGAGAGGAGGAACGGGAGAAGAGGAGAATCGAATGGAAATTCAGCTAATATATCCAAAAACTTACCGCAGCACTCTGGCTGCTATGGGTGCTCTTTCCTCTCTGATGGTGATGAGCATAAACATCGGAGGTTTTTCTCGTTTTTACGATCTTCTAACTAACTTAGGGATAATCTTTCTTCTCATCGCGCTTGTCGCAATCGTAGCTACTTTGCCACTTCATAAACTTGAGCTACGTTGGATATTCATATTAGGAACCCTGATCGGTTTTCTTGGGGGATTTGGTATCGTTTTATATGCCACCATTAACATCTAACCTCCTCTCCTCCATTACCTCTTCCCTCTTGTAGAAAAAAGTCCGCAACCATGTCCGCCCACTCTTTCATCGACAACGACCTTCTCTCCCGTCTCGGCTCTTTGCCGATCGAGTCGCGTGTGCCGATGATGGGTAACGTCGCCGGCAAGCATCGCTCGCCTCACCGTGGTTCATCGGTCGAGTTTGCCGAATACCGAAAATACGTTCCTGGCGACGATACACGCCGCCTTGATTGGAAGGCATTCGCCCGCTCGGACCGATTCTACATCAAGGAATTCGAAGCCGACACCAATCTCCGCGCCTACTTCGTGATCGACGCCTCCGGATCGATGAATTTTCAAGGATCCGGACAAGATTCGAAAATTCAATACGCCCGTCGCATCGCCGCCTCGCTGGCTTATCTTTTGGTCAATCAAGGCGATGCCGCAGGTCTCTCGATCTGTACCGACAAACTCCATCTCGAAGTCCCGCCTTCCCGCCGCGCCGCACATCTTGAACGCTTTTTCTCCACCATCGAAAAAGTCGAACCTGCCGGCGAAACCGGTCTGATTCCCGCTCTCCACACCATCGCGGAAAAAATCGGTCAGCGGGCTTTTATCGTGATCCTCTCAGATTTCTTCACCGATACGGCAAAGCTCGCCGACGCGCTCCAGCACCTTCGCTATCGGAAACACGACATCTCTCTTTTCCATCTGATGGATCCCCAGGAAATCGGCTTTGAGTTCGACCGCCCTCACCGCTTCGTTGATCTCGAAGACAATACCGCTCTCGTCGTCGAACCAAACCTCATCTCCGACGAATACCACAACGCTCTCAACGAGTTTTTAAAAAACGTCCGCGACAAAGCGCACGACGCCAATGCCGATTACCAACTCGTCACCACCGACACTCCGCTCGAACCGCTTCTTCGTGAATTTCTAACAGCCCGCCTCCCTAAGGCAAAACACTGATGACTTTCCTTTCGCCTATCCTTCTCTGGTTCCTAGCCGCTGCGAGCGTACCGGTCATCATTCATTTGCTCAACAAGCGCCGGCACAAAACACTGCAGTGGGCGGCCATGCAGTTCCTTCTCAAAGCCACCCGTGAATCACGGGGAAAAAAGAAACTCCGGCACATTCTCATCCTCACCTGCCGTGCTCTGGGCATTGCCGCACTCGCCTTCGCAGCTGCCCGCCCCATCGTTTCCGGTCTCCTCGGCTGGGGAGCGGGTACGATAGATACCGTAGTTCTTGTTCTCGACCGCAGCGCCTCCATGGAGCTCCGCTCCGCGGATGGCCAGAAAGCCAAACGTGAAATTATTCTTGGGAAAATTCGTGATGCGATGTCAAACATCGGAGACCCACGTCTCGTCATCATCGATAGCGCAACCGGAAAGCCTCAGGAAATTTCCTCGCCTGATGTGCTCACGGAAATTTCCACAACATCCGCCACCGATTCCGCAGCAAACATCCCAACTCTGTTGACCGCGGCGGCAGAAGTGCTGGGCTCTTCCACCGGGCGCGCGGAAATCTGGCTTGCTTCCGATCTGCAGCGCTCCAACTGGCGCCCCGATGACGAACGTTGGGCGGCGGTGCGCGCCAATCTCCAGAGTCTTCCCGAAAAACCTGCGATTCGGGTGCTTTCGATCGGTGGAGATGCAGCGACCAATATTTCCCTTCGTCTACTCGGCACCCGCCGCACCATTGATGGCTTGATGCTTGATTTGGAAATCCTCCGGACCAAGGACAATCGCGGCAGCATCAACCTTCCGGTCACGACCCAAATCAACGGCGCATCGCAGAACGAATTAATCACTCTGCCCAGCCAATCCCTGAGATTTCAAAAAAGCATCACCATCAAACAGGAGGATGAATCCGGCTATGGCTGGCTCACCATCCCCGCCGATGGGAATCCGAGAGACAACTCGGTCTTCTTTGCCTACGGACCCGCGCGTCCGATGAAATCTCTCATCGTATCCCCATCCAACGAAGCTGCCGATTACCTCGCTCTCGCCGCCGCCCCTCCTGATTTTGAAAAGCGGTCCGTAACTCGCATCGATCCTGCCGAGTTTGCCGCGGTCTCGACCTCGGATCTTTCCATGATTCTCTGGGCAGCGCCGCTTCCTGTGGGGGAAAATGCCAAGACACTTCAAAATTTTCTCTCCAGTGGTGGGCAAGTTGTTCTCCTCCCAGTTGCCAAGTCTGAAAATGAGTCGTTTCTCGATACCCAATGGGAGACGGTCTCCCTCGCTGAAGCGGGTAAATTTTTCATCCTTCGGGACTGGGATCATGTGGACGGCCCGCTGCGTGACGGTGCGGATGGCGCACCCATCCCCGCGGATCGCCTCCGCGCCATCAAACGTGCCATCCCCAAAAGCAATGCCACGGTGCTGGCAAAATGGGAGGATGGTGAGCCGTTCATCACTCGGAAAATCATCGATAAGGGCATACTCTGGACCTTGGGAAGCACTCCCGACTATACATGGTCGAACCTTGGCGATGCCGATGTGCTGCTTCCAGCCGTGCAACGTATCCTTGAACTAGGCGCGGAGCGCTTTGACGCATCGTTCCTCGCTGAGGTAGGTTCCGATGCGGCAAATCCCATAGCGGGTGAAATCCGGACCCGAGTGGATGATGATTCCAAAGATAACAACGATCACGTCGCGGGAATCTTTCGCTTGGGAAATCGCCTGACCGCTGTGAACCGACCCCTTGCGGAAGACGAACCGGAAATCACCTCCAAAGAAAATCTCGATATCATGCTCGAAGGTACGGACTATCGTCTTCTCGACCAAGCTGGCCAAGCTTCGGATCCCTCACTATCCACTCACATCTGGCGCGCTTTCCTTGTCGCGGTGCTGTTTTTCCTCATCAGTGAAGCCCTGCTCTGCTTGCCTAAAAAACCAAGTGTAACTCCCACCCTGCAACGCTCGGCATCTGGTGCATCCTGATAGCGAGTTTTTGGTTTTTTTTTGAGATGGAATGGGATTTTCAAAGCGTTGCGATTGTCGGGTCGGGTGCCATCGGCCTGTATTACGGTGGCCGGCTCGCGGAGGCGGGTAGGGATGTAAAATTTCTGGCTAGATCTGATTACGATCAGCTCTCCAAGTCAGGATTGGCGGTCGGGAGTGTCGCTGGGGATTTTCATCTTAAAAATATATCTGTTTTCAAAAATCCCGAGGAGATCGGTCCGGTTGATCTGGTCATCGTCGCATGGAAAGCCACGGCTAACGGTGCACTTGCTAGGGTGTTAACCCCTCTGATGCACGAGACCACCCAAGTGCTGACCTTGCAAAACGGCTTGGGCAATTGTGAACATATTGCGGAAATAGTTGGCGCAACGCGTGTTTACGGCGGACTTTGTTTCGTTTGCATCAACCGTATCGCTCCCGGCACGATTCATCATAGTGCGGGAGGTCGAATGACAATCGGAGCTTTTGACAACGCGCGTTACGGAAACGCTGAAACCATCGCCAGGCGTTTCAAAGCCGCCCAAATTCCCGCCACGGCCGTCGATGACCTCGCCAAAGCACAATGGGAGAAACTGATATGGAACATTCCGTTCAACGGGCTAGCTATCGCCGAAGGCGGAGTCACCACCGATTTGCTTTTGGCAAACCCTCTCATCGAAACCGAAATCCGCACTTTAATGCAGGAAATCATCACGGCAGCAGCGGCGCAGGGAATTCTGTTAGATCAAAACCTCATCGAAAGCAACATCGAGCGAACCCGTCCGATGGGCCCCTATCAACCCTCGACCATGATCGATTTCATCGAAGGTCGCGAACTTGAACTTGATCCGATCTGGGAAGAACCCTTGCGCCGCGCAGAAGCCGCTGGTGTCAAAATGCCAGCTCTGGAAAACTTGCTGAGACGCATCAAAACCCGATTAACGGAAAGACGCCTCGTGAATTAGAGAGGTTCCAAACAAGGTTTAGCCGTTTTGGCCATAGATTTTTGTCAATTGCAAGGCATTGTGAAGGAGTGGATGTGCCCTCTTACCGGCGCGAACGTTCGAGTTGTTCTTGCTGCTGTTTTTGTAAACGGCGTTGATCCCCTTCCTGCTGCTGACGGGCGGCGCGCTCCTGTTGTTCTTGTTGCTCCCGCATCCGATACTGCGCTTCCTGCTGCTGACGGGTGGCTCGCTCCTGCTGCTCCTGTTGCGCACGCATTCTTTCTTGCTGCTCTTGCTGGGCACGGAGTTGATCCTGTTGGATCCGGCGTTGGGCTTCTTCCTCCTGCCGCTTACCAGCACGCTCCTGCTGTTCCTGCTGGGCGCGAAGTCTCTCCTGCTGTTCCTGCTGGGCGCGCAATTGATCCTGCCGCTCCTTCAGGCGACGCTGAGTTTCCTCTTGCTGCCTGAGAGCTGTTTCCTGCTGCGCCTGTTGTTGACGCAAATTGTCCTGTTGCTCACGGGCTCGCTCCGTTTGCTCTCGCTGCGCGCGCAATCTCTCCTCCTGCTCTTTCAAAGCAAGCTCCTGCTTCTGCTGCTCACGCAGCTTTTCACTTTGCTCCTGCCGTTCACGAGCGTGCTCTTTTTGTTCCAACTGTTGATTCAGCTTTTCCTGTCTTTCCTGTTGTTGGCGCTTTTCCCTGACTGCATTTTTATCCGCTTCTTTTTGGAGATCGGCATCGCGATTCTCGGGCAGTTGCGGGCGATCAGGAGTCTCATCCAAACGAGGACGTGGCAATCGGGCTGCGGGGTCAACTTGACGCTTCTCACCCGAATCGTTTCGGATTGGCGGAGGTATGGGAACAACTCCGGGCTGTAATCTGTTCGAATTGGATTGATCCGAAGTCTTTTCAATCGGTTCAGGCTCATTCAGACGAGGTACCGAACGCGACTGATCATCTCGCGCGGCCGGAATGGTCGGAGTCTTGTTATCCGGTTTCGCTGACGTTTCAGGATCGGGTATGATCGGTGTCCTTGTATCCGGAACCGCTGTGATCCCGGTGTCAGGATTTTTTCTTTTATCGGAAGAAGGTCTCTTCGAGCCTCTGTCATCTGACTTCGGATTCGAATCCTCTGGCGGTTGCGGAGTTTCGATCACGGAAGGTCGGTTGGGACGTTCGGGGCCTTTGACGGATTCTTCACGCCGCTCGCGATCGTCAGGACGATGAATTTGATGTTTGGCAAATTCATCGCGCGCTCCTGCAAGACGACTTTTGCGCTCCTTCTCGAAGGATTCGCCGCCTCCCGCATGGGTGACCACCAACTGCGCCTTCTTGTCTTCTTCATCTCTGCGTTCGCGAAACTGCTTTCGCACATCTTCTGGCAGTTCTTTTGATCGGTCCACCACCACATCACCCAGATCCCGACTAACCCTTGACGGACGGAGCGCACGATTCCAATCCGCATCCATGCGCGGAGCGACGACTTGCAATTCATTCCCGCTGAACTGTGAACTCAGACGACGGCCACCACGTCCGAAGTCCGGACTCTCATCCAAGCGCAACCGATGAATGGGAAATCTTCTACCGATGCGCTCGCAAACATTGCGATAACGCGGTCCCCCCACATAAACACGTCTTTCACGAATGACATAGTGGGTGATGTTGATCGTATTGCGATGGATCACAATATTTTGTGCAAGCGGCAAACAGTAAGTGTGGATGTCATTTCCAAAATGATCATAGGAAACGAAGGAAAACCATCCGCTATCGATTACGAAACGGGATTCAACAGAGGAGTCCCAAGAATGCCCATACCAGCCAAGTGTTTCAGGCGGCAGAGGTGCCCAGCCGATATGTCCTGGGCTTTCACGCCAGGTCACCCACGCGGGAGCCCACTCGTTGCCGGGAATCCAAACCCAGCCCACATTTCTTAACAAAGCCCAGCGTCCGTAATGGTAACAAGCCCAACCGAACGGCTCGTTGGAAACCCATGTCCAGCCTTGATTGGTAAACGCCCAGCGGCCTCGTGTGTATGGCCTCCATGTTGAATCACGGACGCAGGAGGGCTGATAAACATATCCGAATTCTCCGGTTCGAAACCAGGAACCATACGCTCCGAGCGGCTCGTAGAAATTATTGAAATCTCCGGTGGGACCACTGACAACATTTTTTTGGATGGGCGGAAGCGCATCGAGCGGCTCACGTCCGGCAAATTCCAACTCGCGTTCACTGAGCTCGCTTTCCAGTCCCTTGATTTTCTCTTCCCGGCTATCCTGCTCGCGTTGGAGCTCAGCGATTTTCCGCTCACGCTCTTGGAGCTCTGCTTGCCGCCTTTCCAACTCGTTCGCAGCGGCAGCATTCGCCGCGTTTTGCGAATCCTCCATCGCGAAGCGTTCCTGTTCAATGAGCGTGCGCTCACGCTCAATCGCATCACGCTCGGCGAGAATTTTCTGCTCCGCAAGCTCCGCCTCAAGCTGCTTCTGTCTTTGAACCGCCTCCTCCGCTATCTTTTCAAGCTCCTGAAGTTTTGAGTCGGCCGTGCTGCCAGGCTTCTCACAGGAAACCATAGCAAGTGCGACCATGGTGCTTAAAATCGGAATTTTCATGGAATGATAAATTGGGTTGCACCAGATCGGACGGATCGGGAGGAAAATTGATTCGATTTTTTTATCCTCGAAAAGCCACTCGCTTCATCAACCCAGAATGAAATCGATATGGGGCGCTTCACCACCCGCCAATTCACCGGGCACTCGCGAGATTTTGACCTCCAGCGCTTCCTCCATAGCGCGATGCTCCATCGCGATGGCTCGGGGGAACTTTTTGAAAACCGGCTCAAGAGGATGATGAAATTCCCGTAGAGTGATCTTGCCGGTGCTCTCATCGTGGATGCAGCGCATAAAAAGACCGTCTTTGGCGCGCAATTTCACAAACAAACCCGCCCGATAGAGAAGGGTCGTGCCTTGGCTCAGGCGGATTTTCCAATGGGCTTCCAGATCCTGAAAATACTGATATAGCAGCTTTTCCGGAGCGGTATCTCCAAAAAGCGTCCGCGCGTGATCGAGCAACTGTAAGGAAAAAACTGGTGGAATGGCGGGAAACAACGCGTCCGCCTTCTCCGCCAGACGGTAAAAAATTTCGGGCCGGCCGATTTCAGTTCGCGGCAGTCGGATGCGCATCAGATAACCGTGTTTCGTCAGCTCTTCACAGTGCTGCTTCACTGTCATGTAACTCACGTCAAGCTCCTTGGCCAACCCACTCACTCCCATCGCACCAGACATTTTCAACCGCATCAAAACACTCAGCCACTGAGGCTTCAGAAGATCATGGAATGCATCAAGAAACATGGATTCGAAGGTATGGCTTTGAAAAGACAATACCAGACTAGTGTGGTTTTTTTGCTTGTCGAGCCAGCGTCTCACACGAATCTCTGAAAGGTAATGAAATTCGTCTCTAAGCTCGGCGCCATCGTTTTCACATCCGTCGCAATGACCGTTGCCTCCGAGCGTCCCAACATCGTTTTCATCTTCTCAGATGACCATGCACTGGAAGCCATCTCCGCTTATGGTGACCGCTTTGATCAAATTTCCCCCACCCCGAACATCGATCGTATCGCCAAAGAAGGCATGCTGTTTGAGCGGTCCTATTGCGGCAACTCCATCTGCGGTCCCTCGCGCGCCACAATCCTCACCGGCAAGCACTCGCACATGAACGGGTTCATGGATAATAACTTCAGCCGCTTCGATGGCAACCAACCGACCTTCCCGAAAATGCTCCAAAAAGCAGGCTATGAGACCGCTGTGATTGGGAAATGGCATCTCATTTCAAATCCAACCGGATTCGATTACTGGGAGGTCCTCCCCGACCAAGGAAGTTACTACAACCCGGATTTCATCCAAATGGATGGATCAAAAAAACGCTTTGCGGGGTATGTAACCGATCTCGTTGTCGACAAATCACTCGACTGGTTGAAAAACCGCAAAAACAAGGAAAAGCCTTTTGTTCTCATGACCCAACAAAAAGCGCCTCACCGCAACTGGTTGCCTGCGGAACGCCACATGAAGCTTTTCAACGAAATCGCGATACCTGAACCGGAAACACTTTTCGACGATTACAAAAATCGGATCGATGCTGTAGCGAAACAAAAAATGAGTATAGAGAAAGATTTTCACTGGAGCCATGACATGTTGTTACCCGGCAGAGCGACAGATCCGAGATTCGCAGATGGCATGAATGACAACGAATACGGGCGCATGAACGATGCGCAGAAAAAGGCTTTCAAGGAGGCCTACGGCAAGGAAAACCAAGCACTTATCGACCAACTCGCCAAAGGCATGAGCGACAAGGAAGTGACTCGTTGGAAATATCAACGCTACATGAAAAATTATCTTCGCTGCATTCGCGGCGTGGATGAAAACATCGGTCGATTGTTGGAATATATCGATGAGTCCGGCCTCGCTGAAAACACGATTGTTATCTACGCATCCGACCAAGGTTTCTACCTCGGCGAACATGGCTGGTATGACAAGCGCTGGATGTTTGAAGAATCCCTCTCCATGCCCTTCATCATTCGCTGGCCGGGCGTTGTGAAATCCGGAGTGCGCACGAAAACGATGATCCAGAACATCGATTACGCGCCAACTTTTCTAGAACTCGCAGGAGCAACAATTCCTGATGATATTCAAGGTAAGAGCCTCGTGCCCGTCTTAAAAAACCAAGGCAAAGCCCCAAGCGATTGGCGCTCTGCGATTTACTACGAATACTCCGGCGAATACACCCACCACGTAGCGGCTCACGACGGTGTCCGTAACGACCGTTACAAGCTCATGCGCTTTCCCGATACCGATGAATGGATGTTGTTCGATCTCGAAAATGATCCACAGGAAATGAAAAATGTCGTGGCGAAAAAGGAATACGAAACCGTTCTCAAAGATATGCAGAGCCTTTATGGTTCACTCCGCAAACAATACCAGGTAACCTCTTCCACTTTTCCGGATCAACGCTGGAATCAGAAATGGTGGAAGGATCGTTGGGACGAGAAAAACAAGGAAGCCAATACGCCGGCTGCCGAAAAAGCCAAAATCGTTTTCCTCGGCGACTCCATCACTCAGGCTTGGGAAGATACGGGCAAGGAAGCATGGGACAAAAACTTCGCACCTCTCGGAGCTTTGAACTGGGGCTTCTCCGGTGACCGCACCGAACACTTGATCTGGCGGCTTCAAAACGGAGATATCCAACGCGTGAATCCCGAAGTCGCCGTTTTGCTCATCGGCACCAACAACACCGGCCACGATCAACGCCCCGCCGAGGAAACGGTCGGCGGCATCAAACGCACCCTTGATGATCTCGCATGGAAATGGCCGGACACCAAAATCATCCTGATGTCGGTTTTTCCCCGTGGATCGACTCAGGAAGATCCGCTGCGCAAAATCAACACGCAGATCAACGAACAGGTCAAAGCTCTGGCAGATGGCAAGCGCGTTCATTTGTTAGATATCAATAAACGATTTCTCGACGATGATGGAAACCTGAGCAAAGAGATCTTCCCAGATCTGCTCCACCTGTCACCAGCCGCGTATGACACATGGGCTGTTGCTCTCTCATCGAAGCTCAAGGAGCTCGGTGTGGAGTAGCCGGTCAGATCAAGCAGATCTTTTTCCAGTCGGTCTCTTCGAGACACGTCGGATCCGCTGCAACCCAATGACCAGGCTCGATTTCTCTCAGCGAGAGATCCATGCCGATGGTCTCCTGATAGCGAGGATGATTCATGCGGTGACCGAACGCACTTCCAGCCGGAGGATTGATGGGTGACGGAACATCGCCTTCCAACAAAATCTTTTCGCGTTTGATTTTCGGATCTGGAACCGGCACAGCGGAAAGCAGCGCTTTGGTGTATGCGTGTTTCGGCCTCCGGTAAATCGTTTCGGAATCCGCCAGTTCCACAATTTTACCGAGATACATCACCGCAACTCGGTCACTGACGTGTTTGACCACAGAAAGATCATGCGCGATGAATAGGTATGAGAGTTGGAATTCTTTCTGTAAATCCACCAACAAGTTGAGAATCTGGGATTGCACGGAAACATCCAAAGCCGATACCGGCTCATCACAGACAATCCACTTCGGCTTCAGCGCGAGCGCTCTTGCGATCCCGATCCGCTGCCTTTGCCCTCCCGAGAACTCAAACGGATAACGCTCTGCCGAATTCGCCGTGAGACCTACTGTATCTAACAGTTCATTAACCCACTTCTTACGCTCCTCACGCGAACCCATACCATGAATCTGAAATGGTTCCTCGACAATCGAACGGACATTCATCCGCGCGTCCAGCGATTCCGCCGGATCTTGGAAAATCATTTGAAAATCCCTGCGCAACGGGCGGATCCGTCCCTGACTGAGACGTGTGATGTCCCTGCCCTCAAAAAGGATACGGCCGGATGTCGGATTAAGCAGACGCACCAGCGCTTTTCCAAGCGTCGATTTGCCGCAGCCTGACTCACCGACCAAGCCCAAGGTTTCTCCAACTCCAAGCTCGAGCGATACCCCATCGACTGCTTTCACGGCTCCGGTCTGCCTCAATAACAGACCACTCCTGACCGGGTAATGCACCCGCAGATCTTCGGTTTTCAACATGATGGATTCACTCACAGTTCAGAACAGTTTCTACAAATTTCCAACCAATGTCCCGGCGAGACTTCTTTGAACGGCGGTCGCTCAGGACTGATCGGCGTTTTGATTCCTAGGCGCTGACAAAAACGGCAACCATGGGTGTATTCTCCCAACCCGGCGACCGTTCCGGGAATGGTATATAAATGGGATTTCGGCGGAGTATCCGGCGTCGGAATCGATCGCAGCAGGGCTTTGGTATAAGCATGTTGCGGATTTCCAAAAAGCTCATCGACCGGGGCGCTCTCCACCACCCGTCCGGCATACATGACAATCACCTCATCGCAGGTTTCCGCGATGACTCCCAGATCATGGGTGATCAACAAAACCGACATCCCCATCTCACTCTGCAACCCGCCAAGCAGATCAAGAATTTGCGCCTGTACTGTCACATCGAGCGCCGTTGTCGGCTCATCGGCGATGACGAGGTCGGGTCGGCATGCCAAGGCAAGTGCGATCACCACCCGCTGCCGCATGCCACCGGAAAGATGATGCGGATAATCCATCATCCGCTTCTCAGGAGCCGGAATTCGCAGCAGTGCCAACATTTCGGTCGCGGCATCCCATGCGTCCTTCTTGCTCATGTTTTTATGAATCCGGAAAACCTCCGATACTTGTTTGCCAATCCGGTGCACCGGATTGAGCGCCGCCATCGGCTCTTGGAAAATCACGCCAATTTCACCGCCACGAACCTCACGCATACGCTTCTCGCCGCAATGCGACAAATCCTCACCTTTGAAAAGAATTTCACCTCCCAATATCTTGCCGGATGGTTGCGGCAGCAAGCGGACAATCGACATCGCCGTCACACTTTTTCCACAGCCCGACTCACCCACCAGACCCACGGTCTTGCCATAGGGAATTTTAAAAGAAACTTGGTCGACCGCACGCAGCAAGCCGCGATCGGTCTCGAACGAGGTGATGAGCCGATCCACTTCCAACAAGTTTCCATCACTCATCGGACACCTCCTCTGCTGGCGTCTGTTTTGAAGCATCACTCTCCGGATGCGAGCGGTAATCGTCAAAAACACGATTCACTTCCGGAAATTTTCTACCCTTCCGTTTCGCTTCGATCGTCTCCTTTTTCATATCCTTATCAATCCAGTGCACATGGGCTTCGAGCGGTTCGTAAACGACCGGAGCGCAGAAACGTGTTTGTTCCGAATCCGGCCATCTCAACCAACGCCACGAACCCATTCTAACGAAATCAACGGTGTATCCAGGCACGAAAATCGCCTCATCGTGGACAATCCGTTGCAATTTGTATGTCGCATCGCTGAGCTCTTCTTCGGTGCGGGCATTGCGGGCTTTTTCACAAAGCAAATCCGTATCATCCCGCGCCCATGCGAAGACGTTGTTTGTCTGGGTTTTGAGATTTCCACGCTCATCACGAGCGTTGCTCGAGTGCAGATACTGATAATAATCCGGTGTAGGCGGCGTGATCACCCATGCGGTGAATGCCATTTCATGCTGCTTCTGCATGACCTTGATGTAGTCCACGGTCATCTCATTCGAATCGAGCCGTAAATCAAATCCGCACGCTTTTGCCTCCTCTCGCAAAATCGTCAGCATCCTCTCAAGCATCGGATTGGCCGGGTAACTCACGGAAATCGAAAGTTTGGTTCCGTCCTCACGTTGCAGGATTCCGTTCCGATCCGACTGCGTGAAGCCCGCTTTGGCGAAGGCCTCACGCGCCGCTTTGATCGAAAACGGCCGGGCTTTGATCGTCGGGTCACTGAAAAGAAGATAACCTTGGTTGAAAGAATCCAGCCGCTGATAGTCTCCGCGGAAAATCACATCGATGACTTTCCGCCAGTTCATGGCGTGCTGTATGCCGATACGGACATCCTTTTGATCAAGCAGGGGCTTGCTCACATTGAGGTACATCCCTCTCGGAATGGCGGGGTATTGATTGTAAAACGTATGGCGCTCGATGTAGCCGTTGAACACCGCGTCCATCTCCGATTTTTCATACCAATACTCAGGACGGGTGATGTAACAGGAATCCAACTCACCCGCGCGGAACAACTCGAACGCCTTGGCCTCATCCCGGACCACCACATGACGGATACGGTCCACGTTGAAACGGTATTTATAGTACTTTTTGTCCTGCGCCCACCAGTTTTTGACCCGCGTCTGGGTGACGGATACACCTTTCACAATATCTTTCTCCAACACTTCGTAAGCGCCGGTTGTCGGTGGAAATTTCCATTGATGGCGCTCTGTGAAATCCGGACCGTAATCCGCATAAAAATGCGGTGGAGAGAGCGGCATGAGTCCAGCGGTCGCCGGCGCATAGACGCGCGCCTCGGGAAGTGAGACAGACAATGTCAGGTCATCGTAAACCGTGATACCGGCTATGTTCTCACGATAAAACTGCTTCGCATAAGGATTTACGATATCGTCTGAAATTCTGACATACGAACCGAACAGAAAATCTCCCGCTTTCACCGGAACTCCGTCCGAATACGTCGCATGTTCGTTGATTTTAAAATACACCGTCCGGCCATCTTCGGAAACCGCCCATTGTTTCGCCAGCCCCGGAATCATCGCCATTGATTTGGGATGAAAACCCACCAAAGGCATATCGATTTCGTCGTAAAGACTTCCGCGGAATCCGTTGTTCGAATTCGCCCCGAATGGACGGATCGTTGGCGGGAACGATAGCATGAATTGATTGAAGGTTCCGCCCTTCTTCGCGCGTGGATCGCCGATTTCCTCATGCTCCATTCCGTCCTCCCATGTCAGATTGGTCGGAATTTCATCCATTTTTCCATAACGGAAATAATCTCCCAAGCTCAGACGGAAGTCCCATTTTTCCTGCTCACGCTTGAGATTAGCTAAACTCCTTTCGAGCGCCTCGCGCTCCTCGCCTTCCGCTTTCCCAAGTTTGGTCTCAGTCTCCGAAATCGCTCCGAGCGTCGCCTCTTTCTGCTCATTCAACCACCGAGTGATATGCGTGTTGTAACTTGATATGAAGCTGTCGAAATTGGAAGTCCGGCGCGACTCAACCTCTTTCGTGCGGCAACCCGTGAGCCCGAGCAACACAAGACCGCATCCTATGATCTGTAGAATTTTACGCATCAGCGGTAGTAACTGTATTTTTTCGGATCAAACGCTTCTCGGACAGCTTCACCTATGAATGTGATCAGTACCAGCAGGCCAACAAGCGCGGAGAATGTGGAGGTAATCAACCATGGCGCGGATAAATTGGACAATCCGTCACCCAGCAGCCGCCCCCATGTTGCATCTTTCGGCGGCAGTCCAAAGCCAAGATAATCCAGAGCGGTCAGAGAAAAAATCAGCGAGGAAACAGTGAACGGCAGCAGGGTCACGATGATTGCCACGGTGTTAGGCAAAAGATGTCGGAATATGATACGTGGCGTGCCAGCTCCCAGCACCCTCGCGGCTGCGATGTAGTCCCGTTCTTTGTCACGGTATGCCGCGGTGCGCATCAAAGCCGTGATACCCATCCAGCCGAACAAAATCAGGATCGTCAGAATGATCGGCAAACCCTTGAACTTTTCCGGAACCATGCTGGAGAAAATAATAACCACAAACAAAAACGGCATGTTGGAAAAGACTTCGATCAGGCGATCCACGACGAGATCGAACCATCCGCCCAAATAACCCATCAACATGCCGAGGACGATTCCAATCATGTAAACGACAGGCAGGAAAATCAGCGTCGCTTTAAAATTCACCTGCAGTCCGCCATAAAGGTATGCCAACACATCGTAACCTTGGGATGTTGTGCCCAACCAATTCTGTTTATCCCAAATCGGTGGTGCCGGATTGTATTTCACCGCCCTCAGCTGACCGCCTGTTAGTTTCAGAAAACCAGCCACATCTCCGGTCCCTTCGAGTTTCTCGGAAACTTTTTTTCCCTCTTTGTATTCAGCACTGTAAACCCTCTCGCCAAAGGTATCCCAGCCATCCACAGCTCCGTTCAGTATACCTCTGCGCAGGGTATAGCGCAGATGAATCCTCCCCTGATCCACATCATGAAAAACCGCAGCCAAGCCGGCATAGGGGGTTCCTCGACCGGATTCATAGTATAATCCCTCACGCAATACCAAATCCACGGATCGGAGTTTCAGCGTATCTCCCGTCGAACCATAAGGAATCAAAGGCATGATCACGAGCCCGCCTCCAGCCTGCTTGTCCTTCTTCAAAGCAATTTTCAACATCCGGTAGTCCACCGGTGCATCGGCCAGCTCCCCCCCGATACCATATTTCGATCCTTTGAAAGGTTTTGCAGTAAATGCAGGAAAACTCCACTCGCCCTTGTATCGAACCGCAAGAGCTTCATGACCGACGATGACCTGATCCAAAGCCGCCAGCGCTGCGAGAAACACGACAATCAACAATGAATAATAACCCCGCTTGATCTCTCTGAAGCGCATCCATTTTCTGACCGTCACCGGATTAGGAGGGGTTCCTTTGAGCGAAAAAATGATGAACGCGAGACCACCCCCAAGGAGCAACGTACTGCACAACCATCCGAACCATAGGAAGGCATCGTCACCTTTCCCGATACTCAGCGGCAAGAGTTCACGACTGACCTCGAAAAACCAACTTGCTGTAGGAAAGTCCAAACCCTTGAGTTCCCCGATCACCGCCAGAGCGCCGAGTAACATCCATAACAAACCTGTCGAAAATCTGATCATTTGAATTTAATTCTCGGGTCAACCATCGCAACAATAAGATCGGATATCACTTTTCCCAACAACATGAGGAATGCGGCGATCGCCAGCGTCCCCATGATCACCGGCACATCCCTCGCCAGAATCGCCTGATACTGAAGCAACCCGAATCCCTGGATGTCGAAAACCGTCTCCACCAACAGCGAGCCGCCGATAAAAATTTCGATTAATCCCCCGGCACTGGTTGCGATTGGGATCATGGAGTTGCGAAACGCATGCCCGAAGACCGCTTTCCGGAAACTCACACCCTTCGCCACCGCAGTCCGCACATAATCAGCCGCCAACTGGTCCATCAAATTGTTCTTCGTCAGCATCGTCAGCATCGCGAAGGATCCAACGAGATAACACAGCAACGGCAACACGGTATGATGCGCTAGATCCTTGATCTGATCCCATGTGCCCATCTCCGTAAAATTCGGACTGGTCATTCCAAACAGCGGGAACAGGTTCATCCGTGCGCCAAGATGCACCAACAGAATGGCTCCAAACGCGAAGCCGGGGATGGAGTATCCGATGAAAATCAACACCGAACTCGCGCTGTCGATAAATGTTCGGTGCTTGAGCGCTTTCAGCACTCCAAGTGGTAAACACACCGCGTAGGTCAAAACTGCTGTTAACAAACCAAAATACACCGCGACCGGAACACGCTCGAGGATCATCGAGCTCACCGGATCGTTATAAACCGTCGATCTACCCAGATCGCCCTGCAACAATCCGCTGAAACGAGTTTTGTAAGCCACGGCGCGCGGTGGATACGATGGGGCTTTCTCATTGGCGATACTGCGCCGCTTGAAACGCTCCTGCCTCACCTTCTCATCCTCATAACGGATTTCCCATCCATCATCGAAAATGCTTTTGCCACTCTCCACATACAAGGCGGAGACGATTTTTTCCTTATTCTTCTTGATCCTGACCAGACGACCGTCGCCTCGCAAAACCATCTTTGCGGTGTGGTCGGGATCTTGCTCAGATCCTCCTATGGATTCATCCCCCCGCTCTCCGAAGTCGGCTTTGGAGAGTGAAACCTCCTTGGGCCACAAACCAAGCCATTGCAGGTAGGCAACCGGCATCGACTTATCGAGCCCGAACTGCTCCTCAAGCTCTTCCAACTGCTCCGGACTCAATGCCCCCGAGGATCGGGTCGATGACTGCTTTCCACCACCGCTATCGGCTTTGCCCGCCGCTTGCTGCAGCATCCGATCCATCGGGCCACCCGGCACAAAACGAGTAATCGCAAAAACGAAAAACGTGATCCCTAACAAGGTCGGAGGGATCAACAGAAATCGTCTTAGAAAATAACTTTTCACGGCTTTCGTTACAGGGCGTTCATCTCGACTTTTTCACTTCCAGCGAAAACCGCGCCGGATTAAAATTTCTGACCCTTCTGCTTTTTTACCGCGATCACGTAGTCCAATACGGCCTTCTCGTCCGATTTCGGCAAACCCGCATGGCTGATCATTTTCGGCATCGCGTCTTCCCAATCCATGATGTCAACGTGTTCGGGGAGTTGGTATTGATGGCACTCTCCACATTTCAACATGTAAACTTCATGCCCGCGCTGAAGACGCACAAGCGGCGTTCCGCTGGCCTTAGCCATCTTTTCATCAGGATTGGGCACCTCGGAAATCCCCCCGATAGCTCCATCATCGCCAGCTTTCATGTCACCCATCTGACTTCCTCCCCCACCTGGAACACATCCGGCTACTAAAAACAACGCAGCCACGATTGGGATGAGATTCAGAGGCATTTTGAAATTCTTCATGAGTTGCCCTGTATTCCGCCACTTCAAGGCGCGGGAATCAATGAAAACCTGATTTAGCCTGACCAAAGATTCATCACTGTCATTGACTCCGCGCCCATCATCGTTTCCCATCCCGCATGCCCGCTGTGGAAAAAAAGTCTCCGATCTCATCGAATCGCTGGATTTTTTCTTACTTACTCACTGAGAAGAAAATCTTCATCCCCTCGCTCATCGCGCTGTTCCTGACCGCTGGGCTGTCGCTGGCTTTCCCCTATTTCCTCAAAGAACTCATCGGCAATCCGGTCGATGCCGCACGCGCTTCCGTTCCTGCATCGGAAATCCTCGCGAGCATCAACGAGGTGATCCTGAAACTTATCGCGGTTTTGTTCCTTCAGGCCACGATCGGATATTTCCGCGTTCAGGGCTTCATTCGCTCTGGTGAGACGGCACTGAACCGTTTGCGCAAAGATCTTTTCAAACATCTCCTGCACTTGCCGGCTCCCTACTTTCAGGATCAACGCGCGGGCTCCCTGAGCAACCGCGTCTCCGCCGATCTGGCCTTGGTGCGTGAAACTCTTCTCACCACCGTCCCCCAAGCGGTTCGCCAAACCGTCATCCTCATCGGCGGCCTGACCTTCATTTTCATCTCTTCTTGGAAACTCTCCCTCATCATGCTCGGTTGCATTCCGGTGGTGGTGTTGCTCATCGCATTTTTTGGTCGGAAAGTCCGTAACCATTCAAAAGCTGCCCAGCAATCCCTCGCGGATGCCTCAACGGTCATCGAGGAATCCGTGCAAAACATCGCCGATGTCAAAGCTTTCACCAACGAGCCGTTCGAACAAGATCGCTACCAATCCGCCCTGCAATCTTTCCTCAACGTCACCCTCCGTGGAGCAAAAGCCCGCGGCGCATTTCTTTCGTTCATCATCTTCGTCCTGTTCGGAACCATCGCCTTCGTCGTTTGGTGCGGCGCTCACATGTATGCCAGCGGCGAAATCCTTTGGGAACCGTTTTTCGCCTTCATCATCTTCTCCATTTTTGTCGGCGCCTCGCTCGGATCGTTCCCGGAAATCATTTCCCAATTCCAACAAACCGCCGGCGCCACGGAGCGACTCCGTGAAATTCTCGATATGCAGGGCGAGCGCAAAACCGGCAATTCTGGCGTGACTCTGAAAGGTCAGATCGCATTTGAGAACGTTTCCTTCAGCTACGCCTCCCGACCTGAGATCACAACCTTGAGCGAAGTTTCCCTGCAAATCCCATCAGGTCAACGCACCGCCATCGTCGGTCCTTCCGGAGCTGGAAAATCAACTTTGTTTTCACTCATCCTCGGCTTCAACGATCCCACCTCCGGCAGCATCCGCTTCGACGAAACCGATGCCCAAAACATTTCCCTCGATTGCTTGCGCTCACAAATCGCCATCGTGCCGCAAGAAGTCATGCTCTTCGGCGGCACGATTTCTGAAAACATCGCCTACGGCAAACCCGGCGCATCGAAAGATGAAATCGAAAACGCCGCGAGGCTCGCCAACGCGCACGATTTTATCGCGGAGCTTCCGAGCACTTATGAAACTCTCGTCGGCCCCCGCGGCACCAAACTCTCCGGCGGCCAACGCCAACGCATCGCCATCGCTCGCGCCATCCTCGCCGATCCGAAAATTCTTCTCTTAGACGAAGCCACCTCCGCCCTCGATTCCGAATCCGAACGCCTCGTCAATGAAGCCCTCGAGCGTTTGATGAAAAACCGCACCTCATTGGTTATCGCCCACCGCCTCTCCACCGTCCGCCACGCCGATCAAATCCTCGTGATCTCCAAAGGTAAACTCGTCGAACAGGGAACTCACGATGCACTCTACGCGGCGAACGGAACGTATCGTTTCCTCGTGGAGACGCAGTTGAGTTGACCCCAAGGAGAGGCGGTATTCTGCCGCCTCTCTTGACATTCTCTACGATGCTCAGGCCCCGCAACTCAGCATTTTCCTTGATTAATACATAAATCCATGCATGATTCCATGCATGGCAACCAAAACAATTTCCCTAGAACTCGATGCTTACGAAAAGCTCCGTCGCTCCAAAATCGACGGAGAATCCTTTTCTGCGGTCGTCCGTCGCGCAAGATTTGACCCTGCCGATGCACGTGGTAGCTCCATCATCAGCGCCTTATCCGCGCTCAACGTTCGGGACTCCGACAAAAAAGCAGTGACACATTGGGAAAAAATCGGCCTACCAGAACGAACCAGCAGCTCCTCTCCATGGGAAGGAGATAAAGCATCGTGAAATTGCTGGATACCTGCTTTCTCATCCATTTGCATCGTGAATGGGCCAAGAAACAACCTGGACCTGCCACTCGTTACCTTGAGCAGCAGCCACAAGAAGAATTCAGCATTTCCGTCATCACTTCTCTTGAGTTCCTCGAGGGCTTTGAGCAGACCAAGGATGGTCAACGTTTTCTCTCACCTTTTTCTACTCTTCCTCTATCCGAAGAAGTCGCACGTATAGGCAGTCGCATCAGACGTGATCTCCGCAAGCGCGGCGAGATGATCGGAGATTTCGACATCTTGATCGCCGCCACCGCCATCGAAGCCGCAATTCCAATTATCACCGATAACATCAATCACTTCAACCGCATCAAAGGACTAACGGTGGAAACCTACCGTCTCTGATTATTTTCACCCTTCACAAAATCCCACCCGGCACATACGCCGCGGCTTCAGGCCATTGTTTTTCTAACAATTTTACATTCTTAGAAAACTTCGCCACTTGGGCTTTTGCAGCACCGACCTCTTGGTCGCCTTTGCGTAAGATTTCATCAAGCTCAACGCGACTGAGGCCGAGTCTTGAATCATTGGCGAGTCGCTCGATCAAATTGTTTTTCTCCACCACACCCGTACGCATGTCAGCGACGGTGGCGACGGCGTGTTCCTTGATCGCTTTGTGCGCCGTTTCCCGACCGACCCCGCGTTTCACGGCCTCCATCATGACCGTGGTGGTCATCAGGAACGGCAGATAACGCGCGGTTTCCGCCGCAATCACCGCCTCATACGCATCCATCTGGTCGAGAATGGTTAGGTAGGTTTCAAACATGCCGTCCAAAGCGAAAAAGGCATCGGGAAGCATCACGCGGCGCACGACTGAACATGAAACATCGCCTTCATTCCACTGATCACCCGCAAGCCCCGCGGCCATCGCCAGATAGCCTTTGAGGATCACATGGAACCCGTTCACCCGCTCGCAGGAACGCGAGTTCATCTTGTGCGGCATCGCACTCGATCCAGTCTGTCCCGGGGCGAAGCCTTCGCTCGCGGTTTCATTGCCCGCCATCAATCGCAGGGTTTTACAAAACGACGAGGGACCGCTCGCAAGTTCTGTTAGAACTGAAACCACACGCATATCCAAGGAACGAGGATACACCTGACCGACGTTGTCCCACTGATGCGGAATGCCGAGATGTTTTACAATACGCCCTTCAAGCTCCGCCACTTTATCGGCATCGCCTTCAAACAAGGAAAGCTGATCCATCTGCGTACCGACCGCTCCTTTCAAGCCGCGCACCGCGTAGCCGGAAATCACATTTTCCAACACACCCAAACTCGATTGCAGCTCCTCGCCAAACATCGCAATGCGTTTGCCAAGCGTTGTGGGCTGCGCCGCCACGTTGTGCGTGCGCGCCGTCAACACCACATCGTCCCACTGCTCCGCGCGCTCACGCATCCGGCGCAGTGCGGCGATGGTTTTCGTGCGAATGAGTTGAAGACTTCTGAAAACCTGCAACTGCTCGACGTTTTCCGTCAGATCCCGCGAAGTCAGGCCTTTGTGAATTTCCTCATGTCCAGCGAGTCCATTGAATTCCTCGATCCTTGCCTTCACATCATGCCGCGTAACTCGCTCACGCGCCATGATGGATCCCACATCCACCTGATTTTTGACTTTTTCATAAGCAGCAATCGCCTCCGCAGAAATCCCCAAACCAAGATCACGCTGAGCTTTCATCACCGCGATCCAATACTCCCTCTCCAACACAATCCGCCCCTCGGCGGACCAAATGTCATTCATACCTGCGGAGGAATATCTTTCTGCCAGAACGTTCGGAATCATGTCTGCTGAAATGAGGCGCCGACTTTTCCCTCCTGTCCAACAAAAAACCTCAACTCATCTTTTCCGCGCGCCGCGCACGACGCTTCAAAACCGGCAGGTGATGCGGCATGATCGCTGAAAACAGATGCACCACCGGAAAAGCAGCCAATGCCAGCAACACCCCGGAAACGACCATTCCGAGAATGAAACTCGCGGCATTGAAATTCAAATCCATGAAACTGATCTCCACTCCCTCAAAACCAGGAACCTTGATCCCTAGGGTTTTTCTCATCCAGTCGCCAATCGCCACCTGCAACAGCCCGATCGGCACATTGGTGAACATATTCGAAAGCCAGCACGCCAACATCGCAAACGGCACGTTCACCCGGAATCGTATCGCCACAACCACCGAAAAAAGCATCTGCAAAGGCAAAACCAGGAGCATGGAAAAGAAACAGCCAATCGCCAAGCCCGCCGCGACGGTATCCCTGCACGGTATCCAAAGAGCCCGATCAAACAAGGGCTTGGTCATCGCACGCCACCACGGACGATCCCGCAGCCGCTTATGCTTCAGCATGCGGTAGCTTTTTCGAACCAACCTTAAATATTTCTCTTTCATCCCTTTGCTCGAAGCCAACTTCTCATGCCCGATCAAATGGGCAATGTCCAATACTCATATTCATGAACTCATTTTTCATCCCGTTCTTGCCCTGAAGCGGATCTACTCCCAAGATCGGGCAGAAATTTATGGAAATCTGGCAAGCCATCCTCCTGGGCCTCATTGAAGGCATCACCGAATATCTTCCTATATCATCAACTGGCCATCTGATTGTCGCCCAGCGGCTCATGGAAATCGGCACCTTGAGGGAAAGCAACAAGCTTGCCGCAGATGCTTTTGCCATTTGCATCCAAGGCGGGGCCATCCTCGCCGTACTCGGGCTTTATTACAAACACGTGATCCGCATGATCAAAGGGGTGTTCGGCAAAGATGAAGAAGGACTCAGACTGGCCATCGCGGTGATTGTTGGTTTTCTTCCTGCTGCCATTCTTGGATTGCTGCTCAATGATTGGATCGAGGCAAAACTCTTCGGTATATGGCCAGTGATCACCGCATGGATCCTCGGCGGCATCGGCATTATCTGGACGGTCTCTTGGCGCAGACGCAACCCGCCCCGTGGCAATGGTCGCGACATTCTCAAGCTCGCCTGGCAATCCGCCCTCTTCATCGGCCTCCTTCAATGCATCGCGATGTGGCCGGGAACATCCCGCTCGCTGATGACCATCTGCGGAGGCTTGATCGTCGGGCTCTCCGTCAAAGCCGCGGTTGAATACTCATTCCTCTTGGGAGTGGTCACCCTATCCGCCGCGACTTTCAAAAAGGCTCTCTGGAGCATCGAAGGCGCAGGCGCACAATACGACACTTGGTTTGGCGGAACCAAGCTGATGTGGGACACCTATGGGCCACTCCCCCTTGCTGCCGGAATCATCGCAGCAACAATCTCTGCGGCCTTCGCCGTGAAATGGCTGGTCACTTTTCTCCAATCTCACGGCCTTCAGGGCTTCGGCTACTATCGAATCCTCATCGGCCTCACGGTCGGCATTCTCATTCTCACGGAGACTCTTTAGATGAGTCCCATAGGAGATTAAGACCGCTCTTTCATTCTTAACCGATCAATCAATCATGCACACATTCTTGGATCCTGCTTTCCTGCCCAAATGGTCCAGCTTCACCGCTGAAGCCATCGAGCCTTCCATCCGTCACGCTCTCGCTGAGGCCAAGGAAAATATCGATCAAATCGCTTCACAGGATCCCTCCAAAGCCAGCTACGCATCCAGCTTCCTCGCCCTCGAACAAGCCACCGAATCACTCTCCCGCGGTTGGGGCCGACTCCAACACCTCGATTCCGTTTCAGACAACCCAGCCCAACGCGAGGCGATCAACAACCTCCTCCCCGACGTCACGGATTTTTACTCCTCGCTATCTCTCAACCCGCGCCTCTTTAAGATACTCAACTCGGTGGCGCAAAGCGAAGCCGTTAAATCCCTAACAGAAATTAAACAGCGCCACATCCAGGAAACAATCGCGGATTTCATCGAATCCGGCGCGGGTTTACCCGATGAGCAAAAAAGCCGCATCGCCGCGATCGACTCCGAGCTTTCCAAACTCACTAAAAAATATTCCGAGAACGTCCTCGATGCCACCAATGCTTGGGAATTGATTGTGACGGACGAATCCAAAATCGACGGTCTTCCCGATTCCGCGAAAGCCGCCGCTGCCGCAAACGCTCGCTCCAAAAACATCCAAACCCCCGCTTGGCGCTTCACCTTGCAAGCTCCCTCCATGTCGCCCATCATGCAACATGCCCATGATGAAGCACTTCGCAAAACCGTCTGGGAAGCGTCAGTGAAAGTTGGCTCGGAAGCCCCTTACGATAACTCCGAACTCGTCTGGAAAATTCTCGAACTTCGCAAAGAAAAAGCCGAAATCCTCGGTCACCAGAATTTCGCCGATCTCACCCTACAGCGCCGCATGGCCCGTAATGGTGAAACCGCACTCGCCTTCGTCGAAAGCATTCACAAAAAAATCCGTGATTCGTTTCTCGCCGACTCCAAACAGCTTTCCGAATACAAAGCCGCAAAAACTTCCACCGCGCCCGAACCCCTCGAGCCATGGGAAATTTCCTACTGGGCCGAGCGCCGACGCAAGGAATTTTACGATATCGATGACGAAGACCTCCGTCCCTATTTTCCCGTGAGCGGCGTCATGGAGGGCATGTTTGGCATCGCTTCAAAAATTTTTGGAATCACCATCATCCAAAAAGAAACCATCGATCCCGCTTCTGAGAAAATCGACGCACCGGATACCTGGCATCCGGAAGTGACGTTTTACGAAATTCACGATTCCAAGAGCCAAAAACATCTCGGCTCCTTCTACGCCGACTGGCATCCGCGCGAAACCAAACGCGGCGGCGCATGGATGAACTCCCTTCATACCGGCGAACTCGACGAACCCCACCTCGGCCTCATCATCGGCAACATGTCCCCACCCGTCGGCGACACCCCCGCTCTTCTCACCCATCGCGAAGTGGAAACCATCTTCCACGAGTTTGGTCACCTGCTCCACGGACTCCTTTCACACGTACCTGTGAAATCCCTTTCCGGTACCAATGTTGCTTGGGACTTCGTTGAACTCCCCTCCCAGATCATGGAGAATTTCTGCTGGGAACGCGAAAGCCTCGACCTCTTCGCCCGCCACCACATCACGGGCGCGACTATCCCTGAAGATCTTTTCCAAAAAATGCTGGCCGCAAAAAACTACATGTCCGCCACGGTTTTCATGCGCCAACTCGCCCTCGGAAAAATCGACCTCGAACTCCACCTCCATCCGGAAAAATACCTCGGCCGCGATCTCGCGGAAGTCGATCGCGAAATCCTCGCCGATTACCGCGCACCGTTCAAAACCCAAGCCCCTTCCATGGTTCTGCGTTTCAACCACCTCTTCTCATCTCCTACCGGCTACGCCGCGGGTTATTACTCCTACAAATGGGCGGAGGTGCTGGATGCCGATGCCTTTTCCCGTTTTAAAAAAGAAGGCATCCTCAACCCCGAGACCGGTATGGCATTCCGCGAACATATCCTCTCCAAAGGCAACTCCGCCTCACCGGAAATTCTTTATGAAAACTTCATGTCCCGCCCCGCCGATCCCGAAGCTCTCTTGGTTCGGGCTGGGTTGGTATAGATTTTTAGACTCTGGAATAGACCTATGAAAATTAGAAATTACCACAGAGACACGGAGAACACAGAGGTAATTTTTATCTAATCCTCTGTAACAACAGCTCTGTGATCTCTGTGCCTCCGTGGTAAAAACCATCTGAACCCATTCTTCCAAACACTTTCTTTTATGAAAATCCTCATCGCCTGTGGTGGCACTGGCGGCCACCTGTTCCCCGGTATCGCTGTTGCTGAAAGCTTTCTCGCTCAAGGTCACGAGCCCTTGCTGCTGATTTCCCAAAAGAAAATCGATTCCCAAGCCTCCGCGAAATATCCACATCTCCATTTCAAAGTGGTCCCCGCCATCGCGAAGCCTAAAACGCTTTCGCCAAAAATGATTCCGTTCCTCTGGGCGCTTTACCAATCCATCCAGACCTCGAAAAAAATCATCCGCGAATTCGGTGCCGATGCGGTCCTCGGCATGGGCGGTTTCACTTCGCTACCGCCCGTTTACGCCGGACACAAACTCGGCAAAAAAACCTTCGTTCACGATTCCAACGCTCGCCCCGGCCGTGCCAACATTCTCACCTCCCGCTTCTGCAACAAAGTCTTCATCGGCCTCGAACCCGCCGCGGCCTTTTTCAAAAAAGCCTCGCATCTAACAGGAACTCCCGCCCGTCCCGAAATTCTCAAGCTCCCATCGCGCGACGATGCCGCAAAACATTTCGGACTCGATCCTAACCAAACCACCCTGCTCGTCACCGGCGGCTCGCAAGGCGCGTTACGACTCAACCAACTCATCGCCGAAGCCGCGAACTCCCTACCACCGGAAATCCAAATTCTCCACATCGCTGGCCCCGGCGATCTCCCACGCATCCAAACCGAGTTTCCCCAACAACGCCCCGGCTACCAACTCATCGGTTTCTGCGATCAAATGGCGTCAGCTTATGCCTGCGCCGATCTCGTGGTCGCCCGCTCCGGCGCATCCACCCTAACTGAAATATCCCTCGCCGGCCTACCCTCCGTCCTCGTCCCCTTCCCCTACGCCGCCGACGACCACCAAACCGCCAACGCCCAAGTCTTCGCCAAAGCCAACGCCGCCAAACTCATCCAAGAAAAAGAACTCACTCCCACCTCGCTGGCCGCACTCCTAACCCAACTCCTCACCAACCCCGGCGCCCTGAAAAACATGGCCAACGCCTCAAAAGCTCTCGCCATCCCCAACGCAGCAGATCAAGTGGCCTCGCTGATTTTGAATGAAGTTTAATCCCATTACGCAGTCGGGCGCTTCAAGACATTAACTTTCAACGCCGACACTGAGGCAATCATGCTAAAACCGGCATCGAAGGTGATAAGTTCAGCACCGTGGTGAATCGCGATTGCTGCAATGACAAGATCCAGCGAACCAGGATTAATGCCTTTGTCATGACATTTTTCCCCCAAAGTCGCGGTATCCCGCCACAATTTTGTTGGAGTAGGGAGCAAGGGTAACGTGGAAAATTGTTGATGGATTTTTACCCGCTCTGGCTTAGTCGCATGACGCAACACCTCAAACGCAATGGGTTCAGAAAGCACAGCAACTGGATCAAGAATCCATGGATGTATAAATGACTTTAGTGCAATCGGTGATTTCGCCCGAGTGAAATCAACCCACAGAGATGAGTCTATCAATCGCGCCATGATTCCGCGATGGTTTGACTTTCCTGACGGTCAGATGTCCTCGATTTTTCGTAGCCTTTCAACTCCGCCGACCATTCCCCTGAGAGAAACTTCGCCGATATTTCAGCTCGACGTTGCAGCATCAAGGTATCCGCAAGAAGCTTACGAATCGCAGGACCTTTTTTTGAAATACCCGTCAGGCGAGTAATTTCTCGAATCTCTTTTTCAGGAAGATCTACCGTTATTTTCATACTTTTATGCTACATAAATCCTACTTTATGGCAAGTTTTGTCTGATAATATTCTTCTCGCCACATAAACTAACCTCGCGGTTGGAAATCAAGAACTTGGAGCAGCGGATGCAAGGTGCCGGTTTGAGATTTAAAATTTAAAGTTTAGAATTTGAAATTTCCGCTTTCCCATTGCCCAAGCCCCCGAAACCCGCCAACTTCGCGCTTCTGAAATGGCTGCAAACGATACCTCACGGGACCTCACCGATCTCTCACAACCTCTGAACATCCACCTCATCGGCGTGGCCGGTTCCGGCATGAGCGGACTTGCCCTGTTGTTGCTCGGCATGGGTCACAAAGTTTCCGGATGCGATCGCGTGACAACCTCCGAGACGGATCGAATGCAAACACTCGGCCTCAAATTTTCCTCCCCTCAAACAGCTGACTCCGTGAAAGGCGCGGAGTTGGTCGTTTATTCCTCCGCGATCAACAATTCCAATCCGGCGCTCGCTGCTGCGAAACAAGCAAACATTCCCCTGATGCGTCGCGCGGAATGTCTCGCAGCCATTCTTCACACCAAAGCCGGTATCGTCATTTCTGGAACGCACGGAAAAACCACGACCTCGTCGATGACCGCCCACTTGCTGCGCGAGTGTGGTCAACAGCCCTCCTATTACGTCGGTGCGGAAATTCCCATCCTTGGTTCAAACGCGAAATGGGAACCCGAAGGCGAACTCATGGTTGCAGAAGGCGATGAATCCGATGGTACACTCGCGCTCTACAAACCCCGCCACTCGGTCATCCTCAACATCGAGGCTGAGCATCTTGATTTCTACAAAGACCTTGATCAGATCAAACAGGTTTTCTCCCAACTCGCCGACCAAACTACTGGAAGTATAGTATATTGCGCGGAAAGCCCGGTCGCTCACGAGATCTGCGCAGGGCGTGCCAACGCAATCTCCTACGGTTGGGAAACCACGGATGACCAGACGCACTACACCGCCTCCGACATCCGCGATCTCAAAGGTTCCTCTGCGTTCACCGTGAAGAAAAACGGCAAGACACTTGGCGACATCGAACTCGCCATCCCCGGAGAACACAACATTCTCAACGCCCTCGCAGCCATCGCCATCGCCGATACCTGTGGTGCGGATTTTTCACTCATCGCACGCGCGCTGTCTTCCTTCGCTGGCGCAAAACGCCGTTTCGAAACCAAATACCTTTCCAAAGAATACCGTATCATCGACGACTACGGCCACCACCCCACCGAGCTCGCCGCCACGATGCAAACCGCGCGCTCGCTGAAACCCTCACGTCTCGTCGTTCTGTTCCAACCGCATCGATTCACGCGCACCCAGTTGCTCGCAGACGATTTCGGAAAGGTCCTACAAGCCGCTGATAAAGTTTTCGTCACCGATGTCTATCCCGCTTCCGAGGCGCCCATCCCAGGCATCACCGGACAAACCATCGTCGATGCCATGAAAGTCCACGGCGATGTGCCTGCCATGTTTCTCAACGATATCAGCACCGCCCACCACATCGTCGGCAACGCCCTTGAATCCGGGGATCTGCTCATCACACTCGGCGCAGGAAATGTCCACGAGGTCGGAACCCGTATCTGCCGCGATCTGAAAACATTTGAGGAGCTCCGCTCTGTCGCCCCTGCCGGTGAAATTCTCGGCAAGCTCTACGAGCCGATGCGCAAACATACGACTCTCCTAGTAGGAGGTCCCGCGCAATTCTGGTTCGAGCCACAATCCTTTTACGCCTTCGCCTTCCTCGTTGATTCCTGTCGTGAGCGCGGCCTGCCGATACGGGTCGTGGGTCGCGGTTCAAATCTACTTGTCAAAGACGGCGGCATTCGAGGTGCAGTGATCCATCCCAACGGCGGTGCGTTTTCCGAACTCAGCATCGACTCCAAAGGTCATGTGAGTGCTGGCGTTGGCGTGCGTTTGAAAAAACTCGCTTCATTTGCCGGCGCTCACGGCATTGGCGGTTTCGAGTGGATGGAAGGCATTCCGGGAAACGTCGGCGGCTCTTTACGCATGAATGCGGGAGCGATGGGCATCGAAACCTTCGACCAAGTCGTCCGTGTCACCTTTCTCGACGAAGACGGAGTCATCCGCACCCGCGAGCGTGACGAGATCGTCTCCAACTACCGCAATGTCCAAGAGCTGCGCCGCAACTTCGCACTCCAAGCCGTTTTCAAAGGTAAACACGACAGCCACGAAAACATCAAACAACGTTGGCAGGAATCCCGCGACAAACGCAAAGACTCCCAACCCATCGCCGCTTCCGCCGGCTGCACGTTCAAAAACCCAGAGGAAATTCCGGCAGGCCGCCTGATCGACACCCTAGGTCTGAAAGGACAATCCGTCGGCAACGCCGCCGTCTCGGAAGTCCACGGAAACTTCATCGTCAACAACGGCAAAGCCACCGCCAAAGACATCCTTACCCTCATCGATTCCATCCGCAAAACCGCCAAGGAAAAACACAACATCGACCTCGAAACCGAAGTCAAAATCATCGGAGACGATGAAACGCTGTTTTAAATTTCAAATCTCAAGTTTCAAGTTTCAAGTTTCAAGTAAGACATAATCCTTTTCATAGAATCCGCTCTGTGACCTCTGAGTCTCTGTGGTAAAAATCTTCAAATCCCATGCCTCTCTCTAACATAAAAATCGCTGTGCTTATGGGCGGACCTGGTTCGGAACGCCAGGTCTCGCTGGCTTCCGGAAACGCTGTTCTCAAAGCCCTGCTCTCGCTCGGGCTCGATGCGGTTCCCGTCGATGTAACCTCCACCGAAATCGATTTACCCGAAGGCACCGGTCTGTGCTTCAACTTGATCCACGGCACTTTTGGCGAAGACGGGCAGCTTCAGGACATCCTCGACAAAAAAGGCATCCCCTACACCGGAGCCCGCGCGAAATCTTCCCGCATCGCTTTCGATAAAAGCCTAGCCAAACAGGCTTTTCTAGCTGCAGGGGTGCCAACTCCCAAATCGGAAATCATCGATTGCACGAATGGTCCGGTGCTGCCCTCCTTTTCCGCACCCTTTGTCGTCAAGCCTCCGCGCGAAGGCTCATCGGTCGGCATCGAAATCGTCAAAAACCAAGAAGACGCCGCAGGTGCCATTGCCAAAGCCTCGCAACATTCCAAGGATCTTCTGATTGAGGAATACATCTCCGGATACGAGCTCACGGTTCCGGTGATCGACGGCATTCCCTACCCCGTCATCCACATCATCCCCCCGGAAGGCGTTTATGACATGGCGGCAAAATACCCATGGCTGACCGGCCTAAGCAAAGGTTCACAATACATCTGCCCGGCCGATCTCGATTTGGAAACCACAATAAAAGTCCAAGCCGCAGCTGTCGCCGCTCACAAAGCCCTCGGCCTCGAAGTCTATTCCCGCGTCGATGTCATGCTGGATTCTAACAACCGTCCCTACGTCCTCGAAGCCAACACCATTCCCGGCATGACGGAAACCTCCCTCCTGCCGAAATCCGCCGCTGCCGATGGCCTACCTTTCCCAGAGCTCTGCAAAAAAATCGCAGAGTTATCGCTGAAACTTTAAGAATTTGATTCTTAATCCTGCCCACCCGCCTTGATCCTCGCAGGGACATCCTTGATCTTAATTCCCGCTTTGCTCAGCGCATCCCAGACCTGCAGCAAGCGCTCCAGTGGCAGGCGCCGATCCGCTTCCAGTTCGAGTTTGCGTCCGGGATTTTGTTTTTGAAACGCGCTTAAATAGGACCCCAACAATCCTTCCGGCACAGATATGCCATCCAGCGTCACGTTTCCCAGCGCATCCACCGCAATCACCGAACGCGAATCAGACACTTTGCCAGAAGCAATTTCTTTCACGGTGGGCAGCTCGATTTCCAGAACCTCACGTGGTTTTTTGAATGTCATGGTGACAATGAAAAACACCAGCAAAATGAAGAGAATATCGATCAGCGAAACGATCGGTACCTGTGCGGCTTGACGTTGAATGCGGTAAAACTTCATGGATTCAGCTTCACTTGGAATTTGAACAGGTCTCGGTGAAACTTGTCAGGATGGATTCCATACGTGCGGTGAGCCGCTCAATGCGACGCATGAAATAGCTGTGCGCTACCACACAAGGAACAGTGATCGCCAAACCGAAAATCGTGGTGCTGAGCGCTTCCGCAATCCCTCGAGCAATGGCGAGGTAATCGGTGGTTTCTCCAAGTCCTTGGAAAATCGTCACCAGCCCCGATGCTGTTCCGAGCAAGCCCAAAAGGGGTGATACGGTGATCACCACGTCCAGCACACCGATTCCGGAATGCATTCTCACCACTTCTTCACGCGCTATCGCTTCAACAGCTTGGCTGATTTGCGTGGAATCCTTTCCCGTGTTTTTCAGTGCTACCGCCGCCAACCGGGAAAGCGCACTTTCATGTTTGGAAATTTCACCTGCCACATCCTTCGCATTGCCGGCGCTTTCAAGCACATGGGCAAGCTCGGCGGGTATGACACGGCCGCGAGCGAGCGCAAAAAGCTTGAAGCCGATCGCTGTCAACCCAGCAACCGAGCAAGCCAGCAAGGGATAGATAAAGATACCGCCATCTTCAAGAAATTTGAATGTGGCTTCAGTGACGGAGATGGCGAGATAATCCATAGGTAGTTTGGTGTTTAAAAATAAAAGTTATAAATCAGTTCGAGAGGATCGCCTTTCATTTCTTTTTTGATTTCGGGCGGCATGGACGGAATTGGAGCTTCGCGAATGGAATCAATCGTAAATCCTTTCTGGACTTCACCACCTTCGATTTCTCCCATCAGACTGAGGCTCGTGACACGGCCTTTGCTGTCGATAAAAAATCGCACTGTGATATAACCGGGAACAATAAAGTCACGGCGTTTGACGCAATTCCGCTGGAATTCCAATTCAACTGCGCGGCTGATCTGCGCCTGATAGCGACCCATCGGAGTATCAACCACATCCAAGGCACTGCGGCCCGTGCGTGATATGCTGCCACGTATCGCGGTTTTAGTCTGGTTGCCGCTGAATGCAGGGTCACTCGTTGCGGAAGGAGATGACTTTGCGGTTGCCTTTGGAAGCCCGGGAGATTGGTTCACTGCCAAACCCTGTGGATCACCATCACGGGCCTTTCGCTCCTCGCTGGGACGGTCACTTTCTTTTACCTCGGCCTTGGAAACTTCTTTTATAACCGGATTCGGACCATCTAACAGATTTTCACGGATCGCTGGCTGCGCAATGTCAACATCGGCGGGATCCGGCTGCTTCTCACCTTTCGTTTTTTCCACGGATGGAGTCGGCGTGGTAGGAAGATTGCCTGACAGCGGAGCGGGCGGAGTCGGAACGGCGGGCTGGAGGGAAGTGTCGAGACTGCCATCTTGATAAACGCTTTCTGTGGTTTCAATCTCCTCTGTGGGCAAAGCTTCGCGGCCCGCTTGTGATGGCATGGTCGCATCATCATTCGTTGCGGCTCGATCACTGGTTGCTTGGGTATTGCGCTCACCGATGTAGCGGTGGCTTTTCAGCGCCTCCCGGCTGATCTGGTCATCAGATGTGCGAACTGCTTCAGATTCTATGATAGTCGGCTTCAACTCATCAGGTGCTTGTATGAACATATCGGGAAACACCGTGATGACCGATTCCGTCTTGAACATCGGAAGGATTTTTTTGCTATGGATTTTTGAGACAATCGCTTCGTAACTCACCCAGCCCAACAGGGCGGCGTTGAGCACGATGGAGATCAAAAGCGCCGCCAACCACAGGCGGGCCTCCTCTCCGTTTTGTCGTGTTTCCGTGGAAGTCACAGCCTTAGCTAGACTTTTTCGAGGACACTTGCAACGCCTCGCTTGTCACAAAATACCGACAGAAAATCCCACCGACCACCCCCGCTGAGAATCCGAAAACATGCCCGGGAACATCCGTTCCTGAGTCTGGCGCCGCACCACCAAGCCAGCCAAGCAATACAAACCCCGCAAGCAGTGGCGCCAAGACCCGCACCCACGGCATGCTGACTTTTTCTCGTAAATTTTCCACCAGCCCGACTCCAGACAAAATCCCCAGCGCACCGAAAACGGCAGTTGAAGCCCCGATCGACGTAAAAGACTCCGGCCAAGTGGTCGCCGCGGTGATCACGTTACCCACCGTTCCGGACAAAAGAATTAAGAACCAAGCCCTCAACGGACCAATGGATTTTGATACCAGCATACCGAACAAAGCACCGCTTGAGAGATTGCCGAGCAAATGTCCGACATCCGCATGCAGAAAGAGCGCTGTGAAAGGTCTCCACCATTCGCCTTTTTCCATGAATCCAATGTTGGATGATGCCCCTCGATCCCTCAAAACCGGGTCGACTTGCTGTAGGTTGAAAACGACGATCTGTACCAGCGCCCAGATGGCATATTGCAGCCAACCCGAAGAATACCGCGCCCAATTCGACGGAACGATTTTTGGATTTCCCACCATTTCCGACTCCACCTCGTATTGACGGATCTCTTCGGAAATTTTTTCCGCCGCCCCCGACTCGACCTGCAGATCAAACTCCCCGGGTAGATCCCCATGTTCGACCCGTATCGACTCCCCCATTGCCAAAGCTACCAACGCACGTTCGTGAGCCTCATCTAAAGTAGGATACGTCCCGACGTCGATCCATTCGTCTTCGTTTTCTGAGGATTTCATGTTGGAAAGCAATATTGGAGAGCCGAGCCTCCGGTCGGCTTGATTCATGCAAGGAAGAAGCCGGCCGGAGGCTCGGATCTCCAGTAGGTTTTAGCAATCAATGCTCATGCTTAACATGTCCACCTAACAGATCTCTTCCGAAATCATTTTTCGCGTCCCGCCAGACACCATGGAAATGATTGCCTTTGTTTTGAACATTGGCGACCTCAACCAAAAACGTGGTTCCTTGGATGCGGTAATAATATGGCTCGCCTCTCTTGAGTCCACCTGCCCATCCGAAACGTAGGTTTTTCAAATCTACCTTGATCGTTTTGAGGTCATTTTCTGAAAGTTCTTTGCGATGGCGGTTCGCAAATTCAGCGATGATTTCCATGAGGGCTTTTTGTTGATTTTCGGTCATCTCTGTCGCAAGGATTCCGACCGGCTCAAGTTGCTTCACCGAACGATCCTCAGCTGTTAGAATTTCAGCTGGTGGCTGTTCCGAATAAACCACAGCTTTTCCACCCTCCTTCAAAACCACTGCAAGCGAACGGGCAAGATCTTCCTCCGCATGGAACGGACGCGTGCCTTTCATTTTGTGATCGATCATGATCTCGCCGGGATTGGCGGCGAAAAACGAAGGAGTCACGGTAACGGCTTTGCCATCGACAATCGTGTAGTTGAGCGAGAGGTGATGACCTTCAAATCGCCATGCCCAAGTTCCTTTCGCGGATGGCTCACCGAAGATTGACGTGAAATAGGCTTTCGGATTGCGAAAGTCAGGACGTTTTTCGATCTCCGCGAGAAACGCCTCAAGCGCCATGATGGTATCGACCTTTTTCAGGCCTGGATCGCTCAACGCGGTTTTCAACAAATCCCGCACCAGACCGACCTGCTTTTCATCGAGCGCTTCCAAAGAAATCCCTTTACGCTCCCGCGGGACATAGCCCCAAGCTTCGCGCTGCTCGGAATCAAATGGAAATCGGGCTTTATCCGCTTGCTGCTTATCCAGGGCCGCGAGCAAGGCTTTGGCTGCGGTTGCCATCTCCGCAGTGACCTTTTCAAGTTCGGTGGCTGCCGGTTTCAGAGGAGTTTTCGCATGAAGCGATGTACAAGCAAACAGTCCCAAGAGTAAAAAATGTTTCATAGATTAAAGGATACGTTGGATGGGAGCTTGGACTTGCAGGGAGGTGACGGAAAGAAATTTCTGACGAAGGTTGACCATGGACGCGACTGACAAATCCACGTATCAAGGCAGGCGTGAACGTTGCGTTACGAGACATTTTCGGATTCGATGATCTGCGCGCAGGGCAGGCAGAAGTTGTGGCAGCTTTGATGGAAGGGCGGTCTGCGCTTGCGATTTTTCCGACCGGTGGTGGAAAATCACTCTGCTACCAACTGCCGGCCGTTTTGTTAGATGGAACAGCTCTCGTGGTCTCTCCCCTGCTTGCGTTAATGAAGGATCAGGTCGATGGTTTGATTGCAAAAGGCGTGGCGGCCGCGCGTCTGGACTCAACCCTCAGTGCCGATCATTATGCCGAAACATTATCACAGCTCAAACAAGGCGAGTTGAAGCTGTTGTATGTTTCTCCGGAAAAACTTGCGAACGCCGATTTCCAAAAATCCCTCAAAGGGGTGAACATTTCCCTGATCGCTGTCGATGAAGCCCATTGCATTTCAGAATGGGGGCATAATTTCCGCCCCGATTATCTCAAGCTCACGACGATTTTCCGTAAAATCCGCGTCAGCAGAATCCTCGCGCTCACCGCCACTGCGACTCCAAAAGTTGAGACAGAGATTCGCCGCCAGTTCCGCATCGCAAAAAAAGATGTGGTGAAGCTGAGTTTTCACCGGCCCAATCTCGATCTTCGCATCACACCGTGTTCAAGAGATAATCGGAAATCCATTTTGTTAGAAAAAGTTTCCAACTGCGCCAAGCCAGCGATCATCTACGTCACACGGCAGGAAACCGCTGAAGAAATCGCGACTTTCCTGACCAAGCAAAAGCTGAACGCCCGCGCCTATCATGCCGGACTACGCTCCGATCTACGCAGCGAAATCCAGGAAGAGTTCATGGGCGGAGAAATTGAAATCGTGGTCGCGACGATAGCCTTCGGGATGGGCGTGGACAAATCCGATATCCGTGCGGTATTTCATTACAATCTTCCGAAAAGCCTTGAAGGCTACACCCAAGAGATCGGCCGCGCGGGCCGCGACGGGCAACCTGCCATCTGCGATCTGCTCGCCTGCGCCGACGATCAGACGGTGCTCGAAAATTTCATCTTCTCGGATATTCCCAGCGAACGCGCAGTTCGCAATCTGTTAGAACGTGTGCTACGCTTGGGCGAAATATTCGATGTTTCGATCTATGAACTCGCATCGACCTGTGACATACGCCAAACCGTGATCGAAACGATTTTCACCTATCTGGAAATGGATGGGATCTTGGAGGTTGGAGGAAAAAGCTTTGATACCTATCGCCTGAAATTGCTGCGGCCGCTAGGCGCCTTGTTGGCGGGACGCAAATCGAAAGAGCGCAAACTGCTCGAGCAACTCTTCGCGCCTATGGACGCTGAATGGAAATGGCTTTCGGTGAAAATCCCCGAAGTCGCAAGTGGACTAGGAATCCCCCCCGATGCCCTGCGCGAGCTCATTTCCGAACTGGAAAACGGCGGCGATATCGCTTTGAAAAAATCCGGTTGGAGGCAGGCATATCGGCTCAAAAAAACCGATGCCGATCCGAAATCGATTTCCGCAGCGATGGCAGAAAAACTCCAGGAACGTGAGACCCGCGAGCTCGCCCGGCTCGATCAAGTGCTTGCGCTGGCGCAGGGGAAACGCTGCCTCACGCAAACCTTGCTCGCTCATTTCGGAGAGAAAATGGACGAACCGTGCGGTCATTGTGATCGCTGTCGTGGAATCGCTCCCGTGAAACTCAAGCGCACCAAGCCACGCAAAATTTCCACTTCTGAGCACGCACAGATCCTTTCCCTCTTGGAAGACAAACACGCCGCACTCGGCACCCCGCGCCAGCTCGCCCGTTTCCTCTGCGGCATGTCCAGCCCCGCCAGCATGCGCGCCAGGCTTTACCGAAACGATAGCTACGGCCTCCTCTCCGACCTCCCCTTCGCCGAGGTGGAGATTTTCGCCGAGAGCTTGTTTTGAAGAGGCTTAAATCTCAAAATTTCTATGCCACATAGTGCTGGGATAGGAACTCAAATTTATATCAAACTTCAACGAAGGATCAACCTTGGAACTCGCGCTGTGAATTCTAAATGATATTTGCCAGCCCTCATTGAAAATAACTACAAGTGTCGATTGTGAGTTCTCTTCGAAATCAATATTATGAATTTTAGTGGGGAGCTTAATTCCTGTTTTTTTGATATTAGATTTGTTAATATTTTGTCCAAGTGTGCCGTTGAAATTAAAAGCCTGAATTTCTACATGTCCTTTTTGCTTGATGACTTTGTAAAAATCATTTTTACCAATTAAAAATTTAACTAGTGTCGCGTAAAATTCAAATTATCGGATAGAGTGATTTGAGTTTGATGCGAGCTTTCTCGTTGGTGAACTGCCATTGAAGCGGTTTAGCCTGTGCATTTTTGTTAGCGAGATAGGCCTTCACTTCGGTTTTGAATTCTTTCATTG
>CAMCBV010000011.1 GCA_945873125.1 Prosthecobacter debontii
TCGAAACGGCGGGCCACCTGTTCACGGGTGGTGTCGCCGCGATCATAGGCCTTGAGGATGCGCTGCCGGAGATCCATTGAGATAGTTGCCATGGGCGCACCATAGCATGGTATCTTGAAACGGCTACAGTTTTATTTAAAATGCTCTAAGGCGTAATTTTTTGATTCGCGGCTTGGAATAACTGTCAAAAAAAAATTATGAATTCCTGTCATTTGATTTTTGGATTTTGATCCGTTTTAGAAAATCCTCACTTTAACTAAGTGAGGTAACGCTTTGAAAACATAACTCCATGCGAATGGCTAGCTTGTCGGGGCGCGAGTGGACTCGCGCGGTCCATTTTTTCATCCTATGACTCACAGAGTCACTCTTGAAAATCAGCGGAGGAAGACTCGCCCTTTTTTGATCAGGGCAACCGGCTCTTTTTTCTCACCCATTGCCTCAGGTGCGGCGACGTTTGCTTTTGACTCGATCGCGGCAGCTTTGCCCTCCTGACCGAGCTCGCGGACGACTGCGTTGGAAGTTTCTCCTTGCTGAAGCAAGGTCCTGGGACCTCCGGTCGTGGAATACATGATCGTGACCTCATCGTCACCCCCACCGCGCTTGACCCATTCGATGGGCACTCCGTTCCCGCCGTCAGCATCGGTGGGGCCGTCTACGATTTCTTGGTTCTCCACCGCATCGCCGGAATCCACAACCACGTTCTCATCAACCTGACCACCTTCTTCGGGTACAACCCCCTCGGAATCGGTATCCACTACCGAATCATCGATCGTGATTGGTTCTTCAAAAGGCCCTGGAAAAATGCACGGACCCTCGACATCCGGATTCATCGGACGGGGATCGAATCCTTCACAAACGACGATTTCCGGAATCACGGTGACCGCTTCTTCCGCAAAAGCGAAAGAACCCGCAACCATGGAGGTGATGCAAATTAGCGAGGTAAGTTTCGATTGAATTTTCATGTTTTTAGTTTGGGGGGATTTACGCATACACTCAGTTATCCGCCTGTAGCTGAAAATCGGATCAGTTTTTTTACAAAAAAGATTGGGCAGATTCTTTCATATCAATCCGCCGCCTGACCCTGACGGAACTGTTCCGCCCCTCACGGAAGTTCGGAAGTAACCGTCTGTGATCCATTGATCTTAAAATGGATTTGCATCAAACAGCCGGAATCATGCGTCGTAGGATTACCGGACAAGACGTGCGGGAATGAATGATCCTACGTCTCGGACTTCAAGCTTCGCATTACCCTCAATTGGAACCCTAAAAATCTCCCTCACGGGTTGAGGCATCGCAGTGCACCCTGAGCTCGAACAAATCGGTACGTCTATCCATCAGCGGAGTCACCGAACCTGCTTCTCGAGAGCGGTAAAGATCAAGGATATCAAGATCTGCAACTAGCAAGGCTTCCACATTGGGATCCGCCTCCGCTTGAATGCCATCACGGGCGAATTCGAAATCGCATGGCGTGAAAACCGCCGCCTGTCCGTAGTGAACATTCATCGCCGCAACATTCGGCAAATTTCCAACCACTCCAGCTGTGACCACGTAGATCTGGTTTTCAATCGCGCGCGCCGCCGCACATTTTGTGACCCGCAAGTAGCCCTGACGATTGTCCGTACAATAGGGAACAAACAAGATTTCGATTCCCTGATCCGCCAGATAACGCGCCGCTTCGGGAAACTCGACGTCATAACAGATCAAAATCCCTATCTTTGCCTTTGGCGTCTCGATGACATGAAGTTGGTTACCACCGGAAATTCCCCAACACGATTTTTCCCACGGCGTAATATGAAGTTTCGGTTGGGAAACGAATGTGCCATCTGGGCGAAATAGCATGGATTCGTTTTGCAAACTTCCGTCATCTTTGAGCACGGGATGCGAACCGGCAATGATGTGGGTTTGAAAATCGCGCGCCAAGGATGACATGAGTTCACGAAATTCCGGCGCCAGCTCCGCCAACTTTCGAATCCCCTCTTCTGCCGGAACGGACTCCATCCCGGAAAGCAACTGCACTGAGAAAAATTCCGGAAACAGCACATAGTCCACCCCGTAATCCAGACCCGCTGTTTCCACAAAATATCTCACCTGCGCCGCAAACTCATCGAAATCGGCAATTTTCCGCATCTGATACTGCACACAAGCCACACGAACTTTTCGATCTTGTTCTCCCGGTGTTCCAAGCAGGTATTTCTCTCCCCCGATCTCAAATTTCCTCGGTTCCATATCGGCGACCTTCGTTGAATCGGCCCTATCAGGCAATACCAAGATGCGATGCTCTCCCACAAGTCATGGTTTATCCAGTGTATCCCCCCGTCAGAGCCTGATTGTGAAAAATTTCACAATCGACTTGAGACATCGGGCACAAGCGACCATCCTTTCGTCGAAGCCACGCCGCACCATGGAAAGCACCGACACTGTCCCAACTTACGCCGCCTACGATTCCAAGATCGAGGGCAACATCATCTTCACCCGTGTCGATGCCGCGATCAACTGGATGAGAAAGAACTCTCTCTGGCCCATGCCGATGGGACTTGCCTGCTGCGCCATCGAGTTGATGGCAACCGCTTCTTCGCGTTTTGACATCTCACGCTTCGGCATGGAAGTCATGCGTTTTTCTCCCCGTCAGGCGGATGTCATGATCGTCGCCGGCACCGTGACTTACAAAATGGCTCTCGCCGTGAAACGTGTCTGGGATCAGATGCCTGAGCCTAAATGGTGCATTGCGATGGGTGCTTGCGCCTCGTCCGGCGGCATGTACCGCTCCTATGCGGTACTTCAAGGCATCGATCAGATCATTCCGGTGGACGTTTACATTTCCGGCTGTCCTCCGCGTCCGGAGGCACTCATCGAAGGCCTGATGAAACTCCAGGAAAAAATCGATAAAGAACATTCCACCCAAGATCAGAAAAAAACCTTCTTCGAAGACAAGGCCTGAAACCGTTCAACCCACTAACCCTTTTTCCAACCCACTCTCTCCATTCATGTCAGCAACCCCCATCAGCCAAGTTGCCGCAAGCGATCTTACCACCCTACGCGACGCTCTCGGAAAAGGCATTATCTCCGAACTCGAATTCCGCGGCGAGCACACGCTTGTCCTGACGCTTGAAGCGCTGCCAAAAGCTCTTGCGCTCTGCAAGAAAACGCTGAATTACGAAATGTTGTTGGACATCTCCTCGCTCGATCATTTCGGTGAGGATCCGCGCTTTGAAGTCGTGTATGAACTCGCTTCACTCGACGACACCCGCCACCTTCGCCTGAAAGCAAAAGTTTCCGAAGACGAAGCGGTTCCGACGGCGATCCATCTGTGGGCTGCTGCCGACTGGCACGAACGCGAGATATGGGATATGATGGGCATACCTTTCAGCGATCATCCGAATCTCAAGCGCATCCTCATGTGGGAGGGCTATCCATTCTTTCCGTTGCGTAAAGACTTCCCGCTCGCTGGGCGTCCAACCGACATGCCGGACGTCGCCTTCACCGGCGTCGCGCCACTTGAGGGTGGACCATTCGTCACCGCTCCGGGTGCGGATACCGTTGCCAAACGCGAGCCTCACGCGAGACACCAGGAGTAATCCGGAATTTTCATTTTCCTTGTGAAAAAAAGGTTGGAAAGAAGCGTTTTCTTATTGGGAAACGCCCCTGTAACCTGGATCATCATTGCGTCTTTCATCGGCTTCCAAACCGTTCCAAGCCTACTGCATGAGTTGGAATCCGCTCAAAGACTCTTTGGCCTGAACCGGCAAGCTTTGGCAGAAGGTAAAATCCATCAGATACTCAGTTATATTCTCATCCATGGCAGCTGGACTCATCTGTTCTTGAACATTGCCGCCATTTTACTCCTTGGTTCCAAGCTGGAAAATACCCTTGAACGGCGAGAGATCATACGCCTCACCCTTTATGCAACTCTAGGCGGAGCCTTGGTCTTTCTTTTACTTTCTCCCAGCAACCAAACCCTAGTCGGATCCTCTCCTCTCTGTTTCGCCTACCTACTGATGCTGACCACTCTCTCACCGGAATCAAAATTTTTTCCCGTCTTTCTCAGCGGTAAAACTCTCGGCATGGCCATCATGCTTTCCAACCTTTTATTCGCGGTTCTCAACCCCGCCCTTCCCACGGGAGCCATCGCAAAATTCGGACAGGAAATCGCGAATCACATCCCGAATCTTTTCAATACCTCACATGCCTGCCACTTGGGTGGTTCATTGGTGGGTTGGATTTACGGAATCCACATGCTTCGTCCGCGCGTCTCGCTCAAAACCCTACAACAACGGCGAAAACGGTAATTTCCTTTGCAGGCATGGCATGGGCGGGTAGGAAGATCGTCTTCAGGAGTTAGCAAACTATGAGTATTTCAAAGCGTGGCGTTTTTTATGTGATGGTGTTCTTCTCAGGTTTTGCTGGGTTGCTCTACCAGATTCTATGGATGAGACAGTTGGGCTTGCTGTTAGGAAATAGCTCTCACGCGGCAGCTATTACGCTCGGAGTGTTTTTTCTCGGACTCGCCGGGGGAAGCTGGTTTTGGGGAAACCGATGCGAACGTCTGCCCCACCTTCTGCGTACTTACGCATGGCTGGAGATCGGGATCGGCATTTGTGGAATTTTCTTCTTACTCATCCTGAACTACTTCCATGGCATCTACCCCATGATTTATCAGGCGGTCGGACCGGGAGGAAATCTGCTTGCTATGAAATGCTTGTTAACCTGGCTCATGGTTTTTCCTCCCTCGTTTTTGATGGGAGGAACCATTCCCGTCCTCGGACAATTTCTCATCAAGAGCCGAAGCGCCTTCGGAACAACATCTGCAAAAATCTACGGAATTAATACGGTCGGTGCCGCTCTCGGAGCATTTCTGACCGGCTTTTTTTTCATCGTTCTGCTGGGCTTCAAGCAGACCTGCTTTCTGGGAATTGCCATCTCCTTGATCATCGCCGCGGTTTCATTTTTTCTTGCCCGTAAGCCCGAACCCGCTCTCGAGGAGGATCCGGTCACCGCCCCGGATGAAAAACAGAATTCATCAAGAAAATCGTCTCCTGGGAAAAAGGATATTGGCGTGGCACTCATCGAAAAGACCCACGCCGCATCGCGATTCTCAATCTACGCATTTGCTTTTATTTCAGGCTTCAACGTGCTCGCGCTTGAAGTGATCTGGACCCGGATGTTTGCCCAAGTTCATGAAAACTCGGTCTACAGCTTTTCCACGGTTCTGATCGTGGTCCTGATCTCCCTGGCTCTCGGGGCGCTATTGGCATCGTGGCTGGCGAAGCGAAATACCCATCCTCTCAAAACTCTGTTTTTCCTGATGATCTTGAGCGGGATCAGCGTTTGCATTTCACCCTCCGTCTTTTTTTCCATTACCGATAAGCTGCAGATGATTGCGACCGATATGTCGTTTGGGAGTTACGTCTGGAATCTCTTTAAAACAGGTTTTGCTGCCATTGGCATACCTTCTTTCATACTGGGAACGGTTTTTCCTTTTCTCATGAAAAGCGAAGAGCGCTATGCGAATCAACCGGGAAAAAGCATCGGTATCCTCTCGGCCATCAACACTTTAGGAGCAATTTTAGGCTCGCTGATCTGCGGCTTTGTTTTGCTTAAATATTTAGGGATGTGGCGCTCTGTTCAGATCATCGCCGCATCGTATTTCCTTGTCGCGTTGATCATGCCACTTGGTAAAAGCGCACTCTACGGCGCGACAAAAACCGTCACCGCCTTCATGCTTGTCATTTGTTTTACCATCCTCAACCCCGCAAATCTTCCTGTAACAGGAACCATTCCCGGCGCGGCACCGGAGTCCCTTGTGGAAGTCTGGGAGGCAAGTGACAATACCGTTTCCGTTGTAAAAACCGACATCGGTGGGCACTCCATCAAAATCAATTCCAGCTACAGCCTTGGATCAAGCGCCTCTGCAATGTCGCAAATTTTCCAGACTCGGATCCCGCTCCTTGCTTATCCGGAAACCGGAAGCGTCTTCTACCTCGGCATGGGCACAGGCGCTACAGCGGGCGAGGCTTTGAACAAAGAGGATTTCAAAAACATTCACAAGGTCGTGGTCTGTGAACTGTCACCAGAAGTCGTGACCGCTTCTAAAAAATATTTCACCGGAAAAACCGACGGTATCGATCACACCCATGGCTTGTTCAACGATCCCAGAGCAAGGGTTTTGGTCGAAGACGGAAGAAATCATCTGATGGCGACAGAAGAAAAGTTTGATATGATCAATGCCGATCTGTTTCTGCCCTATCAGCGTGGTACCGGAAGTCTTTATAGCCTCGAGCATTTTCAATCCGCAAAAAAACACCTCAATCCGGGCGGTGTATTCGTGCAATGGCTGCCGCTTTATCAGGTCTCTGAATATGAATTCGGCGTCATCGCCCGAACCATGTTGGAGGCCTTTGACCAAGTCACCCTGTGGCGACACAACTTCCAGCCCGGCTCGGAAATCGTCGCACTGGTCGGCCACCAGAATCGGTCCCCGCTACCCGCTTGTGATTTTGATGCAAAAAATGAGAAGCGGGAGGCTGTCCAAGGCGCCGATTACACGGACATCCACCAATTGCTCCTACCCATCAATGAGCAGACCATCCTCTTGTTCTACTGCGGTAATGTGAGCGCATCGCGGCATTTGTTCAAAAGCTACCCCGTCAATACCGACGACAGGCCGGTCATCGAATACAAGACGCCGCGCTCACTGCATCGTAAGAAAAATGGAGAAAATCCACAATTTGTCGCCGAAAAATTCTCCAGGCTGGTTGATCAATTGTTGGAAGCCACTCCTCCCATGACCGATCCCATGCTCGCCGGCCGAAACCTTCAAAACCGAAATCTTCCGCTCGCCGGTGCCTCTTTCCACAAAGCCCACATTGCTTGGGCATCCCATGATCAAACATCATGGAAGCAAAACTGGCAGGATTTCCTCAAGCACTGGGTCGAGCCTGATGCTGCGACTCAGGAGTAGAATCGTGATAACGGGCATTTTGGCCCTTCAATCGAAAAATCCCCAGAATTGGAAATTCAAGTCGGAGATTGAACTCCTATGACATAACGATCCGGAATCTTTCCTCTCGCTGGATATCGGAAATTCATCATAGGATCTTTCCAACCTCATGAAACCCAATCCATTTTTACTCGGTATCCTTCTCAGTGGACTCACTTTCGCCGCCGGGCCCAAAGTGGCTTTGAAAAACATTGACCTGACAAAGGGAGAACAAATTCCCGCAGAATCGAATCATTACTGGACATTGGGTGCCACCGGCGCGCGAGGCTGGATGTTTTGCGATAAACTCACCACGATCGATGCTCGGCAAATCGCCATTGTCGAAGTCTCACCCGGCTCACCAGCCGCAGGAGTTCTTCAAAAAGGCGATGTCATTCTCGGTGTGGCTGGTAAACCGTTTTCTTACGATCCACGCCCAGAATTTGGTAAAGCACTCACCACCGCTGAATCCGATGCAGGGAAAGGAGAACTGAAGTTAACCCGATGGCGCGAGGGAAAAACCGAAGAAGTTATCGTCAAACTTCCCGTCCTCGGAGACTACAGCGCAACAGCTCCATTCAACTGTCCGAAATCTAAACGCATTCTGGAAAGCGGCTGCGAAGCTTTGGCAAAGCGCATGGAGACAGCCGGTTATGACCGAACCCAAAGCCCTGTGACCCGCGCACTTAACGCTCATGCCCTGTTAGCCAGCGGAAATCCCAAATATCTGCCCATCGTTAAAAAAGAGGCCGAGTGGGCCGCAGGTTTCTCAAACGATGGAATGCAAACCTGGTATTATGGTTATGTCCTGTCATTCCTCTCCGATTACAAAATAGTCACCGGTGACGATTCCATCATGCCTGGCTTGACCCGTATCGCCATGGAGGCAGCAAAAGGTCAGAGCAACGTTGGCTCATGGGGCCATAAATTCGCACGACCCGATGGTGGACTCTTCGGCTACGGCATGATGAACGCACCCGGCGTGCCTCTCACCACTTCACTCGTACTAGCTCGCGCCGCAGGCCTGAAAGATCCGGCCATCGACCTCGCCATCGATCGCAGCACGAAATTGCTCCGCTTCTACACAGGTAAAGGCTCCATCCCCTACGGCGACCATGACGCATGGATACAAAATCATGATGATAATGGTAAAAACGGTATGGCAGCGGTCTTGTTTGGTTTGTTAGATGAAACCAAATCTGCAGAGTATTTTTCCCGCATGAGCCTTGCCTGCCATGGTGCGGAACGCGACACCGGACACACCGGAAATTTCTGGAATATGACCTGGGCAGTGCCGGGCGTCGTTCAATCCGGTCCGAACGCGACAGGCGCATGGATGAAAGAATTCGGCGCATGGTATTTCGACCTGGCGCGTAATTCAAACTTCGCATTCCCCCATCAAGGGCCACCTGAACCAAAAGGAGACTCCACCAAAAGCTGGGATTCAACCGGAGCTTTCCTGCTCGCCTACGCAATGCCTTTAAAGCAAACCTACTTGACAGGTAAGCACCCGAATAAAGTCAAGCAACTCAGCGCTACCGAAGCGAAAAGCATCGTAATTGATGGTCGCGGCTGGAATAACAAAGACCGTAACAGCGCATATGACCAAATGGATGGAGATGAGCTTTTAGAAAAGCTATCTAGCTGGTCACCCGTTGTTAGAGACCGTGCCGCGATGGCGCTCAACAGAAAAAAAGACACTCCGATTCCCACTTTGGTTGAAATGTTGAAATCAGAAAATCTCAACACCCGCCTTGGCGCTTGTGTCACTCTCGGTTACCTCAAAGGAAAAGCTGAGCCTGCGATTCCCGCACTTCAATTAGCACTAAAAGATAAAGATTTATGGATGCGGGTGAAAGCGACTGAGTCACTGGCCAATATCGGCAAGCCCGCTATGGTCGCATTACCAGAATTACTGGAAATCATCGCCAAAGGACCCACCAAAGAAGATCCGCGCGGCATGGAACAGCGTTTCATTTCATCAATCGTGTTCGGAGAAATGCTCAGGAATTCGCTCGACGGTGTGGATAGGCAGAAACTATTCACAGCTGTTAGAGCCGGCTTAAAAAACGAGGACGGTCGCGCACGCGGCAGCATTTCCTCGGTTTACAAAAAACTTTCCTATGAGGAAATCCAACCGCTCCTACCGGCGATTTTCGAAGCAGCTGCTGTCCCCTCACCCAGTGGTGAAATGTTTGCTGACGAAGTTCGTATCGCCGGGCTTCAAGTTTTAGCTACCCATCATGTCGAGGAAGGAATCCAAGCTTGCGTGGACTATGTGGGCAATCAGAACCCATGGGGTAGTCAGATTCGTACGGGCGTGATCTTGAAAATCCTCCTATCATACGGCACTCATGCGAAGCCTACCATTCACGCACTCACCCAACTTGCGGATACCTTTTCCAAAGGTGAGAAGGCCTTCCCAAAAAATCTAAGCCTCCAGAAGGAAAAGGACGTCCGTGATGCCATCACCGCCATCGAAGCATCGACCGAAACTCCGGAACTCATCCGAATTAAAAAGTAGCATGCGCGGCCTTCGCGGCCTGACAGCGCGATCGGGAAGCTGGGACTTTTCATTCCAAATATGAAGTGGATTGGGTTTTTATCCCGGGATTCGGAGAGTGAACGCATGAACTGTCACGGCATCACGTTACCCGTGATGTGAGCCGATCACTTCTTCAATCCCGCATTCTGAAGCGCCTTAAAAATCGTTTCCGCCGCAAGTTCGTGACCTTTCAAATTCGGGTGGTTCACTTGGCTGAGCAAGTCGGTTTGCGGCGTTCCTCTTCCCACTTCGGCAACCCATGCCGCGAACACATCGGCGATCACGCATGACTGGTCTGCGGCGATTTTACGGATGATCACCGCGCGTTGGCACAACGCATCATCGGGATCGGAAATTTTTGCGGATGAATCTCCCGTCGGGGTGATCAATACCACCGGCACGTTCGCCTTTTTCGCGGCAACAATCATTTCCAACCATGCCTTCTCCACCTTGTCCAAAGGAAGCCTGCGATCGTTAAGGGCGTAATCAATGAAGACCAGATCCGGCTTCAAACTCAGCACATCCTTCTCGAAACGTGCCGCACCCGATACCGAATTCTCACCACCGATCGCAGTCGTTATCACATTGAGCACTGCAAACGGATATTGCTCCTTCAGCTTCCTATTCACCAAATGCGGATACGATTCAAACGGCTTCACCTCGGGTGTCCTATGAAATCCCGCAGGCACACTGTGACCATGAAACACCACGTGGATCGTGCGGTTTTTCGGCCAGGTTGTTTTCATCAAATCGGACAGCGGAGAGAGATCCTGCGCGTAAGCGATACCTGCGAGAAGGAGCGAGAGGAAAAGGGGATGCGGTTTCATGAAGGAACACCCTCGTAAATCAAATCAGGAAATCCAGCAAAAGAATTCAGCGCCCAACCGGGGGTAAAGCACGGAATACTTGATCAACAATCCACTCTCCACCGTGGTCAGGCTTCCGCATCGGCAATCGCCTGCAGTTCGTCCCATCTAGCATAGAGGGCAAGCGTCGCCGCGCGCGCGGCTTCCAGCTTCTCCATCTCGCTGGGAATTTTTTCATAATGATTCAGCTGAAACTCCGCATCGTTGATGCGCGATTCGATGGATGAAACCTCATCCTCTGAGGCAAAAATCCTGTCCTCAATGGTTTCCAATTCCGCGCGTTCTTTTTGGGAAAGTTTTCTGGGTTTGTCGGCGCGAGCCGCCGGCTTCTGAGGTTGAAGCGCTTTGAAGGCCTGCGCTTGAGCTTTCTGTGCCGCCTCGCGCTGCTGGCGTTTTTCTAGGTAATACGAATAGTTTCCGGGAGTGACGTGGATACCATCGTCTTCAAACGCGATGATCTGGTCGCATATCCGATCAAGGAAGTATCGATCGTGGGAAACGCAGAGTATGCTGCCACCAAAACTTGAGAGTGCCTCCTCCAACATGCGCAGCGAAGGCAGGTCAAGATCGTTGGTCGGCTCATCGAGAATGATGAGGTTACCACCCGTTTTCAAAACTTTCGCAAGCATCAAGCGGGCGCGCTCACCACCGGAGAGGAGATCGACGCGTTCATTGATGCGTTCGTTGTTGAAAAGGAAGCGCCGGAGATAAGCACGTGCTCCGAGGGTTTCATTGCCGAACTGGACTTTCTCATTACCATCGGAAATTTCATCCAACAGCGAACCCGTGCCATCAAGCTGCATCCGTGATTGGTCGATGTAATTGATTTTCACACGCTTTCCTAGCACCGCAGTACCTTCTGTCGGTTCCAGTTGGTTGAGACAGAGCTTCAGCAAGGTGGTTTTGCCGACCCCGTTTTTCCCCACGATCCCCGTGCAGGTTCCCGGACGGATCGAAAGATCAAGATGACGGAACAACCAACGCGGATGTTTCTCCGTACCAACGTTGACGCCGGCTTGCTCAAGCTCGATCACCACATTTCCCAAATCCGATGCCGGTGGCAAAAGCAGATCCATCTCCCGTTCTTCCGGCGGCGCCTCCATGCCCTCGATTTCGTAAAACGCATCGAGCCTCGTGCGTTGTTTGGTTCCGCGGGCTTTCACGCCGGCGCGCACCCATTCAAGCTCGGTACGCAAAAAACGCTGACGGCGGCGCTCGGATTGCTCGGCGATCTGCTGGCGGATGGCCTTGCTCTCCAAATACGCCGTGTAGTTTCCCGCATGCGAATAGGCGCGCCCGTTATCAATCTCGATGATGCGGGTGGCGATGACATCGAGGAAATAGCGATCGTGAGTCACGAAGATCACCGCACCAGCGAAGCCTTTCAACACATCCTCCAACCAACGGATGGACTCAGCATCGAGATGGTTGGTCGGCTCATCTAACAGAAGAAGGTCCGGCTGACAGGCAAGCGCACGGCAGAGCGCGACCCTGCGCTTTTCCCCACCGGAAAGCGGACCCGTTGGAGCGTCCAGCGCAGGCGTGCCGAGTGCGTTCGAAAGCGAAACGATGCGCGAGTCCAGGTTCCAACCATCCGTGTGGTCGAGCAGCTCGAGAAATCCCTGAAGCTCCGTTTCCGTGCCATCGCCGTTTTCGTAACGCCGCATTGCCTCGACGATATCGGCGGCTCCGGCTGCGATGTTTTCGTGAACGGAGAGTTCGGGATCGAGCTCAAACTCCTGAGGTAAATATCCGGTGCGAATTCCGCGGCGCAGAGAGAGATCACCGGAATCCGCCTGTTGCTCACCCGTCAGAATTTTCAGCAACGAGGTTTTCCCGCAGCCATTACGCCCGACTAAACCGACCTTTTCCCCAGACGCCACGGCCAGCGTCACCCCATCGAGAAGATTCTGATAGGAATAAGAAAGACGGATTTCGTTCGCTGAGAGAAGAGTGGACACGGATGGAAACTTTAAATTTTAAACTCTAAACCTCGATGAAGAGCTTGATGCGGGCGTGAATGGAAAGGGTTATCGGAGAAATGTAAACCGTGAAGCAGAGAAAAGAATTTCAACTACCATAAATCCCATTTCGCGTTAGCCTGCGTGCGTGCCTGCCATCCTGATTTTTGAAACCTCCACTGACGCCGCATCTCTTGCGCTGGCGGTTGACGGGCGTATCGTGATCGAAAAAAGTTTTACCAGCGATCGCCGCCACAATGCGTTGTTGTTCGGACCACTCGCAGAAATCGTTGAGGAATACGGCTCCAGACATTTCGATACCGTCCTCGTCGGCAGTGGTCCGGGAAGTTACAGCGGAACCCGTGTGGGAATTGCAGCCGCACAAGGAGTCGGTCTTGTTTCAGGCTGCAAGGTCATCGCCATCCCCTCAATTCTCGGCACAGAAACCGCCCTTTCCGACAAACCCTGTATCGCCGTGGGGGATGCGCGCAGAGGCTCTTACTGGATCGCGAAAATCAACGATGGCGAGCAAATCGATGGGCCGTTTCTGACCGACACGAACGGCTTTCAAAACGTGATCGATTCCAGTCCCTTGTGCTTTTGTATGGAAGCGATTCGTTCATTCCAAATTCCCCTCGAGCAGCCCACCGCACGTGGAATCTGGCAGGCTTGGGAACATGCCTCGCCGGAATCCCGGGAGTCCTGGGCTGCGAAGCCCCCGCAGCCCATCTATCTCGCTCCGCCACACATCACCCCTTCCAAGAAACAGGTGTTTGGGTGAGCGACTCTTTGCACGCTCTGGCAAACAAGGCACCTCAGAGCCTGCGGGCGTTGCGACCTTCGTCGATCAATTTCCAGAAATGCTTCGATCCAGCCAATGCCTCATCTTCAGCGAGTGGCATTTTGGAACGGAATAAAAAGTCGGAAAGCGTGCCCTTGTGCAAAACCCGGCAAACGATGATGGAGCCATCTTTAACTTCGAAATAGAAGCGGTAATCCTTCGCGCGGAACCGATACATGACGTGACCATCGCGCTCGATTTTACCAAAACGATCACTCCCCGCGCCATTCAGATCCTGCTCGGTCACATGGAACTCCTCCAACAACTCAAGCTGCTCTAAAGTCCCCAAAGCGGAAATCTCCGCCGCACTGATTTCATTAAAAACGATCTGAAACACGCCGCCACTCTAGACAACGGGCGAGCTGCGTCAACTTTTGGAATTCCAGATGCGACAGGCTACTTTTTAGTATGTGCGGAGAAAAATAGGAGCGAAGCAAGGGAGGCACGCTTCTTGTGTCTTGCGGTCTTGCTTCCAGCCCTTACGATTCCCCTGATGCGTTGCTTTTACTCTCAGGCTCTGGAGCTCGAACTTCCTGACGGACACCCTTTCCCGATGGACAAGTTTCGGGTTTCCAAGGAAATGCTGTTGAGCGAACGGATTCTGCGTCCCGAAGAAATCATCGAGGTCAAACCCGCCGATTTCCACCGCATCCTCAGAGTCCACGACCGTTCCTACATCGAAAAAATCCAATCCGCGGCGCTGGATCGAAAAGAGCAACTCCTACTCGGACTTCCCTCTTCTCCCAATCTCTTCTCGCGCTCCGCCACGGAGGTCGAAGCCACCCGCCTCGCCTGTGAGGCCGCACTTGCAGAGGGGGTCGGTGTCTGCCTCGCGGGTGGAACTCATCATGCTTTTCGCGAACATGGCGAGGGCTACTGTGTTTTCAATGACATTGCGATCGCGATCCGCGATCTTCAGGACAATCAACCCCATATCAAAATCATGGTCGTTGACACGGATGCGCACCAAGGCAACGGCACGGCTTCATTGCTCGGCGATGATCCACGGGTATTTACCTACTCCATCCACGTCGGGAAAAATTACCCCACCCGCAAGATCAACTCCTCGCTGGATGTGGAAACCGTTCGTTACGTCGAAGGTGAGATGTATCTGCAAGCACTTTTTCAAACCCTTGCCGATTCACTCGATCAATTTGCCCCAGATCTGGTGATTTGGATTTCGGGTGCCGACAATCATCGCAATGACCGCTTCGGTCAAATGCACCTGTCCCTGAAAGAAATCCAACGCCGTGACGAAGTCCTGCTGCGTGCCATGATCAAAAACCGCATCCCCATTGCCATCCTCTACGGTGGCGGCTACAACCGACAGCCCGAGTTTACAGCCAAACTCCATCGCAACACCATCGCCACCGCCAAACGCCTTGCCGCGGAGTATCGAGGGCTGTAGAAAATGACCAAATGGGCATTTTTTATAAGAATTCATTGTAATTACCTTCTATGGCGTTTACATAGGTCTGCGGTTGTCATACCCTATTCCATCTCCGATCCATTCACATGGTCCCATCTCGTAAAGATTCTTTCACTGTCCAATTTTTACTTATCGCGGATGCGCTTCTAGTTTGGCTGTCATTCTGGATCGCTTGCGTGCTCAGAGATCCCATTCGCAACCTGCTTGATCTGGCGCACACTGATCAAACGGATCTCAACGCCATCTCCTGGGTGTTGTATATCGCCGTGCCCTTCACTCCACTCGTGTTGGAACGATTCGGCTTTTATCAAAAATCACGTTACAAACTATCTCATGTCATCATTTGGGAACTGATTCAGGGCATATTCATCATCGGATTAGCCATCTCTCTGTTCGCGGTCTTTGCGAAAATGAACGAAGCCCCGCGTCTCATTCTGGGAACTGCGGCGCTTCTGATGTTTGTATTGTTAATGACCAGAGAGCGTATCACGACTTTTTGGTTCAAACGCCGCAGAAAAAGCGGAATTGGAAAAGAGCAGGTCGTCATCGTCGGAGATGAAGAGGAGATTCTGCTTTTCCTATCGGAAATCGATCCGGACACCCTGGAAGAGTGGGATATCATCAGCCACTTCAATCTCGCACAACATCCCACCGAAGAACTCTTCAACATACTGAAAGAGAAATCGGTCAGTCGGGTCATGTTCATCACTCGCGAGACGGAATTTGACAAAGTCGCAAGTGCGATTGAAATCTGCGAGTTGCAAGGCGTGGAAGCATGGATTGCCGCATCATTCATTCGCGCTCAGATTGCCCGCCCGGCCTTTGATTCGATCGGTTCCAAACCGATGTTGGTCCTGCGCTCCACTCCCGACCTTTCATGGGGACTGCTGGCCAAGGAACTGCTGGATAGAATCCTCTCCCTCATCATCATTCTTTGCACCTCTCCCTTGTGGTTGATCGCTTTTATCGGAATCAAGATTGCCAGCCCTGGAGCTCCGGTATTGTTCTCTCAAATGCGCGCAGGGCGTTATGGAAAGCCCTTCAGAATGCTGAAGTTCAGAACCATGGTGGCGAATGCGGAGGAACTGCTCAACTCCATCAAAGAAGCGCACGGCAATGAAATGGAAGGACCTGTGTTCAAGCTGGATCGTGATCCGCGGGTGTTTCGCTTTGGTGCCATACTCAGAAAACTCAGTATCGACGAACTCCCCCAGCTTGTGAATGTCTTGATCGGACAAATGAGCTTAGTCGGTCCCAGACCCCTGCCGCTCTATGAAGTGGAGGCTTTCTCTGAAATTTCTCATCGCAGAAGATTGAGCGTTAAGCCAGGTATCACCTGCGAGTGGCAGATTGGCGGACGCAATAAAATCACTCGCTTTGAAGACTGGGTCGCGATGGATCTCCGCTACATTGATAACTGGTCGATATGGCTGGATATTCAAATCCTTCTCAAAACCATACCCGCGGTTTTGTTCGGAAAAGGAGCCAAATAACTTTCGATATTCAACCCATGGCCGTTGCCTCGTCTGTTTTCTGGATCGCCGGATTCATCCTCAGCGCAATCATGGGTCCAACCCTGAAAATTTGGACCTGGGGACCCACCATGCTTTGTTTCGCGGCAGCCACAGTCTGCTCCATTCCCAACATCTGGCGGGGCAGTTTGGACAAATTCAATTTGTACATTCTCATCACGGGATTGGCGACCGCCGGTTGGTTCGTTGGCAGAGCATGGTTTTCACCGGTAAAAGAAATGGCACTGATCGATCTCTCGCTCGTAGCCATGGCGGTTTCTACCTTCATCGTAGTGCAAAACACTTTCGCAAGTCGCAGGGCGCAAACGATCATTGTTATCGGCATTGCTTTGCTACTCTGTACGAACTTGGTGGTGATGGCTTTGCAAACCCGGGATATCGGCTACAATCTTGTGATCCCCTATGTCGCGCACGCATGGCCAAGAGGTCTTTTCCGTCATTACAGTCACTGCGCCACATTTTTAATCGGGAGCTCGTTGCTCTTAGGTGGATTCGCCTTGCGAGGCTCTTGGCCACGAGTCGCCCGAGTCGCGCTCCTGTTGCTTGCGTTGTTGGGCATGGCGGCCGTTTATATCACAAAATCCCGCAGTGGCATGTTGGGCGCGAGTGCTGGCGTTTCAGCACTTCTCATCTACTGGCTGCTCAACAGCAAACGGGACGATCGCAAATGGAGCGGCATCGCGCTTGTTGTCGCTCCTATCGTCATCCTTGTCATTGCGGTCATCTCGCTATCCACCCTTGAGTCCGTCCAACAAACCCGAGGAAAAGGCAGCGATCTGATCGATATGCTGGATAACAACCTCCGTCTTTATCTCTATGGCATCGCCCTTTCATGCGTTTTACTGCATCCTCTAATCGGCGGGGGGAGTCGGAGCTTCAGTTGGGAAAATTATCAGTTCTGGAAAATTGAGAAAATGGGTGTGCTTGGGGCAGATCCGGAACATGTGCACAACGAGTTCGTCCAAGTTTTCACGGACTATGGGATGATCGGTGCCGGCTTGCTTGCCGCGTTGATTGTCGGGATTTTGATATGGTGCACATTTCGCTCTCTGGTTCAGGGAGATTGGAGCAAATACGCGCATTCCGATGCATGGAGAATCGGTGGGATCGCTGCCTTCATCGGCATCTTCATTCAATCCAATTTCGAGGGTGTGCTCCGTACGGCGCCCGGGGCCATCATCCTCGCAATCAGCTTGGCGGCTGCCAGTCATGGACACATGACCCTAAAAAACCTCCCAACCACCGGATCATGGTTTCGACGGCTTGCTCTGACGTTATGCTGTCTAGTTGTCATTGCGATCATGAGCGTGAATGGCTTGAGAGGCAGCAATGTCGCCATGGAATTATGGAACGATGTGCTACTGAACCCATCTGCCACCCGGGAAGATAAAATTTCCGCATACACGCGTGGCATAGAAAAATGGAAACTCGAATCACTTTTATCCGAAAGAGGGACCCTGTATTATGATCTAGCCCGTGAAAGCGGTCCAGATGGTGACAACTATCGGGATTTGCTAGAAAAGGCCCTGAAAGATTATCAAACCGCCATTGTCTTCCATCCTTTCACTCCTCTCCATCCGCGCAATGCCGCCAATACGCTGAGATTGCTCAACCGATTCACGGAGGCTTCGGCATATTATGAAAAGGCCATTCGACTCCAAGGCGGAATGGAAGCCGCATTTTTCAGTCATTTCCTATACGCCAGTCATTTGCACGAGCTGGCACTCTTCGAACTGCAGTCGGGAAATTACCCCGAAGCTGTGAAAAAATACGAACTCGCAAAAAGTCATATTGAACAAACACCCCCTTATATCCACGGAGCCTCGTTCAAGGAGCTGCAGACCCGCATTTATATCAACCTCGCCCTAGCCCTACAGTATGGTCGTGAATATGAAAAAGCTCTCTCTCAATATGAGGCTTACAACCGACTCAGGGGTGCGGGTGGCGCCAATTACTACGTGGCAGCCATGCTATACGAGCGCGCAAAAAACTTTTTGGAAACAGACCGCCAGTCCGACGCGCTGCGCCTGTTCATGGAGGCTGGAAAACTTTTTGATACCCAACCCCAGCTTTCCAAACATTTATCCATAGAGAATCGTAACAAACTGAGAGAAGACATCCGGAGGCAAATCCTGAAGCTAAAGGCGGAAAACCATTTGCCTTCCGAAAAAATAAACCTCAAGTGATGACGATTTCATCCACTGGGCATCAGCTTGATGGTTGGGGGTTACGAAAAGCTGAAATTTAAGCCGCAAAGTGTTGCCGATCCTCTCTCGCTGTGAACAATCAGCTCGCCCATGAAAATCATCAGCGGAACAGCCCATCGCACACTTGCCGGAAATATCGCAGCCACTCTTGGCCAATCTCTTGCCGATGTGCAAGTGGATGCTTTTCCGGACGGCGAGACATCGGTAAAAATCAATGAAAACGTCCGCGGGGAAGATGTGTTCATCATCCAGCCGTCCTGCCCTCCAACGAATCACAACATCATGGAGTTGCTGATTCTGGTGGATGCCGCACGACGCGCCAGTGCCGAACGCATCACCGCGGTGATGCCTTTCTTCGGATATGCCAGACAAGACCGTAAGGACCAGCCGCGCGTCCCGATCACCGCGAAACTTGTCGCCAATCTTCTTACCTCCGCAGGCGTTAATCGTGTTCTGACGATGGATCTCCATGCTCCGCAGATCCAAGGATTCTTTGATATCCCGGTCGATCACCTCTACGCCAAACCGGTGCTTATCAACTACCTCCGCGAACGCCATCCAGACACCTCGAACCTCACCGTCGTCTCCCCTGACGTGGGCGGAGTGAAAATGGCGCGCGCTTACGCGGATGCTCTCGGCGCGGAACTCGCTATCGTTGCGAAACACCGTGTATCCGCCACGCGCGTGGAAGCCATGAATGTCATCGGCGACGTTAACGGACGGGATGTCCTCCTTGTGGACGACATGACGGAAACCGCGGGAACTCTCACCGCCGCGGCGGAAATTCTGCACAAACACGGCGCAAAACGCATTTTTGCCGGTGTTTCCCACGCCATCATCAGCGAACTTGCCAATCAACGCCTCGCGAAGTCCCCCATCGAAGAAATCATCACCACCGATTCCGTGCCCCAAGCTTGTGGCACCAAAGTTCAGGCCGTGACCATCGCTCCTCTCCTCGGCGAGGCCATCCGTCGCATCAACGGAGGTCAATCGGTGACCTCTCTTTTCTCTTTCTGAATGCGGCACTGAAATTGCTTCGTTTCATTTTCCCATGCCTCAATCCACCCGCGAAGAACTACGCATCGCAGGCTTCGATCTGATTGACGAACGCCTGAATTACCTACTTGGATGCCTGAAGGACGCTCTGGCAAGTGCCGGAGAAACTGAGCTACTTGATCACATGCCTTGGTCTGGTGCTGCTACCGATCCCGATGCCGCCCTTCCTGAAGCTCTTCCAAAACTCTATTCCATCGGCTTTCAGCTACTCAACATGGTTGAAGAACGCGTTGCCGCCGAGATCCGACGCGAACGGGAAAAAGCACTTGGTGCCGATTCCATACGCGGTCTCTGGCCTCAGGCTCTGCGCGACCTTTTGAAAATCGGTCTAGAACCTGAGAAAATTCTCGACGTACTCAAAGAAGTCCACGTCGAGCCCGTATTGACCGCTCACCCGACTGAAGCCAAGCGCGAATCCGTCCGCGCGCGCCAGCGTGCGCTCTACGAGGAAATGGCTCGCAATGAATACCCGAAATACACCCTAAGGGAGAAACGCAGGATTCGTGAACGCGTTGTCACCACTCTGGAAACCCTGTGGCTAACAGCTGAAATTCATACGGTCCGCCCGGACATCAACTCGGAGTTGCGCAATGCAATCCACTACCTCCGCGATCTTTTTCCCGCCGCCATCAACCGCTTGGATCTCCATTTCACCGAAGCATGGCGCGATGCCGGACTTCCGCTTGATCTCCTGCGCTCAGCCGGAAACATCCCCCGCATTTCCTTCGGCTCATGGATCGGCGGTGACCGTGACGGCCACCCGCTCGTCACTCCTGCCGTCACCGAGCAAAGTCTGATCGAACTTCGCATTGCCGCCTTCCAGTTGCTGGAACATGAACTTCGTAATCTGGCCTCACAGCTGACCATTTCAAGGCAACTTGTCCATGTCCCGGACGAACTTCAGGACCGGATCGATGAACTGAGCTTTACCATCGGCAACGACCATGTGGTTAAGGAAATTCTGGATCATCAGTCCGAAGAACCATGGCGCCAACTTGCCAACCTGATGGCGTTGCGTCTACGCGAACAGATCCAAGGAAAAATCGGCTATGGTTGTTCCGCACAATTGGTCGCAGATCTGGATCTGCTTTCTTGCTCTCTCGCAAGCTCCGGTTGCAAATTGTCAGAAGAACAGGTCATTCGTCCAGTGCGTCACAAAATCGAAATGTTCGGCTTTCATCTCGCCAAACTCGATGTCCGCCAGAATTCCGAATTTCACGATCAAGCGATTGCGGAAATCCTAACTGCTGCAGAAGTCCCGGACGGCCAAAATTTCGCTAATTGGCCGGAATCCAAACGGATCGATTTTCTGAATACGGAACTCCGTTCCACCCGTCCCTTCCTGCATGATGGAACAAGGATTGGTGAATACGCAGACAATGTCCTCGATACTTACCGTGTGCTGGTACGCCACATGGCGGCATGGGGCAAGGAGGGTCTTGGATCCCTCATCATTTCAATGACCCGGAAACTCTCCGATCTGTTATCCGTTTACCTACTCGCACGTGAAGCCGGGCTCATCCAACTCGGCGATCAAGGTATGATCTGTCCGCTTGAGGTGGTTCCTCTTTTTGAAACGATGGATGACCTCGAGAACTCCGCGGGGATTCTGGAAGCATTTCTCGAACACCCGCTCACCTCGCGTTCGATCCATGCCATGCAGCAGCCACAACAACAGGTTATGCTTGGCTACTCGGATTCGAACAAAGACTGCGGCATTCTAGCTGCGCAGGTCGCCCTGCATCACGCGCAATCCGCACTCACCAAAGTTGGTCAGACAAAAGGCGTGAAGCTTTGTTTTTTCCATGGCCGTGGCGGCACCATTTCACGCGGAGCAGGTCCCACGCATTGGTTCATGGCAGCCCTTCCTCACGGAGCCATGTCCGGAGGATTCCGCATGACCGAACAAGGTGAGACCATCGCTCAAAAATACGCAAACCTTGCCAACGCGACTTATAACTTGGAACTCCTGCTTGCCGGTGCAGCCATCAATACCGCCCGGCACAAGCACCTCCCGGAAACTCCGGATCCAGCGGATCGATTCCTCGCCGTTCTTTCCTCATCCTCCCAAAAAGCTTATCAAGCCTTACTTCGCTCCGATGGCTTTATCGATTTCTATCGCCAAGCCACTCCCATCGATGCCCTCGAAAACGCCCGCATCGGCTCACGCCCTGCGCGGCGGACCGGAAAAAAATCCCATTCCATCTCGGACCTCCGCGCCATTCCTTGGGTGTTCTCATGGACCCAAGCCCGTTATTATCTCCCCGGCTGGTTTGGAGTCGGAAGCGCACTTGCCGATCTCAAAAGCGCGTCTGAAAAAGATTTCACCGAACTCAAAGAAGCTCTCAAACATTCCACGTTCCTCGCCTACGTCCTGACCAACGTCGAGACCAACCTCGCCTCCGCGAATCTCGAACTCATGCATGCCTATGCCGAGTTGGTCAACGATCCAAAAATCCGCGCGTTGTTCACCGAAAAAATCACCGCCGAATTCGAACTGACACGCCAACTTCTAACCGAACTATTCGATGGCTCCATGGATGATCGCCGCCCCCGCATGGCGAAAACCCTGGAAATTCGCGAAGCCCCTCTCAAAGTCCTGCATCACCAGCAAATCGCTCTGCTCAAGGAATGGCGCGGCCATATCCATGACGAACACCAAACCGCTGCGGACGCCCTTCTTCCCAAACTTCTTCTCTCGATCAACGCGATCGCCTCAGGCCTGCGCACGACGGGGTAAATGCAACGGCGATCTCCGGTCGCCGTTTGAATGATTCTACAGCACGAAATAATGCGTCTCCATGAACATGGAAACTCTTACTTCGAGCTCTGCATCTCGATCATGGCCTTTCCAAAAGCCTCCCCGATTTCCATGTAAGTACCGCCATTTTGGTGGTAGTGGAAACTTTGGTCTTTGGGCGAGTTCTTGGGATCCGGCCAGATATGTCGGATATCCACCGATTTCACGTTGCCTTTGAATTCGGGATATTTGCCTTTACCTCCATCAACCGCAAGTTGCGCCTCGGCCACTGTTAGATCGTTGCCTTCGCGCCCGGGATTACCGCAGCCTGTGGAAACGAGGAAGGGAGCACTGGAAGCCTTGAAGTCCTTGCGAAGCGCTTTGATCAGATTAACGAGGTTATGTTCATAGCGTTTGGCAGTGACTTCGCTTCCAGTGTCTTTGTGACCTTGGAACCAAACAAAGCCAGCGATCTCGTAACCACGTCCTTTCCAATGCGGAAAATTCGCATCGAAATTCGCGAGGACATCCTTGGCTGCGTTGACACAATCGTCATATTGTTTGCCAGCATACCAGTCGATGGGCTTGCCAGTTTTGTCCAGCCATGCAGGAGGCTCAGTGGCTAAACCTTTTGCCGGATCAGCATCCCACATATCTGGCTTTTCCTTATAGCCAGCAATCACCTTCATCGTTTTGTTGCCGCTTTTATCAACAACTTCAGCGAGAGAACGTTCGCTGCCAGGCGGCAAAAAGTCCCAGGCGAGGGATCGATTTCCCTGAGATGCTTTGAGAAGCAAAACGGGCTCCTCGTGGAAATCGCCGATTTTAAAACCAAATCCCAGCTCAGGTCCAATTTGGCTTGCACCCGCACCACAGCCGATGCTGAGCCATTTATTTCCAGTAGCTGTGACAACACCCTTGTACCAAACGTCATCACGCGAAGCCCAATTGCCATTCTTATCTAACAAATAGGGAAATTTACCTTCCTGTTTAACCAAAGTCGTCAGGGTTCCGGGAATATCCATGCGTTTGTAAAAACCCAATCCGTTGGCATTGGCTGTGAGGTAAGTGACTTTAAAAGGAACTTTTTCTCCGGCTGTCAGTTTGATCGAGTGATGGATGGGTTCTTTGCCAACCTCCTTACGATAAATCTCCTGCCCGTTCATCAGCATGATGTTGTGCTCAGAATCACCATATCCCGGGTTGAACTGATAAATTCCAGTTTCTTTTGCAGCGAAAGTTCCGCGCACGATTTGCACTCCACCACCGGGAAATTCCGTCGGCTTAACTCCCCCATAACTCTCAAGAGGAAGGGTTTTGATCGGCTTGGCCGCATCATAATCCAGGCTCGCATCATAGGCCCCCTCGTAAACCGAAAGCACTGGCTTATCAATTTCCGCACCCCAACGCGATGCTCCACCATCGACCTGACCAATCCCAACCATGTTGGATTGACCTGATAAAATATAGACTTTCACCGGCTTTTCAGCGGCAGCCGAAAACGAATAACCGGCAATCCATGCAAATAGGAATAGGCAAGAACACTTCATCATTCTGAGATTAACCTTTTTTCAATACCAACCACTGTGACTTCCAACCGACAGGATTTTTCGCACCAAATGCGCCTGCTTCAATGAATAGATAATCAACCCCACCCAGGGTCTTCACAGTCATTTTTTGTGCGATATCTTGATCAAGATCTAACAATCGATCACCAGACCAGATCCATCGTGGGTCCTGTGTAAATCCATCATTTTTAAGAGTGATTTTGACAAATGGCGGACGCGTGATGGTTTGTTTTGCCGCAGGATCAAAGCTCTCAATCTCTGGCACAGTTGCGATGGCGGTCCATGACCCCTCTGCTTTTGGATTGGCGACAAACTTGCCATCATACATATATTTCCCTTCATCCGGATCTTCAGGAGTTTTGTCCGGATTTTGAAGATTCTGCCATTCCGTGCAGAGCATCGGCACGAATGAAGCAGCTTTTCTCAGAACCTCCGCATCGAGCGCCGGGAGTTTTCTTTCTTCCATCCACAAGCTGAAAATTCCCTGGGCGGCAGGAGGCATCTGGACGATGGCGCGATCGCCATAACGCATGAAGGTAATGGCGGAAATCGTCACCGGACCTTTGGTGAATTCCTGAGTGAATTCCGGAGTCATCCAAGCGCCCTGAATGTTGTCTCCTGCGCGTCTACCCAAGCCCTCTTTCGTTTCCACAAGAGCTTTGCCGTTCACGTAAATTTTAAATCCATCCCCTGCGCCAACACCTTGTCCGCGGCTGGCGCGGAGGCGGTATATGTGACCGGGTTTGGGCGCCGGAAATTGGAAGTTCCCACTCATCAGCAAAACTTCCTTTTCCCAAAGCGTACGTGGCTTCTCTTCCCAATGATTGCGCTCTGCTTTGGAATTATCCGTCAGCTCGCCTTTGTATTGACCAAAGGGCGAAGAACCTTTTTTCCAGCCAGCTTTTGCGGCATCGAAATCCTTGGCGAACCAGTTCTCCATGCCTTGCGGAAGAGTCACCGGACGATAACGCCACGGGGTTTTATCGTAGGCGAGTTTTTCCGCAGGATCGAAGGTATGATAATTCCATTCAGCATTTTTAAGATCGGGGCCGAATGGCTTCCAATTGTATTCTTTGATTCCAACCTTGTTATAGAGTGCCACAAGGCCGTCGATGGAATTCATGACCGTGCCGTTTTGAGTGGGTTTGTCGAGCTCACTGAAAATCCTCCGTCGATTCTGACCGATGTATTGATAAATCAGTTTATTGCTAATCAGGGGCAGAATGATCTTTTTAAGATCGGGTCCAAATTGATCCGGATCAGCGGAGAGGAAAACGGTATCGTGAGGCAACGGTGAATCCGGAAATTGCTTTTTCGAAACTTGAAAGAGCACATCATATCCACCGGGTATTCCCGAGAGCGCTTCGGCGAGATTACCTAAAGTCTCCTTACGGTGTCCTGTCATGTCCTGGCCTCCCACCCAGCGATTCTTGCCATTGTAATTTTCATAAGCACCACCCATGGCTTTCATGGCGACCTTACTTACTTTCTCATCGGCAGTGGTGAGTTTTGCACGCAGAGCAGCCATCGGTCCGGTGGTTGTGCTTTGGCGCGGCGTGGTTTGAAATAACTCACCCATGGGCGGGAGAACTTTTTCGTAACAACGGCTGTCAGTCGCGACTTGAGCCAATGTCATCAGCGCTCCATGTTGAAGCCACTGCTCAGAATGCTTGAGATAAGGCAAAATGACATCCACGTGCGGAGCGATCATATCCGGCGTGCCAAGTTGAACGAGAGACAGGCATGCGTCTTTCACAAACCACGATTCTTTATCGTCTTTGAGCCGTTCTATCGCTAGGTCGAAAATGCGTTGACTCCAATCAAGTGAAGGATTGAATGCTTTGATTGCCGCGCGGATGCCAGCGTTGCGAACGCGTGGATCACTGTGAAGAACAAATTCCTCTAACAATTTTGGACGAACTTCGAACGCAGGTTTCGGGAACATGTAATCAGCAGTTAGACCCGCAGCTACATAAGAGATCATGTTGCGAATGAGGTATTCCGGATGAGAAACATATTGGCGAATTTCATCATCGGTGAGCGGTTTTTGATTTAATCGAATGATGAGCGGCTTAGAGGAATCTTTAGCAAGAGTTTCACCTGCTAGATCCAGTTTTTTACCCGGCTCACCCGGAACAGGATCCGATGATAAAAAGATATCGTCAGCTGCCGTGCCCCATGGACGAGCGGGGAGTTGGTAAGGCTTGGAGAACTTTGATGGTGGAGCTCCTGTGATACGCAAGGTTTTACGAGGAATGGTGTAGGTAATGGCATAACAGTTTCCCCACTCTTCATCATCGTAACCAGCTCCGCCGAGAATACCGAATGAGCCCACATACCGACGCGACATTTCATAATGCCATTTGCGGTTATCCATGAATTCACGATATTGTTTGGGTGCTTTTTCTTGAAGCAAACCCATGGAGGAACTGCGCCAGATTTCACCGATGCCACCACCCGTATGACCGTGTAGCATGAAGGTCGTGGTGTAGAAACTTGTCTTTGCACAAATATCTCTCGCTTTCGCGTAAATGGATTTTTCTCCATCAGGTGTTAGGGAGGCGGCAGCTGCCATCGCGAAAGCGAGGTTACCGTGCTTGCCATTATCAACGAATGAGTTCTCAGGTCGATCATCTCCATAGGGATTAATGCCGCGCCCAGCATATCGGAAAAAGTGAACCATCGTGCGATTGAGCAAGCTCTCATCGACTTCGACGCCACATTGTTTGGCGAGCAAAAGGAATGTGACCACAGCCGTGCCGCCTGCGTTTAAGTGTCCATTTCCGTAGCCAAGCCCGGTCACACCACCGCGACCTGCCCATGCATCCAAATACTCACCCTTTGCCGCCTGATCCACCCAAGCTTTGATGACAGGCAGCGCCTCTGGATCTCCCGTGCGCAAATAGTATTCACACAATGGGATGCCGCCATAACCCAGATGCCATGCGTAGCCACTGCCTTTTTTGTTTTTCAGGCTGTGCACCCATGCCTTAACAGGAGCCAAATCTTTTTCCTCACCGGTTGAGAGCAGAAAGAGCATACCGAAATCTGCGAAGCCTTTGTTAGAGTCCGGCTTGGAAAGATAGTCGGCAAAATCACGAACAATCTTATCGGATTTTGGACAGTTCAATGGCCATGTTTTACTGTAAGCTCCAAGGACAGGGATTTTTACAACAACCTCTTTCGGCTCTCCTTTGATAGCGAATTTTATCAAGCCATCCGTGGCTTCCGCCTTTTCAATAATCTGACCAAGCTGGATGCGTGGGTCGATATCTTTGAGTTTTTCACCATTGATGGTTTCGATGATCTGACCTTTTTTGAGAACTCCCGTAGCCTCGGCTGGCGAGCCGGGTTCGATAACCCCAACATGTATCGTGAACGCAGGCTGATGCAACTCGATGGACATCCCGACCGGACCAAAACGAGTGAGTGAATTAACAGTCAGCGTCTCACTTGGCGCAGTTGAGAAAAGAGGCGCTTCCTTGTAAAAAGATTCTCCGTTAGCCAGCTCGTATGGATTCGCCAAACTGACGGCAAGAAAGCCAAAAGAGAAGGATCGGGTGAGCTTGCGCCGGGCAAAAGATGGGATGGTCATATGTTTGGTATGCGGTAAGTGGCTGTTTTATGACAGAATGACCCTGCCCATATCCATCATTAAATAAGCCACCTTTCCGAATCACTTATACAGGGACGGGACGCAATTATCTGCAAAATCTCAGCTCGTCTCGCAGACCTTCGATTACATCGACCAAACCGATGATCGTTGAGATCGCCGCCCAATTCATCCGGTGTTGTTGCCGCAGTATTTCGATATGACGCAGTCGCAGCACGGCTTCCTCATTAAAATGCCATTCGTTCTCTTGATGGCTGGCAGGTTGAATCAGTCCTTTGCGACAGTAAAAAACGATTTTGCGGCGTGAACTGCCTGTCATGTGAATCACGACTTCCAATGAATGCAGTTGATGGGGATCGGGGTCTACCGTTTTCATGTCATGGCTCCCTTGGATTGAACTTTGAAGTATCGCGAAGTTTTTCCCAAGCACTCCGTTCCTCCGGGCTGATCTCTGTGGGCGATGCGATGGAAATTTCCACATACAAGTCTCCCGGTGCGTTCTTTTTCGGCAAGCCATAGCCTTTGAGCCTCAGCTGGTCTTGCGAGTTTGTGCCGGCGGGTATTTTGAGTTGTACGGACTTTCCACCGGGGACTTTCAATAAAATCGTCGTCCCCAAAACCGCTTCCCATGGAGCCAGTAAAAGTTCGCGAAAAAGATCATGACCTTTCACGCGATAATCCGGATTAGCTGCCATGCGAACCCGCAAAAACAGATCCCCGTCGTCTCCTCCTCCCGAGCCTGTTCCTCCATGCCCAGGAATCCGAAGCCGTTGACCCTCACCGATCCCCGCCGGTATCCGGATCTCAACTTCATCCGTTGTCACCCTTCCAGTCCGAGGATCTGCCTTGCGGAGAGATATCGTTCGCTTTGAGCCGCTGTAAGCCTCTTGAAGAGTCACCATCAGATCGCTCTCAATATCCTGCCCGCGTATTTTGCCGCCCCTCGCCCCGGAAAATCCACCGCCCCCATAACCCGCCGCGCGCCGGGCACCGCCACCGGAGAAATATTGCTCAAAAAAATCGCTGAATCCGGTGCCACCGAATTCAAACTCAAACCCTTCGGGCATCTGCTGCGACCCAGCACCCGACCACGCTCCTTGCGGTGGTGCACCTCCGTGACGCTCCCAATTCGCTCCCAATGTGTCATATTTTTTCCGCTTCTCCGGATCACTCAGGACCTCATAGGCTTCGTTGATTTCCTTGAACTTCTCCTCGGCCGTCGCCTTGTTCGACGCAACGTCCGGATGATGGATCCGAGCCAATTTCCGAAAGGCTTTTTTGATATCCGCCGCCGAGGCATTGCGTCCAACTCCCAAAACCTCATAATAATCCCTAAATTCCACTGCCATCTTCAAAAAGGTATAAGCAAAAATCCATTTCTACGCAAGTCAGCGATTTCCCCTAGTGATAACTCCCATTCTTCAAGGTTGAGCGTGACCCGTTTGCAGTACATGATTTTCCCATGCCCCGCTTACGCGACCCTGACGAGCCGAAGATCTACTTCCTGCCGAACCTCATGACTGCCTGCAATCTCGCCTGCGGTTTCTTCGCCGTGCTGATGATTCTGAAAGGACAAATCGAGGTCCAAAAAGCATCCGGTGATGGAGTGATTGCCGCAAAGGAGTATTACGAGATCTCCCGTCATTACTACCAATATGCCATTCTGCTGATTTTTGGCTCCTGCTTGTTCGATCTGCTGGATGGCAGGCTTGCCAGACTCGGTGGGCAGGAATCGCCCTTCGGACAGGAATTTGATTCACTCGCTGACATCATTTCCTTCGGCATGGCTCCGGCGATGCTGCTTTCACGCGCGGTGTTATTTCCCCTCGGAAATATCGGTTGGTCCATCGCTCTCATCTACCTCATCTGCGGCGCGATGCGTCTCGCCCGTTTCAACTGCCTCGCATCTCTTCCGAAAAAACCCGGCTCCAAAAATGACTTTCGCGGCATTCCTATTCCGATGGCCGCTGGCTTTATCGCCTCCCTAACATTCCTCATCATCGATCTCTACAAAAACGACCACGAGGTCGGCGTCTGGAAATACGTGCTCGCCGGAGTCATGCTCGGGCTTTCTTGGTTGATGATCAGCGATGTCCGATACCCATCCTTCAAATCCGTCGACTGGAAAACCCGCGGCAGTTTTGCAGCCATTCTGGGCGCCGTCATCTTGGTCAGTTTAACCATCCATTTTCGCTACATCATGCCGGTCGTGCTCTTCAGCGCCTACCTGATCTATGGCTTTATTCGCCCATGGATCTCCCAACGCATAAGGAAAGAAATCGAAGATTTTTCCGAAGGCGAAGAGCCCACGACTCCCGAGGATGCCAAAAAACACGATACACCCTGAGAATGCATGGATGACAAAAAAAAATCACGTGTCATTTCATGGCTGCTTGTTCTGCTTCCGCTGTGGCTCATTGTCTCCGGCGGCTTTGCCTTGATGCGTTATTTTCACAAAGAATCGGCAGCCCCGACACGGGCTGAAAACCGTTTTGCCAAGCGCGTGTCAGCCGATTCTGTCGCAGATGATTTGAAAAAGCTCATTTCGGTGGTGGGTGAGCGCAATACCGGAAAACCCGATCAACTCGCCGCCACTGCATCGATGATCGAAGGCACGCTCGGACCGTCAAACACGGGCTACAAAGTGAGCAAAATCAAAAGTCCTTCTGATTTTCCTATAATCAAAGTATCCATTGATTCTCGCAGCCCTAGGGCAGAACCCATCTGGATCCTTACCTCCTACGATTCTCCCGACCATTCCCGCGGCGCGGAAAAAAACGCCACCGGCCTTGCCGCCACTCTCGCTGCGGCACAATCCTTGGCCGATTTCTCCCCCGCTTGCCCCATCCATTTTATTTTCATTCCGCATGTGAATGAAAATGATGCCCCCATCCTGGAAACTGCCATCACCGTTTCCAAACTTATCCAATCCGAAACCCAGCCCCGGGCGGTCCTATGCATTGAGGCCATGGGCGATGCCGAATCTCTCATCTTCTCCTCACGCGATACCAGCGCACTATCCAAAGTCGATTTCGAAGACCTCGGTAAAATTTCCCATGCGGATACCGTCTATCTAGGGGATGGTTTTGACCTCTCATCCGCCCTTTTCAACATGAACCTGCCCGCCATCCGCATCGCCACCCGTCCCACTCTCCTGCCCGGCGAATCCGATGAAAAAACTCCCTTTGCTCCCACATTGGCAGCCTCCGCAGAACGGCTGATTGATTTGATACGCAGGCTTTCAAAATAAGATTCCAGAAATCCCCACTTGACCCTTTCCGCATCCTGTCCGACCGATTCAACCTAACGCGCATGATATCCCCAAGCGAACCCGATACCACCTTCACTTCCCACGCACCCGGTTACTGGCCGGATTGCGAGGCAGCCGATTGGAACGATCCCAAATGGCAGCTTCGCAATCGTATCGATTCGCTCTCAGATCTCGAAGCCCACATCAAGCTCACTGATGAAGAACGCGCCGGTGTGCTGCTCGCAGGCAACAAGCTCGCGATGTCGATCACTCCGCACTTTTTCAACCTGATCGATAAAAACGATCCCGACTGCCCGATCCGCCGTCAGGTGATTCCTCGCATCGAAGAAGCGTGGACCGCACCCGAAGAACTCGCCGATCCCTGTGGCGAAGATTCGCACATGCCCGTCCCCGGTCTGGTGCATCGTTATCCCGATCGCGTTCTGTTTCTCGTCACTGATCGCTGCGCATCCTACTGCCGCTACTGCACCCGCTCTCGCGTGGTTTCAGGTGTCGGTGAGCAACATCTCGAAACCCAATGGGAGGCGGCTTTCCAGTATTTGGAAAAACACACGGAAGTCCGCGATGTCCTACTTTCCGGCGGAGATCCGCTTCTCTTTTCCGATGCGAAACTCGATAAAATCCTCACCCGCCTGCGCGCGATCCCGCACATCCAGTTTCTTCGGATCGGCTCCCGCATCCCGATTTTCCTGCCGCAACGCATCACACCGGAACTTTGCGGGATGCTGAAAAAGCACCATCCGCTCTTCATCTCCATCCACACGAATCATCCCAAAGAACTGACTACCGAAGTCCGCGAAGGACTTGTCCGCTTGGCCGAAGCCGGCATCCCGCTCGGGAATCAATCGGTACTCCTGCGCGGCGTGAACGATTCCGCGAAAATCCAAAAGGCCTTGGTGCACAAACTCCTGATGACTCGCGTCCGCCCTTACTATCTCTATCAGTGCGACCTCATCACCGGTTCTTCCCACCTCCGCACCTCTGTTGCCGAAGGCGTGAATATCATCGAGAAACTCCGCGGTCACACCACCGGCTATGCCATCCCGCAATTCGTCATCGACGGCCCCGGCGGTGGCGGAAAAATCCCCATCAACCCGAACTACGTGGTCGATACCGGATCTAACAAAGTCACACTCCGCAACTTCGAAGGAGATATTTTCGAATACCCTGATCCGACCCCTATACCGACTGCTGACATGAAAGCCCTGCACGAAAAGGCGATGTGCAGTTAGTCATTTCCGAGAGAACGGTTAGGGCGCCATCATCTCGTCCGATAAAAAATGATTTCGAAAAATCGATACTGAAAATCATTCCTCCGACGGTGCACTCTTCTCCGCCGCACCATCTACCACCTCAATTTCGGTGTAATGGGTCACCATGTTTTGCATAATATTGCACGCATCGATATCGCCAGCCCAGAGTCCCGCTTCTTTCGCACGCATTTTCAGGGTCAGATCGTAAACATCGCCGGGCGCGAGTTTTTTGCGAATATTGTAGGAATGATAACCCCACAACTTTTCTTGTGAACTGGGCCTGGGTGTCACATCAATGATTTCAAAGCCATCCGTGAGATCATCATAAAAATCCACGTTAGCCAATTCGACATCATCCGCACCGTTGTTCCTAACCGAAACCTTCACCTCAACCACTTCTCCCAGTTGCACGGTTTCCGGATGATCGATCTGGAGTTCAAAGCTCGGTGGTTCTGCATAGGCATACCAATACCCGACAGCACCGATCCCTACCCATATCATCGATGTCACAAACATGGTGATCAACGCCGTGAGAATGATGATCTTGTTACGATAGGATGATGGAGTGGGCGGATACATATCAGGCTATTTCACGATGATTGAAATTCTAGCAACCTCCAAATGTTAGACGAAAAATCCCCGCTCTGCGACATATCTGAGCCACGGTACAAAATCCAATTCCGGTGACACCTCTTTTGCAAAATCAGCCAACGCCATCACCGAACGGCTGCCATCCATCGCGGAGAGGACCTTGAGTTGCGAAAACGGAAAGATGCAGGATTTGAGTTTGGGATCGACCAATGGAAGACATTCCTGCGCGCAAACCAACCGCCATGGATCAAGTTTTGGATAATTCGGGACGGAAAAGTTAAGCTCGGTCTTTATAGGAACAGGCGAAGATTCGCCAAAAGTCTCATCGCTGCGACAGAATAGCTCGGAACGAAAGGTCGTTCGCATCTCCGCATCGTTGAGATCATCGCCCTTCGCTCCGGTTACCGAATCACCCAACCAGCGAAGTCCGCTTAATTCCGAGAGTTTCACAACCGCCCCAAGGGACCATGGATCCATCACTGGCGCAAAATCATCAAAAGCCAGGACCTCAGCCTGTTTGGCCAGCATGTCATTCACGATCTCCGCTTCCCGCTCATCAGCCACATCCCTGAAAACTGAGAGTGCGGTCATTTCATCCACACCTCCCGCTGCCTGAATCGCCCGCACTTTTTGAACCACGGGCATTCTCTCCTTCCAGCCTGCTGCAACATTAAAACTCATCACCGCCACTCCAAGTTTCGCGAGTCTTTTACCCATGAAATCCATCATTCCTACCTTCACCTCATCCGGCACCCATGAAAAAACCCCATGCGCGATGATGAAATCAAACTCTCCCTCGGGCTCGAATTCCAGGATCGAACTCTCACAAAAACTCACATTTTTCAGTCCCGCTTGCCGCGCCAGATTCTTTGCCTTGGAGATCTGTCGCCTCGAAACATCCACACCCACACACTCCGCAGTCGGCAAACGGCTCGCCACGGATAGCAAATGATGCCCCGTTCCGCAGCCGATTTCCAGAATCCGCGCTCCCTCAACCGTAACTCCATTCAGCCCGAAAAACCTCGCAACCTCGGCATTGACCACCGGATCGGCACTCGGATGACTCATCGGCGGATAAGCCTCTGCCTGAAATAACTCTGCAAAGGTACGCTGCATCCCGCTGTTTCCAATACGTAGCAGGGGTTTGCAACCCCTTTCATCAAAAACTCCATACACCCAATCAAAATCGTCATCCAAAACACACGTACAATCTTTGTCACGGCCACGACAAAGATTGTACGTGTGTTTTTCATTGCTGGTGATTTACAACAACTCCTTAAGATTAGGAGCGAGAACCAAAGATATGCTTTTTGGTTCTTTGCTGCGATTCGTTGGTATTTGCGGGATTGGCGGGTAAAAAATCATATTCCGCAGATTTCCCTGAATTTTTTGTTCCATCCCACGCCGGAGGTACATAACCTCCCGCCCCGTGCCTACGACCGCTATCCTTGCCCTTGAAGACGGACGCTGCTTTTCCGGAATTTCTTTCGGAGCCAGCGGAACCACCACTGGAGAAATTTGCTTCAACACCTCCATGACAGGTTATCAGGAGGTGATCACAGATCCGTCTTACCGCGGCCAAATCGTCGCCATGACTTACCCGATGATTGGCAACTACGGGGTAAACCAGGAAGACAACGAATCCGCCGACCCGCATATTCGAGCATTTGTCATCGGCGAGCTATGTGAGATTCCGTCAAACTGGCGCTCCCAAGAGAGCCTTTCCTCTTATCTTCATCGCCACGACATCCTCGGTATCGAAGGAATCGACACCCGAGCCCTCACCAAGCACCTCCGCTCACTCGGCGCGATGCGCGCCTGCGTCACCACCGAACTCTCCGAAGCCGATGCCATCGCCGCCGCGAAAAACTCCGCGCCAATGGAAGGCTCCGACTTCGTTAAAGAAGTCACCACCAAGCACTCATACTTCTGGTCGGAGGAATCCCGGAAATGGACTCTACCCAACGCATCCATCGGTGAAACCGAAACTTACCAAGAGCTGCCTCCTGTCAAATACCGAGTCGTGGCCATCGACTTCGGTCTGAAATACAACCAACTCCGGATGCTTCGCCAGGCAGGCTTCGAGGTCGAGGTCGTTCCAGCCACCACGTCCGCTGAGGAAATCCTCGCGAAAAAACCTGACGGGCTCTTTCTCACCAACGGCCCAGGAGATCCGGCCGCGCTTGATTATATTCACTCGGAACTCAAACAACTGATCACCCAGCTCCCTACATTCGGCATCTGCCTAGGCAACCAACTTCTCGCCCACGCCTATGGGGGGAAAACTTTCAAACTCAAATTCGGACATCGCGGCGGCAATCAACCCGTCAAAGATCTCCGCACAGGTAGAATCTCCATCACCTCGCAGAACCATGGTTTTGCAGTGGATCCCGATTCCCTCCCGGCCGACATCGAGGTCACCCACATCAACCTCAACGACAACACCGTCGAAGGCATGCGCCACAAAACCCTGCCGATCTTTTCGGTCCAATACCACCCGGAAGCCGCCCCCGGCCCCAACGACGCCGCCCACTTTTTCACCGACTTCGCCGAACTCATCGAGGCGAGCAAACGTTAGAATTTTTTCTGCTAATTGTCATTTAGCAAGCCCACTCACCATCACCTCTTATTTGAGGTTTAAAGTTTATAATTTATAATTTAATGAATACTGTAATTACTGGCCTCCAGTGGGGCGACGAAGGCAAAGGCAAAATCGTTGACTACCTCACCGAATCCGCCGATGTCGTCATCCGCGGCCAAGGCGGCAACAACGCCGGCCACACCGTTATCGCCAAAGGCACCAAATACGTCCTTCATCTCCTTCCTTCAGGAATCCTCTGGGACAATAAAATCAATGTCATCGGCAACGGTGTCGTCGTGGATCCCATCGGCCTCTGCATCGAAATCGAACGCATCGAAGCCCAAGGCATCGAAATCTGCCCTGAGAAACTTCTGATTTCCGATCGCGCCCATGTCGTTTTGCCTTTCCACAAAGAACTCGATGCAGCCCGTGAAATCTCACTTGGAGATCAGAAAATCGGAACCACGAAGCGCGGAATCGGCCCGGCATACGCCGACAAAGTCAACCGTTGCGGTCTTCGCATGGCAGACCTGTTAGATCGTCCTTTTGCTGAAGCACAGATCACACGCCGTGTTTCCGAAGTAAACGAGATTCTGGCGAAATATGACCTGCCTGTCTTCACTGCGGCTGCCGTCATTTCCGATACCTACAAGGCGTTTGAACGTCTCCGCCCGCATGTCACCAACACCATTCCAGTCCTCCACAAAGCATGGAAGGCTGGGAAGAATCTCCTTTTCGAAGGCGCGCAGGGCACCTTGCTCGACATCGATTTCGGAACCTATCCGTTTGTCACTTCATCCAACACCACCGCGGGCGGATCCACCACCGGCACCGGCTTGCCACCCACTGCGATCGAAGCGGTCATCGGCGTTTGCAAGGCCTACACGACCCGTGTCGGCTCCGGTCCGTTTCCAACCTGTGACGAGGGACTTTCTGAATACCTCCACAACCTCGGCCGCGAGTTCGGCGCCACCACGGGTCGCCCCCGTGGCTGCGGTTGGCTCGATACCGTCCTGCTCCGCTTCGCCTGCATGGTCAACGGTGTCACCGGCCTCGCCGTCACCAATGTCGATGGGCTTGACGAATATGATCATCTGAAAATTTGTGTGGCTTACGACATCGATGGCACTCGCCACGAGTTACCACCCGCCGACCGCTCGTTCTGGGATCGCGCGAAACCGATTTATGAAACCCTTCCCGGCTGGAAAGAGGACACTACCGCCTGCACCAGCTACGACCAATTGCCGCCAAACGCCCAAGCTTACCTCACCCGCCTCTCCGAACTTTGCGACGCACCCCTAGCGTTTATCGGTGTCGGACCAGATCGTAAGCAGACTCTGAAGGCATAAATCCTCATTTTTCATCATTTTTTATATTTTAATGATGAAATTTGATGCTAATTTTTCTCCATGAGAATCACGGTAGATATCGATGAAGCCATTTTAGCAGACCTTTTGGAGATCACTGGAGACAAAAATAAAAGTCCGGCGGTCGCAAAAGCGGTCACTGAGTTTGTCCGCAGAAAAAAAGCCAAAGAATTCGGACGCCTCATCCGAGAAGGAGCTTTTGATTATTACGGCCCAGAGGATACGGCATCTACTGACTTCACCGATCCCCTTCCTCCTCTTTACCCAGACGAAAAGTAATGGTCCTCGTTGATTCTTCAGTTTGGATTGAAAGTTTGCGCCCTAAAGGCGACATGCGGGTGAAACTCGCACTCGAGGGACTATTAGATACCTATGAGGCCTTGTGGTGCGCCCCGGTTCGACTCGAAGTCATCGGTGGCGCGCGTAGAGAAGAGCGCAATCGCCTTGGTCGGTTCTTTTCGGTAATTCCCTATCGACCCTTCAAAGAGGAAGATTGGAATCGTGCGATTTCTCTAGCTTGGTCCCTAGGCGGCAAAGGGCTGAACCTGCCGTGGCTCGATGTCCTAATCGCCTCCATCGCCATTCATGATGGTGTCCGTGTATATTCCATCGATAAGCACTTCGAAATCATCGCCGAAAACTCCTCTCTTTTCCTCTACAAACCAGGCTACGGCGGGATGTTCAGACCAGAAAACGAACCATGACCTCATCCAACCCTCATCACGTTTCCCACATTGCGATCATCATGGATGGGAATGGCCGTTGGGCGAAAGAACGCGGACTCCCTCGGGCGGAGGGTCATCGCGCCGGCGCCGAATCCATCCGTGAAGTCACTGAAGCCTGTATCGAGCTCGGCGTGAAGTATCTCACGCTCTATGCCTTTTCCTCGGAAAATTGGAACCGACCCCAAAACGAAGTCGACGCTCTGATGAAACTGCTGGATCGGTTTCTCGATGATAAAGCCAGCGAGCTGGACAGACAAAATATCCGCCTCGTGGCCATCGGCGATCTGGACCGCCTTCCCGCCGCAACACGTAACCGCCTCGATCGCATCCAAGCGCAGACCCAAAACCATCAAACCATGACCCTGGTGCTCGCTCTGTCCTATGGCGCACGGGAGGAAATCACCGCCGCTGTCCGATCTATCGCCAGAGCAGCCGTGGCGGGTGAAATTACACCAGACCAGATCGATGGCGAACTCATCGCCCGACATCTTTACACCAAAGACATCCCTGATCCCGACCTCCTCATCCGCACCTCGGGCGAAATGCGTCTTTCCAATTTCCTGCTCTGGCAAATCTCCTACTCGGAAATCGTCATCGTGAAGAAAATGTGGCCGGACTTCCGCCAAGGCGACCTCTTCGCCGCCGTGGATGAATACAAGTCCCGCCACCGTAGATTCGGGGCTTTGTAGGGGCGCGCCATTAAATCAGCGGGATATTCAAGATAATTTTTCCCTAAATTGACCCACCGAAGTTCTTGCCATCCCCGCGCTAACCCGATAATTCCATCTTCACCTCAATCAAAAAACTTATGAGTAATAACGACGCAATCGCACCAAACGCTAGCCGGCTCTTCTGGGCCGGATTCATCGCCATCCTCGCAGCTGGCGTGGGTTTCGCCATCCGTGGCGGCATCTTCGACAACTGGTCAAAGGAATTCGGCTTCACCGCAGCACAACTCGGCGCCATCGGCGGCGCTGGTTTCTCAGGTTTCTGCTTCGGCATCATTATCGGCGGCGTGATCGTTGATAAAATTGGTTACGGCAAACTGGTCGTCGTTGCCCTCCTTTGCCATATCCTATCGGCTTTCGTGACATTCGGTGCAAGCACACCGCAAAACGCCTACGACTTCCTCTTCTGGGGCATGTTCATTTTCGCCCTTGCTAACGGTATTCTTGAAGCGGTTGCCAACCCTCTCGTAGCAACTCTCTATCCAAAACAACGCACCCATTACCTCAATATGGTCCACGCTGCATGGCCAGCAGGTATGATCCTCGGTGTCGCCGCTGGCTGGCTCCTTGACGATAAAATGGCTCTCAACTGGAAGCTCCAACTCTCTCTTTACCTGATCCCTACCGCCATCTACGGCTTGATGTTCCTTGGTCAAAAATATCCCAAGTCCGAAGCCGCCGAAAAAGGAGCGAGCTTTGTCGCGATGTTCAAATCCGTCGGAATCCTTGGCTCACTTGTTGCCTGTTACCTTCTCGCGCTGTTCTTTGGTGATATCTTCAAAAACGTATCGCCTGAGCAATCCAACCTCATCGGTTACGGAATTGGCGGCCTACTTCTGATCGTTGTCGCGGTCATGACCAAATTCTCAATCGGCTCATTCCTGCTTTTTGCGCTCTTCATCACCCACGCCCTTGTCGGAGCTGTAGAGCTCGGAACGGATGGTTGGATCCAAAACATCACGGGTAACCTTTTCTCTTCGGAACAAGGCAAATACCTCTTCCTCTGGACATCCGCTATCATGTTCGGACTCCGCTTCTGCGCACACTGGATTGAAACCAAGCTCAAAGTCTCCCCAATCGGACTGCTTTTTGCCTCTTCAGTCATCGCTTTCGTCGGTCTCACTCTCGCAAGCAGCATGCAGACCTTCACCGTCGCATTGGTTGCTCTGGGCATCTACGCCGTCGGCAAAACCTTCTTCTGGCCAACCATGCTTGCTGTGATCGGTGACCGCTTCCCACACACTGGCGCGGTTGCCATGTCCATCATGGGTGGTATCGGAATGCTCTCTGCTGGACTGATCGGCGGTCCCGGCCTCGGCTACGCAAAAGACCGCTTCGCTGGGGAAGAACTCAAAAAATCTGACGCCGCACTCTACCAAGAGTATAAAGCAGAAAAACCATCTACTTTCCTCAATATTCCCGCCACCGCAGCCTTCGGCCTCGATGGCAAGAAACTGGCTGAGGCGAAAGAAGCGAAGGAAAAAACCGACAGCCAAAAAGCCGTGGTCCTCGCTGACCAAAAAGGAGATCGTGCCACACTCAAAGCCGACTCCTTTATCCCAATTAGTATGGCTGTGATCTACCTCCTCATGTTCCTCTACTTCAAAACCATTGGTGGCTACAAGCCGCTGACGGTTGAAGAGGCCTCAGGTAAGGCTTAATCAGACTTCACATTTCCCAAACGGCGCACCTCACAAAGGTGCGCCGTTTTTCTTTTCTCTTGCTCGTACTTGCCTGCGCAGGCTCAACTAGGCGCGGATGAGAAGATTCCGCAGAAATATCCGGATCATGCATGGGCGAATCCATCGGCCGATGCTGGCTTGTGTTCTGCTCGTTCTCTTTCTGTCGGTTTTTGCCCCGTCCTCCGCGCTCGCCGCACCTAAAGTCAACATCGCGGATGGCTTTGACTTTCCAGTCGGCAAGCCGAACGGCACAGGATACTACAAAGCCCGAGGCCTGCGCCTGCGCTCTCCCCAGCACTTTGGTGAGGATTGGAACGGACGCAGTGGCGGAAATTCCGATCTCGGCGATCCAGTTTACTCATGCGCCGATGGCATCGTGACCTTCGCTCATGATGTCAGGGCTGGATGGGGAAATGTCGTGCTCATCCGGCATGCCTACCGGGACCCGTCAAGTGGCTCCGTGAAATTTATCGATTCCCTCTACGGCCACCTTGACAAGATGAGCGTAAAGAACGGCCAAGCTATTAAACGGGGTCAACAAATTGGCACGATAGGGACAAACCGCGGCATGTATCCGGCTCATCTTCACTTTGAGATGCGTCACAACATCAACATCGGCATGGGCCGAAGCGGCGTCTTATCGAATATGGAAAACTGGGCGGATCCCACCCAGTTCATTAACAAACACCGGCGCTTGGGCCGTGAATGGCGACCTGTCACGGTCCCTACTGGCACCTATAAACCATTCGCTGGCTTCAAAGGAATCTGACAGTTTGAAGCCAGATCAGGGTTAAATTATTCTCCCTTCCTACAATTAAAAACGCTACCCTTCCGCCATGCGCATCGCAGTCTACGCCGGTTCCTTTGATCCTCTCACCAATGGCCATCTCTGGATGATCCAACGGGGTCTCGAAATGTTTGACCGTCTCATTGTCGCCATCGGCAACAATCCCTCAAAATCCTATTCCTACTCGGTCGAGGAACGGCTCGAAATGCTCCGCGCATCACTTCCGGCGAGTGACCGCCTGGAAATCGACCACTTCAACAACCGTTATCTGGTGGATTATGCGAAAAAGAAAAACGCGACCTATATCTTGCGCGGAATTCGCTCACCCAACGATTACGAATACGAACGGGTGATGCGCCACATCAATGCGGATATGGCGCCGGAAATCACCACCGCCTTCCTCATGCCGCCGCGCGATGTCGCTGAGCTTTCCTCCAGCATGATCAAATCGCTCACCGGCCCGGAAGGCTGGGAAGAAACCGTCAAACGCTACGTTCCTGACGAGGTTTTTAAAGTGCTGAAGAAGGGGAGATATTGAGAAATTAGGATATTAAGTGATTAGGTAATTTGGGAATTCATTTCCATAATACCTCATTATCCTAATATCCCAATCTCTAAGCTCCCTTCACTCATGCTCAGAAAGATACCGTTCCGCTTCTAACGCTGCAGCACAACCTTGTCCCGCAGCGGTGATTGCCTGGCGGTAATAATGATCTGCGACATCTCCCGCGGCAAAAAGCCCCGGTGTCTTGGTCGCGGTCCGACCCGGCACCTGAAGAATATAACCATTTTCATCAAGATCCACCAAGCCACTCACGAAACTGCTGTTAGGCACGTGGCCGATCGCTACGAAAACGCAGTCAACTTCCAGTTCGCTCTCCGAACCATCCACCAGGTTTTTCAATTTGATCGCGCGCATTTCACCTTTTTCATTGGTGAGATATTCACTCACCCCGCTGTTCCAAACCGGCTGAATCTTCGGATTTTCCAAAGCGCGATCCGCCATGATTTTTGAAGCGCGCAATTCTTCACGACGGTGGATGAGATACACCTTGCTCGCGAAACGGGTGAGGAATCCCGCCTCTTCGCAGGCACTGTCGCCACCGCCAATGACCGCCACCGGCACATCGCGGTAGAACGCGCCATCACAGGTCGCGCACGAAGTCAGGCCACGGCCGATGAGCTCTTTTTCATTCGGTAAACCCAAATGCCTTGGAGCAGCTCCGGTCGCAATGATCACGGTTTTCGCCAGCAAAGTCTCGCCACTCAAATTCACGCTGAACGTGCCATCCGCATTTTTTGAAATCGACTCCACGGTCGCGTATTGGATGCGCGTGCCGAATTTCTCTGCTTGCTTTTGCATGTTCATCATCATCTCCGGCCCCATGATTCCCTCAGGAAAACCTGGAAAATTCTCCACCTCCGTCGTGGTGGTCAGCTGACCTCCTGGCTGCGTGCCGGAAATCATCAAGGGATTCAAGTTTGCGCGGGCCGTGTAGATGGCTGCTGTGTATCCGGCACAGCCGGTTCCAATGATGATGACGTTTTCCATATGAGTGAGTGTTTGAGAGTGTTTCCGCGGCGGATTATTCAGACCCCGCACCGCAAGAGTCAACCCAGTCATCAAATAAATTTCAATTCACTGATAGAAAACCCACGTGCGTGTCGTAATCATCATTAGAAAACGCTCAAGTAAGCTTAAGCATTTCGAAAAACCCATCAAGCCATGACCCCCAAACGCAAGATGAAAATGATCCTAAAGAAACCAAGCCTTCCAGTAGAAACCTCAGCAGCTGTAAAGCCAGCTCAAAGCTGGGATGCCATATCCGTAGCACGATTGATTCGAGAAAACTCCACCGCAGAGATTTCTCCTTCTTTCCTCTACCTCGGTCGCGCCGAGACGAAACTCCTTCGTGATCACCTGGCCGAAGCCTTTGGTGCGGCCTCTGTCATGACACTTCATGAAACCTATTATATGGGACTGAAAGTCGTCAGCGTAGATGCCGATTCCTACCTCCAAACCGGCGGCAGAAAGATCATCCGCAGCGAATATTTGCCGAGTTTGTTGAACGCTTCGTGATGCGTTTCATTCACTCCACATGAATGACCACCAGGGTCGTGTCATCGACTCCTGAGTTTTCGATTGAGCGTTTGAGCAATGCTTCAGCGATTTGTTGCGGAGTTTCACTCTTGGACATGGCATCGGAAATATGACGCTCCCAGATGCCGTCGATCAAACCATCTGAACAAATAAGAAAGCGATCTCCCTTGCTATAGGAAATGGCGGCAAGATGAGGACATAGAGAGGGATGCCCCCCACCCACGACTTCATAGAGCGCGGCGCGGCGGGGATGTTGGCGGTATTCGATTTCGGAAATCTCGCCCCTTTTCCAAGATAACCATGCGGCCGTGTGATCACGGGTTAACTGCTCGGCTTTGCCGTCGCGGAACAAATAAATCCGAGAATCACCCACATTAGCCAAATACATGTTTTCCGGCGTGAACCAAGCAAGCGCAAGCGTTGCCGCCATTCCCTTTTTATCCTCCGTCTGAGATGCCGCTTGATTGATATGTTTGTGAACTTCTTTCAGAGCTTCTTCCAAATGCGCGATCGAATCCGGAAAAAAACCCGTGGCAGCCGCTTTGAAAGTTTGCGGAATCATCAGCGCCATCTGCTCAAGGATGAGAGACGACGCGAGATCCCCCGCGTTTCCCCCGCCCATCCCATCCGATACAGCAAATACCATGTCCTGGTTTGTCACCGAGCTCTCGCCGGCCTCTCCTAGGACCTTAGCACCATCGAGATTTGAGCAAAAGACGATCCACGAATCGTCATTGCGCGGTTTACGAGTTCCACTGACGGTAAAACCCGCCCAATGAATGTTGGATTGTTGCGACACTGCTTAAGAGGGTTCTTTGGAATGGGGTTCTGGTAAAATCTCCGCTAACTCGAAGTCGATAATGCAAAACCTCCCTAGCTTGTCCGAGTAAGTGATATTTCTCGGCTCGGCATCGAGATGCCTCACTCCGTAATCCTTCTCCAAGGCCGCAAACAGGGAGTCCGCTTTTTCCTTGGAAAGCTGTGGGGCGGGACGTCCACAATTGGTCGATACGAAATAAAACTCCTCGGGATGCTCTTCTAGAACCCTGGGTACATAAGGACAGCCGCGCTGTTCGAGAACCTTCAATACCTCAACCTCGGTCGCATAGCGCTTCTCCACATCGCTGCCGCGCAAGCGTTTGTGCACATTCCCGTAGAAATCGATCCGCACTAAGGATCTCAATCCGTCTTTGATGGGTTCGATCGACATCGCCGCCACCCTACACCGATACGGATACTTGGAAAACCTTTTAGAAAAATTCTCGGAACCGCCGGATAGGGTTAAATTCCTTCTTAATGCCCGTTCTTCCTTGAAATTTGAGCTTTGAAACTTGAAATTTACGCCAGTGAGAATCATTGCAGGAAAAGCCGGCCGCATCGCCATCAAAGTCCCATCGGCCGTCGCTCGTCCTACCACCGATTTTGTCCGTCAGGCAATTTTTTCAATTCTCGGCGAGCAGATCTTCGATGCCCGCGTTCTGGATCTTTTCTGCGGCTCCGGAGCGCTCGGGCTGGAAGCCCTCAGCCGAGGTGCGGCATCCTGTGTGTTTGTGGACGAACACCGCCAGGCCATCGCGGTCACCGATGAAAATCTGAAAAAAGCCAAGCTCGATGGAGGCCGCACGGTCAAAGCCGATGTCTTTTCTTTTCTCCAGCGCGACGCCGCGACCTACGATCTCATCCTTGCGGATCCACCGTATTGGAAAGGCTACGGCGACACGGATTTGGTCGCCAAACTTCTCCAAATCCCGAGTCTTGCTGATCGCCTCTCGCCCAAAGGTCACTTGATCGCGGAAATTTCTTCCAACCAACCCACCCCGGCCTTTGCTCATTTCCAGCTCATTGACCGCCGCGAATATGGCAGCAGTGCCATCCTCATCTTCGCTCATCCCGACGCATGAAAGCCTTTCTCACTCTCCTCATCTACCGCGCGCTCCTGCCACTGCTTTTCCTGATCGCATTTCCGGGTTGGATCGTGAAAATGCTGCGTCGCGGCGGTTTCGGTACCGCCCTCAACGAACGGATCGGTTTGTATTTTAGCCCTTCAGACTTCGAGCCCTGCCGCGCCATTCATCTTCATGCAATCAGTGTCGGAGAAACCATCACCGCCCTCAAACTCATCCGCGCATGGCAAGACAATCATCCTGAATCCCGCTTCGTGCTCGCCACCGGCACCGCCACCGGTCACCAAACCGCCACCGCAGCAGGCATTCCCAATCTACGCGTTACTTATGCTCCTCTTGACTTCGCATGGATGATCAGGAGTTACCTCAAACGCTTCGAGCCCTCGCAAATCGTCCTAATCGAAGGAGAAACTTGGCCGAACCTGCTTCGTTACGCAGAGAAACGCCACATCCCCGTCTCCCTCGCCAACGCCAGGCTCTCGCCCCGCTCCGCGCGTCGGTTCAACCACTATGCCTCCTTGCTGCGCCCGTTCTTTTCAAAGCTTGCTTGTGTTTGCATCCAAGAAAACGAACATCGCACGATCTGGGAAAACCTCGGAATCGCCCCCGAAAAAATCCATCTGACAGGCAGCATCAAGTTCGATCCCCAATCCGCTGCCATTCCAGAGCAACGTGCCGATTTCCGAGATATGTTAGACTCGTTTGGAAAAGGCCGACCCGTCATCCTGGCAGCATCCACATTTCCCGGCGAAGAAATCTTGATCGCATCCGCCATCCGCGATGCTGATCCCAACGCCTTGCCTGTCATCGTCCCGCGCCATGCCGAGCGCCGCCAGGAAGTTTTCCACACTCTCACCCACGCCGGCTTTCACGTCACTCTGAGATCGGCTTTTGATGCGCCGCTTGATTCTGAAAGCGCCGTTTTCGTGATCGACACCACCGGGGAATTGGCGACTTGGACCGCGCACGCGGACGTCGTCATCATCGGCAAATCCTTTCTTTCCAGTGGCGGACAAAATCCGGCAGAAGCCATCCTCGCCAAAAAGCCTCTGATTCTCGGTCCTCACATGGAAAATTTCCAACCCCTCGTTCGCCACCTTCACGCTGCAGAAGGGGCTTTGCTGGCTTGCGATCAGAAGGAAATTTCCCTCGCGATTCGCCGCATATTTAATCCAAACCTTGCCGAAAAACTCGCCCAGCACGCAACGGAAGTCCTTGCCACCCACCATGGCGCCACCAAACGTCACCTCAAGGTCTTGCATCCCCAGCCGAAAACTGCCTGAATGCCCAAAACCTTGTTTGTCTTTTCCCAACCTACTTCATAATTTCCGCCCGTGAGTGACACTCCCAAAAATCCTTTAGAAGGCCTTCTCGACCAATTTGCCCTTGGTCCGGCATGGGCGCGTGCAAAACCCGTCGGCACGGAAAAGAAATTTCGTGAGCCCAAGGAAAGTGATTTCGCCCCCCGCCGCAAAGACGACCGAGGCGGCCGTGACAGCCGCAACCCACGCGATGATCGCCGTGATGACCGTCGCCAAGGTGGCGGCAGCGGTGGCAACCGTCGCTTTGAAAAAAACGGCCCGCGCCCCGAACCACGTCGCGAGGAAATCGCTCCCGCCGAGGGCGTGAACGTCACCCTTGTACCGGACAAGGCTGCCATTCAGCTCATTTGCAAGGAAATCCACCACGTCGCCCGCGTTTATCCGCTCTACGATGTTGCGGAGATCATCCTCGCCGAGCGCGCGCGCTGCCGCGCCCATTTCGAAATTTCAGCAAAACAAACCTCATTTTACCGCTGTAAACTCGAAGAAGCCATCTTTCTTACCAAAGAAGAAGCCCTGCATTTTTTCCTCAAAGCCGATTGGAGAAATCAATTCATCGAGGAATCGACTGTCGAGATCGATCCCCCGAAAGGAAATTTCCAATCCGTCGCCAAATGCGGGATCTCCGGCGAATGGCTTGGACCGCCGAACTATCACGCTTACCAATCGGAAATCCGCCGCATCCACCGCGAGCGTTTCTCCCACATGCCGCTCGAATCCTACATGGCGAAAATCCGTACCGAGCGCTCCGAGGAAGCCGTAAACGCTTGGTTGGACTCCATGAAAATCCAAACCCGCTGGCGCATCTTAACCCAGCCCGTGGCGCCCATCGAGAGCAGCGAGATGGAGGAACAAACGATTGCTGAGGAAACTCCCTCACCTGCAGAAGAATCAGACGAATCTCTCGAGGATGGCAGGGACGGTCTCTCCGAGCCGTCCTTATCTGAAACTCCTGCTCCAGCAGAAACATCCGACTTCAAATGGTATACCGAACGCGCCGAGTTCGAACGAGCCATCGCAGCTGAACTGTTGGATAAAGTCTTTAAAACCGTTCGCAAGGCAAACGTCTCAGCAGCCATCTCTGCAAAAAACCTTTCTCCCGGCCTGCTTGTCCGCCTCAAAGGCACGGGCAACCACATTCGCAAACACGCTGCGATCCTTATCCCGGCGGTCTGCAAAGCTCTAGAGGCCGAGCATATGGCGGTCTTCAAACGCAAGGGCAAACTCTTCACCGGCCCGGCCCGACCTCACGCTCTCGCTCCTGATGCCGTTCTCGCGCCTCGCCCCGGAGAGATGGTGAAATGGATCCGCGAAAACTCTCCTGCCAAACTGGAAGGCCTGTGGAAAGCCGTTCTTCCCGAAGGTGCAACCGCTCCTCCTGCGGAATACGCTGCCGATCTTTTCTGGCTCCTTCAACAAGGTCACATCTTGCTCTACACCGATGACACCCTGGTCGTCCAAGAGCCTCCGAAACCCCCTGAGCCTAAAAAGCCAAAAGCCCCCAAGAAAAAGGCCAAGCCTGCACTTGAGAAGCCAACAACCGAGGCAACTCCGGAAGCTGCAGCCGAAGATCAGTCGGATCAGTCGGATCAGTCGGATCAGTCGGATCTAACAGAAAAACCAGAGCCAACTACCCCCGAAGAACCACCTCTTCCTTAGGATTTAAGATTTAAAGTTTAGAGTTTCAATTCCCATGTCACGCCAACAAACGCTCGCCAGCTCCGCCACTCTGGAAGGAACCTCTCTGCATACCGGAGAGAAAGTTTCCCTAACCCTCAAGCCCGCTGATGAAAATCACGGTTTCAAGTTCCGCCGCATCGATCTTCCTGATCAACCCTTCATCAACGCGGATGTCGATAAAGTTCAAACCGTGGAGCGCGCCACGACGCTTGCGGAAGGATCGGTCAAGGTTCACACCGTCGAGCACGTGATTTCCGCTCTAACAGGCATGGGGATCGATAACGCCCTGATCGAGATGGATGCAAACGAGCCACCCATCGGTGATGGATCCTCCCTTCCTTTTGTCGAACTCATCAAGAAAGCCGGTATCAAGCAACAAAACGCCCCTCGCAAGGTTTGGGAAATCCGTGAACCCATCCATCAGGAAATGGGCGATGGCACGATCATCACCATCGTTCCCTGCAAAACCTTCCGCGTGTCTGTTACCAACGTGGGTCCCGAGGGTCGTTTCACCCAATATTTCTCCACTGAGGTTAATCCCGAAACCTACGAAAAGGAAATCGCAGCAGCACGCACCTTCGTGTATTACGAGGATGTCAAACCTCTCCTTGAAAAAGGCCTGATCAAAGGAGGCTCGCTCGAAAGCGCGGTTGTCATCCGCGGCAACGAAGTGATGTCCAAAGAACCGGTTCGTTTCACCAACGAATTTGCACGCCACAAGGCCCTTGATTTGATCGGTGATCTCATGCTTTCAGGCAAGCGCATCCACGGCCACGTGATCGCGGTAAAACCGGGTCATGGTCCGAACACCCAGATGGCCGCGACGTTGAAAAAAGAATACGCCCGCATGCGCGCCATGGTTCCCGCACCCATCACCATCCCCGATGGCGAAAGCGTGCTCGATGTCAATGAAGTCATGCGCATTCTGCCGCATCGCTATCCTTTCCTCATGGTGGATCGCGTGATCGACTTCGGCGAAAATTCCTGCACGGGACTCAAAAACGTTTCCATCAATGAACCGTTTTTCCAAGGACACTTCCCCGGACATCCCATCATGCCCGGCGTGCTTCAACTCGAAGGCATGGCGCAGGTCTCATCCATTCTCATGCTGCGCAAACCCGAAAACCTCGGAAAAATTGGTTACTTCCTCTCTGCTGACAATGTCAAATGGCGCAAACCCGTCATGCCGGGCGATACGCTCATCACCGAGGCAACCACGACCAAAGTCCGCGGTAACATCGGCCAAACCTCGTGCCGCTGTCTCGTCAACGGCGAAGTCGTCTCCGAAGCGGATCTTAAATTCGCTCTCTTTGATCGATAGTCATCTGGAAATCAACTTGCCAACTTCGTCCAAGTCGTTTCATCTTCTCCCCCCCTTCCCTTCAATCGCGCGCTTAGCTCAGTGGTAGAGCACATCCTTCACACGGATGGGGTCGCAGGTTCGAACCCTGCAGCGCGCACCATTTTTACAGTCGCCTCTCATCCAGCCTACCTTCCGCATACGCGGTAAAGACTTTCAAAATCTCATCGCGGACGCGGCGGAAGACAGCGAATTGCTCCTCTTCCGTACCCGTGGCATGCGCCGGATCATCGAAGGGCCAGTGGTGGCGGTTCATCTGACCGGGAAACATGGGGCATGCCTGGTCGGCGTTGCCGCAGACGGTGATGACGGTTTCCACCTGATCGTTGAGGAAAAGATCCATGTGTTTCGAGTGGTGACCCGTGACATCGATACCAATTTCTTCCAACGCGCGGATTGCGAGCGGATGAACGTAGCCTGCGGGTTTGGAGCCTGCGCTCTCGACGCGGAAACTTTCACCAAGCGCGCGGCGCAGGATGGCTTCGGCAAGGTGGGAGCGGCAGGAATTTCCGGTGCAAAGGATGAGGATGGCAGGTGGTTTCATGAAGGAATTTCTGTTTGATGACTGAATCGATAAAGTGGGATTGCGAGGATGGCCCCCAGAACGGTAGCGACAGGATAGAGCCAGATGTGTGTAAAATTCCCACTCACCAGCGCAGGTCCGAGTGAGCGCGCGGGATTCATCGATGCCCCACTGATGGGCCCGGCAAACATGGCTTCCAAGCCCACGACAGAGCCGATGGCAATGGCGGCGGTGATGCCTTTTTCCTTCGCTCCATACGAGACACTGAGAATGGTGAGCATCATGATGGCGGTGAGAATGATTTCCAGAAAGAAACTCTGCGATACGCCACCCGAGGGCAGAGTCATGCCAAGAGATTCGGTTTTGGGAAATAAAAGTTTCAGCATTCCGCTTGCGCACAAAGCGCCGAGCATTTGGCTCGCGATGTAACCGAACAGATCCGCCGCCGGCAAGCGACCCGCCAACACAAAACCTATCGAAACAGCAGGGTTGAGGTGAGCACCACTGACATCGCCAAATGTATAAATCATTGCCGCGACGACCAAGCCGAAGGTAAGGGCGATACCCGCATGGCCAATCACGCCATCACTGATTTCATTCACGACAATCGCTCCGGTTCCCGCAAAAACGAGAATGAACGTGCCGAGAAATTCCGCGAAAAACCGATGCTTCATGGGTCAGCAGCCGTTGGGTCCGCAACAGGAGGATTTCGCACCGAGCGCAGGCAGGCGTTCAATGGATGGCAATCCGCAGAGCTCAGGAGCGAGACACTCCGTATGTTTGTTTGCAAGGACGAGAATCACAGCTTCATCCGTGATTTCGTGATTGCTGATGGTGTATTGGGAGATGACCTGATCTTCGTATTCGATCTCTACAGGAACCGTATCGTCAGGAATGACCGTCTTCCCTCTTTCAAGTATCGCAGCCATTTTTCCGGTCTCGATCCGATGGTCGTAATCTTCGCCGACCCAGATCTGGAGTTGGCAGGTTTCGATTTCACGGCGTGTTCCGCCGCAATCGAGAAAGGTTTTATGCACGTGGCCGATTTCGGTAACGTGAAAGGAAAGCGGAATCGCATCGCCTTCGGGAAGACGGATGCGGAAATGGCGATCCGAGTAATCGGTGAGCAGAGATTTCAGTTCGTGGAGTAGCATGGCGATGTGGCGAGTTTGACAGGTCCCGGGCAACAGCTGTTTTCCCTATCCTTGAGGCGAGCTTTCGCCTTCTTCAGATCGGCCTTGTGCTCCGGATTTTCAGGAAAATTTTTCATGATCTGATTGAGCAGAGAAAAATGATGGGAATGGATACGAAAGTAAGTCCATTTCCCACAGCGCTCACTCTCAAGCAGTCCGGCTTTGCGTATGATCTGCACGTGACTGGAAACCGATGATTGTGGCATTTCCAGAATATCGGCAAGCTCGCAAACGCAGAGTGCGCGATCCATGACGAGCCGCAAAATACGCCAGCGCGTCACATCACCCAAGGCGCGAAAAAAAGAAAGTGCGGAGTTTTTCGTCACGAAATAATTCATAACGAATTATTTCGTTATGTCAAGCTATGATTCGAAGGTTTTGCAAAAAGTCTGTCCATCCGGAGCTTGGAAAGGATTTTCCGCAAGCAATGTGTGACTAGAGCTTGGTCTTTTCAATTTTCACAAAGGGAATGATTGCGAGAAACAGAAGACCGAAGAGTGAATCGACCAAGAAAATCTGCCATATCGACCAGCCCCACCCCGAAGTAGCAAGTGCCTTTCCTTGCCAATATACCGTGTAAGCCGTCACCATGTTTGTCATTGCCATCATAGCGGTGAAGTGAGTGCCGGCAATTTTTGGATTTACGATGTCCATATAAAAGGCTGTGCAAACGCCATACGTCAAACCGCTGAATACGGAATAGACCAGTGAGGCAATCCACCAGAAATGAATTAATATCTCTTCCCTTGGCCAAACGCCGTTCACTCCCTCGCTGGGGTGATCCCATCCCGCTTGCTTGAATTTCCAACCTATCCAGAGTCCGGGTAGCACCATTAAAGCAGAAAAGAAACTCAGGGTCAGACGTCTGCCGAACCGGTCAGAGAGCCAGCCGCCTATCAAACAAGGTGGCAACCAGACCAAGGTGCTTACCACCGCAAGCTGGCTCACTTCGCTATCGGTCATACCAAGACACGGCGCCACCAATGTCGCAAGCACCATGCTCAAAGCCAAGCCGCCACAAGGAATCAGGGAGAGTATGATTCCCAACAATCCGTTTCGGGTTCGAAAAACCGCCCGACCCACGGTCATGACATAATCGAATAACTGATCCTTCACAGCCCTCCATCCCCGGTCTCTCGAATCTGGCGCGGGCAGCTCACCTTCGGCCATTTCCAATGCTGCCGATTTTTCACAGATCAGCGTCATGACTCCGATCAAAATGAAACAAAGAACTAACGGTACCAACAACATCGACAACTCGAAACTACCGGTCAGATCTTTCAGCCAGATCACCCCCGAGCCCCCTAACATGTAACCGGCTTGCGCACCTCCAAACATGATGCCGTTTCCTAGTCCGCGTTCATCTACCCTGAGGACATTGCAAGCTAACGCATCGATCGCCACATCCTGGGTCGCCGCAAACACGTTGTGCAGAACCATGAGCGCGGTGAACAAAGAGATTCCTTTCACTCCTCCCTCGGCGAAGGTTGGCATGTTCATGAGGGCCAGACAGAGCCCTATCAGCATGCCCACCTGACAGATCACAATCCATTGCTTGCGCGCGCCGAAGCGGCGGATGTGCAAATTGTCCACAAGTGGTCCCATCAGAAACTTCCACGCCCATGGCAATACCGTCATGGCGCTAAATGCCGAAATCGCAGCCGTGTCCATCCCCCGCCGCTTGAATTCAAGCGCCAACGCGAATCCGGAAAACCCTTGCGGCAAGCCCTCACTTAAATACAACCCGCCAAATGCAGCCAGTCTTCCGGTTTTGCTTTTTAATAAATTCATTCGTTTGCCGATTAACGTAAACCTAATCAACGATAGAACGGTGCTTGCAAGAAACTTATCACGAAAACGCCTTTCGCAAGGCGTTCCCAAAAGTCACTGTCCGATATCCAAACGTCTTTACAGGAGCGGTGCGGAGACGTTGAATCTCCAGCGTCATGTCTTTGAACATCAAACCGAAATCCGATTGTGCCTTTGATCAAATTTCCCTCGGCGAGGTCATGTTGCGTCTTGATCCGGGTGAAGGCCGGATCCGCACCGCACGACAGTTTGCAGCTTGGGAAGGCGGGGGCGAATACAATACCTCACGCGGTTTGCGGAAATGCTTTGGCTACAAAACGGCGGTGGTAACCGCTTTTGTTGACAACGAGGTCGGACATCTCATTGAGGATTTCATCATGCAGGGTGGTGTGGCTACGGATTTCATCCAATGGCGTGAGGACGATGGGATCGGTCGTTCGGTGCGCAATGGCTTGAACTTCACCGAGCGCGGATACGGTATTCGCGGTGCGGTGGGAAATCCGGATCGCGGAAACACGGCGGCTTCACAAATCAAACCCGGCGATGTCGATTGGGATCACATTTTTGGCAAGCTCGGCGTGCGCTGGTTCCATACAGGGGGGATTTATGCAGCGCTTTCCGAGAGCACCGCCCAGGTCACCGTCGAGGCCGTGAAAGCTGCAAACAAATACGGCACCGTCGTTTCCTATGACCTGAATTACCGTCCATCGTTATGGAAAACCATCGGCGGGCTCGATAAAGCCCGTGAGGTAAATCGCGAGATCGCGAAATATGTCGATGTCATGATCGGTAACGAAGAAGATTTCACCGCTTCGCTTGGATTCGAAGTCGAGGGCGTGGATCACAACATTTCGAGCATCGAGCTCGATGCTTTCAAAGCGATGATCGAGACGGCGGTGAAAGAGTTCCCGAATTTCAAAGTCGCCGCAACGACCTTGCGCGGAGTGAAGACCGCGACGATCAACGATTGGTCCGCCATCCTCTGGCATGATGGAAAATTTTTCGAGTCACGCAAATACGATGACTTAGAAATCCTCGACCGCGTGGGTGGTGGCGATTCGTTCGCCTCCGGCGTGCAGTTCGGCTTCATGGAGTTCAATGATCCGCAAAAAGCCGTCGAATATGGCGCGGCGCACGGCGCTCTGGCATCAACCACACCCGGCGACACCTCCATGGCAACCCGCAAGGAAGTTGAGAAACAGATCTCGGGTGGCGGCGCACGCGTGGTTCGGTAAACTTTAAGTTTTGAACTCCAAATCCCAATCAAGAGGGCTGAAGTTATCTCTTTTTATCAACTTTGCGATCTTAGTGGCTTTGCGTTGAAAGATTCATCTAAGCTCGATCCGTCTAGACTCTGCTGCCTCTTTCTCCCAAACTATCAACGTATTGGAAACTAAGCCTGAAATCAACAAGACGCCGAAGCTCCGTGAGGATCTCACGGTCCTTATGAAAGTGCGTCTGAATTTCTTCGTCCTGGTGACGACGTTTTTCGGTTACCTGCTGGCACGCAAGGGCATGCCGATGGAATGGGGAACGTTATTTCATACATTGATCGGAACCGCTGCGGCGGCATTCGGATCAGCCGCATTCAACCAACTCATGGAGATTGATCTGGATCGTCTGATGAAACGCACGGCGGATCGGCCGCTGCCGGCGCGTCGGATGAATCCGATCACAGCATTTGGCTTGGGTTGGATATTATCGGCGATCGGAATCATTCATTTGGCAGTAATGGTTGGGCCCGGCGCTGCTTATCTAACAGCCGCCACGGTTGCGATTTATGTGTTTGTTTACACGCCACTAAAACGGATCAGTTCGATCAACACGCTGATCGGGGCCATCCCCGGAGCGATTCCGCCGATGATAGGTTGGGTTGGCGGCGGCGGAGGGATGTTTGATCCTGAGTCTTGGTTTTTATTCGGGATTTTGTTTTTCTGGCAACTGCCCCATTTTGTGGCGATCAACTGGTTGTGCCGTCAGGAGTATGAGGACGCGGGTTATAAGATGTGGTCGAACGGTGACATAACCGGAAAACGAAGCGGACTGCTTTGCGTGTTTTTCTCGATGGTATTGGCGGTGTTTTCCGTGCTGCCGGCGATCTGGGGTTTTGCGAATGTCCTGTGGTTGATCGGCGGACCGACATTTGCGCTGGCAATTCTGGCGTTGGCGGTCCGCTTCATTCGTGATGGCGAGAGAACATCCTGCCGGCAGTTGTTTTTCGCCACCTTGATTTATCTGCCGGCCGCACTGGCTTTGCTTTTGATCGCATGGAAACGATAGCGGAGCAGTTGATCCAAGCGGGACATGAACTGGCCGATGAACTGCGGCCCATGCTTTTTTCCGATCCCGTGACCCATACTTACCTCACGGTTGATTACGCGAGAGCGGGCTACGAAGCCTATCTTGAAACCTACGCGAATTCGAAAAAGCGGGTTTTATTGTTAGGAATGAATCCCGGGCCATACGGCATGGCACAAACCGGAGTGCCGTTCGGGGAAATCACCGCGGTCAGGGATTGGATGATGCTTTCTCCTCAAATTGGAAATCCCGAACACGAGCATCCAAAGCGTAAAATCCGTGGTATGGATTGTTCGAAATCCGAAGTTAGCGGACGCAGGTTATGGGGCTTATTTGCAGAACGCTTTCCACGCGCTGAGGACTTTTTCAAAGATCACTTGGTGATCAATTTCTGCCCCTTGATCTGGATGAAAGAAAGCGGAGCAAATCTTACTCCTGATAAAATCCGCGCTGCCGAGATGTCACCCGTCGATGCTGCCTGCCAGAAGCATTTGCGTCGCTTGATCGAAATACTGGAACCCCGGTTTTTGATCGGGGTCGGGGCGTATGCGGAACATCAAATGCTTACCGCCCAAGAACAACTTGGAACCAAGGCCACGATCGGAAAAATTCTCCATCCATCGCCCGCATCTCCCGCCGCAAACCGTGGCTGGGCAGAGGTCGCGGAGAGACAGTTGAAAGAGATTGGGGTTTGGGTCTAAGCCCAGAAACAGAAATGGAACCACGGATGGACACAGGATAGCTTCTGTAGACCCATCAGAGATAAAAAACACCGGCGATCTCGTGGGAGAAAGCCGGTGATGATTGAGTCGATGGATGATCTCGATTACCTCAAAAACGCCTCGTGGAGGCCTCCGTCGACCGTGATGATTTGGCCGGTGGTTTTGCTGAGGCGTTTCGTGACAAGGAGGAAATAAGCTTCCGCTTGGTCAGCCGGAGTGATCGGGCTCTTGGTGAGCGTGCGATCGGCATAGAACTGGGCGAGCTTGTTCACCAATGATTCGGTCGCTTCATCTTCGGTGTATGGAATGGCGTATTTGGCGAGTGAGCCGATGACTCGATCGCGAGGGAACATGGCCGATCCGGAAACCACAGTTGCCGGTGCAACACCGTTGACCCGAACCAGAGGGGAAAGTTCGATCGCAAGCTCACGGACGAGGTGGTTTGCGGCGGCTTTTGAGGTATCGTAGGCGAGAGAACCCTTTTTGGCCACCGCGGCATTCGCCGAGGTGGTGAGGACGAGGTTTCCTTGGAGGCCTTGCTCTTTCCAGGTCTTGTAAGCCTCATCGGCCACGAAGTAGGAGCCGGTGACGTTGATTGAAAAAGTAAGCCCCCACTTGTCGTCAGGAATATGGCCGCTGGTGTCTGATGGCACGAAGATACCTGCAGTGATGCAGATATGATCGAAGCCACCGTAAGCAAGCGCGACCTGATCGAGCATCGCGCGAATGCCGGCGCGATCGGTGATGTTGCCCTGAAGCGCAATGGCCAGTCCACAGTTGGAAATTCCCGTTCCGGCAACTCCGATCCCGAGACCATACTTATCGGTGATTTCCTTGGCGGTTGCCTGGGCTGCCTCAAGGTTCATATCGACGCAAACGATGTGTGCTCCTTCTTTGACAAGGCGGTGGGCGGTTTCCTTGCCGATGCCGGAACCCGCGCCAATGACGATGACGACCTGGCGTTCGAGTTCTTTTTCAGCGGGCATGCGCTGCAGCTTCGCTTCTTCCAATAGCCAATATTCGATATCAAAGGCTTCCTGTTGAGGAAGGGAAATGTAGGTATCGATGGCCTCGGCACCGCGCATGACTTCGACGGCGCAGTTGTAGAACTCGGCGGTGACGCGGGATTCGGATTTGTCCTTGCCCCATGCGATCATGCCCAGACCGGGAATGAGGACGACCGTTGGGTTCGGATCACGCATGGCTGGCGAGTTGGCATGCTTGCAGGACTCATAGTAAGTGGCGTAGTCCTTACGATATTGAATGAGTCCGGCAGCGAGTTTTTCCTTGAGCGCGGTAAGGTCCTCGGTTTGCGGATTCCACGCGACATAGAGCGGCTTGATTTTGGTGCGGAGGAAATGGTCGGGGCAGGAAGTACCGAGCTCGGCGAGACGCGGCGCATCCGCCGAGTTGACGAAGCGTAAAATTTTCTCGTCGTCCTGAACGGTTCCAATGAAACGTTTTTGCTGGGAAACCTGACCACGTAACCACGGCAGGATTTTTGCAAACGTGTCGCGGCGCTGCTCTTCGGGAAGCGTTTGATATTTCTGGCCACCGAATGCATTCGCGTCGCCACCTTTGGCTGCGTATTTTTCCTCGATGTATTGGGCGGCTTTGTCAATAAGGCGAAGAGTGAGCTCGTAGCACTTCTTATCATCGTTGTCCCATGAGATGAAACCGTGCTGACCCATCATGATCGCTTGAGTGCCCGGCTTGGTTTTTTCAATCTCCTGCATGGCAAGGCCGAGCTCAAAGCCCGGGCGCATCCATGGCACATATTCCATCTCTCCCCCAAAGATCTCTTTGGTAAGTGCCTGGCAGTTTTTCGAGGCGGCGATCGCGATAATCGCGTTCGGGTGCATGTGATCAACGTGCTTTCCGGAGAGGAAACTGTGCAATGGGGTGTCGATGGAAGACGGGCGCGGGTTAAGATTGAAGGTGGTATGGAAATACATTCCGACCATTTCATCTTCTGCGGCGGTTTTCAGGCCGTTGTTCGGCTTGGCTGCGTAAACCGATTGCAGGCCGATGAGTTTGTCCTGATAGAGGGAGGAAAAATTTTCACGCTTTGAGGTGCGAAGGTCGCCGCCCGAACCCTTGACCCAGAGGACTTCGGTGAGTTGGCCGGTCAGTGGATCCGTCTCCATGATTTTGGAGGAGGTATTACCGCCGCCGGTGTTGGTGATGCGCTGATCCGCGCCAAGAATGTTGGAGCGGTAGACGAGGCGCGCGACGGGATCGAGATTGGCGGCATGGGCATCGTCCCATGAATAAGTAACGTGTTTGAAATTCGACATGGTTTATGGTGATTTGAAAGCTTCGAACGGCGGGAATGGTTGAACCCAAAATGCCAAACGAGCAAGGCTAAAACGGAGAGAGAGGCGGAGTCCCCTCCCGGTTGTCACTTGCACTCAGAGATCAACAAATCCACAAGCGGCTGGGGATCGGCAAGTCCGTGAGGATGATGATCTCCCTCCAATTTGGGGAAAAGCTTCACACGGCCTTTGTTTTGCTCCCAGAGCTCGACGAGTTTTCCGGCATTATCCGCATAAGGCACGGTACGATCCGCCGTGCCGTGACAGGAGATCAAGAGCACATCGGCCCGGATCGCGGGCAAGAGTCCGTCAATCGGACGGATGGATTTTTCGATGGCGGTTTCATCGTCTGTAAAACCGAACAAGGTTTTGTATTTTGCCCAGTCACCTTTGCTGCCGCCACCTTTTTCAATGAGTTGAAAACCTCCTGGCCATGAGCGGATGTCGCAGACACCATTGTCGAGATAAAGAACACTGGCGCGATCCGGATGCAGGCGAAGCCATGCATTGACGTAAAGACCACCACGTGAGATGCCTAGCAAAGCGGGTTTGGCGGATAGCCCGCGTTTCTCATGAAGTTCGCTGTAAAGCTTTTCCCACACAGCCATCGCGCCAGGAGACCCAAACTGGTTGCGCTGAGACACATAGGCGATATGCCAGCCCTTATCGACAAGACCGCTTTCTAAGGTTTTCAAATGCCCGGCAAACTCACCGACCCAAAGCCAAGGTTTTCCCTCCGCAGAGGCATGAGGAATTTTAAGAGACACCGTGGCTCCATCGATTTCAAAATTCTCCAGCGTTTGCCCGTGGGATGAAAGTATCGGGAGAAGGCAGATGATGATAAGGAAAAACGATCGCACCGAGCAGATGTAATTTTAAAACGTGTTCAGGACAAACGCAAAAAACGGATTCACTCAAAGTCGTGCGGGTCCGGCAATCTGGCGCGAGTCGGGCGCGAGTTTGCGTGATGGAGATCTCCAGGCGCCGCCACCTTTTGATCAAAGCATTGCTTTTGCCGCAGCCTTGATCTCGGCAAGCTTGCTTCGATCCGGCGCGGCTCCTCTCGCTTGGTCTGGCTTACCTCCTCCTTTTCCGCCAGCCATGGCAGCAAGGTCGCGGAGAAGATCGCCAGCTTTCAAGCCTTTTGCCAGAGCATCGCTTCCGCAATGGACGGCAAGGTGGAGTTTTTCTCCGTCATCAACAACAAGCAGCGCGGACCCCGCGAAATTTTTCTTTTTAAGGCCGTTCTGAAGTTCTTGGAGCAAGGACGCATCCGACTCAAAGCTTTCGATGATGGATTCGCCTTTTTCAATGAGTTCGGAAAGAGCTTCATCGGCAAGCGCGGCGGCATGGGATGATTGGATTTTCTTGATCCGTTTCTCAGCCTCAATCGCAGCCTCTTTGGTTTCTTCCAAGGTGCGCTGACCGTGGGCAAAGGTGGCGTTGATTTGCGAAATATCCGCGCGTTCCACCAACATTGCGCTCATGATGTGTGGGAAATCGTTCACACGAACCGCTGCTTCACCAAGCTCAACGAGTTTGGCGTTGGCGATTTGCAGTTTTTCACGAGCCGAGCTGAGCTCAGCATCCCATTTCTCGACCGATTCTGTTAGGTAATTCCATGCAGCATCTCCGCAAGCCGCTTCGATACGACGGACACCGGAAGCAATCGCTCCTTCGGATTTAATTTTAAACAGACCGATCTCACCCGTGCGACGAACGTGCGTGCCACCGCAAAGCTCTTGGGAATAACCATTGATTTTGTTAGATTCACCGCCGATCTGAACAACGCGTACAATATCGCCGTATTTATCACCGAAAAACTGCATAATATCGGCGCGACCTTTGATGTCGGCGTGTTTAACCTCGGTCCATGAAACCGAGTCATCGGCTTTGATCGCGGCGTTCACCATTTCTTCCATCGCCGCGAGTTGCTCGGGTGTAACGGCTGCACTGTTGAAATCGAAGCGCAGGCGGCTCTCATCGACGGAGGAACCCTGCTGTGCTGCGTCCTTGGAAACCACCTCGTGAAGAGCCCAGTGGAGAAGGTGGGTTGCTGAGTGATGCGCTTCGATAGGGCGACGACGGGTGGTGTCGAGTTTGAGAACAACTTGATCACCCGGATTGATTGACGATTGATGATTGTTGATTTCTGATTTTTGAATGATCAGCGCGCGGGCTTTACCGATTTGTTGGACGCCGGTGACAGGAATGTCGTTAAGCGTTCCGGTGTCGCCGGATTGTCCGCCCATCTCGGCGTAGAAAACGGTTTTGTCGGTGATGACAAACAGCGCGTCTTCTTGCGGGTGAATTTCTAATACGGTGGCTTCGACAGAGTCGGAGTCGAAGCCGACGAATTCGGTGACGGCTTCCGTGGAGATATCGAGTGCGCGGACTACCGTGGATTTCTGTGCAGCACGGGAGCGCTCTTGTTGTTGCTCCATGAGTTTTTCAAATCGCGACATGTCCACTTTGAGTCCACGCTCCGAGCAAAGGAGTTCGGTGAGGTCGATGGGGAAACCGAAAGTATCGTAGAGTTCGAAGGCGATGTCGCCGGAGAGCTCGTTGTTTCCGATGCTCATCATTGCCTCTTCAAAACGCTTGAGTCCGCGGTCCAGCGTCTGATTGAAGCTTGCTTCTTCATTTTCAAGGGTCGCGCGAATGACGTCCGCACGGCTTTTCAGCTCGGGAAAAACATCACCCATTTGCCCAACCAGAGAACCGACGAGTTCACCAAAAAACGGCTTTTCACCAGAGAAACCCAGTTGGCGACCGTATCGAACCGCGCGGCGAAGGATGCGGCGGAGAACGTAGTTTCTGCCGTTATTGCCTGGCATGATGCCATCGGCAATCGAGAACGAAAGCGTGCGCAAGTGATCCGCTATGACCCGGAACGCGATGGCAGTTTTCATTTCCTCGGAAAACGCCGAACGGTCCGCCCCGAGTTCAGGGAAAATATCGACGTAGGTTTTCCCACTAAGCTCCTCAAGTTTCCGGAAGATCGGCTGGAAAACATCTGTTGCGTAGTTGGATGGCTTCTTCGAGAAGTCGGTGAAACCTTTGGTGTTTTGAATGATCGAGCAAGCGCGCTCAAAACCCATACCGGTATCCACGTGTTTGGCGGGAAGCTCGCGGAACGTGCCATCGGCCTCGGCATTGTATTGAATGAAAACGAGATTCCAGATTTCAATGCAGAGATCGGAATCGTTGTTCACGAGATTCCGACCCGTCACAGGATTCCCCTCAGGTGTCAAATCGACATGCAACTCGGAGCAGGGCCCACAAGGACCGGTTTCGCCCATCATCCAGAAGTTGTCCTTAACGTTGCCGTGGACAATTTGGATCGCTGGATCACAACCCGCCTTGCGAAAAAGATCCGCCCAGATGTCGTAGGCTTCTTGATCAAAATTCCCCGGATCGCCATCTTTCGGCGCATAAACGGATGCGTAGAGACGATGCGCAGGAAGCCCCCAACGCTCGATGACAAGTTCCCACGCCCATTGGATCGACTCTTTTTTGAAATAGTTTCCAAACGACCAGTTTCCAAGCATTTCGAAAAACGTATGGTGATAGGTGTCATAACCCACATCTTCGAGATCGTTGTGTTTTCCGCCGGCACGAATGCATTTCTGGGTGTCTGCGGCGCGCGCCGGATTGTAGGGAGCCTTCTCGGTGCCGAGGAAATAGGGCACGAATTGATTCATCCCCGCGTTGGTGAAAAGCAATCCCGGAGACTGCGGCATCAGGGATGCGGAGGGAACAATCGCGTGTTGTTTCTCAGAAAAGAAATCGAGGAAACTTTGCCTGATTTGTGAGGAGGTCATGATAAAAAATGGAGGTCTGAAGTCAAATTACGCCACCCATGGTGGCTTCGCTTGGAAGATGCGCCAACGCGCTGGGGCATTGGCAAATCTCGGTAACGGTCATGGTGCGGGGCGGGAGGTTGGACAAAGTCGGTTTCTTAGTAAAGCGGACAATCTGCTCATGATTCAACGCCGAAGCCACGGGCGCGGTCCAGTATAGACCTTGAAGGATCCTGTGAGCCTACCGTCCAACGCCTCCGCTGCCTGAAACTTGGCATGATTAACGCTTCTTGGAGAGGGTTCCCGTGGTTAGCGGATGGGCTGCGGCGGATTCTGGCTTTCTTGACCGAAGGCCGTATCCGCCGCAGCGATCCGAGTGGGTGAAAATCGTTTAAGATGCCTTGCCGCATGGGGCCGCATGTGTTCTCATCCGCGCCCGCCCGAAAGACACGGGCATCACTTTTATGGCAAACAAGGACGTTACAGACCCGGTGCGGATGGAGAAAATTGTCTCCCTATGCAAACGCAGAGGCTTCATTTTTCAGGCAGGAGAACTCTACGGCGGACTCAATGGTTGCTGGGATTACGGCCCGCTGGGCGCCGAACTCAAGCGTAACCTCAAAGATTACTGGTGGAGGAAAACCGTTCAGGAACGCGACGACGTGCTCGGCATGGATGGCGCGATTTTGACGATGGAAGAAGTTTTGCAATCATCCGGCCATATCGGTGGATTCAGCGATCCGATGTGCGATTGCCTTCTCTCCAAAGCCCGACTCCGTGCCGACCAAATCGATCCGCAGGACGGAACGGTTTACCATTTTACCGGTGCGAGCTTACCTGAATCGGATTGGAAAACCGAAAAAGCCTATTCCGTCCTCCAGCTTCCCGGTCAGGACGAGGCAAAAGTCCGTAAAACCGCGCGCGAATATTACTCCCAGTTCATCAAAGAATCCGTGATGAGCAAAAAGGAAGCAATCAAAGCGATCCAGCTTGAAGGAGAAAAAACAGAACAGGTGACGGGCACGACGAGCTACAACCCTGCAAATGGCTCACTTCTGACTGAGCCGCGTGAGTTCAACCTCATGCTCCAAACCAACTTCGGCGCAACCGGAGACCAAGTCGCCTACCTCCGCCCGGAAACCGCACAGTCGATTTTCTGCCAATACAAAAACGTGCTCGATTCGAATCGGGTGAAGCTGCCCTTCGGCATTGCCCAGGTCGGCAAATCGTTCCGTAACGAAATCAATCCGCGTAACTATACCTTCCGCTCCCGCGAGTTCGAACAAATGGAGATCGAGTATTTCTGTCATCCCAATGACGGCATGCGCCTGACTGATGAATGGCTGGAAACCCGTCTGAACTTCTATGAGGAAATCGGCATCCCGCGCACCAAGCTCCACATTCTAGACGTGCCGGATGGCGATCGCGCGTTTTACTCCAAAAAAACCTACGATATCGAATACGAGTTCCCCTTCGGCATCCAGGAACTGGAAGGCGTGGCTTATCGCACCGATTACGATCTCGGCGTCCACGCCAAAGGTTCCGGCAGGCCCTTGGAATACTTCGATGAGGAAACCAAAGAGCGCTTCCTTCCACATGTCGTGGAACCATCCGCAGGCTGCGACCGCACGATACTCGCACTGATCTGCGAAGCTTTCGATGAGGAAGAACTCGGTCAAGATGGCAAAAGCGACCTCCGCACCGTCATGCGCTTCATGCCTTCCATGGCGCCGATCAAGGTTGCGATTTTTCCGCTTCTCAAGAAAAACGAGGAGCAAGTCCGCATTTCCAAAGAAATTCAAAAGCAGCTTCAACCCTGGATGAACGTGTTTTACGATGATAGCGGAGCGGTTGGCCGCCGCTATCGACGTCAAGACGAGATAGGCACGCCGTTCTGTGTCACCGTCGATTTCGAGACGCTGGGTGAGGAAAAACCTGAACTCAAAGGCACGATTACCATCCGTCACCGTGACTCGATGGAGCAAGAGCGCCTCCCGATCGAAGATCTTTTGACGTGGCTTTTGGCACGAGTTAGGTAAATTGAGGTTGCAAGCCCCGCTTTCCCGATGCATCCAAGAGGCGGATCAACCACCAAGCACCATGGCAGACAAAGAAGACAGAAATGAAGAAAACGTAGTAGGAAAGTTCTACGTCGACAGCCAATGCATCGATTGCGATCTTTGCCGCGAAACCGCGCCAAGCAATTTCACCCGTGCGGATGACGAGGGCTACTCCTACGTTTTCAAACAACCTGAAAACGAAGCAGAGATCGCCCAGTGCATCGAAGCGATGGAAGGCTGCCCTGTCGAGGCAATCGGCGATGACGGAGAATTCTGATCCCCGCCATGGCTTCGCCCAGGAAACGGAAACCTGCCAATCGGCGCGACAGGATTCACGAGGAACTGATGAGCGAGTGGCTGGGCTGTGAAAAACCGCTTGAGCTCAATGAAAACGTCTCGGCCGCGGCGGATTGGATCGACTCCATTCTGAAAAAACAATTTTTTGCGGAAAGCCTCAATGAAGAGGAAGTGAAAGCCGCATGGAAAGAGGTTGCCGGAGAATTCATCGGCAGCCATACGGAACCGGTTTCCGTTAAAGACGGACATCTGGTTCTGCGAGTCACCCAGCCAGCCATGCGCTTCCATCTCGAACAAATGAAACCAGAACTGCTCCGCAAAATCAAAGAGCACTTCGGCAAGGACAAAATCAAATCGATTAAATTTTCGCTGGGCTGAAATCCTGACGCCCGGCATTTGATAAAAATAAGTAATCATGTTCAAAAACCTCATATTCGATTGGTCCGGCACCCTAGTGGATGACATGGGACCCGTCATTGAGGCGACCAATGCGGTACTCGAAAAATATGGGATCACCCCCTATGACCGCGAGGGCTTCCGCAGGAGCTTTCGACTGCCCTATCATGAGTTTTATGAAGAACTTCTTCCCGGCATCAGCCTTGCGGAGCTAGAAGCCCATTTTCGCCCGGCTTTTGACGGTGCGACAAGCCTGGTGTCTGTGCTGCCCCATGCCCGTGAGAAACTGGAATGGGCCAAGCAACGTGGCATACGCATGTTCGTGCTGACCTCGATGGACCCAACTGCTTTTGATCGACAACTCCGGGAGTTCGACATGCAGGATTTTTTTGAAGAAACCTATGCGGGAGTCTTGGATAAACGTGAGCTGATCGGGCATATCCTCGATACCCATGCTCTACACAAAGATGAAACCGCATTCATCGGCGACATGACTCACGACATCGAAACCGCCCGCCACGGCGGTATTTCATCCATCGCCGTGCTGACGGGTTATCACCATGCCGAGGTTCTTGCAGCCGTCCGTCCCGATATCACCGTTCCCGATCTGGGAGTGTTGGTAAAACTTTTCGACAGAAGAAAGGCCAATCGCCCCGTCGCAACCGTCGGTGCTTTGATTCACGATGGCGCAGGCAAGCTCCTCATGATTCGCACTCACAAGTGGAGCGATCTCTGGGGAATTCCCGGTGGAAAAATCGAACGTGGCGAATCCAGCGAAGATGCACTGAGACGAGAGATTCGCGAAGAGACTGCACTGGAGATTTCTGACATCCGCTTCGTGATGAATCAGGACTGTATCGACTCGACCGAGTTCTTCCGTCCCGAACATTTCATTCTCCTCAATTATCTCGCCAAGGCCCATTCTCATGAAGTGGTCCTCAACGAGGAAGCTGAAGAGTTCTGTTGGTTGAAGATGGATGATGCCCTGAAATTGAAACTCAACAGCGCGACGAAAATCCTTTTGCAACGCATCATTGATGAGAAGCTTCTGCCATGAATGCCGATGAAATTGAAATCCGCCGCCTGGAAGTGGAATGCCATATCGGGGTTCCGGACGAAGAACGTGCCGATCTCCAAAAACTCTGGGTCACCGTTCGCATGCAACCTTCACAAGGCTTTACCGGACTTGGGGACCATGTGGGAAACACGGTCGACTACTACGATGTCTCTCTGAAAATCGCCGGACTCGCGGCGAAAAAGCCAAGACATCTGATCGAAACGCTGGCCACGGATCTTGCAGGCATGCTGCTCACTACATATCCCCTGAAAGCCGTCACCGTTGAGATCGAAAAAAGAATTCTGCCAAACGCCCAATACGTCTCAGTGAGGATTCACCGCAGCGTCGAGTGATATCATCTCCGGTTGGGAATCGCCTTTTCATCGACCGGTATTGCCTTGGGTGGATTCACCCTCAAGCCATCATCATTCACGGGCAAATTGCCGAGATGACTTTTAATCAGATACCATATTCCGGCCGCCAGAAGTAGACACAGAATCTTGGCTATCCAATTTTTCGTTGGTTTCATTTTCACTAACAGCTGTGGCAGCGAAGAAGATTTCGGAGATACGTTCACGGAATTGTTTTTCGGTTAAGTTGCGCTGTAAAAGACCATTTTCTGAAATCGAGATGCTACCCGTTTCCTCACTGACAACAATGGCAATCGCATCCGTGCGCTCGGTCAAGCCGATGGCCGCGCGGTGACGCAGCCCAGTCGACCGATCCTGCATTTCTTTTTCGGTCACGGGAAAAACACAGGCCGCACCGGCCACTCGATCGTCCGCAATGATCATGCCGCCATCATGAAGGGGTGATTTGGGGAAGAATACGCTCATTGCCAGTTCGGCCGAGAAATAGGCGTCAAGCAAGACGCCCGTTTCAAGCTGCTCTTTAAGGGAAATGTTTCTCTGGATCGCAACCAGCGCGCCGATGCGCTTTTTCGATAGAATCACCACCGCATCAGCCAAGCGCTCGACAAATGCCAAGCGCCTTTTGCTGGAGAATGAAAAAATCTGACTGCTTCCCAGACGTGCCAATGCGTTTCTCAACTCAGGTTGGAAAATCACCAAAAGCGCGAAGGTCAACACCGCGGCGGAGCGGGTAATCAACCAACCAATCACTTCAAATTGGAATACCTGGGTGACAAGCGCCAAGGCCACGAGAATGAAACCCAGACCAACCAGAATCTGCGCACCACGGGTCGCACGAAAGGACCGGTAAATTTGATACAGGCAGAATGCGAGCACGAGAATTTCAATCCCATCACGCCAATATTTACCGGTGAAATCCCACATACTTTCCGGAATTTAACGCATCCATGAAGACCTGTCACTTTTAAAGCTCGGTTCCAAGTATTCAAAGTATTCCTTGAATGCGTCTTGCGGTTGGCAGGCCACTCGCCTTTATTCTCCGCATGCACGAAGAAATCAAACTTTCACGGGAAGTTTCCGCCGTTCAAATCCCAAGTGGTGATGCGATGATCCTACCAACAGGAACCGCCGTATTCATTACCCAACGTCTTGGCGGCACCTACACGGTTGCCACATCTCAAGGTTTGGCGCGCATTTCATCGCAAGACGCAGACGCTCTGGGCATCAAGCCCGAAGAGGAAAAGCAAAAGCAAGAAGATGCCATACGGCTCAAAGACGCTCCGCTGGAAGAACAGGTCTGGGCACAACTCAAAGGGGTTTATGATCCGGAAATTCCCGTTGATATCGTGAATCTCGGTTTGGTTTACGACTGCTCCATCGAGCAACAGGGGACGAAAAAAGTCGTTCAGGTGAAAATGACTCTTACAGCACCGGGTTGCGGCATGGGTCCTGTGATCGCTGCCGATGCACAAGCCAAAGTCATGACAATCGACGGCATTGATGAAGCCCATGTCGAACTGGTTTGGGATCCAGCTTGGAATCAGGACATGATCACCGAGGAAGGCAAAATGAAACTGGGGATGATTTAATCCGTGGTCTGATCCATATAAGCAATGAGGCTCGGAATCGCCTTCTGTAAGACATCGGCAACTTCCTGATACGCCTTTCTTCCCATTCCAATCGGGTCAGGCAAATCCGCTCCGTATCCGATGCCCGGCAGTTCCACAAATTCGCAAACAAGATAATACTTGTCAGCATACTGGGGAAATCTCTGCTCCAAAGCAGCCAAATGACCTTGAGTCATCGCAAAAACATGGGTCGCCTCTTCAAGCAGCCTACTGGAAACAGGCTGACTCCTGAAGCCCGTCAAATCCGCATCCAATTCCTTGCACAGGTGAGCTGTGTCCCGACTGCATGCAGCTCCTTTGGATGCGGCGACTCCCGCGGATTTGACCGAGTAGTCTGGGCGCCCTGATACTGATTTTCGAAAAAGAGCCTCAGCCATCGGACTACGGCAGGTATTTCCAGTGCATACAAACAGAACCCTCTTATCGGCAATCATCAGCAAGGAGCATGTGATACAAGGTGAACCACGTCAAACCAAAGACTGAATCCGGAATCTTGACCGGACCCAGCATCCATCTCATGACAGTCACCAAGCATGCATCCTTGTCCACCACCGATGCGCCCGACATGGGATTGCATTCCTCCATACAAAAGAGAAACTTTCCAAGTTGGCTTTCCCCAACAACATGGCAGTCTTTTTTCAGGCATGCTTGCGACAGCCTCGCAACTCCTCTCCGAACTCCCAAAACCCATGCAGCATCGGATTGACGATTTTATCAAATTTCTTGCGATCGAGCGGGGACTCTCCGATGCCTACCAAATCTCAGTTCACCAGACTCTACAAAGTCTCTCGGATTGGATGAATCATCGCAAGTTATCGATCCAAGAGATCGGCACCGATGAACTTTCCGGTTTTTTGAATCAGCGCAAAGCAGAGGGATTGGCGACCTCTTCCCGGCGCCTCGCGACCGTGCATTTGAAAATTTTTTTTCGCTGGATCGCTGCAAAAGGTGACATCGGAATGGATCCCGCGGAACCTCTGCAAGCCGCCAAACCGGATCGAACACTGCCCTCCACCTTATCCGCCGGGGAGATCAGAAATTGGTTGGAAAGCATTTCCACACAGCTTCCTTTGGGACGGCGGGATAAAGCCATTTTGGAACTTTTTTATTCCTCCGGTCTCAGGCTGGCGGAACTTTGTGCAGCACGTCTTGAGTGGCTGGATACCGAAGAAGGCTTTTTACGTGTTTCAGGAAAAGGTCGGAAAACCCGCTTGGTGCGGGTCGGAAAAGACGCGCTGCTGGCCATCACCAGCTATCTGGCCAACGAACGCCCCGAATGGGTCAAACCTCATAGCTCATCTCATCTATTTTTGAGCGTGCGTGGCGGTCCGCTTACTCCCGAACGAATTCGGCAGATTGTCAAAAAACGGGCGAAATTGGCTGGCATTGACAGCAAGGTTTATCCGCATCTTCTCAGGCACTCTTTTGCCACACACCTATTGGAAGGCGGTGCGGATCTGCGGGTGATTCAGGAACTTCTCGGACATGCCGATATCGCGACGACGCAAATCTACACGCACGTCAGTTCAAAAGGACTCAAAGATACCCATCGCAAATTTCACCCGAGGGGTTGATGGCTCAGCGCGCCGCCACCAGATCGTAGCCCCTCCAATCGCCGATTTGCACATCGGCAAAGCTACCGACCGGAAGTTTCTCATCGACCATGACGGATCCATCAATCTCCGGCGCGTCCCACTGGGTGCGACCCACCCCTTTTTGCTCGACCAATACACGCACGTTCTTACCGACTTGCGCCTGGTTGGTCTCTGCTGCGATTTTCTGAAGGGCACTCATCGAGCGCGACCAACGGCTCTTGCGGGTCATGTGATGAAGGTGGCCGTCAAGCTTGACCGCACGAGTGCCTTCTTCTTTGGAATATTGAAAAACCCCAGCGCGTTCGAAGCGAAACTCTTCGATAAATTCGAGCAACTCTTGAAAATCCTCTTCCGTCTCACCAGGGAACCCGACGATGAACGTAGTACGGATCCCCAAACCCGGAATCCCTGCCCGCATGCGGCGGAGTAGGTCACGGATATAATCGCCACTGGTAACCCGTTTCATCGCGGTCAGCATTCTGTCAGAAATATGTTGCAACGGAATATCCACATACTTGGCAACCTTATCGCACTCGGCGATGGTCTGAATGAGTTCGTCCGACCAATGTGCCGGATGCGTGTAAAGCAACCGCACCCAGAAATCGCCTTCGATTTGATTGATCTCCCTCAGCAAGGTGCAAAGCGAGTTACCTCGTTTGGAATCCACCGGAGAACTCGGGTTCGGCCGTTGACCCTCCCACTGATCCATTCCGAAATAAGTCGTATCCTGGGAAATCAAATTGATTTCCTTCACCCCGCTTTTTACCAAAGCCTCGACTTCACGAACCACCGACTCCTGGGTTCTGGAACGATGCGTACCGCGGATTTTAGGGATGATACAAAATGTGCAAGTATGATTGCAGCCCTCGGCGATTTTCACATAAGCATAGTGATCCGGCGTCAACCGAAAGCGCGGCGTCGTGTAATCTGGCACGTATTTGGGTTTCAATGTCACATAATCCCGAGGATCATTCGTGGCGGACGGACCTTCGTCTTTCGTCAAAGTCGGCGCGTTTTTCTTTCCAAGCAAATTCTCGATGATCGGCGCGACTTTTGTGATCTGATCAAGCCCGATGAACGCGTCCACTTCGGGCATGATACCAGGCAGGTCTTTTGCAAAACGCTGAGACAGGCAACCGGCAACAATGATTTTCTGCTTTGCGCGATCAGGGTTTTCACTTCGCTCATTGACCGCGCCAAAAATGGCATCGATTGATTCCTGCTTCGCCATGTCGATAAACGAACAGGTGTTGACGATCAGCACATCCGCCAACTCGGGATCGGGAGTCAGCATCATACCCGCCTCCGCGAGGTGACCAATCATCACTTCGGAATCGATCAGGTTTTTGGCGCAGCCCAAAGAAACCAAGCCTACAGTTGTTTTTTCCATAAGAGCAAAAATGATATTTAAATTTGAGGTGCGATGATGAGCTCATCACCAACCTCCGGAACGATAGGACCGAATCCGGGCATCGGACTGCCAATCGCACCATCCGATGAAACACTTGTGATTTTCAATTTACCGAGAATGCCCGTGTTGCGTCGGATCGCCAGAATATCGCCAACTTTGACGAGGTCTGGCATGAGGATTTCGATTGAGGCAACACCCCCGACCTGGGAATCGTCGACATATTCGGTGATTCGCCCGATGAGAAGCGCGTCGCGAATCAGCCGGGCCCGGCGCAATTCATTATCACCTTTTTCCAATTCCCTCTGCCCGATCAATCCCGCTTCGTCACGATAGGTCGATGCCTTTTTTTCCGCATTCAGCTTATCCTCGGCGAGAGCCGCAATTTCAGCTTCCTTGGCAGCCAGCTCGGCTTTGATCTGATTGATATCATTTCCCGGCGAACCGGTTCCATTCTGTGCATTCCGAAATGCTTGGACATCTCTCTCAAGCTTCCACCGCTCCTGTTCGATCGTCAATTGCTCGACCTGTCTTTGCAGGCGCGCCAACTCTTCAGGAGCTGCGTTTTTCACTCCATGGTTCATATTTTGAAACGACAAAACCACAGCCGCAAGCAGCAGGGCAAATGTTGCTCCAAGCAAAATTGACATCGTGTTCATGTCGGAAAAATGTCCGCAGCGCGGGACAATGTCAACGTCATGCATTTTTTATGATTGCTCCAACTCCATACTCGCCAAATCCACCCCGCTGTTGAATGCTGCGCCAGTGGATCCATTCTCCGATATCCCGCAAAAAGAAAGCAAAGCGCTTTCCGTAACTCAATTGGTCCGCAAAATGAAACGGGCCGTCGAATCCGGAGTGGGCAAGCTCTGGATTGAGGGTGAAGTCTCCAATCTCAAAAAACAAGCCAGCGGTCACTGGTATTTCACACTCAAGGACGAGGGTGCGCAAATCCAATGTGCGATTTTCAACGCACGGAGAAAAGAGGGGTCACAAGTTCTGGAAGATGGCTCGAAAGTGAAAGTGCTCGCTGATGCCACCATTTACGAAGCTCGTGGTCAGCTGCAACTCGTCGTCGAAAAAGCCGAGACTTCAGGTCTTGGCGATCTCCAGGCAAAGTTTGAGGCGCTGAAGCGCAAACTCCTTGCTGAAGGGCTTTTTGATCAGGGCAGGAAAGTCGCTTTGCCAGTTTTTCCACGCACGATCGGCATTGTGACATCACCCACAGGCGCGGCCATTCAAGATATCCTCAATATTCTCAAACGACGCGCGCCGTGGGTGCAGCCAGTTCTTTTTCCCGTCAAAGTCCAAGGCAAGGGCGTGGAACATGAAATCGCCAATGCCATTCAAAAACTCAATCACCCCCAAGCTTACGGTTACCCGAAATGCGACTTGATCATCGTCGGACGCGGCGGCGGATCGATTGAAGACCTCTGGGCATTCAATGAAGAAGTCGTCGCGCGCGCGATTTCAGCCTCCACCATTCCCATCATATCGGCTGTCGGACATGAGATTGATTTCACCATCGCAGATTTTGTTGCGGACGTGCGCGCGCCCACACCCAGTGCCGCCGCAGAATTGGCCGTTCCGGATTCCGCCGAACTAAATTTGCTTTTGAATCAGGCAAAAAAACGAATCACTCGCTCCCTCATCCACGCCCTTCGTGAACCTTCACAGCGCATCGATCAATCGAGGGAATCCCTCTTTCAAATCGTTGAGTCATCTCTCCTTGCTCGCCACCAACATTACCGGGAGCTCGTTCTCAAACATGAAAACCTCCATCCACGTCGGATCATCGCGCGCAGATCGGAAAAAATCATTGAATTGCGACGCAACCTCAACCAACTGACCCAAAGACAACTTTTGGCACGCGCACAGAAATTGGAAACCTTACAAGGCTTGATCAGAACTCTCGGACCGGACTCCGCTTTCAAACGCGGCTTTTCCATCACCATGACCACGGACGGAAAAATCATCCGCTCCAGCAAAGATGCCAAATCCGGAATGCACTTGCGCACCAAACTTATCGATGGAGAAATCTCCTCCACCATTCCATGATTACCATGCTCTTCTCAGCGATCGATTTCCTTCCCCTCACTTTGCCGGTTTTGGCGTACATCTGCGTCATCCTGTTACTGGCAATCTTCTTACTCATTCTCAGAATCAACCTAAAATTATCGTCTTTTCCCAACAAAGACAGTCAGCCCGCCGCCACGGATGCAAGCTCGACTCGTTCAGATGAATCTACCTGCAAGGTCGAAGACTCACCCCAGTCTCCTTTTGAGGAGTTTCTCAACGAAGATCCGAATCGGCGCTTGCTTGGCAAAAAAGAACAATCCACCGCCTACCGCAATTGGAGATCACAAAAAGGGCTGAATTGGAAATAGAGCCACGGATCACCTCAGCAAAAAATTATGGCTATAGGGGACCGAGCAGCAAACCTTAGAAATTTTTGCTCAATTCCACAGCCACTGAATTTATTTAGGTTTCAATCGTGGAGCAGCGCCAAAAAGACCCTAAATGAATTTGCCAAAGAATCGAGACACTACCGACTTCCCAGCTACATCATCTTACCACATCGCGTACAAAAAAGAGCCCCGTTGTAGGGTTAACTACAACGGGGCAAATACCTGGCAACGACCTACTCTCACAGGACCTATCGTCCCACTACCATCGGCGCTGCGTCGTTTCACTTCCGGGTTCGGAATGGGACCGGGTGGTTCC
>CAMCBV010000012.1 GCA_945873125.1 Prosthecobacter debontii
AGGTGAAGGCTCTTCTGCGCAAGGCCGAAGCCCGCACCAACGAAGCCCTCCTCTTGGCAATTGGAGACGCTCTCTCACAGGTAACCCAAAAAGACGCCACCAATTGGTTTACCCATTGCGGCTACAGTTTTATTTAAAATGCTCTAAAATCTAACAATTTTATATCAAAAAAAATTGACTCAAAAAATTAAAAAGTATTGACTTCGGTCCGGTGTGTAACTAATCATTTTTCCGCCAATGCAAACCAAGACTAACAGCCTCCCCGTTAGCTTGTCTGGCCAAAGCGCTGAAAATCCTGGGCATCATTTATGTATGCCCGGGGTTTTCAGCGGTAGCGGACAGCAACAAGCCTTCTCTGAAAGCGCAAATATCTTTTGCCAAAAAGCTAAGATAACCCATATCTCGTCACGAATTTTCTGTGGCTGAATATAATATTTCTAAGTCCTTGGAGTGAATCCTAGAAGAGTGGATATGGCAGAATATGCGTTTTTGCTAGTTCGGATCCAGGTGATAAATACCTAAAATTCGTTTTTTGAGCTAGCGCATAGAATTCACTGATGATTCGGGCTAAGGCAGGGGAAGAAGAGATTTTTCATTTTATTTAAGTAACAATTTATTCAACAAATCTAACAAATATAATCATGAATTTTGAAAATGTAAATGTAAGGATGGATTCATTCAATCATATATGGGTTGATATTCAGGTTGATGACATCAAAGTCCTGCAGAGGGCAGCATTAATCGGAGGAAGCATGTCGGTTTACGAGCATAATGAAAATTATTATATGAGCTTCTGTCATCAATCGGAAAGTTCATTCATCAATTTTTATGGACTCCAAATCTCCAAGAATCATTTTGATTTTTATTTGCAATCTTGGGGTGATTGCCATTGCGAAATCATTCAGGGAAATGAGTTGCAACTAACAGAAGATACCTACTTCAAATTCCCGAAATTCGAATCCGAACCGCGCGTGGAAAATGCTCTGAAAAAACGTTCCGTGAATGGCAAGAAGGGTAAGCCTAGTCTCGCATTGTCCTAGATGAAATTGCGATGGATTTAACATCGAGAATAATTCTGCGAGTCGTGGCGATTCATTCCTTTTGTAAATGCCTTCAGCTCTAGTTTTGCGTCAGCTAAGGCGTTGTAGATGATCGCTAATTGCTTTTTATTCTTTCCTGTCCTCCGTTTTCTCCCTCCCTCCGTATAAAAAACACCCCGACCAACTCTTACTACATTATTAACCAATCCGCCAAAAATCCGAATTGAGAACCCATGATTTTGTTGCATAGTCTGGTCATGCGACTTTGTGTCATATTTCTCTATTTTCTCGGAATTGTCGGTTTAGCGGCGTTTGAGATCCCTGAGGAATCGAGTCAATGTGTGGTGGGAACATCAGAGGGCTGGAACAGCTCGTATGTTTCCCTGTCATATTTTGAGAAGCAGAGTGGAAAGTGGCAGCAGATCGGTGAGGCTTGGAAGGGTCGCCTCGGCAGCAAGGGTTTGGTCTGGGGGCGGGGGTTGCATTTGAATCCATCAGGAGCGGTTCTGAAAAAAGAGGCGGATGGGCGCTCTCCGGCAGGAGTTTTCAATCTCGGGGGTGTTTGGGGTGTGCATGAGAAGGTCAAAAAGCACCCAAAAACCTTCTACCATCAGGTGACCACGCGGGATCTTTGGGTTGAGGATTCCAATTCGAAATATTACAACCAGTTCCTGAGCTTGGATCGCGAACCCAAGACAGAATGGGAGAAAAAGGCGCAAATGGTTCAGGATGATTACCCACATTCCCTCAAAATGTTCATCGGGCATAATGCGTATCCAAACGCGGTCGCAGGCGCTGGATCGTCAATTTTCTTCCATATTTGGCGCAGGGAAGGGGCTGCGGCGTCGGCCGGCTGCACCACGATGCCGGAAAACAAACTGCGCCAATTGATCGCAACAGTTGACCCGGGGCGGCGTCCGCTCTACGTCCTGTTGCCGCGCAAGGAATACGAGAAATTCAAATCCATCTGGAAACTGCCATGAGTACGACTGCCACTTCATTACCTGATTCAAAAGGCCATTTCGGCCAGTTCGGAGGGATGTTTGTCCCAGAAACGTTAATGACGCCGCTTCAGGATTTGGCGAAAGCTTATGAAGACGCGCGCGCTGATCCTGCGTTCCAGTTGGAACTGGATGATTTGTTGAAAAACTATGTGGGTCGGCCGACGCCATTGTATTTTGCCGAGCGTTGGACGGAAAAGTTGGGTGGTGCGAAGATTTATCTCAAGCGCGAGGATCTGCTGCACACCGGAGCCCATAAAATTAACAATGCTCTCGGGCAGATTTTGTTGGCCAAGCGTCTTGGAAAAACCCGCATCATTGCGGAGACCGGAGCGGGTCAGCACGGAGTAGCGACGGCAACCGTCTGCGCGCGTTTTGGAATGGAATGCGTGGTTTACATGGGTAAGGTCGACATGGAGAGGCAGGCGCTCAATGTGGCGCGTATGCGACTGATGGGGGCCGAAGTCCGTGCGGTCACAGCTGGACAAGCCACATTGAAGGAGGCGGTCAATGAAGCGATGCGCGATTGGGTAAGCTCTGTGGAAAATACTCATTACATCATTGGTTCGGCATTGGGTTCACATCCGTTTCCCATGATTGTCCGTGATTTTCACCGCGTCATCGGGGTAGAGGCTAGGGAGCAAATTTTGGAACGTGAAGGCCGCTTGCCGGATCTGTTGGTTGCTTGTGTGGGTGGTGGCTCGAATGCGATTGGTTTGTTCCACCCGTTTCTCGGTGATGAGAATGTGCGTATGGTCGGTGTCGAGGCCGGCGGAGACGGGATTATTCCCGAGCGCCACGCGGCGCGTTTCCAAGGCGGGAAGCTCGGTGTTCTGCAAGGTACTAAAACTTGGTTGCTGGCAAATGATGACGGGCAGATCGAACTCACTCACTCCGTCTCCGCAGGGCTCGATTACGCGGCTATCGGACCGGAGCATGCGTTTTTGCAATCCGAAGGTCGGGTGGAATACACCTATGCAACGGATGACGAGGCGTTGGCCGCATTCAAGGAACTCGCTCATTGCGAGGGTATCATTCCCGCATTGGAGAGTTCACATGCGGTCGCTTACATTTCAAAAGTTGCAGGTTCCTTGCCAAAATCCGACCTCATTATCGTGAACCTTTCAGGTCGGGGCGATAAAGATGTTGAGCAGGCCGCGAAGTATCTGCTGGGTAATTTGCCGGAATAAGTCACCTAGCGTTTTCTCTCATTCACACCGCATCGTTATGAAAAATGTATCCCCTCTCATCTCTTTTTTCTCCATCTTGTTGATATCGATTGGCTGCAGTCAGCAAAAAACGGATCGGACTCTGCAGGAAAAAATGCAGCAAAATCAACCGATCGAAATTCCGTTGGTAAACGGTTTGGCGCGCGCCTACTTTGCAAGTGGTTGCTTTTGGTGCGTTGAAGCCAGCTATGAGAGCGTCAAGGGTGTGAAAGAGGCGATATCTGGATACTCTGGTGGACATACGGACAATCCAACCTACGAATCGACAACGACTGGAACTACCGGACACGCTGAGGCAATCGAAGTGATCTATGACCCCAAAGTCGTGAGCTTCGCCACCTTGGTGGATGTTTACTTTGCCTCTCAGGATGTCACACAAGTCAACGGCCAGGGCGCGGACAGGGGTTCTCAATATCGTTCGATCATTTTCTATCAAAATGAAGAACAGAAGAAGATCATTGAGGCAAAAATCGCAGCGATGAATAAGAAAATCTCCCCCAAAGAGGTTGCCGCCGAGGTATATCCGTTTCAGAAATTCTGGCTCGCTGAGGCTTATCATCAGGATTTCGAAAAGAAAAATCCGGATAATCCCTATGTTCGTAGAGTTTCCATTCCACGCCTAGAGAGATTTCAAAAGAAGCTGCCGGAGGTTTTGAAGAGTGGTAAATGAAGGATGAATGACCCTTATGGGATCAAATGAGAGGGGTCAGAGGTCTGGTTCATAGCAACATTGATACGGATCCCGGATGCTTGGTCATCTTCCACGACCTGAATGGAGCATTTTTCTTTTTTTTGAAATCTGGGTTGGACGATGGGGTCTCGTGGCTGCAAGTTTGACGCACATGCCTGATCCGATCTATGTGAAAGAAGCCTTCGCGCGCATCGCCGATCGCTATGTCATGACCAACCATGTCCTTTCTCTGGGTGTGGATGTTTGGTGGCGGCGGGTGGTGACAAGGCGGATCAAAGCTCTCAGCCCGACGAAAGTTCTTGATGTGGCTAGCGGTACGGGGGATCTCGCTTTGAGCATTCAAGATGCGTTGCCAAATGCCGAAGTCATCGCCACGGACTTTTGTGCGGAAATGCTCGGGCATGCGTCAAACCGAGGGGTTCATCAGACTTTGGTAGCGGATGCGCTGGCGCTGCCTTTTCCAGATGGTGAATTCGATGTCGTAACAGTCGCTTTCGGGCTTCGCAACATGGCAGATTACGTGCGTGCACTCAAAGAAATGCGTCGCGTGCTCAAGCCAGGTGGAACCTTGTTCATCCTCGATTTCTCCTTACCTCAGGGAGTGATGCGTGTGCCGTATCGGTTATATTTGCATCATGTCCTACCGAAGTTGGCTGGATTTCTGACCAAGCAAAAGGACGCCTATGAGTATCTCGCTGGCTCAATCGAACAATTTCCCTCAGGTGATGCCATGATTTCCCTGTTGAATCACTCAGGCTACGGCAACTCGACCGTGATTCCGATGACTTTTGGGGTGGTTAGCGTTTACGAAGCGGTGAGGAAGGACTGAACCCTCCGGCGCCCAAATAAATTTCGACCAAGGCTGATTTTTGGGTTGTCAAAAGTCAGCGGGGAATCCTTACTCGCGCCCCGCCCGCAAGGGTGTTGTGTGGCCCGATAGCTCAGTTGGTAGAGCAGCGGATTGAAAATCCGCGTGTCCCTGGTTCGAATCCGGGTCGGGCCACCACTCTTTCCCATCGCTTTCCTTACTGCACTGAATCCCTGAGCGCTTCGTCGATTTCCGCTCCTAGTAGAATGAGGAAGGCTGTTAGATAAAGCCAGAGCATGAGGATCACAATCGCGCCCAGTGAGCTATAGGTGCTCAGGTAGAATTGATAGTTCGCGACGTAGTAGGAAAACAGGGCGGAGGCCCCCAGCCAGATGAGGGTCACCACCACCGCCCCCGTGCTGATCCATTTTCGTGTCGGTTCACGGTTTGTCGGACCGAAGCGATAAATCAAGGCGAGCATGAGCATGATGATGGCAAGGAGAAACGGCCATCGCAGCAGCGCGAGAATTTTCAGGGCAAATTCATCACCAGGTAGCATGTGAACAAAGACCGGTATGATTGCGATCAGGAAAACAGCCAGAGAGATCACGACAAGAAGCAAGATGGTTAGAATGATCGATGCAATCTGCAGGCTGAGAAACTTTCGTTTTTCGGATTGGTGAAAGACGATGTTCAATCCCTGGATGAGGCCTCTCATGGCATAGGAGCCCGCCCAGATGGCGATGAGCAGACCGAGGATAGTGCCCAATCCAGCGGTTTTGTTATCACCTGCGATCATCTGAACCTGTGAGAGTAACATTTGGTGAACTTCGTTCGGAAGAATTCCTGAATCTCTCTGCAACTGGCGTTCGATTTCCATCGGATCTGAAATCCAGCCATAAATTGAGAAGAGGGCGGCAAGTCCCGGAAAGACTCCCAGCATCAGGAAAAATGCCACCCCGGCAGCAGCGATGGAGAGGTGATCACGATCGATCGCTTTTGCCAGTCTCCGAAGAAACTCGAGCCAGCGCCGCCATTTTGGAGGCTCGAGCGAAGGGTTTGATGGATCGGCCATATGCGGATGATATTTTATCACGATAGCCGGAAAACCCTATGATTTTTTGTTGCCGCTATGGAGTGGATTCTATTTCCGCCAGGATACAATCATCGGAACACCAGTCCATCGATGCGAGCGAGAAGCTTCAGGATATTCTGATGAGCTGCGTCCACTTCATTGGCTTTCAATGTGCGGTCGGATGCGCGGTAGTTGAAGCGGTAGGCAATGGATTTGCGATCCGCGGCGATCTTTTGGCCGGATGGATCGGTGAAGAGGTCAAAGCATTCGTAGGAAACAAGCAGCGGCTCTTTTGCATTCCCGAGAACCGCTTCGATTTCAGCATTCGGGGTGCCGAGGGAAAGCTCCATCGCCGCATCGCGGGTTGAGCCTGGGAACTGAGGCAGATCCTCGACCTGTGATTTCGCCGAAATGATTTTGCGGAGTTTGCCCAGATCAAGTTCCGCGACGAAGACGGGTGAGATAAAATCCAGATCGCGTTCGCGCTGGAGGGAGAGGCGGGCAAAGACACCTATCGTTTGATCACCCGCTTTGATTTCGGCACCAAGGGCGAAGTTTTCGCGGTCTTTTGGCTTAAGAGAAATTGTCTGACTGGGAAGTAGGGCGGAAAGAATGGCTTTCGCATCGTAAAGATCCGCAGCCCGGTCTTTTATAGCCCATGAGGACGGTTGAGAGTTTCCGCTGATCAGGATGGCGAGGCTTTCGCTTTCTTGATCGACGGCTTTACCTCCACCCGCGTTACGGAAGACCCGGCCCATCTCAAACAAGCGGATCGATTTTGCTTGTTGGCGAGCATTGCGTTCGGCGCTGGCAACCAGGCCCGGAATGATAGACGGGCGCATGATGGCATGGTCTTCACTGAGTGGGGATTTGACACGGATAAGATCTCCCTCTTGCAGCGGACGCAGTGGCAAGATGTCCGATAGCTGGCTTTCTGAAATGAGTTTGATGGTTTGGCACTCGAATAAACCGAGCGAGGCAAGGCGACGACGCAGAATCATATCTGCATCATAAGCGGTATCGACATCGCTGGTTGGAACGAGTGTTGCGCGGAAACGGGATGGCACGTTTGCAAGACCATGGACGCGGGTGATTTCCTCTGCGAGATCGATGTGGCGGGTGAGGTCTTGGCGGAAGGATGGGATAATCCATGTGCCATCCGCTTGTTTGGTGAGTCCGAGACGGTTGAGGATTTCTTCTGCGGCTTCGGTGGAAATGGAATTTCCGAGAAGGTGATGGAGTTTGTCGAGATCAAGGGAGACGGGAGCGGGTGCTGGAGGGAGTGTGCCTGCGGATTGGGTGAGGCAGCCATTCGGAGAACCGCTCTCCAGTAGGGTGATGGCCAAAGCGGCAGCTGGAAGGACGCCTTGTGGATCGACCCCGCGTTCGTAGCGGTAAGATGAATCCGATGAAAGGGCGGTGCGGCGTGAGGTGCGGCGGATGCCTGATGGAGTGAAGTAGGCTGACTCTAGAATGATGGAAGTAGTGGATTCAGTAACGCCGCTATCGAGTCCGCCCATCACACCGGCGAGGGCGAGGGCGGCACCGGATTCGTCAGAGATGAGGAGATCCTCAGTTGTTAGAACGTGTTCGGATTCGTCTAGGGCTTTGAAAGATTCGCCGTCTTTCGCTTGGCGGATGACGATGGCTCCGGAGACTTTCGCGGCGTCGAAGGCGTGTAAAGGTTGTCCGGTTTCGTGAAGCACGTAGTTGGTGATATCGACGATGTTGTTGATGGGACGTAGGCCGATCGAGGTGAGGCGTTGCTTGAGCCATTCTGGGCTTTCGGTAACCGTGACATTGTCGATGCGGGTTGCGGCGTAGAACGGGCAAGCGGCGGTGGCTTCGAGTTTGATGAAGTCCGAAGAAGCGGGCGAGACGCCCGCGCTCCCTTTACTCCCTTTGATGAGAGGAGTTTTCAGCAAAGTCGCGAGTTCGCGCGCCATACCGGCGTGGGAGAGGAGATCGGGGCGGTTGGGTGTGACTTCGAGTTCTAATAGAGTGTCGGAATCGAACAGAGTTTTCACAGGCACTCCGATCGGAGAATCTTCGGGTAAAATAAGCAGGCCGTCTTCGCCTTTTGGAAGTCCGATTTCTTCGGCTGCGGCGAGCATGCCTTTGGATTCGACTCCACGCATCTTGGTTTCACCAATCGTGAAGCCTGCGGGGAGTTGTGCTCCCGGAAGACAGCATGGGACCTTGTCGCCGACTTTATAATTTTTCGCTCCGCAAACAATTTGACGGAGTTGCCCTTCACCGCAATCGACTTGAGTCACTTTGAGTTTGTCCGCATCTGGGTGTTGCACCGCCTCTTTGATTTGAGCTACGACAATTTTGTCAGAGGCAATGCCTTTCGTTATAATACCCTCAACTTCAACGCCCGCGAACGTGAAGAGATCGGAGATTTCTTCAATGGATTTGCCGGAGAGATCGAGGTGATTGGAGAGCCAGTTGAGTGAGATGTTCATAAATGAAAAATGTTAGATCTGTCTGATCAGTCGGATTTGCCTGATCCGTCTTATTGTGCGAATTGGCTTAAGAAGCGGGTGTCGTTTTCGATGAGTAAGCGGATATCCTTGATACCCCAGCGGATCATGGCGAGGCGGTCTAAGCCCATGCCGAAGGCGAAGCCGGTGATTTTTTTAGGATCGAGGGCGTTGTCTTTGCGGGTGGCGTTGATGGATTTGAAAACCGCGGGATCGACCATGCCGCAGCCTGCGACTTCGATCCAACGAGGTGCTTGACCCTTGATCTGGAGTTTCACATCGATCTCGAACGAAGGCTCAGTGAAAGGGAAGAAGTGTGGGCGGAAACGGACCTCGGTTGAGGTTCCGAACATTTCATGGAAAAAGTATTCGAGCGTGCCTTTAAGGTCGGGGAGGGTGACATCGGTATCGACGAAGAGGCCTTCGAGTTGGTTGAAAACCGAAAGGTGAGTGGCATCGATTTCGTCGCGGCGGTAGGCAGAGCCGGGTGCGATGATGCGGATTGGCGGGGTGGAGGTTTCCATCGTGCGGATCTGGACGCTGGAGGTGTGAGTGCGGAGAAGTTTGCCTGAGTTGAAATAGAACGTATCCTTCTCGTTGCGCGCTGGGTGGTCGGCAGGGGTATTGAGGGCGTCGAAGCAATGGTATTCGTCTTCGATTTCAGGGCCATCGGCGAGGGCGAAGCCCATTCGGCGGAGGATTTGGATCGCTTCATCGCGAATGAGCGTGAGCGGATGAAGTCCGCCCGTTGGAAGTGAACGAGGTGGAAGGGTGAGGTCGATGCCTGAAAGCGCGTTGGCATCCGCAATCGCTTGCAGGATGTTTTCTTTTTGCTGAAGAGCAGCGTTGATCTCGGTGCGGGCGGCATTAAGGGATTGTCCGAAAGTCGCTTTTTCCTCATTTGGGATGTCTTTGATGAGAGCGCCGGCGAGCGTAAGGGTGCCTTTTTTCCCGAGAACCGCGACGCGGGCGTCATCGAGAGCGCGCGCATCGTTGGCGGCGGCTATCAATTCGAGAGCGGAAGATTGGATGGATGCGATTTGCTCGTTCATAGGCGGGCAAAGGGATAGCGGAGAGGCGGGCGGGGGGCAAGAGTTTGCTGAAGGCTGGAGTCTTGAAAATAGGTCTTATAGGTCCTATAGGACTTATTTGCCTAAAGAGTCACCTCAGTGCCGATTCCGCCATCTGTAAAGATTTCCAATAAAAGTGCATGGGGCAGCCTTCCATCGACAAAATGGACTTTACGGACTCCGGCGTTGAGTGCGTCGATCGCGGAGCGGATTTTCGGGATCATGCCGCCGGAGATCGTTCCATCGGCGATGAGGGCGTTGGCTTGCTCAACGTTGATGGATTGGATCAGCGAATTCGGGTCTTTGGGATCGGCGAGCAGGCCGGGAACGTCTGACAGGTAAACCAGTTTTGAGACGCGCAGTTCTTTCGCGAGAGCGGCTGCGGCAAGGTCGGCATTGATGTTGAGGGGTTTGCCAGTGGGTAGCTCGGAAGCGAGGGGGGAAATTACAGGAACGATACCTGCTTTGTTTGCAGCGTCCATGTTGGAAAGATTGCATCCAACGACCTCGCCAACACGACCGAGGTCGATGGGATTTCCGTCTTTGTCGAAGGATTGAATTTTTTCACCGAGGAAGATGTCGGTTCCGGGAATGCCAATCGCTTTGCCGCCGAATTCGCGAATCATGCGGACGAGGCCAGGATTGATTTCATTAGAAAGGACGCGCGCGACGATATCGATGGCTTCGTCGCTGGTGTAGCGGAGGCCATTGATGAATTTGGCCTCGATGCCGGATCTCTCCATCGCGGCGGAAATGGCTTTTCCTCCGCCGTGAACAACAACGGGATTGATGCCTGCGACTTCGAGAAAAGTGATGTCGCGCATGACATTGGCGACAAGCTCGGGATCTTCCATCGCGGAGCCACCCATTTTGATGAGAATAGTCTTTGAGCGGAAGGCCTGAAGATAGGGCAGAGCTTCGATCAGGGCGTTGGCTTTTTCGGCGGGATTCATATTTGGAGACAGAAGACTATGAGACAAAAGACACAAGAATAGAATATATTTCACCATGGAAGTTGAAAGCGTCCGCGGCGGTATTGGTTGGTTTTACGACGGGTAAAATAGATGGAGACGCAGAGGGTTGCCAGAGCGGGCAGAGTGGGTATCCATGTCGCGGTCAGATGCACGATTGGAAAATGAAGCAGGATCCATACAAAGGTGAGGACAATCAGTGGTCGGCGGCCTTCGCTGCCGGGGTAAAGGTTTTGGATGCCGAAAATCAGGCTTAGTAGCGCGGCGATAAAGAGGAGTTCGATGTCTTTGGAGAGGTATCCATAATACTTGATCGAAAATCCATGGGAAGGATTTGAAAACAAAGTGACGGTCTGGATGAGTGAGTTGGAAAATTCCATGGATGGGAGATCCTGTGCCGGCTGAGTGTTGCGAATAACGGCCGACGGAGAGTCATGCTGGGCGAACGTTTGCGCTGTCGCATCAAGCAGATTTTCAGCGGCAAAAGTTTTAGGTTTAATGCTTTTGAATGTGGCTGGGAAATGGCTCAGGCGGCCATAGGAGTCGATCGGAATGTAGCATGAGTTTTTACCCAGATAGATGTGACGACCCAGATTGACTTGGATCGAGGCTGGAGAGATCTTCAAGTGATTGAGTGCGGCGAGAAGGTGAAAAGAGAGAACCACGCGATCATCCCAGATTGCGATGAGGGGTAGCGAATTCCGGTCGGGTTCGGATTCGAGTGTGGTGAAACCGGCGAGTGATTTTTCATTTCCCAGGAGGACTCCCGGAATGGGGATCCGATTTACGACGGGAACGAGGGCTGTGTTTCCGTGGACTTGGGAAAGAGAGATGGAACCTCGGCGAAACGCGGCAGGGAGCGGCGAAGGAACAGAGCCTCTGGATAAAGGGGCTGCGGTGACCAAGTTTGCAAAGCTATCCAGCTGCTTGTCTAAAGCGGCGAGAGGAATCGTTTCCGGATCAGTCCAAGTCAGAGGAATACCGATGGATACGGAGTTTTGGCGAAGCCTTATGAGATTTTTGAGAATGATTGCGAAATCCACCGGTGAGGGAGGGGATTGCTGAAAAATTCGATTCGGGTCATCGGTGATCGTGATATCGAGAGGCTGACTGATTTTTTTGAAATCGGGTTCTCTGGATGTTTTGTTGGCGTAGGGTTTTTCGGGTGACCCATCGCCGTCGATCACCGATTCCGATCCTGTGAAAGGGACGGTTGTGACAAGGAAGGCGTATCGTTCGACCTTGCTACCCGGAATCAACCAGCACGCGGCGAGTCCCGCAATCGATGAGCAAATGATGCTGGCGTAACGACGGGGAATCATGGGCAAAAGGGATTAGGGTAGCTTGGATGTGAATGAGGAAACTGCTCGAAGAACGCTTTGTGTGACCTCGTCGGCGCTGCTCGTGGCATCGATGATTTTGACGAATGGTTCGTCTTTCAGGGAGAGGAAAATTTCACGGCAGCGGGCGAGATTGGCGCGTTGTTCGAACTCGTTTGCCGTATCGCCGCGCGAGCCGATACGGGCATGTGCGGTATCCACGTCGAGGTCGAGGATGAGCAGGAGATCGGGAACGGGCGCGAAAGCCTCGTTGTCCTTGCGGATCAGAAAGGGATCGAAGCCGCGAGCGCCCTGATAGGCCATGGTTGAGAAATAGTAGCGGTCCAGAATGACGACGTGGCCGGCGGCAAGAGCGGGTTTGATGAGTTCATCCACGTGTTGTTTGCGATCATTGAGAAAAGCCTGGAGTTCATCCTCGGGCGAGAGTCTGCCGGTTTCCGCGGACTTGCGTAGCAGAGTTCCCCATGGTCCGTCAGTGGGTTCGCGCGACAAGGTGACCGTTTTTCCCTGGGCTCTGAAATATTCGGCGAGACGTTTTGATTGGGTGGATTTCCCAGTACCGTCGATGCCTTCGAGGACGATGAACATGATGATGAAGTGCTAGAGATAGCGTGTTGTGAGGTGTTTGAGGTAGTCGTGGGTGTCTGGTGCGTGTCCCGTTGCGAGTAGCATGAGATCTGCAGGGTCGTGAGTTGCTCCGTGATGGTGGATGTTTTTGCGCAACCATGCGAGCAAAGGTGTGTAGTCGGCTTCTTCGGTTGCGGATTTGATTTTTGGATCGGAAACAGCGGCTTGGAAAAGCTGTGCCGCGTTGATGTTGCCGAGCGTGTATGTCGGAAAGTAACCGATTCCACCCATCGACCAATGGATATCCTGAAGGCAGCCGTGGGCGTCGTCTTTGGGCTGAAAGCCAAAGGATTTTTCGAACAAAGCATTCCATGTCGCGGGGACATCTTTGATGGAAATTTCCTTTTTGAGTAGCATACGTTCGATTTGGAAACGCAGGATGATGTGCAGATCATAAGTTGCCTCATCCGCTTCAACGCGGATTTCGGAGAGTTCCGCGCGGTTGATGTAATGAAGGAATTTTTCGAGAGGAAAGTCTTTGAGTTGCGGAAAGTATCCTTTGGCGATGGGATAGAATTTATTCCAAAACGCGGCTGAGCGGCCGATCTGATTTTCCCAGAGTCGGGATTGGGATTCGTGGATGCCGAGTGAGACAGCAGAGCCGGAGGGCAGGCCGAAGTCATCGCTCGGAAGGCCTTGTTCATAGAGACCATGGCCGACTTCGTGCATGATGCCGAAGAGGGATGAGGTGAAATCGTTGAGGTCGTAGCGGGTTGTGATACGGATATCCTGAGGACCGAGGGTGGTGCAGAACGGGTGGGTGGTCGTATCAATGCGACCGGAGTGGAAATCAAAACCCATTTCCGCAGCCACGGCCGCGTTGAAATCCTGTTGGGCTCGAAGCGGATAGATTCCTTCTGGCAAGGATGGGTTCAACGATTTGGATTTTTCAACCGCGGCAGCTGAGATGGGAGCGAGGCGATCCTGCAACGTATCAAAGAGCTTTGCAATTTCCTGAGAGGAAGTATTTCTCTCATACCCTTCAAGCAGCGCGCTGTAGGGCTCGTCCGGAAAGCCCCAGAGATCGGCTTTTTGCAGGGCGATATCGACGAGGCTCTGGAGATGCGGTGCGAAAATCGAAAAGTCGGATTGTCTACGCGCCTCAATCCATGCGTGGTGGGCGGCGGATTCGATAGAGGATTCGCGGGCAACAAGTTCGGTACTGATTTTACCAGCGCGGTCGGATTTGCGACGAAGTTCGCGGAGGTTGGCGGAATGGGTTGGGTCGGTTCCTAGATTTTCAGCTTCCGCTTTCGCGAGGGCCGAGAGGTAGGATTCAGAGGTCGAAAGCTCGTGAGCGTGAGCGGCGAGGTAGGAAAGTTGGTTGGCGCGGTATTCGGCCGATTTTGAGGGAAGATAAGTTTCCTGATCCCAAGAAAGCACCGAGCTTATTTGCTCGATGAGGGTGATCCGGCGGACTTGATCGAAGAGGTTCATGGAAGGAGTTTGAACGAACCGAGGGAAAGGTCGAAGTTTTTTGATAAAGAAAAAGCCGGGCAGCTCCGATGGATCGGAGTGCCCGGCTTTGGATAAGATCGGCGACCGAAGATCGCCGCTACGAATTACATCATGCCGCCCATGCCGCCGTGGTCATGACCGTGTCCGGCATCAGCTTCTGCCTTTTCAGGAAGATCGGTGATGAGGGCCTCGGTGGTGAGAAGCAGTCCAGAGATGGAAGCTGCGTTCTGAAGGGCGGTGCGGGTAACTTTGGTCGGATCCACCACACCGGATTTGATGAGGTCTTCGAATTTGTCAGTCGCGACGTTGTAGCCTTCGCCACCTTTGCCGTTTTTGACTTTTTCAACAACCAAAGCGCCTTCGCGTCCGGCGTTAGCGACGAGCTGGCGAAGCGGAGCTTCGACGGCGCGTGCAACGATGCCTGCGCCAGTGGCCTCATCGCCTGTGAGGCCGAGATCACCGAGAGCGGCTTGAGCGCGGATAAGCGCCGTGCCACCGCCGGGAACGATGCCTTCTTCAACCGCTGCGCGAGTGGCGTGGAGGGCGTCCTCGACGCGCATTTTTTTCTCTTTCATCTCGGTTTCGGTAGCAGCACCGACGTTGATGACCGCGACTCCGCCTGCGAGTTTCGCAAGACGCTCTTGAAGTTTCTCACGATCATAGTCACTGGTGGTTTCTTCGATCTGGCGACGAATTTGGTTCACGCGGCCACTGATGGCATCCGAGGAGCCGCCGCCTTCAACGATGACGGTGGATTCCTTGCTGATGGTGAGGCGCTTGGCTTGACCGAGGTCACTGATTTCAACGGATTCGAGTTTGATGCCGAGGTCTTCGGTGATCACACGACCGCCGGTGAGGACAGCGATGTCTTCGAGCATGGCTTTGCGGCGATCGCCGAAACCGGGAGCTTTGACAGCAGCGATGTTGAGGATGCCGCGGAGCTTGTTGACTACAAGGGTTGCAAGAGCTTCGCCTTCAACGTCTTCAGCGATGATGACGAGGGGTTTGCCGGATTTCGCCACTTTCTCAAGGAGAGGAAGCATGTCTTTGAGCGAGCTGATTTTTTTCTCGTGGATAAGAATCAGAGCGTTTTCGAAAGAAGCTTCCATCGACTCTGGGTCGGTTACGAAATACGGGCTGAGATAGCCTTTATCGAACTGCATACCCTCAACAACATCGAGATTCGTTTCGATGCCTTTGGCTTCTTCGACCGTGATGGTTCCGTCTTTACCGACTTTGTCCATGGCTTCGGCGATGATGCCTCCGATTTCGCTGTCCCAGTTGGCGGAGACCGTTGCGACTTGGGCGATTTCTTTTGTGTCCGAAACCTTCTTGGAGATGATTTTAAGTTGAGCAACGATGGCCTCGGTGGCTTTCATGATGCCGCGTTGAAGCGAGATCGGGTTGGCGCCGGCGGTGACGTTGCGGAGGCCTTCTTTGTAGATGGCTTCGGCAAGAACCGTTGCAGTCGTGGTGCCGTCACCTGCGATGTCGGAGGTCTTGGAAGAAACCTCGCGGATGAGCTGGGCGCCCATGTTTTCGTAAGGGCAATCGAGTTCGATTTCCTTTGCGACCGACACACCGTCTTTGGTGATGGTGGGTGAGCCGAATTTTTTATCGAGGATGACATTGCGACCGGATGGTCCGAGGGTTGCTTTGACGGCACGTGCGAGTTTTTCAACACCGCGTAGGAGTGCTTGGCGTGCTGCTTCGTCGAATAAGAGTTGTTTGGCCATAGTGGTAATTTGTATTTAAGATTTGAGATTTGAAATTTGAGACTTAACTGACAATTCCGAGAATATCGGATTCGGAGATGATGAGGACTTCTTGACCGTCGAGTTTGACTTCTGTTCCGCCGTATTTGGAGATCAGGACCTTGTCGCCGACTTTGACGGAGAACTCGATGGTTTTGCCGTCGTCGTCTTTGCCGCCAGTGCCGAGGCTGATGACTTCAGCTTCCTGAGGTTTTTCTTTGGCGGTGTCAGGAAGGACGATTCCGCCTGCGCTGATCGCGTCTGCTTCGAGGCGTTTGACGAGGACACGTTGTCCGAGTGGTTTGATGTTAGCCATATGTGTTTTGCGTTTCTTGGTTATTAGTTGGTTTGAGAGGCCACTGCTACCCGAGGCAGCAGTGGAAATTTTTTGTTAGTCCACGACCTCAGCGTCGACGACTTTGCCTTTGGCTTTTTTCGGTTCCGTGGATTCGGATACATCGGCGGGTTCGACTTCCGGGTTGTCGCCCATGGATGCACCAGCTTGTTGAGCGGCAGCAGCGAGGTCTTGGAGTTGGCTTTCGAGGTCGGAGGCTGCGGCGTTGATTTTATCGACGTCGTCGCTGGTGATCGCGGCGCGAACCGCTTTCACTTTTTCTTCGAGAGAGGATTTGAGTTCGGCTGGAGCTTTTTCGCCAAGTTCCTCGAGTTGTTTTTCGACAGAGAAGGCGATGTTCTCGGCCTTGTTGACCGCATCAACTTTTTCCACGCGTTTGCGGTCTTCCTCGGCGTGTGCCTCCGCATCGTTTTTGGCTTTTTCAATTTCCTCTTTGGAGAGTCCTGAGGATCCTTGAATGGAGATTTTTTGCTCTTTGCCGGATTGTTTGTCCTTGGCGGAGACATGGAGAATGCCGTTCGCATCGATGTCGAAAGTGACTTCGATTTGTGGTTCGCCACGTCGTGCGGGAGCGATGCCATCGAGTTTGAAGTTTCCTAACAATTTATTATCGGCAAACATCGGGCGTTCACCTTGTGAGATCCGGATATCAACTGCGGGTTGATTATCGGAAGCGGTGGAGAAGACCTGTGATTTTTTAGCAGGAATCGTGGTGTTGCGTTCGATCATCGGTGTTGCGCGGGAGCCTTCGGTCTCGATGGAAAGTGTGAGTGGAGTCACGTCGAGAAGGAGGACGTCCTTCACGTCTCCGCGGAGGACGCCGCCTTGGATGGCTGCGCCGATGGCGACGACTTCGTCCGGGTTAACGCCTTGGTGAGGGGTTTGGCCGGCGAGTTCTTTGGCGATCTCGACAACTTTCGGCATCCGTGTCATGCCGCCGACGAGAACCAGCTCATCGATATCTGAAGCAGAAACACCTGCTTCCTTGAGGCAGTCTCTCACAGGCTTTTTGGTGCGCTCGAACAGTTTGTCCGTGAGTTGCTCGAGTTTGGAGCGGGAAAGGGAAAGCTGGATGTGCTTGGGTCCCGTCGCGTCAGCGGTGATGAAGGGCAGGTTGATATCGTAGGACTGGCTGGAGGAAAGGGCGATTTTTGCTTTTTCAGCTTCCTCCTTGATGCGTTGGAGGGCATCAGGCTGGCCGGAGAGATCGATGCCTTGGTCCTTTTTGAACTCACCAACGATATATTCGATGAGGGCGTTATCCCAATCATCACCCCCAAGTTGGGTATCGCCATCTGTTGCGAGAACTTCGAACACGCCGTCGCCGATTTCGAGGACGGAGATATCGAAGGTTCCGCCACCGAGGTCATAGACGGCGATTTTTTCATCGGATTTTTTATCGAGACCGTAGGCGAGTGCGGCAGCGGTAGGCTCGTTGATGATACGGAGCACATCGAGTCCGGCGATTTCGCCAGCTGCTTTGGTAGCGTTTCGCTGGGAGTCATTGAAATAAGCAGGAACCGTGATGACGGCTTGGGTAATTTTTTCGCCGATTTTTGCTTCGGCATCGGCTTTGAGTTTGCCGAGAACCATGCCTGCGATTTCCTGTGGGGAATAAGTTTTGGTTTCGCCGGCAACTTCAACTTGGATATGAGCATCGCCGTTGGAAGCCGCAACGATCTTGTAGGGCATGCGTTTGTCGGCTTCGGTGAGTTCTGAGAACTTGCGGCCGATCAGTCGCTTGGCTGAGAAAATGGTGTTTTTCGGGTTGGTAACGGCTTGACGTTTTGCGGCTTGGCCGACAAGGCGCTCTCCGTTTTTGGCGAAGGCTACGACGGAGGGAGTGGTGCGCGCGCCCTCGGAGTTTTCAAGAACGGTAGGTTCTCCGCCATCCATGATGGACATACAGGAGTTGGTGGTGCCGAGGTCGATTCCTAGAATTTTTGACATAATGTTAAGTTGGTTGCTAGGAGATCCCATTGCAGGGTATGTGCCTATTGGCGGAAATGGTTTTTCCCCCTGTTTTTTCAAGGAATTTCCGTGTAGCGGTGGATTTTAGAACTTTCAGATTGGACAAAATGTCACAGCTGGGGGCGCGTTTTTGGCGCAGTGTGACAAGGAAGAGCGATGGGGTGAGGTCCGCGGTCCATGCCGCCATCCGGTGTGCCGCCTCCGGCTGATAAAAATAAAACGGCTGCATAAGTGCACCCGACTGGATTGGCTCCAACGCCCATCCGGTTTGCGACCTCCGGTCGATTAAAGATAGTGCACCAAGAGTGCACCCGACTGGATTGCGGCCCATTGCCGCCATCCGGTGTGCAGCCTCCGGCTGATAAAAATAAAACGGCTGCAAAAGTGCACCCGACTGGATTGGCTCCAACGCCCATCCGGTTTGCGACCTCCGGTCGATTAAAGATAGTGCACCAAGAGTGCACCCGACTGGATTCGAACCAGTGACCGTCCGCTTAGAAGGCGGATGCTCTATCCAACTGAGCTACGGGTGCTGAGTGGAGAAAGGATGGATGGGGGTTCGGGGGGAGAAAGTCAAGAATCAGTCTTTGGTGGTAAGGATGATGTCTTTGAATTGGACCTGCATCGGAGGACCTGCGTGCATTTGGAGGGCGATGACGCCGCTCTTGGGAGCTTCTGCGGTTTCGTCGGTGACGTCGACGGTGAGCTTGCCGTTGATGTATTGTTGAACGTGATTCCCTTGGGCGACGATTTTGTATTCGTTCCAGTCATCTTTGTTGATAGCGGCTTGAATTTCCTTGTCATCACCCGTTTTGCCAGTGATTTCGAGGATGGGCTTTGCAGGTTTTTCGCCTTGTTTGATGACGACTTGTTGGCTGCGGAGGGCAAGAATTCCACGACCTTTTTCCTCGTAAAGAATACCGCTGTATTCGTCTCCGTATTCGAAGTCGGCTTGGTAACCTCCTACGATAAATTTCGAAGCGTCGATCACCTTGCTGCGGTATTGGATGCCGCTGTTGGTGTATTTTTTATCGTCACCCGGGGTCATTTTGAATTTGAGGGTGAGGGTGAAATCGGCGGGTTCGCCACCTTTCCATGTGATGAAAGTATTATGCGGGACAGGATTTTCTGGGGTGGATTTCGCGGTGATAGCTCCGTCGACCACGGACCAGAATTTTGGATCGCCTTCCCAGTTGGTGAGGTCTTTGCCATTGAAGAGTTGGGTTTCTCCAGCGAGTGCTGGGACGGCGAGCAATGCGAGCAGAAGGATGTTTTTCATGATAATTTTTTTGTTAGATAAAGCGAATCGCGTGTTTTTTTGAGAGTTTCAAAATGTCCCCAGAAGATGGGTTGAGAGTGAATGTCGGATCGGTGAGTTTTTCTCCGTTCAGTTGAACCGAACCTGAGAGGATAAACTGTTTACGCAACTCGCCGTTGGATTTTTCCAAATCGAATGCGGTTTTGAAAGCGAATGCGGTGATGGAGAGAAGGCTGAGGTCTGCCGGTAGCTTGGAAATGTTGAGTTCCGGTAGTTCGGCGGCGTTGAGATCTTTTTTGGAGAAGCGGGTATCCCAGTCGTTGCGGGCGGCAGTGGCTTCGGTTTGGCTGTGGTAGCGGGCGGTGAGTTGCTCCGCCAGAGATTTCTTGGCTTCCATGGGATGGATGGAAGGATCAAGTGATTGCCCCAGGAGGAGAGTATAATAACGCGCCATCAATTCATCGGAAACGCTCATGAGTTTGCCGAACATTTCCTGGGGAGGTTCGGAAACGCCGATGTAGTTGCCGTAGGATTTCGACATTTTCTTGACGCCATCAAGGCCTTCCAGCAACGGCATGACCATGACAACTTGTTGCGGCTGGCCTTCGTCTTTTTGCATGTCCCTGCCTACAAGAATATTGAAAAGCTGGTCTGTTCCGCCGAGTTCGACATCGGCGCGGATTTCGACGGAGTCCCAGCCCTGCATGATGGGGTATTGGAGTTCATGGAGGCGGACTTCCTGGCCTGCGTCGAGGCGATTGCGGAAATCCTCACGTTGGAGCATTTGTTGCAGGGTGACGCGGGCATTGAGTTTGAGGATTTCCTCGTAGGTCATTTTGCGAAACCAATCCCCGTTGTAGACAATCTCGGCTTTGTCGCGGTCGAGAATTTTGAAAGCCTGCTCGGTATAGGTCGCCGCATTCACGAGCACCTCATCTCTTGTGAGCGGTGGGCGGGTGGCGGATCGTCCTGAAGGATCGCCGATCGTGGCGGTAAAATCACCAATCAGGAGAACGGCTTGGTGGCCAAGGAGTTGAAACTGGCGAAGTTTTTCGAGAGCAACCGTGTGGCCAAAGTGGATGTCCGGTGCTGTGGGATCGACTCCAAGTTTGATCCGCAGCGGGCGGCCGAGTTTGAGTTTTTCCAGGAGTTCTTTTTCAGAGAGGACTCTGGCAGCTCCGGAGGTCAGATGGGAGAGTTGTTGTTCTGGGGACAAGGGAAAGGTAGGTTATTTGTCTTTATCTTTTGGATTTCCGCCTTGGGCTTTTTTCATTTTCTCGAGGTAGTCGATGGCTTTTTCGGCGCGAATAACCGCTGCGGTCTCGCTGGATGTTTTGATGATCTGGTTCATGATGTCAAAGACCCATGGATCGGCAGAGTAACTGGCTAAAGCGTTAATGAGATCGATTTGGTCTGTTTCGCTTTTGGCTTGTTCGGCAATTTTCTTCCAAGCTTCCTCGGGTTTATCTTCGGTGGCTGCCGCATATTTGATTGCGGCACTGAAGGCGAGCTTGCGGTTGTCAGCATTTGTTTCGGAGGCGACATATTCCATGAGCAGTTGGAATCCTTTGCTGTCGACCCAGTTGCCGAGGGCTCCAAGAGCTGCGACTTTGGTTTTGTAGTCACCGCTTTTGAGGTTTTGTTTGACGAATTCGAGAGCCTGATCCCCGCCGACACGACCTAGCAGGCGAAGCACTGAATGTTTGACGGCATCGTTTGAGGAGCTGCTGTAAGTGTTGAGCAATGGGGTGCGCAACGAGCTGGCGGAATGACTTCTGCTGATAATGGCTGCCATATTGTTTTCGGCAGCTTTGCGCATGGCCTCGTCGTGGGTGTCTTTGAGGATGTCCAAGAATATTTGGAAATGCGTTTCGGAAGCCATGGGGCGACAAGCTTCGATTGCGGCAAGAGCGGTTTGCGGCACGCTGGCGGACTTTGCATAATTTACCAATGCATGAACGGAGGAAGGATTTTTCCGGACTGCGATGACTCTCTGGAACAGGATCACACGAATGTCCTTATACATATCGCGGGTCGTGGCGTATTCCGTGATTGTCGCATCGACATCGGTCTTATCGACCGCTTTTGCCAGTGCCAATGCATTGTAGATGGCAGATCGATCTTCTTGTCCGGTTGTGGAAGACGCGTTGCTTAGAAGGAGATCAAGTTTGTGTTTGTCAACCGGGACTTCCGTCGTGCTTTCTTTGGTAGCCAACAAAATCATTTCGTTGAAAAGAGCGATCTCCGCATTTTCCTTTTTTCGATTGAGGATGAAGAGAATCAAGAATGTCATGATGATCGTGAGTACGATTGCCATGACAACTTTAACACTGTTAGGTATACTTTTTTTCGGAGCATGATCTGCCAGCGGCGCATGTGAATCCGCTGCAGTGGGGTGGGTTTCCGTGTGAGCTTTTTGAGCGGCAGGATCAGAAGCAGGCTTGGCGGGATGCGCTGAGGGAGAGGTAAGCTGAGGTGTGTTAGAGGCTCCTTTGAGAACGGGCTTGAGAAGGGGTGATGAGGAAGCGGATCCTGTTAGAGTGGCGCGAGTGAGCACTGGTGCCTGTTTTTCCGTAGGGGCGGAAGTGGCCTGTATGGGTGGATTTGGAGGTGTGAGTGCCGGAGTTGCTACGGTTGGTGATAAAACGGGAGCTTGGATTGGGAGTGGAGCGGGAGGAGCGGGAGGAGCGGGAGGAGCGGGAGGGGATGGCTCTGGTAATGGATAAGATTGAGTTGTTTGATGCACGCTGGGCTTCGATCCCTGGGGAGGAGTAAGAGGTTTTGGAATCGATGCGGTTTTTTTAGGAGATGGCCCGGGCTCGGGTTCTGCGATGATTTCTGGCGAGGTTGCGGCTCCGGGAATCAGAAGTTTTGGCCGCTTTGATATCGCTGCCGGTATAACCGGAGCAGGCGCGCCGGTGCTCAATTCCGGTGAGATGTGAGCGCTATCATTTTGCATAAAGACGAGAAGCGCATCACGTGCGGATTCGGGGCGGTCTTTAGGCTGGCGATTGATGAGCCACATGATCCAGTTGCAAACCCAGAGGGGAATTCCTTCACGGACTTCTTCAATGGGTATGACGTGGTGTTGCAAATGAGAGGTCATGACCTCGACCGCGCTTTCTCCATCGAAGGGGTATGTGCCGGTCAATGCGTAATAGAACACACAGCCGATAGCGTAGAGATCGACACGATGGTCGATGGGTATGCGCTCGAATTGTTCCGGGCCCATGAAGTAGATGGAGCCAAAAACGCCATCGGTTTGATCGATGGTCTGGAGTGAGGGTTTGGTTGAGAGTTTCGCGAGGCCGAAGTCGAAGACCTTCACCTGGAACTTGCCGGAGGGAAGCCAGGTGAGCATAATGTTGCCGGGTTTGATATCACGGTGAACGATATGAAGCTCTTGGGCGGCGATGAGAGCCTCCAAGGATTGCATGGCAAGTTGTCGAAAATCTTCCCAAGTAAAAGACGCGTTACAAATGATTTCCTCGAGGGTTTGGCCGGTGAGTAATTCCATGACGACAAAGGGGCCATCTTCGTCTTGTCCCACATCGTAAATGGTAACGATGTTGGGATGTTGGAGGGACGCGAGTGCGCTTGCCTCTTTAATCAACTGGCGAGTGGCCTCGTCCGTCATGGAAGAGTCGCTAGTACGGGTGGCAATGCGTTTGAGCGCCACATCTCGGCTCATGCGTATGTCATGAGCTTTGTAGACCGAACCTAGGCCTCCCTGAGCGATTTTTCCTCTGATTTCGTAGCGATCTTCCATGGATGCAGGACTTGTCTGGAGAAAACTCAGAGCTTGGTTTCGATCATCGCACGTTTGCGCCGGACTTCGATCCAGCGTTCATATTGGGCAGAGGTTTTATTGCGTGTGACGCGTTCTTCGATCATCGGGCGGACTTTGGAAAGCGGGGGCGCGGGGCCGAGATCCTTGCTGACGACCTTGATGATGGTAAAGCCTCGTGGGTCAAGGAGGGGGCCGACGGCCTTATCTGTGGGAGACTCAAAAATGATGGCTGCGAATTCTGGGGCGAGGTCGGTTCTCGGAACATTCTCTTGGAGTCCGCCTTGTGCTGCGAAGGCATCTTTTGAGTAGGTTTTTGCGGTCTCGGCAAAGTCCGCGCCCTTATTGATTTTATTGGCGAGATCTTCAGCGAGGGCGAGTTGTGAATCCGGAGTGGCAACCGCGTTATCGGGATCAGCCGAAGGAATGAAGATTTTCCGGAATGTGATTTTGTCCTGAGCTACATCACGGAGCGTGTCCTTGACTTTATCATATTCGTTTTGAACTTCGTTCGGGAGGGCGGGTGGGGCGTCTGAAAATTGCTGGGCTCGCATCGACTGGACAACCATTTTTTCACGGGTCATTTCGCGATAGCCTTCCATGGTGAGGCGGGATTTTTTCAGTTCATCGCGGAATTTTTTTTCATCGCCGTTATAGAGCTGATGGATCTGGCGTTTGACTTCCTCATCAATGATGGTGGAGTTGATCGATGCACCGAGTTTCTTAAATTCATCGAGGATGATTTGTCGGTCGATGAGTTCTTGTAGAACATTTTTTTGAGCTTCGGTGAACTGTTTGACGAATTCCGGACCACGTCTTGGGAATTGAGTTGAGAGCTGCGCGAAGATCGGAGCGAGTAGGAAAGAGACCTCGTTTTTGGTGATGACTTGTCCATTGACTTTGGCGGCGATGCCATTGACTTCGACAGGCTCGGCAAGGGCGAGGCTGCTGAAGATACCCAGCGCAAAAAGCGGAAGTGTAAAGATTTTGGACATATGGTAAGGAAAAATGAAGGGATTTTCGAATCAGGCGATATGATGAGTTTTCAATGCATCGCTTGAGATTGCAAGCTGGGAAACTTGCGGGATTGGAATGTATTTCGCAGGTGGCTCACATTTCTTAAGCATCCAATCTGAGAGCTGCCTTTTGGGCTGCAGATTTGGCGTCGGCTTTGGTGTCCGAGGAGGCGGTCAGTCGCATGCCTACGGGTTTCGAGACACCGAACTCTTCCATGGTTACACCATACATCACATCCGCACGCGCCATCGTGCGCTTGGAGTGGGTGACGATGATGAATTGTGAGCGATCAATGAAGCGGTCGAGGACCTTGACGAAACGATTGATGTTGGATTCATCGAGAGGAGCGTCGAGCTCGTCGAGGACGCAGAACGGGGAGGGTTTGATCATATAGATCGAAAACAGAAGTGCGACGGCGGTCATCGAGCGCTCGCCACCGGAGAGGAGCGTGATGGATTGAAGTTTTTTGCCCGGCGGCTTGGCGATGACTTCGATGCCGGATTCGAGTGGATCGTTTTCGTCGATCAGGGTGAGATCGGCCTGGCCTTTTTCCCCGAAGAGTTCTTTGAACATGTCGCGGAAGTTGATGCGAACTTGGGCGAAAGTTTCGGAAAAGCGGCGTTGAGTTTCCTCGTTGATACGTTCGATGACGGCGAGTAGTTCGGTTTTCGAGGACACGAGATCGTCGTGTTGGTTGCGAAGGAAGCTGTGGCGCTCTTCGAGTTCGTCGTATTCCTCGATGGCATCGACGTTGACCGGACCCATGGACTCGATTTTGCGTTTGAGGTCCTGGACAAGGGCTTCGATGTGGTTCCAGTTCGGTTCTCCCGGAAGGTCTGGAATTTCTTCGGATTCATCTGAAGAGGCATGGGCGATTTCGACTTCGGGATCGGTTTCATCCGCGCCGGAGGCGTTGCGAGCGTTTCTATTTTGCAGCGTGCTGAGAAGCAGATGAGCGTCTGGCTCGAAAGATTCGAGGGTGATTTGGTGGCGATCCTCGGTGGTGGAGAGTAGGTTTTCGAGGCGAAGATCGAGCTTGGTTGCGGCAATTTCTTCGCGCCCTTTTTGTTCGTTCACGGAAGCGAGTTGCTTGCGGATTTCGGACAGGCCGGCTTCGGCAAGCTCGATGTTTTTGATTAACTCATTGCGACCCTGGGAGCGGGATGAGAGTTCCTGTTGGAGATCCTCTGCCTCAATTCGGTGGGTTTCGACTTGGGAGTCCAGCGAGGCATTTTCATCGATGGATGATTGAATGCGCTGTTGGAAATTTTCGATTTCCGTCTCACGGCGAATGGCGATTTCGCGCAGTTCGGAGAGGCGGGCCTCCATCGGGCGTTGTTGTTCCTCGGCCGCTTGCTTGGCGCGTTTCTCGACTGCGAGATTGGTGCGGAGTTCATTGAGTGAGGCAAGAAGTTCCTGTTCCGAGGAGATGGCGGAATCCGACTGGGATTGAAGCGAGCGGGTCTGGTCTTCGATGGCCTCAAGGCGTTCGCGGGTGGCGGTGAGTTCGGACTCAAGGGATTGTCTGGAATCCGTGGCAGAGGTTTCGCGTTTCTCTAGTTCCGAGCGTTCCCAGCGGACGTTTTCGATGCGAGTGTTGAAGTTTTCGACTTCGCGAGTGGCAAGCGAGAGTTGACCTTGGAGGGTGGAGAGTTCGACTTTTTGGCGTTGCAGGCGCTCGCGGGCGGTTTCGACCGCTTCGCGATGGCTTTCGAGTGCGCTTTCGAGAGAGGTTACGCGCTTGCGTGCGTCTTCATCGGCTTTGCGGAGTATGGCGACTTCTTTTTCGAGTGAGCGAACCTCGTTTTGGCGTTCCAACAGAGAGGTTGAATTTTCAGAAGCCGTACCGCCTTGGATCGTTCCTTCTGGGGAGAGCATTTCACCCGCAAGAGTCACGAAGGTGAGGGTGGAATAATCGGAACGCAGTCTGAGGGCGGTTGTTAGATTTGGAACAATTAGGGTTTTTTCTAACAATTGTTCAATGATCGCGGCAACTTGTGGTTCGGATTTGACTTTATCAAGAGCCCATGCGGTGGCGCCGGATGGGAGTGTTTCGATTTGAGTTCCCGAGGCGACTGGAATGAGGTTTTTGGGCAGGATTGCGGCTTGGCCGAGTTTTTTGTCAGTGAGTCGTTGGATCAGGGTTTCGGCGATTTGTGAATCGGAGACGAGAACGGTTTGGAGTTTGGCTCCGAGAGCGGCTTCGATGGCGCGCGCTGCGGTTTCATCGGCACGGATGAAGTTGGCAAGTACACCTTCGATGGAAGGTGTGAATTGCTCTGGAGTATCGAGTCCTTTAAGCAGGTTTTGAGTGCCTTTGGCGAAGCCCTCACCGGAGGCGACCAGTTGTTTTACGGCATCGAAGCGAGCGGCACGCTGAGCGAGAATTTCGTTGGATTCCGTTGCGGCCTTGCGGGATGCGTCGAGATCGCCACGGGTGTGTTGGTAGGTGCGCTCGGCGGCTTGGAAATTTTCCTCCAGCTCAGTTAGCTTGTTTCCGGTTTCTGTAACCGCAGTGTTGATCAGCGTTTGCTGTGCGATGTGTTCTTCGATGCCGATGTTGAGGCGCTGTTCTTCCTCCGCGAGTTGGCGTGCGCGGTCACGATTGCCTTCCAGCTGAGCCAGGGAAGACTCGATTTTCGCCTGCATGGAGGCGATGAGGGTTTGGGTCTGGTTGGCCTCGATGCGAGAGGCGCGGAGGGAAGACTCAAGGTTAGCGCGGGCTTCACGGGCGGCGAGAGTTTGTTCTTCCTGTTTTGTGAGTTGCAATTCCTGCTCGGCGATGTGGCGGTTGAGTTGGTCGAGTTGATCGCTGGCAGCGGTGAAATCGAATTCCTGTTGAGCGAGTTTTTCGCGGGTGGAGGAAATGTCGGAATGGTTTTGTGAGATGCGTCCCTCAAGTTCGGCTTTGCGCTCGTTGTTGAAAGCGATGCGTGCCTGGGCGGAAGCGAGGGAGTTTTGATGCTCGTTGAGTTTTTGGCGAAGTTCCGCGAGTTCGGCTTCGAATTGGCGGGCGGCGGTGCGCGCTTCGGCGACAATTTCCTCTTTCTCTGGAAGTTGACGCTCAAGATGTGAATCTTGCGCGTCGAGCGAGCGGATCGAGTTGGTTAGTTCGGCGCGAGCGGCAGTAATTTCAACATAGCGTTTGTGAGCGAGGTGGGTGTCGAGGACGCGGTAGTCGGTGGCGAGTGCTTGGAAGCGGCGCGCTTTCGCGACCTGGCGCTTCAGCGAGTTCATGCGGCGTTCTTGTTCTGCCAGAACATCGGAAACACGAAGCAGGTTGGCTTCGGTGTATTCGAGTTTACGAAGAGCATCCTTTTTTTCGCGTTTGAATTTCGTGATGCCGGCGGCTTCTTCAAAAACGGCGCGGCGCTCTTCGGGTTTTGAGGAAAGGATTTGGTCGATCTGGCCTTGTGCCATGATCGAGTAGGCGGTGCGGCCGATACCGGTATCCATTAGCATGTCGTGGATATCTTTGAGGCGGCAGAGGGTTCCATTGAGACGATACTCGGAACGACCATCGCGGAATACGCGACGGGTAATGGAGACCTCATTGTAGTCGACTTTGAGAGATTCTTCACAGTCAGCCATGGTGAGAGTGACCTCTGCCATGCCGAGCGGTTTGCGTTTCTCCGTGCCGTTGAAAATAACATCTGCCATTTCTCCGCCGCGAAGAGCTTTCGCGGAAGTTTCACCTAAGACCCAGCGGATGGCATCGACCACATTGGATTTGCCGCAGCCATTCGGGCCGACAATGCCTGTCACGCCTTCGGCAAATTCGAAGACAGTTTTATCGGCAAAGGATTTGAAGCCGTGGATTTCGAGAGTTTTAAGATACATGGTCGTGGTGGTGGGGATGGGTTTCGAAAAGGGTGAGAAAGCGAATTCTTTAGTGATTGGAGCTTACAAATAAATTTCCTCTAGGCAAGTTGTCAGTAGGCTTTAATACTGCATGTGGTATATAAATTACTGTTAATAACCAATATATAGTATAAAAGGCTATTTAGCAGAACTTAAATAAAATGCGAATTTACGATTGGCTGTGGGTGGGTAAAAAAGGCTTGGCTTTGGATTCCTTGAAGTGATTGGGTCGGGAGTTTGGGCTTGCGAAAGCACCTGTGAATGGTACTCATTTCGTTGATGTTGAGAGGGGCGACGCGATCCCAAGCGTGTTTGATATGGGCAATGATTTTTAGCATGATGTGGTTCATGCAAGGCGGAGTCGTGGCGCAGGCGCCAAATGTTCCGCAGTTTGATCCATCCGACGTTTATTTTCAGGGATATCTTGCGGTTCGCGCGGGGGAGCAATTGGAGAAGGATAAGGATTTTGTCGGGGCCATGAACAAGTATCGGCAAGCCGTCGAGTTATTTGGCTCGGTTGGAAAATTTTATCCCGACTGGAAAGCGGATATGGTGAAAAACCGTCAGGATTTGACAGTTCTTGCGCTCAAGGAGGTTCAGGATAAGGCGGGCGAACAGATCAAGAAAGACCGTGGAGTCATCGCGGAGTTGGAAGGTGGAGAGAAGGTGGGCGCTGAGTTGGTAAATCCTGCCAAGGATGTAAAACCCAAGAAACCGGATATTTTAGAGGTGGATCCACTCCAGGCGCGTCGGCTGAAAGATGCGGAGGCAGAGTTGGCGCGTTTGAGGAATGAGATGAAAAAAGCAGAAGCGGCGGCCAAGCAATCTACGAGCAATGTAGTAGTTGAGGATTTGCACAAGCAAAACCAGGCTTTGCAGGCTCAGTTGAAAGCGGTGCAAAAAGAAGTGGGTTCTCTGCGCGCGCAGATGTTGTCGGCGCCCGTGGAAGGAGTGATGAAATCCTTGAATGAACGAATTGAGCAGTTGAATCAGGAAAAACAAGTGATGGGTATGGCGTTGAAAACCAGCCGGGGAGATCACCATGAAGCGCTATCGAAGATTGAGATTTTGACGGCTGATATGGAGTTGATGAAAAAACAGGCATCTGAGATGCGTCAGAAGCAGGCCGATATGAAGCGTGATCTTGAGACAGAGCGTCAGCTTTCCAATCAAGTCGTCTCAGGACAACTCAGGCAGCTGAAGCAGATGGAGAAAGCGCTTGCGGAAAAGGGCAATCAGTTGGAAGCCGCGAACAAGCAGATTTCGAGTTTGAAAAAGGAACTGGATGAGAGTCGCACGGCCTACAGTGAACTTCAGGAAGAACGTGATGGGTTGCTGCGTGAGCGTGACCAGATGAACGCATTGTTGAAACTCAACGAGTCCAGCAGGATTGAAGAGCTCGTTGCACAGAATGTCGCCCTGTCCGGATCATTGCGAGAAGCAAAGGAGCAGGTTGACCGTCTGAAATCGGATAACGACGCGTCGAAAGATGAGATCGTCGAGGCGCAAAGGGATCTCGCGATCGCGAAGACGCGGATCAACCGTTTGAACCATGAGAAAGCCGATCAAGACAAACGAATATCGGAATTGACCGAAAAATTGAAGCAGGAGGAATTGTTGCTCGCGAGTCGGGAAGAATCTGTGGATGCCGAGGAGGTCGAGATGTTGCGTGAGGTGATCCGGAGGCAATTGAGGGCTCAGGAAAGAAGGCGACAGGCAAAAGAGTTGTTAGTGGACGCGGTGAAAAGTCTCGGGCAAGACGATGAGCGTCTCAAAGAGGCGATCGAGCTCTTTGATGGAACGGAGCTGGTGCTGAGTCCGGATGAGCAGAAATTGGTCGCGGATCAGAATGTGGACGGAGAGTTTCTATCACCCACCTTTGCACGGGATCGTGAGACGGTTGGGCGTGAAATGGCCAAGCTTAACGTCGAGTTGGAGAGTTATAATCGTGCGGCGACCCGGGCATATGTTTCGGGCCGGTTGAATTCGACACGCGAGTTGTTTGAGATGATGATTGAGCAACATCCCGGACATGTTCCGGCCATTTGCAAGTTGGGGGCTGTGCAGTTGAAGCTGCAGGAGCCGGAGCTGGCATTGGCGAGTTTTGAGAAAGCTATAGAATTGGATCATGACAATCCATATGCGAACCGGATGTTGGGGTTCACCCATATGCAACTGGGTCACTCGGCGGAGGCAGAGCGGCATTTGCGACGTGCGATCGAGTTGGCGCCTGATGATGCAAAGAGCTACATGTTGCTGGGAGCGGTTTGTCATCAACTGGGAAACACGGAAGAGGCGGAGTCAAAATTCAAAGGAGCCATCGCGGCAGATCCGATGCCGAGTGAGCCCTATTTCAACATTGCGATGATCTGTGCCAAACAAGGCCGGATGAAAGATGCAAAGCAGTATTACAGCCAGGCCCTGGAGCGTGGTGCGGTTCCTGATCAGGCGCTTGAATCTAGAATCATGAAGCACAGCCAATGATTTCCAAGTGGTCATATCTTGGCACCCTGCTGTTGCTGTTTTTGGCAGCTTGTGCCAACAAGACCGAGGATGCTGCAGATGGGGCATCAAGCGCGCCGACCCCGCTTTCTCAGCGTCTGTCCGAGAGTGGCGGCTTCAAGCAGGACGCGCAGGGAAATTGGGTTCCGAAATCTAACAAACGCAGCAGCTTTGAGATGGAGCGGGAAAATTCATTTTTCAAAGGCCATCTTGAGAAGAAGGTTTACAAAACCGGCGATTACGAAAAGAAAAGCTGGTGGGGTAAATCTAACTACGATGTGGGTCAATATCAGGGGAATACAGATGGTTCGCGGTTCAAGACTCAAGCCCGGAAAAACGATAAGATTTTTGCAAATGCGGATAAAAAAGCGGATAAGGGCGATCCCTATAAAACGAACACCCTTGAATACCAGAGCGCCAGAGAATCGAATGCCGCCACTATCGATAAGCCCGTAAATGAGTATACCGAGTCCAGAAAGCGCCGATATGTTCAGCCATCGGTGATGGACTGGGAAGAGCGGCGCAAATTGAGCTTGGAGGAATCACGAAGCATTTTAGGCAGATAGCGGTGCCATGGTTTTTTGTCGTTTTGGAAAGTCAGCATTGGACAACTCTAGATATTCCTTCATTTTAAGTTCTTGAATTTGCTCCCCCCCATTCTCTGCATCACAATTATCGCGTCCGCCATGGCAAGAGAGCCGGGCCAGGTGGCGGTTGAATTTTTGGAAAAAGTGAGGGGTGGGAAACTGGATTTGAAAGACGGCGAGGATACGGCAGTTTCGCCACATATCACCGGGGAGAAGCGCGCGCAGATTTTGGAATCGATAAAGAATTTATCATCCCAAATCGGAGAGGGAAAGTTGCTGGCAGGCGAGACGCGGCTGGATGGAGAATTCGCTGCGGTGATGGTCACACAGGGTGAGGAATTTGATCAGAGCCGACTGCAGGTCTATCCTGTGGCATTGGTGAAAGGGGAAAAGGGTTGGCGTGCTGCGCCGATACTGGCGTCTTATGAGAATGCTGTTTTTGCTTACACGGTGCAGTTACGGGGGCGCCTGTCCGAGATGGAAAATTGGATGATGAGGCAGCGAGTCCTTGAGATTGAAAGTTTGGCAGCACGCACATCACGTCGCTTGAGAGAGCAAATCAAAGGTCATTTCCAATCGGCAAATTTGACAGAATTGAGCCCAGTTGAAATTTTGGATCGTTTTCAGAAAGCTTATGCCAAAGAACGGCAGATGGAAGTTTTAGGATATCTTGGAGGCTGTTCTGAAAAGTGGCCGGGCGATTGGGACGAACGATTGCAAGCGATGCGTGCGGCATTTTCCGCCAAAGCCCGTGAAGATTACCCTTGGCGACTGCTGTCCTCGCCGGATGTGACAAGGGTGGTGGTCGGTGAGTCCATCGATGAAAAGGAAGCATTGATCTCGCTTGCTTGTCTTGATCCGGCATGGGTGGGAGATAGCCGTGAGTTGAACGGAATTCATGTGGCGCACTTCAGTTTTAGTAGGGATGAGCAGGCCAATTGGAGAATGGATCTTCCGGAAAGCCTTTTGAAAAATGACAAAGAGGGGTTCCTGAAAAGCCAAGGCATGGATAATGACCTACTTGAGGTTTTCGCCGAGCGCCTGAGGAAACAATCTCCTGCTCAATTTGCAGAGAGTTTCGAGAAGGTGGAAAAGGAAGTCATTGGGCAGCTCGAGCACGGACAAGTCTCGGAGTTATTGCGGTGGGTTGATTTTGATCGCGAACCCAAGATATCCGAAGAGGCATGCGTGCTCTCGATGAGGGATTGGTGGTCGATTCATGCCCCGGGAGCTATGAGCTTGCCGGTCAAGATGGGTTCGCGAGTTGAGGGTGACTGGGCCGTGTCGTGTTATCACTGGTTTTCCTTAAATCAAGCGGACCGTTTGGAGTTCAAGCCGTTGTTTTTTCGTAAGGTGGCAAAAGGCTGGGTATGGGTTCCCGGCGGCATTCGAAACGTCGGTTCAGAGGCTGGTGACATATTTTCGGAATGGCTAAAGGAGGGCGAGGTGACATGGCGGGAAACCGCAATGAAGAAACTTCTGGCTGCGGTTTGCCCCGTGGAAAATTTCGCATCGGATAAGAAGACAGAGGATGCCGAAGTTCTTGAACTGGCCCAGAAATGGACAGCGGCACTCAAACAAAATGACATTCGTGAGTTGATCGGTTTGAGTGCCAGGCTGAGTAACGATGGCAAGGTATCGCAAAAATTGTTCAGAAATCTTGCCTACGAGATCTCGCTGGCCCAGCGTGCCGATTCTCGGTTCACGGGTGTGTATCGATCCGGGAATTGGGTTGCGGCTGGATTTTCGCATGGCGAGGGAAGTAAAAAATCCTTCTCGCTTATGTTGACGGTTCAGACCGCAAAAGGGCTGAAAGCATTGCCGGAAATTGACCTCATTTCAGAGAATAACCGGACTCGTAAATTCCTAAACAAGGTGTCCTTGGAACGGCTTGAAACCTATGTCTCCGAGCAAGAATTTGAGCGGATCAAAGGGTTGTTCGACGAATTTGAAGCGAAAGTTCGGTGAGAATCGCCAAGTTTTTGCGCCTAACGCGCATATTGACTACGTTTTCAGCATCGACAAGCGAGCGAACCATGACAAATTTTTGGAAAGATTTTCCCACTCCGGACGCTATTATATTATGATTAAGATTTGGTTACGCAACGCGGCGCTCTTCATGGGTTTTGTCGTCTCCTCGCAGACTGTCAAAGCGCAGCAAGCGGATTTCAATGAGGTGGGTCGCCAAATGGCGATCATGTTACAGAACAGCCACTTTGCGAGATTGCCATATGATGCGCAGTTGAGTCACAGATTTTTCGAAGAATATTTGGAGGGGCTGGATTTTCAAAAGCTCTACTTCACCCAGGAAGATGTGGATGGGTTTCAGGCCAAATATGCCGATCGTTTGCATACCTTACTTTTACAGGGAAAAAGCATGCAGCCGGCGGTGGAGATATATGATGTCTTTCGCCAAAGAGTCGCCGAGCGAACAAAACAAACCGATGAGCTTCTGGCTGGCGATTTTGATTTCACGCGTGCTGAAACCGTAATGATGTCTCGCAAAGATGCCGCATGGCCCAAGAATGAAGCGGAAGCGAAAAAAGTATGGGCACTGCAAATCAAAGAGGCCGTGTTGGCAGAAACCCTGAGACGTGAGACGCTGACCAAACTCGCCAAGGAGCAGGGCAAAGACGATCCGGGCGCTGAGAATCTCGATCCAAAGAAAAAAATCGCGCTTCGTTACAAGCGTTTGCTGGCAAGTATTCAAGATGTGGATGACGAGGATATCGCGAACTATTTCCTCAGCTCTGTGGCGACCGCATATGATCCGCATACGGATTACATGAGCTTCCGCGAAATGAATCGTTTCAAGGATGGAATGAAAAACGAATTGGTCGGCATTGGTGCGTTATTGCAGGCTGAAGAGGATGGAGCGACGGTGATCAAGGGGATCGTTGTGGGTGGTCCGGCGGACAAAGAAGGAACGCTCAAGCTCAATGACAGGGTGGTTGGTGTGGATTCCGAGGACACCGGAAAACCTGCAAACATGACCGATATCATGTTCATGTCGATCGATAAGGTGGTGGATTTGATTCGTGGCACAGAGGGTACGACCGTGGCTTTGAAAGTGGAGCCGGCAGGTGGAGCTCCTGGAGAAACGAAAATCATCAAAATCAAACGCGATAAAGTTGAGCTTAAAGATGAGCAAGCCAGCGGTGAATTGATTGAACTGAAAAATGCAGCAGGCGAGATGAAGAAAATCGGGATCATCACCCTGCCTTCGTTTTACGCGGATTTTGATGAAGGGCTGACGAAGTCTTCGGTTGATGTTGAAAAGATTCTCAACCGTTTGATCGCCGAAAAAATGGACGGTTTGATCTTTGATCTTCGCAATAACGGTGGTGGATCGCTTGAAGAAGTCCGCCGCATCACGGGATTTTTTATTGGATCGGCGCCTGTGGTGCAGGTCAAGAACACCCTCGGACAAGTGCAGGTAAAAGACTCCGATGATCTCAAGCCACTTTACACGGGTCCGATGGTTGTCATTACCGACAGGAGCAGTGCTTCGGCCAGCGAAATCTTGGCAGGAGCCTTACAAGATTTCAACCGAGCTGTTGTTGTTGGTGAGTCCTCCACTTTTGGCAAAGGCACCGTGCAACAACCCATGGATATCGGGCGCATGCTTCCATTGTTCGCAGTGAAAGACAAGGCCGGCTATCTCAAGGTAACGATCCAGAAGTTTTACAGACCATCGGGTTCGTCGACTCAGATGGATGGGGTGGTGCCGCATATTGTCCTGCCGAGCATCATGGATGCCCTAGACGTGGGCGAGGTGCATCTGAATAACGCCTTGGAGCATGACCGCATCCGTCCTGCAGCTGGTTTCCGCCCGGAAGACATGCGTTCACTCTTTTTGCCCCGCCTGAAAGAACTCAGTCAGGATCGAGTCGAAAAATCGAAGGATTTCGATTATGTCATTCAGGACATTTTGAAAGCGAAAGACAGATTGAAGAAGAACCGGATCTCTTTGAATATTGCTGAACGTAAGCGGGAGTTGGCCGAATCTGAAGTAGAACGCAAGGAACGGAATGCCGAGCGTCGCGCGCGATTTGAAAAAATTGCCCAGGAAGATGCGAAGGCATTCAAATTCTTCAAAGTCACATTGGATGATGTCGATGCGGGCTCGCCAATCAAAGCCTACGATCCATCTTCGGAAAACGATGACAACATGCGTCGTGCCGTTGACAAGACGGAGAGTTTGGATGACACGCCCAAGTGGCCGACGGGGTTGAATCCTGAAAAGCGCGAGGCGATTGCTGTCGTTACCGATCTTATAGGTCTGATAGATAATGCCAAGATGGCTGGCATTTTGAAAAATGACGGTGAAATCCGCTAATGTTGGAGATTTTTGAGAATCTGCGTGGAATTCGTGAAAGAATGAATTCCGCCTGTTTGCGTGCGGCTCGTGATCCGGCATCAGTCCAACTGATTGCAGTATCCAAAACCTTTCCAATTGGCGATATCCAAGAAGCGATCGACGCCGGACAACAGGCTTTTGGAGAAAGTCGCTTGCAGGAGGCCGCGCCAAAAATCGAGACTTTGTCGCAACAGGTCGAGTGGCATTTCATCGGTCGAGTTCAGAGCAATAAGGTTCGTAAGATTCTTTCATGTTTTGATTATGTGCATGCGTTGGATTCGCTAAGGTTGGCGTCTCATATGGATGGAGTGGCGGCTGAGATGGGGCTTCGTCCAAAAATTTTTCTGCAAGTCAACCAATCTGGGGAGGAGAGCAAAGGCGGCTTCAGTATGTCGGAACTGAAGCAGGTGATTCATGAAATCGCCGCTCTGAAACATCTTGATGTGGTCGGTTTAATGACCATTCCGCCAGCTGTGGAAGATCCTGAGGATGCCCGGCAATGGTTTTCCGAAATGAGAATTTTCCGAGACGAGGTCACTCGGCAGAGTGGTGTGGTGCTGCCGTTTTTGAGTATGGGAATGAGCGGAGATTTTGAGGTGGCGATTGAGGAGGGAGCGACGCATGTTCGGGTCGGGTCGGCAATTTTCGGAAGGCGAGCTTATAAAATTCCGGGAGAACTGGGTTAAGATGAAAATCGAAATGGAACATATTTGCCGGATCGGGCAGGAACTCGCGGTTCGAATGAGCGATGGCAGGGAGATGTATTTTTCTCTGGCGATGCTGAGGCGCGCCTGCCCGTGTGCGAGTTGCCAAGGTGAGCCGGATGCAATGGGTCGTGTTCGCAAACCCAAAGTGGAGTATGGTCAGCACGCATTTGAGCTGAAACGCTTTGAGAAAGTCGGGGGATACGGTCTCCAGCTTTTCTGGGCAGATTCACACAATACGGGAATCTATAGCATCGCGTATCTTGAAAAACTGGATCAGTTGGGTTAGACCGTTTTTTTAGGAGCCGGTGTCATGTTTGGAATTCAAAGTTCGGAAGTCCAGATGGCCTGACACGAAAAAGTCCTGACAGACCGGATGGACCCGCCAGGACTTCGAATATCTGTGGCTGATGCCTCAGGGGTTACTCAGCAGGAGCAACCGGTGCTTCTGCGGCTGGAGCTTCTGCGGCTGGTGCAACCGGTGCTGGTGGCACGACTGCGTCGACGGCAGCTGCCCCAGTGGGCTCAGCGGGTTCGACGGCAGCTGGGGCAGTGGCTTCGACTATTTTGTTTACGCCTTCTGCGACCTGATCAGCTCCTGCGGAGACTTTTTCCTCGGTTGTCTCTGCTTTTGGTTTGCAGGATGCGAGCGCGAATACGCTGGCAGCAAGGGCAATCGTTAGGTTTTTTGCTTTCATGATTTGATTACTTTTTGGGTTGGTTTACGGAGAGATGACCTTTCCGATTCATAGAGAATTGACACTTGGGCGCGTTGAGTCAAAGAAAAGCTGAATTTTTAGCATTTAAAAGCACGCCCAACAGTCTGACCTTGCGAATAGGTCCAAGGCACATTTGAATTTGCGCACATCGCATGTATTTGCTGAAAAAAGTTTTTGAGCTGAGAGAAAAAGCTCATACAGACCACGAGAAGCCATTTCTGGAGCATCTCGAGGATTTGCGCGTTATGGTCACGCGCGTGGTGATCACTTTGCTGATCTCAATGATCATTTGTTTCACTTTCCAAGGGGAATTGATGAGTTTGTTGCGCGCGCCAGCGGAGCAGGTTCTGCATACCAAGCAAAAGCAAAGCATGCCGGATCCCAAGCTGCACAAAGATATAAAAGTTCCGACTGTTGAAATTTGGAATGAGGCGCGCAAAGCGGAACAGATTGCTTTGGGTTTGGATGAAGCGCAGAGAAAAACCTTTTATAAAAATTTGGCCAATCCCGATCTGGAGTTTCATGCGAGAAGCGTGTCTTTACTGAGGGCGGCCAAGGCTCTGCCTGAGGAGAAACGGGCGGGGTTTGTGAAAAATTTGGGAGTTGATGACCAAATGGTCAGGCAAGTCACCGCATTACTGAAATCGAATCCGGATACAGACTCAAGTGCCGGCTCCAAGGTGGACATGATGTCGGCATTGAAACCCACCGAGACTTTCATGCTATCCATGAAGTTGGCGTTTTTCGCGGGCATCGTTCTGGCATTTCCTTTGTTGCTCTTGTTTATCCTGCAGTTTGTGTTGCCAGGCTTGCATACCAAAGAAAAGCGCATGCTCTGGCCGGCGATGACAGTTGGATTCGGATTGTTTGTGGGGGGTGTATGCTTTGCGTATTTTCTCGTCCTGCCCAAAGCGCTCCTCTTTTTCTATGATTGGAGTTCGAATCTCGGGGTTTCCAACGAATGGCGGATTGGCGAATACATTTCTTTCGCAACGCAGTTCACCTTGCTTTTCGGGCTTTCGTTCGAGTTGCCCGTGGTTGTCATGGTTCTGGTCAAGTTAGGGATACTGACTTACGAATCGATGTCGAGAACGCGCACTTATGCGATCGTTGCGATCTATGTGGCTGCTGCAATTATTACGCCGACGCCCGACATCATGACCTTGAATCTCATGGCCTTGCCGATGTTAGTTCTTTATGAGATCTGTATTTGGTTGGCTTGGTTTGACCGGAAAAAAAATCGTGAGGCGGAGCTGCGTGAGGAAGAGGAGTTGAGAGAGCGCCGCAAGCAGTGGCTGATCCAGGATGAGCAAGCGCCCGTGAATGATCATCACGAGGAGCCATCACCAGAGGATATGGAAGAATCGGGCGATCATGGCTGGCATGATGATTACCATCATGATCCGGAACTCTATCATGATCCTTATCATCATGGGCTGCCGGAAGACGAAGAGTGGCACCAACCCAAGGATGATTCGGATGCCGATAAAAAATCCTGAAATGTTATGAGCCATGAAGTCAATAAGCCGGACGGAGTTAGTGACAAATCCCCATTTGCCGGATGCGCGATCCTGATTACGGCGCTATTGGTGATGTTATTTTTGATTGTTTTCTCGGTTGTGGTTTTGTTCCGACAATTCGGTGAGATTGCCAAATTTACGGAAAAGAAACCGGTAAAGATCGAAGTCGAGTCGCTCGAAGATCGCGAAGTGGAGATCAACGCGCTTGCGGAAAAAATCGAAAGTTTCCGGATTGCCGTGATCGATGGAAAATCGGCAACCCTCGAGTTGAGTGCCAAAGATTTGAATCTCGCAATCGCAGCGTATGGCGCATTCAAGGAAATGCGTGGCATGATGAGGGTGCGTGAAATCACACAAGAAAAACTGACTTTTGATATTTCCTTCAAGTTGAACGGTAGGCCTCGACTTGCCAAAGAGGGTGAGACTGGAATCGTGGGATCGGATCCTCGATATTTGAATGGTGTTTTGATTACGAAACCGGGATTGCTCGACAAGGAAGTCGTGCTTCAAGTGAGTGACATTGAAGTTCCGTTCGCTACAGTGGCGAGAGGATTTGTGGATCAGATGTCACCCTACCGGATTACCGAGAAATTTGTGGGCGATACTGAAATTGGGAAAGTCATGTCAGGGCTCACAAATGTTGAACTTGCAGATGGTGTGGTTCGTTTTGTGAAGAAGGCGGGTGAAGTTCCGAAAGACACTCTAACAAATGAGCAAGTGGACCAATCCAGTCAGCGGCTGTTCACTTTTCTTGGGATCGCGGCTACGATCTTTTTGCTCTTTGTGGCAGGGTTTCTTTTCATTGGCCTGCGCGCGAAGAAACGCCGGGAAAATACGGGAGGTCCGGATGAGCCAGCTTGAGGATGAGATTTCAGATGTCCTGAACAAGGCGATGCGTGGTTTGGGTAAAACTCCTTCCGAGGTCTCGCGTGAGATGGTTATGGATGAGGCGGTTTTGCAGCAAGTGCTTGATGGTGCGTATGACAAGGTGGCACTCGGAAAGTTGGCTCGTGTCCTAAATCTTGACGCGGAAGCGCTGTTGGCTTTGCCGACTTACAAACCGGAAGTGACTTCGGTGGCAGGAGTGAAAAGACTGATCATGCCGTTTCGCTCTTGGTCAGTGAATGCATGGTTGTTGGAGCGGAACGGAGTTTCGCTGTTGTTTGATACGGGTTGGAATCCGATGGATATTTTATCAGAACTCAATGGCATCCAACCCGCTGCCGTCTTCATTACTCATGCGCACGAGGATCATATTGGCGGAGTGAAGGCACTTCAGGAGAAAGGGATCAAAATTATTTCAGAGAAAGAAGCTTTGGAGGTTGGCGAATTTGAGTTCGGCGAGATCAAGGTTCAGGTGATGGATTTATCAGGTCACTGCGTGCCGACGGCGAGTTATTGGGTCACGGGCTTTGAGAAACCCTTGTGGGTGGTGGGCGATGCGATTTTTGCGGGTTCGATGGGTGGGTGTAAATCTCCTGAGAATTTCAAGATGGCGGTTGAGAGTCTTCGCAAGGGTTTTGAGTGCCTGGATGCGGCTTCCCTAATTCTGCCAGGGCATGGTCCGATGACCTCGGTGAGTTTGGAAAAGACGTCCAATCCGTTCCACGAGTATTTCTCTTAGTGCAAAATACTTGCGTTAAAGCCGATGTGTGGCAGCTTGTTGCCGATGAAACTTCGATTGATCCTTGCTGGGTATTTGGCTTTATCCGTCATGGCACCGGCGGCCGAACTCAAGGTGGTGTCGATGCATCCTTTGATTACGGATTTGTTGAAACAGGTGGCTGGCAATAAAATCGAGGTGATTGATTTGATTGGTCCAAAGGGTGATCCGCACAGTTTCAAGCCAAGGACGGAGACCATTGCTGCAATTTCCGGGGTGAAGCTTTACTTTTTGTCGGGCATGGGTTTGGAGAGCTACTTGCCGGAACTGCGTTCGATTTTGCCGGCAGAAGTCCGAATGATTGAGGTAGGCGCTTCCTTGCCGGCGTTACATGGAGCTTGCGAACATGACGAGCATGAGGGGCATCATCACCAACATGAGTTGGATCCTCATTGGTGGCACTCGGTGGATTTGTTCAGGCGCGCCACGACTTTGGTCGCGGATGAGTTATCCAAGGAATTTCCGGAACAGCGCCAAGAATTCGAAGCTAACGCGAGAGCTTATCGCAACAAACTGGACGAGTTGGAAAAATGGTTGAAGCGTGAAGTTTTAAAAATTCCCAAAGACCGCAGAAAATTGGCGACGGCGCATTCAGCGTTTCAATATTTTTGCGAAGCTTATGGGTTTGAGTCCTATGCCGTGCAAGGTTTGAATCGCGAACAAATGCCGGGTGCCGCAGAGCTCGCCGCATTGATGAAGTCCCTGAAAGCCGGAAGAGTGATGGCAATTTTTCCGGAGAGGGAGTCGAATCCGAAAATTCTAAAAAGTCTAACCTTGGATGCCGGCCTCAAGCTTGGCGGTGAATTGATTGCAGATGGTCGCGGTGTGGTTAGCTATGAGGAGATGATGCGCTCGAACGTGACCACCATCGTTTCCGCACTCAGTGCAGAGTGATGGCAACCGGGCAATGATCGGATCCCATTACGTGTGGAAGGATCGTGGCATCATGAAGGCGGTCGATGAGGGCGGGGGACAAACCAAAGTAATCGATTCTCCATCCAACGTTTCGCTCGCGGGCTCCACCGCGATAAGACCACCACGAATAGGCTTCGGTTTTATCAGGGTATAAGTGACGGAACGTATCGATGAATCCGCTTTCTAACAGAGTCGTGAAACTCGCACGTTCTTCATCCGAAAAACCCGGGCTATTGCGATTCGTAGCGGGACGGGCGAGGTCGATTTCTTGGTGAGCGACATTCAGATCGCCGCAAAAAATGACAGGTTTTTTCAACGCTAGCTGATTGAGGTGTTGGCGAAACGCGGTGTCCCATTCGAGGCGATAGGGAAGCCGACGCAATTCGTCTTGGGCGTTGACCGTGTAGACATTGACGAGAAAGAAATCTTGATATTCCAAAGTGATGACGCGGCCTTCGGTATCGTGTTCGGGAATACCCAGTCCGAGTGAACAATCGAGAGGAGTTTCCTTGGTGAAAATCGCGGTTCCTGAATATCCGGGTTTGTCTGCTGAATTCCAGTAGGCTTTGTAAGCTCCGAATTCGAGCGGGAGTTCAACCTGTTCTGGGCGGGCTTTGGTTTCCTGAAGGCATAAAATATCAGGCATTTCCGTATTGAGAAAATCGGTTAGGCCTTTGTTGAGGACGGCACGGATGCCGTTGACGTTCCAGGAGATGAGTTTCATATGGCGGGCTAGGAGATTGTTGTCTCAATACACGGGACATTCGCAACGTGTTCAAGAAAAGTATTTCTCTTTATGTGAATGCAACGTGAAAAAACAAAGCTGTTGAGGCGTATTTAACGAGACTCTGCTGCAAGCAAGACGTTGAAAAGATGCTCACACCTATGAAATGTCAAAAGAAAGTCCTCCCCGGTTGTTTTTCGGTTTGTCTTGTTGTGAGTGCGCTGCTGTCCTGCAGGCGCTGAACAAGCGGAATGCCAATCGGAAAAATAGAACCATGAAACACACCCTCCCACTCCTCACCGCCTTGCTGCTGGCTCAGATTGCCACGCTACACGCTGCCGACGCGCCACAAAAATCAAAGATCGCTCTCAATGCGCAGCAGTGGACTGTCTTTGAAATCTCTTATGAGAGCTCGAAGGTCTATCAGAACGCATTCACGGAAGTGGAGGTTGATGTCGTCTTTCAGCATGGCGAAAAAAAATGGAAGGTCCCGGCCTTCTGGGCCGGCGACAAGAAATGGACGGTTAGATTTGCTCCGCCTGTGCAGGGTAATTACACCTATCACGTCGAATGTAGTGACAAGGCAAATGCTGGTCTGAATGGGAAAGAGCAGATACTTTCCGTCACACCCTACACGGGCGACAATCCGTTGCTGAAGCACGGCCCCTTACGCGTGACCAAAGACCAGCGCCATTTCGAATACGCCGATGGTACGCCGTTCTTCTGGCTCGGCGATACTTGGTGGAAGGGCTTGTGCAAACGGTTGACTTGGGAAGGTTTCCAAGAACTAACAGCCGATCGCAAAAAGAAAGGATTCTCGGTCGTGCAGATCGTGTGCGGAACCTACCCGGACGAACCGGGACTGCTGAAACCCAGCTGGGAAAACGAAGGCGGAATGCCATACCTGAAAAATGATTTTAGCGAAATGAATCCGAAGTATTTTGATGCTGCTGACCGCCGCTTCAAACATCTGGTCGATGCCGGGATTGTGCCCGCCATCGTCGGTGGATGGGGGCGTGCGGTGAATTTGAACGCTGTCGGGCTTTCCGGCTACAAGCGTCATTTTCGCAACCTGATCGCGCGCTACGGGGCCTATCCCGTGATCTGGATTCTGGGTGGTGAGACCGACAAAGGGCAAGGGCCTTGGCACGAACTTGCGCAGTATGTCGGGGCGACGAATCCTTTCGACCGCCTACTATGCAATCACAGTTCCCACCTGCGCGAGGCGCTGGAAGGTTCCGCCATGTTCGATTTCGACATGGACGCCACCGGGCACAACTCTTGGGGGACGGTGAATGAGATTATCGGGAAAACCAGAAAGTCTTTGAAATACTCGCCCTTGAAGCCGTTTGTGAGTGGCGAGTCCTGTTACGAGCTTCACATGCAGGAGAATCCCGCCTACCTGCAGCGTTATCAGTTCTGGGCCCTGATGCTGGCGGGTGCAGCCGGTCATACCTATGGCGCAGCCGGAATTTGGCACATGGCGACACCCGAAGCGCATGGCAACTGGGGTGGCTGGGGTGGCCAGCCTTATGACCTAACGACGTGGAACGAAGGCATGAAATTTCCCGGTTCGGCGCAGCTTGGACACGGAAAAGCCCTGCTTGAAAAACTCCCCTGGCAGCAGTTTGAGGAGCATCCTGAGTGGGTTGGGAAAGACCTCTTCGCCGCCGGTATTCCGGGTAAAATCCGAGTGATCTATCAGCCGAACCGTGGCGTCTATATATGGGATGGCATTGCCGTCAATAACATCGAGCCGGGAACCTATTCCGCATTCTATTTCGATCCGGTTTCTGGGCGACGCTATGACCTTGGCATTCACACTCTGTCCGGCACATGGCAGTCGCCCAATGTGCCCTCTCCGCAGGATTGGGTACTTGTGATGCAGGCACAGGAACGCGGTGAAATCGTCACGCTCCCCGCGATCAAGGTCGGCGAACCCTGCTCTGGAAAACTGCAACGGGCAGACGCGGTATTCACCCTTAAGTCCGGTGCAGATTGGCTGATCATCAAGCCCGACGGCAGTTACGCGGGCACGCCGGGTGAAACGAACACTGGGCGAAATTCATTTCTCCTGTCCGTCAAAAAGCCAGATGGGAAAGAGTCGCTGATCGAATTGGCGATGAACGTGCGCTGCGCTGGCGGCGAAATCTTCGTTGAGAGTTTCGGCGGCTATAAGGGAAACCGGAATGCTATCCAGTTCAAATCCGGATTGAACGTCGCATGCGATGGAAAAGTTGCCGCTTGGGCCGGCTCGGGCGGCGGCGTGATGCATGCCGTGGATCGCTCCTTCAAGGGCGGTGAAGTCACGCCGTCTGACTGGGCAGTCATGATCTTTGAGGACAATGTCATCACTTATGAAAAAATTGCAGCAAACGACGCAGGTCATACCTATCGCATCGACTTCGAGCTCAGTGCCGCTGTGTATGCGGATGCGTCCCAAGTCACTCAGGCTGGCGACGCCCTGCTCATCGAAGTGCTACGCCCCGATAACAGCGTGCTGGCCAGCATCACCAAGGCACCCGGCGCTTGGAGCGGAAAGATGAGCTTCATTCCGGCGAGCCTGAAATATAAAGGCGATGGCTCGGGCGATCTCCGCCTACGCATCGGTCCTGCTGGAACAATGCATAGCGGGCGCTTCCACGGGGCGATCGACAATATCGTGATAAGGGAGATGAAATGAGAGGTCACGAGATCATGAAACAGAAATTCATCTCACACTGATCTTTTAAGCTGTTGATGAATCTTATTTCTTCCTTTTTGTTAGGGAGATCCTAATGATTTCAAATGAAATTGATGAGTTCCTTTCAAACAAGCGACGCTGAGGGCGATCTTCAAAAAAAGTATAGCGATGCGAATAGGAATCACAGGATAAAAACTGTTAGATATGGCATTTCAGGGCTGATATTTGCCATCCTATTTGGATGTATCTTGATACCTGTACAGGCTGTCATAGGTGCTGAGCAAAAGCCCCTTGTATATATGGGGTCGGATGGGAAGTTGGTGTATACTACGGATGGGCAAGGTAACAGGATCGGTGACTTTTCTCGCTGTGGCTATATGGGTGGAGGTGTTCGAATTCCCGATCTGCCTGTTGTCGTAACGCTTTCGCCATTGCATGGCAATGCTGACGATACGGCGCGTATCCAGTCGGCGCTCGACACCCTAGCCTGCCGTAAGCCGGACAATCGCGGTTTGCGCGGAGTGCTTTTGCTCAAGCGTGGCACGTTCCGAGTGTTCGGCGCGCTGAAACTGGCTGCCTCCGGGGTGGTTCTCCGCGGCGAAGGACAGGGCGAGGACGGCACAATTCTGCTAGGGACAGGCAAGGAGCAGAGAACGCTGATCGTGGTCGGCGGGAAGGCGCGTATGAGTGAAGTGGCAGGCAGTCGTCAGAAGATTGCAGATGACTATGTTCCGTGGGGCGTCAGGGCCTTTGAATTGGATTCCACCAAGGGTTTTTCGGTGGGTGATTCGGTCGTGGTTTTCCGTCCCAGTACGGCGAACTGGATCAGTGACCTTGGAATGGATCGCATGGTGGAGCGCACTGGGACTTTGCAGTGGCGTGCGGGTGGCTATGATCTCAAGTTTGAGAGGACCGTCACGGCCATCAAAGGAAACTGGATTCAGTTGGATGCTCCGCTTGTTAATGCGATGGAGGCCAAATACGGCGGAGGTTTTGTTTACAAAGTTACCGAAGAAGGTCGTCTGCGTCAGGTTGGTGTGGAGAATTTAAGGCTGGTTTCGGAATACGTGAAGGGGCAGGAAAACAAGGACGAGGCGCATGCATGGACGGGTGTGAGTCTGGATCATGTAGCGGATAGCTGGGTGCGAAATGTGACTACAGTCCACTTCAGTCATGCCGTGAACTTGGGAGCGATGTCGAAGTTTGTCACGGTGCAGGACTGTGCCTGCCTGAAGCCTGTTTCGCTGATCACTGGGGGGCGGCGTTATCCGTATAGTATCAACGGGCAGTATGGTCTCGTTCAGCGCTGTTACAGTGATCAGGCGCGCCATGCTCAGTCAACAGGTGCAAAGGTATGTGGTCCGAATGTCTTTCTCGATTGCTTAGCGGACAACACCCATGCTGACACTGGGCCACATCATCGCTGGGCGGTTGGAATCCTGTGGGATAATTTGAAGGGTGGAGCGTTCAATGCTCAGGATCGCGGAAACATGGGCTCGGGTCATGGTTGGGCGGGTGCTCAGCAGGTGTTTTGGAACTGCGAAACCTCTGCAATCTGTGTGCAGCAACCGCCGACGGCGCAGAATTATGCGATCGGGTGTATTGGGAAGGTCAGCAAAGGATCGCTGGCGGGTCGGAAGTCGGGATATTATGAATCTCACGGTATGCATGTGGCACCGCGAAGTCTCTATTTGAAACAGTTAGAGGACAGACTGGGTGAGTCTGCAGTCAACAACATCACGATCGAAGAACAGCGCAACAGATCGATATACGACTGGCTGAAGAAGCGTCTTGCGGAATAAAACGCAGCCAAACTCGAGGCTAGTATCGATACTCACCAAATCGTACAGAGTTCACTCAATCGGGTGGCAATCATTCGGTATGGATTCAGAGGATCAGCATACAGTCGCCGTAAGAATAGAAACGGTAATTTTCCGCGACGGCTTGGCGGTAGGCTTCGAGTGTGAGTTCGCGTCCCGCGATTGCGGAGACGAGCATGATCAGGGTGGATTTAGGGAGGTGGAAATTGGTTAGAAGCGCATCGACTGCCTTGAATTGGTAGGGAGGATGGATGAAAATATTGGTTTCTCCAGAGAGCGGTCCGACTTTTGATATGCGGATATCAGGAGATGTATCCGCGATGGATTCCAGCACGCGAGTCACCGTCGTGCCGACTGCGATCGTGCGTTTGGCGAGGTTGATGTTACGAATGGTTTCCTTGGTGACATGATATTTTTCCGAGTGCATCACGTGTTCTCCGATGTGATCCACGCTCACCGGTCTGAACGTTCCGACACCGACGTGTAGGGTGATGAAGTCATGAGGAACGCGCGCAAGAATTTCCGGAGTGAAATGCAGGCCAGCAGTCGGTGCGGCGATGGCGCCCTCTTCTTTGGCGAAGACCGTTTGATAACGTTCCTGATCCATCGCTTCATCATCGCGGCCCATGTAATGTGGCAGGGCGAGATGACCATGTTGATGGATATCGACGGGTTGCTGCCATTCAATCAGGCGATCGCCGTTTTCAAAAACTTCGGTGACGCTTCCTTGGATGTTTCCGACGCTGAGAGTCCGTCCCAATTTCATCCGTTTGCCGGGCTTGGTCAGGCAGCGCCATAAAGTTTGGGAAAGTTGATCGAGACAAAGCAGTTCGATTTTTCCGTCGTCGGAAAATACGCGAGCGGGAATGACACGGGTGTTGTTGAGGACGAGCAGGTCATCGGGTTGCAGATAAGTTTCAAAATCCGAAAACATCCGGTGTTCGATGCGGCCGCTATTACGATGAATGACCAGCATTCGAGATGCAGAGCGGTCCGGCAACGGGCGTGAGGCGATGAGTTTCTCGGGAAGATGATAGTCGTAATCTTTGGTAAGTAGGGACACGCAGGAATTTATGGTTGATTGAGAAAACGAATCAATTCGTTCATGACGGGCTGGGGTTTTCCCCAGATGCGAATCAGAAGATTGTGGTGTTGGAAATCGAGTTTTTGGGTCGCAAGCAACAAGCGGATACCGTTTTTTTCCAAGTCCCATGCATCGCAGTCGCCTGCGGCTTGCCAATGATTGGAAAGCAAATGTTTGAGCGTATGATCGCGGTTTATTTTGGGTGGCAAGGGAAGGTTGAACTCGGAAAATTCCTCAGGAAAATTCGGGATTACAATTGGGTTTTTCGGCAAGCAGATTTTACGGTTACGATACCAAGAGCGAATTTGTGGCTGTAGAATCGAGACAACTTTGAGAAGCAGATGGGTGAAGAAGTTTTGAAAACGAACATCCAAACCGCGTATCGGTAGCATGCGGTTGCAGATGGATTGATAGCCCGCTTGTCCCATGGGGCCATGATAGATGAGAGAATCATGGTCGACGCGGATCGCGCCACCGGCATAGACAAATCCATCCCAACGTAAGTCACCCTTTTTTGTAAAACGGTTTGCATGGATTTTCAAAAGTATCCGTTCCGCTAGCCCGTAGCCGATCTGTTGTTTGAGGAAGGCGCGGATCGACGCACGTCTGTGGTGCCAGACAAATGCTCCGGGAGCAAAGCCAAGCTCGAATCCTGCATCGCGCAGACGCCAGCAAAAATCGACATCGTCACCTGCGGTGTGGAAAGCGGGATTGAATCCGCCGATTTTTTCAAACGCGTCACGTCGTACCGCAATGTTGCAACCTGGCAGGTGTTCGGCGTGCGTATCATCCAACAGCACATGGCTGGGTGCTCCGGGAGCGGCACTGACAATCGCCTCTTGGATAGAACTTGCGTTGGGAGGAAGGTTGGGTCCTCCTACCGCAGCGATTTCGGGATTTTCAAAGGCGCGATCCAGACGGGTGATCCATTCGTAATCCGGCATACAATCATCATCCGTATAAACGAAAATTTCACCAGATGCGGTGGCAGCGCCGTAGTTGCGGGCAGCGCTCAATCCGGACGGAGGAATGCTGAACAGACGCACATGTGGAAATTTGCTGGCAACCCATTCTGCGGTGTCATCCGTTGAGCCATCGTCCACCACGATCGTTTCGTAAGGTCCGCCGGCCAATGCGTCAATGGCACTCAAACATGCACCCATTCGTGATCCACCGTTTCTAGTGCAAACGATAATGGAGTAGGTGTGATTGTTCGATGATGCGGGTGGCGAAAAATCGCGACACGCGGCCCATGCGGGTTTGATTTTTCCCTGGCGATCCGTGATTCCGAAACTCCAGTCAGTCACATCCATTCCGGCGTTGTGCCAGAGATCGCTCCAGGCATAGACCGTAATACCCGCCGTTTCCTCTTCGTGGGCATGCCGCATTCCCCATGCGAGAATTTGCGCCTGTGCTTCTGTTGAGTTTCTCAGCGAGTCCAAGCCGAATTCGGAAATGACCAAGGGCCTGTCTCCGGCGATGTTTTGCAGGCGCCTCAGATAACTTACGAAGGCATCCGGCGTTTCCAAATAGATGTTGAAAGCCGTGAAATCGGCATTGTCTAGTTCGAGGTATTCGGTTGACGGGTAATTGGCATAGGCAAACAAGAGATGCGGAGCGATGCCCCTGCCGATTCCGATGAGTTCCTCCAGCGACCGCCTGACTTTATCGGGTCCCATCCAGCGTGTGAGATCTGAGGGGATTTCATTGCCAATATAAACACCTGCCAGTGCGGGATGGTTTGCCTGAATGCGCAGCCATTCGCTCAGGCGGATGATGGCGGAGGAAAGCAGGGTGGGTTGGGAAATAAAATCTTCGTAATGCCGCCAATCGAGACCGGCGAAAACGAAAAGTCCGGCATGATGTGCGGCGTCGAGCAATTCTTGGTCGGGCAGGGAGAAGACGCGGATGGAATTGAAATTCGCAGATCTAATTTTTTCAAATTCCTCATGGTGAGAGAGATGGCAATCCGGTGGAAACGGTCCGTAGCTGACACAGCGAAGCCAGAATCTTTCAGAACCGAGACGGAAGAACTTTCCATCGGTTCTGAGAGTAGGGCAGGGGTTAAGCCGGGTCACGCGGGTAGCTTAGGATATGATTCATGAGTTTGCCCACAGGAATTCCATGGTTCCGTGAGGTTCATTTGCCAAGAACTACGGTTGAAATGCCTGAGTTTGATGGCTTATTCTTTGGCCATGAGAAGAGAAAAAGTCAGTCGCACAAAACCTAACCGCGGATTTCCTTGGTTTGGCGTGAGCTCTCTCATTTTGGTCTGTGGGCTGATCGGTATTCTTTTCACCGAGATTCCTGCGAAGGTGAATCGGAATCTGAGAGCCCTGATCCAGAGTCGAAGGCCGGCGGAAGAGGTGGATCGAAAAACCATGGAATTACAAATCGAGCAGAGGTTGCGTGCGGCAATGGAGCTTGAACTCGAGCGTGAGCTTGCCGAGCTTCGTCAGCAGAATGCAGAGCAACAAGCGGCACAACAGGCCGAGCGGGAAGCCGAGCTATCACCAGAGATTCCCTTAGGACAGGTGAGCGATGTCAGAAAATTGCGCAGTGGGATCCCTTTCAAGACCGATGTCATTTTCGAACAAGGCGGAATAGCCTCCGAGGAGCGAGTGAATGATGAAAGTTACGTCGCCCAATACACCCTGAAATTGAAAATCCCTGCTGCTGCGACAACGGTTTCCGATTTGGAAAAATCCAACCCGAAGCTTTCCCTGTTTTTACCTTCTTTGCCTGGCTTGCTTGCAAAGGCGGAAGTTTCCAAATGGTATGGTAAACTCTATACCAACAAGAGTGAGCGGCTACGTAGGGATGCAAACGCGCTCAACGAATTACTCACCAAACACAACGTCTATGATTGCGAAACCATCCTGAATCTGAAGGCTGACAATGGTCGCAAAGTGTTTCTCATGCAGGCGGAAATGGATGTGGTTTCCGATGGATCCGACGGCGACCGCCTTGCGGAGATGCCGGAAGCGATCGTCAATTCCACGAATTATCAGCCATTTACAAGCTATGGTTGGCCCAAGAAAACCCCCACACCGAATCCGATGCTTGTGGGACTTGAGCGGAGAATTGCAGCCGCCAAAACGGAGCTGGCTGCGCCGGCAACCACGGCTTCCCGCAAAACTTGGCTGAACGATCGCATCGCGATGTTGAAACGTTACATAGCTGATCTGAAATCCCGCAGCTACCTGATTGCGGAGTATGACCCCTTCATCGTCATGTCGGTGAATGTGTTGACGGATAACACGGATCCCTATGCTCCGAAAGTGGGTGACTACGCGGTCGTGATCCATGGGGAAAAACTCTATCCATGCATTGTCGGGGATGGTGGACCGACATTCAAAGTGGGTGAAGCGTCCTTGCGCATGGCAAGGGAGATCAACCCGAACGCATCGCCATACAGTCGACCGGTTTCGGATTTGAAAATCACCTACCTCATTTTTCCGGGAAGTCGTGATGAGAAAAAAGGACCGCCAGATTACAAAGCTTGGAAAGAGAAATGTGAAAATCTGTTAGATGAAATCGGCGGCTTGGGTGAAAACCTCGCCTTGCATGAGTGGAAGGATTTACTGGCGAAGCCTGAGCCAGCCGAGGTTCCGGCAGTCACTCCCGCGGTGGAGACACCGGTTGTGCCAAAAGTGGAGGCGTCAAAGCCCGAGAATTAAGAAAAAGATATCAGCTGTAACTCCACTGGGGCGCGACCACCGACTCCATCGGGGTATACTGAAGTCACGCGGTCCGTTAATTTGGATTTTCCTCCAGCATCCGACGCATCCGCTCGCGTCTCCATGCGCTTAGAATGCGGGTGAGGAAAAGGGCGCAAAGGATGGTGACAGCGAGTTCGAATAAGGGTTCGTTGCCACGTGGTCTCTCGCCCACGATGTATTTTGCGGCATCGGACAGGTTTAAGATTCCCCTTCCAAAACCAAGCAGTGCTAGAACTCCTGCACCGATCAAGCCATGCCAGAGCATTTTGATGGAGAATATGCCGCAGATGATCAGGCCGCCACCCAAGGTGAGTGAGCCAACCATCAGGCTCATGGCGGCATCTTTATCGACTCGCGACAGAGCTAGGAAGCCAATGCCGATGATGGCCGCTCCAATCAAAAAAATATAGGCACGGATCATGGGCGTAGTAGCCAAGCAATATGAGGTGTGTAGAGGTCCGGCTCCAACAGAAAAGAATCATGTCCTTTGTCCGAATGCACCGTGATGTGCATGGAGTCGACCCGCGAAGCTTCCAAGTGATTGACGAGTTCGGACTGTTCTTCTGGATAGAAGCAGAAATCCGAATCGATGGAGAAAACCAGCCACTTCTGGCCGTTACGAGCGCAGCGCTCGAAGAGTTCGTGAGGACTTTCCGCATCGCCTTCGAAAAGCGCATCGAAGCGGGACCATAAATCGATGATCCGAAGGTATGTGTTTGCATCGAAGCGTTTCACAAATTTTTTCCCCTGATGCAGCATGTAGCTCTGGAACTGGTCACGAACCCGATACCAAGCCAGCACGTCGTCCGCTTGGATCACATCCTGGCGCGCGCGTTTTTCGATGGAGTCCAAATGAACGAAGGTTTTGTGAGAAATCATTCGGGCGAGCGCGAGACCGTAGAGAGGCGGGCTCTCATCATAAAAATCGCCGCCGTTGAAATTCGGATCGTTTTCAATCGCAAGAATTTGTTCAAACAAGATGAGGCGGTTTAGAACCGTGGTTTTAAATCCGGCTGCGATACTGATGACATTGCGAACACGATCAGGAAGACGCGTGGCGAAAGTCAGAGCGATCAAGCCACCGACGGATGGGCCAACCACGGCATGTAAAGTTTCGATGCCAAATGAATCGATGAGAAGAGCGACGGCATTTACCTGATCGGCGGCGGAAATGGATGGAAATTTTGAACCCCAGGGTTTTTGGGTTTTCGGATTTAGGGAAGCAGGACCCGTGGAGCCGTAGCAGCCGCCGAGATAATTGGGGCAGATCACAAAGAACCGATCCGTATCAATCGCTTTTCCGGGGCCGATCATGTCTTCCCACCAGCCCTGATGAAGCTCGGGTTGCCAGAGCTCGCCAACTTCCGGGATATCTGGATTGATTCCAGCCGCGTGGTGCGAGCCGGAGAGCGCATGGAAAAGCAAAATTGCATTCGTGCGATCGGCATTCAGCGTTCCCCAAGTTTCGTAGGCAATTCTGATTGCAGGCAATGACGAACCATCGCGCAGAGCGAAAGTCTCCTCGTGATCAAAAAAGTGGGTGCTGTTCACAGCGGGCATGTCCAGCATAGTGAACACGAGAAGCCAATCGTCAAACCCTTACGATAAGGGGTTTTCATTAGGCAGGGACGTCTGTCCCCAGACGTCCATATCTGGCAGCGCGTGATATCCCATCGTTTCCTTACCGTAATAACCACCGCGAGATATGGACGCGTAAGGATACGCATCCCTGCCTACACTTTACGTAGTAATCCCGTGGAGTCACCGAAGCGGGGTTCTTTGACGCCGAATTCATCCAACATGCGAAGGTAGAGATTGGAAAGTGGCACGTCTTCACCGAAGTTGACGTGGCGACCGGGTTTGAAGGCACCACCGCCGTGACCTGCGAGAACAATCGGGAGATCGTTATGGTTGTGGCGGTCGCCATCGGAGATACAACCTCCATAGACGATCATGGAGTTGTGGAGCAGTGACTTTCCGTCCACATCCTCGGTGGATTTGAGTTTGTCTAAGAAATAAGAAAGCTGCTGCAGGTAGAAGGTATCGATTTTGGCGATTTTTTCGAGATTTTGCTTATCGCCTTTGTGGTGGGAGATGTTGTGGTGGCCGTCGTTGACTCCGATTTCTGCAAATGATCTGTTCGAACCATCGTGAGCCATGAGGAAAGTGGAAATGCGGGTGGTATCGGTTTTAAAGGCAAGCACCATCATGTCGAGCATGAGCCGGACGTGTTCACCATAGGTCTCGGGTTTGCCCTCGGGTGCAGGGACGCCGGGATCGGCTGGAAGGCCCAGAGATTCGGCCTTCTCGATTTGTTTTTCGATTTCGCGCACACCTGTCAGATACTCATCGAGTTTCTGCCTGTCATTGCGCCCAAGGTGGCGGTGCATGGCTTTGGCGTCGTTGCTGATGAAATCGAGAACGGATTTTTTTGAAGCGAGGCGCTGGCCAAGGGATTTGGCGCGTTCATCTGAAGAGCCTGCACCGAAGAGGCGCTCGAATACCGCGCGAGGGTTGGATTCCGGAGTCATGGGCTGGGTTTCGGAACGCCATGAGAGATTGAACTGATAAGCGCAGGAGTAACCGGAATCGCACTGGCCGGATTTGCGGACACCGTCGGTGGAGAGCTCGAGTGAGGGCAGGCGGGTTTGCGAAGCGACCGCATGTGCGGCGACCTGATCGACGGAGATCCCCAGTTGGATATCGGAACCCGCAGTTTTGCGTGGGCGGGCGCTGGTGAGGAAGGCGGCGGTGCCGCGTGCGTGGTCACCCGGGCCATCGCCTCCGTTCTTGGCATTTTGCTGCTCGAAGCCTGTAAAGATCTGAAAGTCTGCGCGGTGTTTTTCCATCGCCGCGAAGGATGAGCCCATCTTGTATTTCTCCGAGGTGCCATCGGGGCGCCAGTGCTCGAGATTCACACCGTTGGGAATATAGAGATAAGCCATGCGCAGGGGCGCGCCGCTGGCCGTGGTCGCGACTGCCCGTGCCGTGGTCGAAGCCGCCATCAAAGGACGGAAAGATTCGAACGCGGGCAGCGAAAGGGCGGCTCCGAATCCTCTCAGGAAACTGCGGCGGGATAGATGCGACTTTTCCATAACTCGTTAAAAATACTTTAATTCGAGGTGGTGTCTATCTCGGAAATCTCTTCATTCTCTGGGCCATCAAATGAAGGGCATTAAATGGTCGTTTTGATAAAACGACCTTGACCCTGTGTGCTCAATTTAACATCGGTCGTTTTGTCAAAACGACCCTACCATGGAATTTTTGGTCATTTTGTTAAAACGACCCTACCATGGATTCTCACTCATCCCCGCGGCGCATCTGAAAAGGTGCGGAGGTGGTGATGGCGTGAATGAGTTCGTTGAGTTTACCGTTGTTTTTGTTCATGTGGGTGACGAGTTGTCCAATGGTGGCGGAATCGTAATATTCCACGCCACGGCCGATTGCGTAGGTGAGGAGTTTCTCGGAAAGGGTGCGGTAAAAATCTGGTCTGCGTTTCTGCGAGAGGATGGTTTTGAGTCCTTCGATGTTGGAAAATTTTTCTCCGGTAACGAGCATGCCGGCGGTATCGATGGGTTTTCCGGATTCGGTTACCCTGAAGCGACCGAGTGCGTCATAGTTTTCCAAACCGAGGCCGATGGGATCCATGCGCGCGTGGCAACCGCGACAATCGGGATTCTTGCGATGGATTTCCATCATTTCCCGCATGGTGGGATTTGTGCCTTGTTTCGCGGCTTGGGTGAGTTCGGGAACGTTCGGTGGAGCTGGCGGCGGCGGGGTGCCGAGGATGTTATCGAGAACAAAAAGCCCGCGTTTTACCGGCGAGGTGCGGGTTGGATTCGATGTGACAATGAGAAAAGTTCCCTGGGTCAACAACCCCCCGCGCTCGGGATGCTCACTGAGATCGACCGCGCGAAGTTCTTCTCCTTTTACGCCCTTCACTCCGTAAAACGAGGCGAGGCGTTCGTTGAGAAATGAGTAGTGCGCAGAAATGAGTTCTTCGGCGGGCCTGTTCTCACGCAAGATGAAATTGAAAAGTGCATACGTTTCCTCACGCATGTCGTTACGGAGGCGCGGATCGAAAATTTCCGAGGCTTTGCTTTTGTCGGTCACGCCAAGAATGACGGGTGCCGAGACGGGTGCTGTCATGACATCACGTGCCTGCAACCACTGGCCCACGAAATTTTCCGTTAGGCGATTTGAGCGTGGATCGGCGAGCATGCGATCGACTTGTTGACGGAGGTTGGCACGTAGTTTTTTGTTGAAAGCGAGAGACAGCAATTCGTCGTCAGGAACGGAAGCCCAGAGAAAAAAGGAGAGGCGGGAGGCGAGCGCATACTCATCGAGCGGGATAATTTTTGCCGGGTTGTTAGGTTCCGGTTGGATTTCAGCGCGAAACAAGAAACGCGGTGAGGCAAGGCAGGCAGCGATCGCTTGCTTGATGCCGTCTTGGAAAGTTTTTCCGGGCAGTTGGTCGGTTTCCTCAACGATATCGACGAGTCGGTTGATATCTCCTTCGATAATGGGGCGACGGAAGGCGCGGGATACAAAAGAACGCATAATTTTCCGTGCGTAGGTTTTGGCGGCAGTCGGGTCTTCAGGGGCTGGACCATCGACGAAGATCATGCGGTGACCTTTGGAGTATTCCCGCTGGGATCCATTGAGGGGTCCTTGAAGAGTGAGACCCTGGATGGAGAGGTATAGAGCCTCCTCGCCGGCGGCGGGTTGGAGGCCGGGGTTGATCCTGATCATGACCTTTTGTTCACCTGCTTGGAATTTCGCGGTTGCCGTCAGATCAATACTGCGACGCTGATCCCAGCCCAGTTTGGTTTCTGTCAGCTTCTTTTCGACTGTGGATATTTCCAAAGTTGCAGCAGCAGTGGTGGCTTCGGTGGCGCCTTGGATCGCGTATTGAAGGATGAGTTGATAGTTTCCCTCCCATTTTACTGGAACGTTTAAGGTGAATTCGCCTCCGCCAGCAAAAGGAATCCAAGTGGATGGTATGGATGGATTTTTGAAATCGCTTGCAGGAAAATCGACACGCGGAACTTGCGCCGAAGCATCATCGGGCAGGGCGAGATTCACGACCTCTTCGGCAGATGTTAGATATTTTTCCATCAGCAAGGGAGACATGGACAAGACATCGCCGTTGTTGTCGAAGCCGTATCCGGTGTCGTCTGGCGGGAAAGCCTCGGTGGTGTCGTATTCCACGCCGAGTAGATCGAATATAGCGTTGCGGTATTCGCTGCGGTTCAGACGGCGGATCGTGACTCGACCGGGATCAGGTTTTTCAGGATTGATTTTGAAAACCGTGGATTCGATCCATGAAAGGAGTTTTTGTTTTTCCTCGGCACTGGGCTGCGCCTCATCCGAGGGCGGCATGATTTGTGAACGCAGGTTCCTCCAAATAGGCATCCAGTGTTTGCGATCTGTGAGATGTGCGGAGAGATCCTTATGGCTGTCCATGCGGAAATCTCCCTTCTTCGAACCGTCCCCGTGGCAGTCGAAACAATACTCGACGAGCAAAGGTTGGATTTCGTTTTTAAATGTCTCATCGGCCATGGCAGATGCGCCAAGGACGAGGAGCGGGAGAAAACGAGGAAAAATCACGATCTTGGAATACGTTCGGTGCAACTTCGGGCCTTTCAGTTGATTTGCAAACTTGGAGATTGGGTCAAAGGCTTTTCGAGGACTGAGAATATTTTTAACCACGAATTTCACGAATAACACGAATGTTTACTGATGGAAGGCCGTTGAGTATAAGCATCAGCTAATTCGTTTTCAATTTTTTGAAATTCGTGAAATTCGTGGTTAAAATTTCTTCATATTCGATCGCGACTCAATCACTTCAGTGCTTTAATCGCTTCCGCGATCGCGGGGTCGGTCCATTTGTCGAAGGCTTCTTTTTCTTTGGGGCTGAGGAAGGAGAGGCGCGCGGCTTTGAGGAAATTTTCGCGATCCGTATCGGTGAAGTGAATCACGGTGTCAGGAGTGATGCCCTTGTAGTGCGGGGTTTCTCCGGATGGCGTATGGTAAGTGGCGACGGTTAAACGCAAGGCCGTGGAATTCCCCATAGGGATGATATTTTGGACGCTGCCCTTTCCATAACTGAGTTCGCCGATGATGGTGGCGCGCTTGAGGTCCTTGAGGCAACCAGCCGTCAGCTCGGATGCCGAAGCTGAATGGCGATCGATCAAAACGACTATCGGGTAGGGGCGGTTGCGGCGCTGGCGTTCGGGAGTTTTGAGGAATTCCTCGGGTTTGTCACGTTCCCTGACAGAGACCACAGCTGTTTCGGGTGCGACAAACAGGCCTAGGATTTTGACGGTTTCATGGAGATCTCCACCGCCGTTCTCGCGGAGGTCGAGAATCAATGATTTCATGCCTTTGTCTTCGAGTTCATCGAGGGCGGCTTCGATTTCCCGCGCGCAGTTGGAGCCGAACTGAGCAAGCCGGAGATAGCCGATTTGTGGATTTTTTTCTAACAATTTTGCTAGAATCAGGGATCTCTCCTCGACATATCGATGGGTCAGGGTGATTTCGGTTTTAGCATGCTTTGATGGATCCTGAAGAAGGAGCCGGGTGGTCTTGCCGGCATCTCCAACGAGTAACTCAAGGGCGTTTTTCAGAGGGATTTTCGAGGTGTCCTGGTTGTTGATTTGGAGGAGTTTCATACCCGGCTTGAGTTCCGCCATGGCGGCGGGTCCGGTGGTATCAACGGCGCTCAGGTAAACGCATTCCGAGTTTTTCCCAAGGCTCAGACCGAGACTGGGGATCTCGTTGTTGAGTTCACCCGTATCCCCCATCATTTCACGCATTTCCGGATAAATAAAAGACGAATGGGGGTCGAGACTCCCAAGCATGCCGTCGAGCGCGCGATTGATCAGCCGGTCATAGCTGAGTTTGTCCATATCCGGGTGGCGTGCTTTGGTGATTTCCAAGACTTTGACAAATCTTTCCAGGGCCGGATATGCCGCTTCGGTGGATTCCTTTGGAGTCGCGTTTTCAGCAGGGGCCGGCTTTTCCGCGTGAAGCGGTAGGCTGAGCGTCAAAATGAGAGTGCTGATGCGCATGGGTGTTTGGGTTAGCAGTTTTGATGGCTGGCTGGGAGAAAAAAACCAAGCGAAGGAAGAAATGATGGCGGAATTTTAGAGAACATCGACCCTAGGCTTGATTCTTTAAGTTTTCTTAAATAAAATTCACGCCTCAATCGACATGAGTTTCAGCAAGAAGACATCACCGGCGAGAAATACGCCAAATCGCAAGCGGGGGCCGAAGTTTCCGTATGACGGTTTGGTATCGGTGAATCGGCGAGCGCATGAGCGTGCGGACAAGCAATTGGGTAAAAACCGCAAGTTGAATCAGAGAGTGGGAAAATCGGTCTGGGCATCGATTGCCTTGGAGGATGTGGAGACGGAGCGGGAAGATGCGGCTGGGTTTGGGAAAACGCTGCTTCGTTGGGCCTTGGCGCTATTGTTGCTGCCGTTTTGTTGGGTGACGAGTTGGACGTTTTTAAAAACCTTTTCTCACGCAACCATGGAGCAAGGATTCTGGCAGACGCCACAATTCTGGTATTTCATTGTCGGCGCGCTGGTGATGCTGGGTTGGTTCACTTCGAAGCTGGCACAGCCATTTTTCCTTTATCTTTATGTTTTCGGGCATGAGCTGACGCATGCGGCTTTTGTAAAATGTTTTGGTGGCAAGGTTTATGACATGGAGTGGGGGACTTCAGGCGGATACGTCACCACGGACAAGAGTAACTGGGTTATCTCGTTGTCACCTTATTTCGTTCCTTTCTGGAGTGTGGTCGCGGTGATTTTGTATGCGGTTCCAAGTTTCTTCTGGAAATTGCCCGGAGAGGCGGATCTGTTCTTTTATGCCGCAATCGGAGCTTCATGGTCCTTTCATATGGCATGGACGATTTGGATGATTCCACGGGATCAACCCGATCTTAAAGACAACGGCACCTTTCTTTCCCTGGTTTTGATTTATTTTGGTAATTTGGTCGTTTTGATCGGACTGCTTTGTTTCGCCTCGCCAAATCCTTTAGAGAGCCTGCGTGATTTCGGTTACACATGGTTTGGAACGGCGATGACATGGGGTCATGCAGCGATGCGTTGGCTCGAGCAAGTTATGGCGCGGATTCCCGATTATTTGTAATTCTGGATTCCTGGTTGTTTTTTCATTCAGAAAACCGAAACTCAAAAGGTGATCGATCTTGATGCGAATGCGACAACCCGTATGCTGCCTGAGGTGGTGGATGCGATGTTGCCGTGGTTGCGTGATCATCATGCGAATCCCTCGGGAAGTTATCGGAACGCGAAATTTGCGCGAAAAGCCATTGAAGAAGCACGTAAGCAAGTCGCGGAGCTGATTGGTGCGGAGCCGGGAGAAATCGTTTTCACGGGTTGTGGAACGGAAAGTGTCAATACGGCGCTTCATTCGCTGCATACTCTTTCATCGGAGGGGGCCGTAGTGACTTCGGCTATCGAACACAGTGCGGTTTTGCGCTATCTTGAGAGGCTGAAGCGAGAGACGAAAATTGTCAGAGTGGATGCTTCCGGAATGATCGATGAGGATGCTTTCAATGAGTCCTGTGAAGGTGCCGCCTTTGCTTCCGTGATGATGGCAAATAACGAGACAGGAGTCATCCAGCCGATTCCCAGATTGTTAGAAATCGCGCGCTCCAAGGGGCTGCCGTTCCATACCGATGCGATTCAGGCAGTCGGAAAAATACCCGTTTCCGTTAAATCGACACCCGTGGATATGTTGTCCATCTCTGCTCATAAATTTCACGGACCGAAAGGAATTGGTGCGTTGTATATTCGGAGCGGATTTGATTTTTCGCCCCTGCTCGTTGGCGGGGGTCAGGAGGCGGGCCGCAGAAGCGGCACAGAAAACACCGCTGCGATTGTGGCGATGGGGAAGGCTGCGGAATTTGCCAAACAAGCGCTGGAATCGGGCTTGGAAAAGGATTTAGCGGCGATGCGAGATCTCTTTCAAAACCATGTCATGGAGGGTCTCAGCGGGTGTGCACTGAATGGGGCAGTGATCAGTCGCTTGCCAAACACGACCCACCTCTCTTTCCAAGATTGCGATGCTTCAGGTATGTTGATTTTGTTAGATGAGGCAGGTATGGCTTGTTCCGCAGGCTCTGCTTGCATGACGGGCAAACGCAAGCCCTCCCATGTGCAACTCGCGATGGGAATTTCTGAAGCTGTGGCAAAAACCAGTCTGCGCTTTAGCTTTTCCCGCTGTAACACCCATGCTGAGGCGATGCAGGCGGCTCAGATCGTTATCAAATCCGTTGCAAAATTACGCTCCGTGCAGGGCGGTGGAACCGGACCTGTCGCGATCTACACGTCTTGAGAGTATTCACAACCAAGGTCAGGAGGCAGATGAAACATTCTCGAGCCGCCTTGGGTAGAGCCGCTCAGACGACGATCTCATAACCTTTGCGGTAACTTCCCTTGAGGAGTGGATTGGCTAGTTCTGCATCCGCACCGGTGAAGATTTCCTTATCGGGATCGATGGTTAGATTTTTTCCGAGAGTGATCAGATCTTTTTCTGGGTCGACTTTGTTGTCTTCGAGGTGAGTGAGCATTCTCGCAAAAGCGTCGGAGGCGATGTTGTTGGAGATGGCCTCACGAATGGCGGCGGGTTTGGTGCGTGCGCCGAGTTTCCATGAAATGTTTCCGATGTGGGCGAGGGCTGAGGAGAGATGTCCGCTTTCGGCACCGTGTCCTGCATCGATTTTTCCTGAGTGGCAGGAATCGACGAAGGATTGCATGTGCGATTTCGAACCCTGGAAGGATTGGATTTTTTTGCCGTCTTTGTCGAAGGCGTCACATTTCGGGCCGTGTCCACCGGAGAGGTATCCTCCTTCGCATTCAATGAGGTTTCCAATTGGATGATCTTTGTAGGGTTTGGTGGGAAGTCCGCGGACTTCGAAGAGGATGGGAGTTGGATAATCGAAATAGCAGATCTGGGTGTTCGCCCATTGGCCGTCGTCTTGGTAGCCGAGTCTGGCACCTGCCGAGAGTGCGGAGGTTGGGAGTTTGGGATCGCCGGTGAACCAGCGGCAGACATCGAGCTGGTGAGGGCCTTGGTTTCCGAGATCGCCGTTGCCGTAGTCAAATTGCCAATGCCAGTCGTAATGGAACTTGGTGCGGATGATGGGCGCGACTTCGCGCGGTCCGCACCAAAGATCATAATTCACATTGCTGGGAGCTACCTTGGCTTCGGTCACTTTGCCGATGGATGGGCGGGGTTTGTAGCAGAAACCACGTGCGATTTTCACTTTGCCGATGGCGCCGGATTGAATGAACTCATAGGCCTCATGCCATGCGCTTTCGGAGCGACGTTGGAAGCCGTGTTGGATGATCGTTTTGTATTTTATTGCGGCGTTGGCGAGTTGGCGCCCTTCCCAGACGTTGTGTGAAACAGGCTTCTCAACATAGGCATGTTTGCCATTGGCGGCGGCGGTTGTGGCGATGAGTGAGTGGGTGTGGTTGGGCGTGGCAATGATGACGGCATCGATTTCTTTCGATTCGCAAGCTTTGCGATAGTCGCTGAACTTGATGACCTTGAGATTCTTTTTTTCCAACTCGGCGGCATAAGAGTCGAGGACGGCGGAGTCGACATCGCAGAGCGCGACCAGCTTGGCATTTTTGCATTTCAAAAGTTCACCAGCGAGACCTTTGCCCCGGCCGTTAAAGCCGATGAGGCAGACGCGGAGGTCGCCATTGGGTGAAGAAGCGCAGTGGACGCGTGAAGGGATGAACGTAAAAGCTCCGGCAAGGGCGGAGGTGGACAAGAAGTGGCGGCGGGAGAGTTTCATGGCGGTGTGAGTGAAATGAGGGTTTCGTTGAGTTTTGCAGTTTCGAGGTCGCCTTGGTGGATGATGACGGTGTGGTTCAGTGACAAGGATTCCGATTTTTTCAGGGTATGGTTGCCGAGAGTTTTATCTTTTTTCTTTTCGAAATCGTGGATGCCAAAAGGGTTGGCGGCAAGTAATCCGTAATCGCGGGCGTGCCAATGGGTTGGGTTGCGGAAGGAATTTGGGTTGCCGATGATGGCGACGACGGTGGGTTTTCCGAGTTCATCTGGACCCGTATAAGCTACCCAATTTGCGCGTTTTCCCCAAGCATTCAGATTTTTTTCACCGTTCGAATTTGTCAGAGTCGCTTTTGCGGTTGGGCCCTTGACGCGGAGCGTGCGGTCGGTGCGGATGGCGAAGGTGCCTTCTTTCGTATCGCCGAAAACGACTTCGTCCGCGATGGCGGTGAGGGTGGAATGGATGTCGATGCGTAGGGTTTCGGCGTTGGGCTTGGAAAAAGCGTAATGGCGGGTTTCTTTCAGCAGTTCGGTGTTTTCTGCGACCCATGTCAGGTCCGCGGCGAGTTGGGCGATGTTATTTTTGGCCTCTTGATGAGTGATGGAGTTGAGGCGGATTGTGGGATGGGTTTTCTTGGTATCGGCCCAGAAGTCGTGCCCGTTGACGGAGCCGTGAGCGAGCCAGATACCGCGGTGGTGGGGGTGGTCTTGCTCTTCTCCGCTGACATCGGGTTTCATCGGCCAGTTGCGGACGACGTTGGCGCCTGAGGATGAATGGACGGGATAGAGGTAGGGAAAGCGGTAGTCGGTTCTCAAGGCTGTGACGAGCTTACTGCCGTGATGAAGCTCCACCATGCCGTCATTTTCGGAAAAAACGAATTGGGCGTGAATGGGCGAGGTGAGGGTGAGAAGCGAGAGGATCAGCAGGCGCATGGAAAATGGGTTTAAACTGTGGCTACGGCCAGTGTTGGGATTTTTTTTCATGATCAAAGCATATATTCGGAATAGCCTGAGGGGTAAATGCCTCGTAGAAGAAAGTATGAGTGAATTTGCAGATTTGGTGGATGCCTATTACGAGGCGTTGTATCGCTTCGGATACTCGCTGACGCGTAATCCGGAGCACGCTGCGGATTTGGTGCAGGAGACCTTTTGCATATGGGCTGCCAAGAATGAACAGCTGCGGGATAGGAGTAAGGCGAAGACTTGGTTGTTCACGACGCTTCACCGCGAGTTTTTGGGGCAACGCAGAAAGCAAGCAAGGTTCTCGGATGAGCCGCTTGATGAAAATGTTGAGCAGGAGGTGAGCGGAAACGAAGAGCGGGCGGATCGCCAGATGGATGGGCAGCGGGTGGTGGAGCTACTGGGAGAAATGGATGAGATGTATCAGGCGCCGCTGGCTTTGTTTTATCTACAGCAACACAGTTACAAGGAAATTGCCGAGATTTTGGATGTGCCGATCGGGACGGTGATGTCGCGGTTATCGCGTGGAAAAGAACTGTTGAGAAAGCGGATGACATCAGAACCATCAAGCGCTCCGAAAAATTTGATCGATGTGAACCCAGAGATTTTCAAAAAACATCATGGATAAGGAACGTGCAAAATTTATTCTTCAGAGTTTCCGGCCGGATGGAGCGGATACGGATGATGCTGATTTCGCGGAGGCTCTAAAGCTTGCGACCAAGGATCGCGATCTCGGACAATGGCTGATGAAAGAGCGGGCTTTCGATGCGGAGTTTGCGGAATGTCTGGCGAGAGTGGATTTGCCGCGAGGCTTGCGTGAAAGCGTATTGCTGGCGATGGTTCAGAGTGGATCAGGTTACCCGAAGGCGGAGTTGGAGCATGACCATGTGATGGTTACCGGCTTGGCGAGTGTCAAAGTTCCGGTCGGGCTGAGATCCCGTGTTCTGGAATCGATGGAGCGCACCAAGATCGTGGAGATGAAGCCTCTCCCATGGATGCGTTTCGCCGTGCCTGTGGCGGCGGCGGCCGGCATGGTGATGGCTTTTGTATTCTTGGTGGAAAATCCCAAGGCTGGAAGCATTGCTACCTCATCGAAGCGTCAGATCACAGTCGATGCGGTTCAGGCGAGTTTTGTCGGGATGTATCAGACACCCGGTTTTTCATTCGAGAAAAAAGATACGGATCAACATGAGTTGGTTTCTTATCTGCGAGGAAAAAAACTGCCCTGTGGAGGCATGAAATTTCCAAGGGGCCTGGAGGCGATGAAAGGGCTGGGATGCTGTGAAATTTCAGTGGGTGAAAAGAAAGGATCACTGATCTGCTTTGGTGAAAAAGAAGGAATCGTTCACCTGATTATTTTCCGTCGCGATGACATGGAAGGCGATTTGCCAACGGTGGATCAGCCGCAGATTGGCAAATCGGGTGAATGGGCTCAGGCGTGTTGGGCAAATGAGAGTTTTGCTTATACCTTGATCTCGAAGACTGAGGGTGCCGAGCTCAAAGAGTTGTTTTGATTTGATGAATCAGCGGTCCGGTTCCATGGAAGCCGTCAATCACAGCATTATCACCCTGTCATTTTAGGAAAAATTATATGCATCCATATCGAAGACTACCGTGACATCATCGGGCAGGGTGGTTTTCTGCAGAATGTTTTGGACATGGTTGGTCAAGGGGCGGGCTTTGTGGGCGCGCAGAGTGATTTGAAAGCGGAACTGATCGTGGGATTTGATGAGCGGGCTGGGTAAAACCTCTCCCAATGAGATGCCTGGTGGCAGGGCTTCTTTCAGCCGGAGATGAAGCGTTTGCAGGGTGAACTCCGCACGGCGCTCGTGAGTGGAGCGGGCGGTGAGGACGGCGCAGTGAGCGAAGGGTGGAAAACGAAATTGGCGGCGCATTTCCATTTCCTGTTCCGCGTAGCCATCGAAGTCATGTTTGCGGGCAAACTGGATGCTAGGTGAGTGAGGGGTGAAGGTTTGAACAATGACCTCGCCTTCTAACGCACCACGCCCAGCGCGTCCGGCGACTTGGGTGATGAGCTGAAACGTGCGCTCACCCGCCCGGAAATCCGGAACATGAAGTCCGAGATCCGCATTGAGAATTCCGACCAAGGTTACATTGGGAAAATGCAAACCTTTGGCGATCATTTGGGTGCCGATCAGGATATCGATCTTCTTTGATTTGAAATTTCTCAGGATGTCTTTGAGCGCGTTTTTACGGCGCATCGCATCGGCATCGATACGTGCGAAGCGGGCTTCAGGGAGAATCTTTTGGAGAACCTCTTCGACCTTCTGTGTGCCGTATCCTTGCAGTGCAATGCCGGGGTTTTGGCACTCTGGACATTTTCGAGGCACGATGGACTGGTGTCCGCAAACATGACAGACTAGGCGCTCATCGGTTCGGTGATAGGTGAGCGCGACGGCGCAATGCGGACATTGGCAAACATAACCGCAGCCGTGGCACTGCAGGGAGCGGGCGAAACCGCGTCGGTTCAGAAACAGGATGGATTGTTCGCCTTTGGCGAGGCGTTGCTCGAGGGCGCTGCGGAGCCGGTCGGATAGAATCGCGACCTGGCCTTTTTGTTTTTGTTTCTCCAAACGCATGTCAATGACCCGGACGAGGGGCATCGAGTGGGCATCGGCGCGTTGATCGAGACGGAGTAGATGATATTTTTCTGTTAGAGTGTTCTGCCAGCTTTCGAGAGAGGGAGTGGCGGAGCCGAGAACGATGGTGCAGGGCTCGAAAGCCGCGCGCAGAACCGCGACGTCGCGCGCATGGTAGCGAGGCGGGTTTTCCTGTTTGTATGACGACTCGTGTTCTTCGTCGACGATGATGAGCCCGAGATTTGGCAGAGGCGCGAAGACAGCGGAGCGCGCGCCGATGACAATGCGGGCATGACCTTTGCGAATGCGGTGCCATTCATCAAAGCGTTCGCCCTGTGAGAGGTTGGAGTGAAGAACGGCGACCTGATCTTCGAGTTGTGAAAAGCGTGCTTTGAAACGGCGGACAGTTTGTGGGGTGAGAGCGATTTCGGGGACGAGGACAAGGACAGTTTTGCCAAGATCGAGGGCTGCTTGGGCGGATTGGAGGTAGACTTCGGTTTTACCGCTTCCCGTCACGCCTAACAGTAAGAAAGGTTGAACCGCCAAGTCGCCAAGTCCGCCAAGAGAAGATTTAATAGCTTCGAAGGCGTCCTGCTGTTGTTGGTTGAGGGTCAGAGGGTGGGATGCGACGATGATTTCGGCGGCTTCCGGGTCGCGGCGGATTTCTTCGGTGGAGATTCTGATGAAATTTTTTGCAGCTAGGCTTTTGAGGGAAGGTGCGGAGTTTTCGCCGAGATCGGCGACAGGGAGGGTTCGGTCCGGTGCCTGGAGCAGCAGGAAAAGAATCGCATATTGTTTTGCGGCACGTTTTTCAAGTTTGGTGAGTTCGGCGGGATCGATATCTTCTATGGCTGTGGCGATGCGGCGGGTTTTCGCGGAGTTATCCTCCGTGCGGACGGCTTCTGGCAAGATCGAGCGGATGACGCTTTCTATACTGGATCCGTAGTAGTTGGCGATCCAGCGGGCGACCTTGAGGAGGGTCGGCGTGATGAGCGGTTCGGGATCAATGAGAGATTGAATTTCCCGCATCGCGAATTCGCTTTGGTCGGGCGTTTCATCAATCGCGAGCACCGTGCCCGAGGTGGTTTTTTGACGGATCGGCACACGCACGCGGCAACCCTCGGCGACAGGAAGGTCAGCGGGGATGGCATAGTCAAAAACGAGCTCGGAGGGCCCGTCGATGAGGACGCGTGCGTTCAAGGTGGGGAAACTCTAAATTTTAAACTTCAAACTACAAGGAAGAGGTTCAACGTAAAACAGGATTAGCGTGGCCTGTATTCCAGTTTAAACTGTCTTATCGAAAAAGCTGTCTCAAAAGGGGCTAGAAATCACTTTCTATGGTGAGGAAATCACGCATTTAGACTGCTTGGTTTGATCGGTATCATTAATGAGACTTATAGACTCATTTTTTACCGAGTTTAGGGCTAACTACAAGTGATCAGTTTCGATAATCAATTTCTGGAATCGGAGTTCAGCATACATGTCATTGATACATGGTCTCCAAGATCTTACTCCGTTAAATAGTCACGTATCGTATGAGTGCGGAGTTGATTGGTATTCAGATCATGATATATGAAAATCATGGATCGCACATTTTTGTTATAACGCCACGTCGAGTCGTAAAACGGAACTGCTTCTGTTCCTTTGCGGAAGTGTAAGTAAACGAATAGGTATGCCCTCTCTCCCTCGCTCTTCGACGGCTTCGGTTGCACCATTTTGTGTTGACGCGGTTCCATTACGATTTCCACGTCCCCGATTTCCACAGCAATATCTACTTTGGCGGCGTTCATGAATAAAAATTTACCGCCTCCGAAGTTGACGGCGCTATTGTCCATAGGAATCAGTTTCAAGCCATCGGAATCATTTGGGCCGTCGCGGATGACTAAGATTAATTGACTGGTGGAAGCGATAGGTGGAGCTTTGCCGTAAGTGTTGAATACGAAGTCTCCCTTGTCATTCACGGATGATTTTCCAAGCGCCCATTGTGTCATGGGTTTTACTTTATAGACTGGTGAGAGCCTGTTTGTTGGTAGTTCGACTTTAATGGTTTTTCCATCAGTCAACAGTAACTCAACTGGCTCCGCATTGGCTATCTTCGGGAACGCTACAAATTGTAATGAAATATTATTTTCCTGACCTGAGCAAACCTGTGACATTAAATAAATGCCACCGATGACAAAAAAAATCCGGTAGATGATAGAGATGCGCGAACGATAGGGACTGTTAGTCATGCTAAATTTCATCTGAGTTAAGCCAGCGGAAGCCGGTGATTTGTAATTTTCTTCCAAAGGTTTTACTCACGCTGGAAAGTAATGAGTCGGCCTGTTTGAGTTGAGGTGCGTCTTCTGAATTCACATATTCAGGAAGGCGTTGCACCACAGCCTCACACCATGCACGAGCAACAATGTTACCATTTTTGTCAAGAGCATCACCATAGGTTCGAATGACGAATGTATCACCACGCGGGGTGAGTTGTTCGGTGAAATTCCTCAACACATCGGCCTGATCGACGTAAGCCATACTGCCATAGGCGATGGGGCCTTTTGCGGCCTCGGGAAACGCAAAACCGGTAATGCTAGTTGTCTCCGAATCCAGTATGCGGTTCGCTAGTCTAAAATTAGCATTGATGGGCACAGTTTCGTCGTCGAGAGCGGCTTGTAGTGCACCCTTTAGAGATAAGGACTGATTCCGCGAATCTAGGCGGCGGTTTATGAATTCCGAGAGCGATAGGAACGGCCCTCTGAGTTTGACCTGTTTCACGATGGCATTCGCAAGTAGATCGATTTCGTTGTCTGTTAGAATCCTACCAGTCTTCCATTGTTCCGGAGGAGTCGAGGGGGAGGTGATGTCGGATGTCATGATCGGCTTCACATTGGGCAAGATGCCTGCGGCGAGCGGGGTTTCCGTAGTCGTGGCTTCCTTTGGTGTGGAGCCGCCGTCGAGGTAGGTAATCGGTTTACCTTTGAGGCTGGAAAGCAGTGTCTTCCATGCTTCGACCGAGGTTGAATTGATATTGAAGGCGCCCTCAACCATCAGGTTGGCGGCAATTTTATCCGCTAATCCATCGATGTATTTATCGGCTTCCGTGAAGCGTGAGTCCAATGCGGCTTGGTTTAGCTGATTTTGATAAGACGTTATGCGCCTATTCGGCAGTGGCTTATCATTAAAGAAAAAATCCTCAGCAACTTGCTTGGCAGTTTTATCACTAGTAGCACCATAGAACCGCACCTTGGCTGGTTGGGGTGCGATGGAGGAAAAGAAATACTCGTCCCATAGCGCTTTGTTGGCGAGATAGGAATGATCTACAAATGGCACGTTCCTACTTTCACCTACGTCCATATCTAAGAGGCGCGTCTTGGTCGTGAACGCGTTCTGTGCCGGAATGTTGGGATGAGCGTAAGAGTTGCCAATCGCCTGCATGACATGCGGACCCAGCCCTCCTTGTCCGGTCGCCGTGGTCTTCTGATAATCGGTGCTTTCCGGGTTATTGAACCGAGGAGTTTTGTGCCAGAGTTGGTCGGTGAGTGGATTATCACCAATCATGAAAAAGTTGCCCAAGCTAAAGCCTCCGAGTTGTGCATGGCTTAGGGATGCGATGGAAATCGGAGGGAGAACCGGTATCTCGCGTTGGATAAGATGGGTTGTACCGGCTCCGATTGTATAACCCCCGCCGAAGTAACCGTTTCCGCTATTCGGCTTCCCTCGCACGATCGAGTCTTCGATATTATTCACTTTTCCAAGCTGCCAGTCCCAACCGACATTATAGAGAGATGCTGGATCCGATTGATCGATGACTGGCGGGGCGCCGCATGGACTATGTAGAAAAGGGCGACTCGCAAGACGCCGACCACCACCAAAGCCGGCCGCGGAACGTGTGCCAATTTCACAGCCCAGGCTCATTGAGTATTCCAGCAGTCCAATCGCCTCTTTTTCGTTACCCGCGCTAATCAAATCCTCTCCGCTGATTGAATCAGGATGACTGTCGAAGGGAATGGGAGCTGTCCCGCCAGGGAAGGCTGGCGTTATCAACTCGTTGCTAAATTGCCACAGTGCGGGACGGTTTACAGCATTGGTCCCGTGTCGGCTGATCATCGAATAATGCCTAATGTGATCGATTCCGTCTTGCCATCTCGCACGGTAGCCTGGGTCAAGCAGGGAAAAAGCAAACGCTGCGCCAGGGAGAGCGAAAGCGTTAGTCACTGTCCTGCTGTCCGCCCAATTGGTTTTACTCGCTGTGTCGTTTGAGACTAATAATGAGATGCTGTCACTGGCATTGAATACCATGTGAGAGCCTTCTCCTCCTGCTAAATAGGAGTTGAAGAAATGAGGCGCATCGGTTCGAACGGCAGGCGCCGAATTCGGCATACGAAAAAAGGCGAATGGATCGAAGCGGTTGACGGTGTTGTTCACTCCTCCTTCTGTGGTGAAACTTACTGCTCTTCCATCAGCATCCAGCATGGCGCCATTCGATGGATCGGCTGAGAATATCTTGACCTCACCTGGCGCGAAGGTGACGGATCTAGCACCAGTGCCACCTAAACTCATTCTGAAGAAACAAAATCCATTTCCTATGGCGGATTGATTGCCGTGCGGCTTGGTGAGGTGACTCAGGTTGAACCATTGGGAATCGACCGGAGCGCCTCCTCCTGGGTGTTTGCGCCATTTAAAGATGACCGGAGTTGGTTTGTTAAACTCCAAAATTTGCTCCTTATCCATTACGAGGGGCAGGTTCGTCGGGTTCCACATCGTCACCAACGGCATGAGACCAACCCGGAGTTTATGGGTGTCGGTGTCTCTTATGGGTGCGTTTGGAACATAATTTCCAGCATCGTTGCGGGCGATCAGATCCAACACGATCTGTCTATCAAGAGCGGTGATGGGAGCCGACGAAACAACGAGAAGATACTGAATCTTCGTCATGACAGGTTGGCGGTATAATGTGGTGTATTCCCGTAAAATTCTTTGCCTGCCTGGACCCCTTACTGCTCCGTCATAATCCGGCACACTCATCTGAATACCAGAGGTGGCAATATGGACTCCTTCACGCCTGCCGTTGGTGAACCCATTTGGGACTGCGGCTTGGTGATCGTAAAGTTGGTAGTAAGCAGCCAAGTCTTGGATCGGCACCCTTGAATGCGCACGATCTGTGAAGCGAGGATCGTCAAACGCATAGAGCATGAACTCATTACACAGGTATCCCACAGCATAAGCGCGGGGCTGTGCAAGCCTTGAATTTACAAGGCTTAATGGTCCGATTTGGGTGATGGCGATTGCGAGTTTTTTTGAGTTGGTGAGTGAATGACGAGTTTACGTGCCTATGCTGTCCCATGAGATTA